>CANQOQ010000051.1 GCA_947625495.1 Candidatus Gastranaerophilales bacterium | reverse complement strand
AATGTATATAAAGGAACAATAAAAGCAGTAAAAGCTGTAAAAGGAAATGACGGAAGCATCTGGTTAACAGCGAATAATCATGTAGTAGTAGATGATTCCAATTTAATAACCAGCAATATGGACGGTGCCGAAGCTGTAGATGGCGGGAATATACAAATACTGGCAGGACAAAAGGCATCCGTAAAAGACAGTAATTTAAAAGCTGTTGGTAATATAAAGAGTGAATCAGTAAATTTAAATTCTGTAATTGAAGATTCTATATTAACGGCAGATAAAAATGTAGACATAAAGGCTGCTGAAAAAGCAAGTATACAAAAAGGTTCAAAAGTAGCAGGAAATAACATAACGGTAAACGGAACAAAAGAAGCTAATGTATTAAATTCTGCAATAAATGCTCAAGGCGATATAACTATTCTTTCAGACAGTTCAATATCTACTGAGAACTCTGATATTTTAACGAAAGGTAATATCACTCTTGAATCAAAAGGTGATGTTTCTCTGGTTGATTCAACTTTTGCACAGGAAAAAGATGAAGATGGCAATGTTACAAAGAGAGCTACCGGTGTAAAAGTTTCGGCTAAAAATAATATTACCGATGAATCATTGTCAGGTTCAACATTTAACGGTGATCTGTTAGTTCTTGAATCAACAGATGAAAGTATTAAACTCGGTGATTTAAGCAATACTCAATTTAACTCATCTTCAAAACAGCCTACACAATTTAAAGCAGGTAAAAATATAGAAATTGTAAAAAAGGAAGGTGACTTAACGGTTCCGAAATGGAGTTTTGAAGCAGGAGATGATATTTTATTACAAGCTGAAGCAGGAAAAGTAAAATTCACAAAAGGTGCTGTAGATAATTTCCAAAAAGGTGACCGTATTATATTAAAAGCTCTAACCAATATTTCAACAGATGCAAATGGTGAGGCCGTAAATTTGAATGGTATTCAAACAACTATGGAAGCCGGTAATAACATAAATGTTAAAGTTAAAGGTGTCGACGTAAGAGAAAAAGCTTTAATTGCAAAAGCAGGAAAAAATATGAATGTTACTGCTGAAGGTGATTTAGCTGTATCGGAACTAATATCCGGAAACAATATGACATTAAAAGCTGATAATATTTTATCAGGCAGCCCGAAATCTTCAACAAATCACTATTTTAAAAATGAAGGTGACAGCTCGGAAGACAGAGCATATATTGAAGTAGGCGGTACATTTACTACTTATGAAACAGAAAGAACTTCTGACGAAAACGCTGAAGGTCAAGATGCATTTAATGTTACGGATTCAACAGATTTAACAGATGACGGTCAATTTAACAAAAAACACTGGATTGAATTTGGTAAAAACAAAGACGAAAAAGTTTTATTGGTAAATAAAAGACCTGTAAACTATCAAAAAGAAGAACCGGATATTACTATACCAAATAGAGGCGGACTTGTTGATCCTGAAGATCCTTCAACAGCACAGCCCGGTGACGGTAACCCCGGTCCAAGCGTTGAACCGGTAGATCCAAATCCTGATAAAGGAAATTATGAAGAGCAATACGATCCAAATAAGGAATATGATGATGATTGTGAAAAAGCTCCGGGTATAGATGAAGAAGGCAGTGAACTTCCTGAAATAGAAGATCCTGAACTTCCTGAAAATCCGTCAGCAGAAGAAAAATCACCTGTTCCTCCTACAGATGAAAATGAATTACCTATGATGCCATTATCGGAAATAAGTCTGAAAAATGTTGATTCAGCGGTTAATTCGGTTGGTACTTATACATTAAAACTTGAAGAAATAAAGAAATAACAAAAATAGTATGCAGAGTAATTATTTAAATTACTCTGCATATTTTGTCAAATATAATATCAATTGACAAAATTCCCCCCCCCCGTGGGAAAATGAGAAATATGGGGAAGCGTAATCAGTTTAAAAAGGATATAAAAATGAGAAAATTATTAAGCACTGTACTAACAGTAAGTACGTTTAGCTTTTTAGGTTTGAGCAGTCAGGTATTTGCTGATATACCTGTAAATACTTTGCCTGAACTTAATACCCACAGTGAAAATACAAATGTCCAGTTTTCTGATAGAAGAGCAGATATTACTGTAAACGGCGGAAGTGGCGCACTTGGTACATTAAATTGGAACAGATTTAATGTAGGTAGAGAATCAACTGTTGATTTTCAGTTTACGGACCAAAATCAAACCGCTTTAAATAAAGTGGAAGCAGCAGGCGGTATGTCGCAGATATACGGTAACATAACTAACTCTGGTGCAGGCGCTTCTACGGGTAAAGTTTTATTATTAAATCCAAACGGAGTATTATTCGGAACAGGTGCTAATGTTAATTTGAACTCTTTCACAGTTTCAACATTAGACGGTAATTATGATGAATCAAGTAAAACATTGCAATTAAACCGCAGTGCAAGTGCAAACGGAAAAGGCATATATGTACTTGAAGGTGCGACAATAAAAGGCAGCAACGGCGTATTTTTCGCAGCTCCCAGTATAGATTTATATAAAGGTTCAATTATCCAAACTAATGCTGTTGATTCTTTAACAGGAAAAGCATTTGGTAAGGTAAAACTTGTAACGGCTGACGGGGTTAATTTTACTTATGCTGAAGATAACTCTAATGCCGATATTTCAAGTCATGTAAGTTCTGCAAATGAAATGAAAATACAGGCTAATGGTGCTATTACCGCAGGTGATATAGAAATAAAAAATTATTCAACTCATGAAAATAGCATGATTAACTTAAACGGAGCTGCTTTAAAAGCTGTAAGAGCAGTAAAAGACAGTGACGGAAATATATATCTTGAAGCGGAAAATAAAATTATTACAGGCGGTAACTCCAATCTTACAACAGAAATAGCAGCAGATGCTCATGAAGTTACGGAAGGCGGAGATATTAAATTTATTGCAGGTAATAAAGTTTCCGTAGATTCAACCGAAATAAATTCAAAAGGCAGCGCCGAATTTAAAACAAAAACTTCAGGTGATGTGGTTCTTGAAAATGCCAAGATAGGTGCTGAGAAAGATATAAATGTTGATGCTAAAGGTGTTGCCTCTGTTCAAAAAGGTTCAATGTTGAATGCTGATAATAATATAACAATTCTTGCGGATACTCAAAGAGCTCAGGCTGATAACTCAGAAATTACAGCTAAAAAAGAAGTAACATTACAATCTAAAACTGATAATGTTTATACAAATGCAGCACAAATAAAAGGTAATTCAATTAAAATTATTTCAGATAACAAAAAAATAATAACTGCAAATACTCAGTTAACGACTCAAGCTCCTGAGGATTTAGAAGGAACTCTGGCAAGCGGAAATGTTGTATTAAATGCGGGTGATAAAATATCCTTCGGACATTCTTCAGCTATTGATTCAAACGGAGCAATTTCAATTACATCCAAGAACTCTGATGTCGTTATTGATCAGGCTGATATTGAGGCTAAAGGAGATATTAATATAATAGCTCAGAAAGACTTATCAGTTCAAAATACTTCAAATATCAGATCTTCGGAAAATTCCTTATCTTTAATGGCTCAAACAGGAAAAGCTCAGGTTTTAAATTCAGAACTTGAATCAAAAAACTCAATGATAGTTATGGCACAAAATGGTGATGTGAATACTGATGGTGCTACTTTAATCTCAAACGGAATATTCCTGAATGCCGGCAATAACATAACATTAAATTCATCAGAATTTAATGATAACGTTGACGGCAACTCTAATATATTCTCTTTCATGGCAGGTAATGATTTAAATATAACTGATTCAGATATTAATGCGGAAAAAGACGTATTAATAATAGCAACAAACGGTAATGCTATATTGGATTCAACAAAAGCTACTTCAAAAGGAAAAATTAATGTTAAATCAGGTGAAGCAGCTACCGTACAAAATAAATCATCATTAACAGCCAGCAATGATGTAAGTATTTTAGCAGGCAGCGGTGACATTAGTGTAAATAATTCAACTTTAACTGCGACTGCTGCTGATTCAACAATCAAAGTATCTTCTGAAAACGGTAATTTAAATTCAGAAGGAGCTAAATTCAATTCAATCAAAAGTATAACATTTGAAGCTAAAGGCGGGAAATTAACATTTAATGATACGGAAGCAAGAACTGGTGAAAAACTTGCTTTTGTAGCGAAAAATGATATAACAAACGAAAACTTTGGAAATTCAAGATTGACATCAGGTAAAAATGTTGATGTTACTTCAACTGAAGGCAGCATTACTTTTGAAAATACTATTCCTTTCATGCATGTTAGAGGCGGTTTAAATCTTGATGCTCATAAAAACCTTTCGATAACAGCAGAACAGCTTCATTTATACGGTTATCCATATAATTTATATGCACGTGAAGGTAAAATAACTTTAAAAGCCAATAATGATTTAACTTTAGGTAACTATATAAATCTTGCAGCTAAAGAAGGTGTTGATCTTACTTCTACAAACGGTAATGTTACAATACATACTTTAAATCTGACAGATGATTTAAAAACAAACATTACTGCAGGTAAAAATATAGATATTAAAAATACAAAAGGTGCTTCAACAGCTCCCGGTATTGTTGCTAAAGCAGGTGAAAACCTTACTTTAACTTCAACAGAGAAAGTTGATGTTTCAAGCCTAACGGCAGGTGGAGATATGACTCTTAATGTTGCAGGCATAAATGCTTCGGTCAGAGAAGATGACGAAAACAGACAAAATCATTTCTATGAATATTCCGGCGACAGTACTGATAAAGCAATAATTGATGCAGGTGGTA
>CANQOQ010000050.1 GCA_947625495.1 Candidatus Gastranaerophilales bacterium | reverse complement strand
GATTTTGACATTTTCTGTCCGTTTTCATCACGGATAAGCCCGTGGATATAGACGGTTGAAAAAGGAGCTTTCTTTGTAAATTCTTCGCCCATGGTTATCATTCTTGCAACCCAGAAGAAAATAATATCAAACCCTGTTACGAGAGTTGAAGTGGGGTAGAATTTTTTAAAGTCTTCACTATCCGTATTCGGCCAGCCCATAGTAGAAAACGGCCATAACCCCGATGAAAACCAGGTATCTAGTACATCAGAATCTTGTGTGTATTTAGAAGGGTCAGGATTTTGCTTAGCTACAACCATTTCACCCGTCTCATTATTGTAGTATGCGGGTATTTGATGTCCCCACCACAGCTGGCGTGAAATACACCAGTCACGGATATTAGTCATCCAACCGAGATAATTTTTAGTCCAGCGTTCGGGTACAAACTTTATATCACCTTTTTCTACAGCTTCTATAGCTGCCTGTGCTAAAGGTTTCATTCTTACAAACCATTGCTCAGATAATAACGGTTCAATAGTTGTTCCGCATCTCTGGCATTTTCCGACATTGTGTTCTAAAGGTCTGATTTTTACAAGCCTGTTTTGATATTGCAGAAGTTCAACAGTCTTTTTACGTGCTTCTTCACGTGTTAAGCCTTGAACATCTTTATAAACTTCAGGACAGCGTATCATTTTGCCTTCTTCATCTATAACCCAAATCGGTTTTAAATTGTGGCGTTTACCTACTTCGTAGTCATTAGGGTCATGTGCCGGAGTTATTTTTAATGCGCCTGTACCAAATGTTTTATCTACATAATCATCCGCTATAATCGGGATTTCCCTGCCTGTCAAAGGTACTAGAACTGTTTTCCCAACCAAATCTTTATATTTAAAATCTGTAGGGTTAACTGCAACTGCGACATCACCGTATATTGTTTCAGGTCTTGTTGTCGCAACAACAATTGCGCCTTGTTCATCTTTTAGCGGATAGCTTATTTCCCATAAATTACTTTGCTCTGTTTCATAGTCCGTTTCAATGTCGGATATTGCGCTCTGACATCTCGGACACCAGTTAACAATATAGGCGCCTTTATATATTAAATCCTTTTCATAGAGTTTAACAAAAACTTCTTTAACAGCGTCAGAACAGCCTTTATCAAGTGTAAATCTTTCTCTTGAACGGTCAAATGACGCACCTAATCTTTTAAATTGGTTTAATATGGCGCTTTTATGTTCGTTTGCCCATTCCCATGTGAGTTCAACAAATTTTTCTCTGCCGAGGTCAAATCTTGTTTTGCCTTCTTGTCTTAATTTTTTTTCAACAACATTTTGAGTGGCAATTCCTGCGTGATCGGTTCCGGGCATCCATAGAGTTTCATAACCTGACATTCTGTGATATCTTACTAAAATATCCTGCAAAGTTCCGTCAAGAGCATGCCCCATATGGAGTACACCCGTAACGTTAGGCGGAGGAATTACTATTGAATAAGGCTCTTTTTCACTTTTTGCATTTGCCTTAAAACATTCATTATCTTCCCAAAACTTATATATCGCCTCTTCTGTTTCTTTTGCACTATATACAGTCGGTAAATCCTCTATTTTTGCTAAACTCATTTACTTGCCCTTTAAAATTAATCTGTTTATATTAATATAATACGATATAAATTTTAAACTTAAAGATGTCGTTTGATACTATTTTATCAAAGAATTTCCCGTCATTTCTTCGGGTTTTTGTATATCCATTATATCAAGAACTGTAGGAGCTATATCGCACAATGCTCCCGTTTCTTTTAATTTTATGTCGCCTGCGTTCATAACAAATAACGGAACTGGATTTGTTGTATGTGCAGTGTATGGAGCGTGGGTTATTTTATCTTCCATACATTCGGCATTCCCGTGGTCTGCAGTTAATATAACCGCAACACCATTTGCTTTTGCTTTTTCAACAATTTTACCTACGCAGGTATCAACTGTTTCACAAGCCTTGACGGCTGCCTCCATAACACCTGTATGACCTACCATATCGGGATTTGCAAAGTTTACTAAAATAAATCCATAGTCTTTGTTATCTAATGCACCTAGAACTTTTTCGCAAACTTCAGGTGCGCTCATTTCAGGCTGCAGGTCATAAGTCGCAACTTTAGGCGAGTTGACCAAAACACGGGTTTCAAGCTTATTTGGGGCTTCAACACCGCCGTTAAAAAAGAAAGTTACGTGAGCGTATTTTTCCGTTTCTGCTGTTCTGAATTGTTTTATGCCGTTTTTATCCAATACTTCGCCTAAAATATTAGTCAGCTTTTGAGGTTCAAATGCTACAGGGAACGGAAATGTTGCATCATATTGTGTAAAGGTTACATAATAAATGTTTTTTCTTACCGCTTTACGGTTAAAACCGTCAAAATTTTCAAAGTTTACGGCTTTTGAAATTTCTCTTGCCCTGTCAGGTCGGAAATTAAAAAATATTATTGCATCATTATCTTCTATTCTTGAATCGGGTACATTAATAACGGCAGGTTCGACGAATTCATCATTTATGCCTTTTTCATAAGAAGCTTTAACGGCTTCAACTGCGCTGTCTGCCTTATTTCCTTCTCCTAAAACAAGCATATTATAAGCTTTTTCGATTCTTTCCCAGCGGTTATCTCTGTCCATAGCATAATATCTGCCTGAAACTGATGCAATTTTCGGAAGACCCGCTTCTTTTAATTTATCTTCAACTTTTTGTAAAAACTCTACAGAACTTTTTGGCGGTGTATCTCTGCCGTCTAAAAATGCATGAAAGTATACTTTTTTAAGTCCCTGCTGTTTTGCAAATTCTATTAAAGCAAGTATATGGTCTAAAGAGCTGTGTACTCCGCCTGTTGAAACAAGCCCGTAAAAATGAAGTGATGAATTATTTTTCCTGACGTGTTCAACAGCATTTAAGAATTTTTCATTTTTAAAGAAGCTGCCGTCTTTTATCTCTTTATTTATTCTTGTTAATTCCTGATAAACGATTCTTCCTGCGCCTATATTTAAGTGTCCGACTTCGGAGTTTCCCATTTGACCGTCTGGAAGTCCTACGTGTTCACCGTCTGCAAATATTTGTATATTCGGCTCAGTCTTATAAAATTTATCTATATTAGGTGTATTAGCTGTTTTAGTAGCATCTTTCGGGCAGTCGTTACTGATTCCCCATCCGTCCATAATACATAGCAAAACTCTTTTTGTCATAATGTTTCCCTTTTTATATCCTCTTATTTATTATTATCCATTCTAAAAAAAAAACTTAAAGTATCTTATAAATAATTGTGCTTTT
>CANQOQ010000049.1 GCA_947625495.1 Candidatus Gastranaerophilales bacterium | reverse complement strand
TTTGCCTGCTGCAATATATGTCTTAATGATTCTTGAACGGCAATAACAGGTTTACCCGCCGTTCTTGTCATATAACCGTCTATAAATTTACCGTTTTCATCAACAAGTGCAGCTTTTGTGGTTACTGACCCTACATCTATTCCCAAATATGAATTTAATGACATTAAATATCCCTCTTAACTGTTAATTATAATTCTACTAAAAACAAGAATTAAAAAAAATATTTTTAATTATGTAAAAATATATAAATATTTTATGGATAATGTAACAAATTTAAGGTATTTTAAACATTAATTACGGATAGCAGAAGGTATTTTATGAGTAAATGGGAAAAATATTAGCTTATTATACTAAATATCTGGATAATGTTCCTGACTACACGAAATGGAATAAAGAACAAGCCACTTCCCCTGCAAAATTTTCGCTTTCGGAAGAACAAAAAATTTCTTTACAAAAAAAAGCAAAAACAATTACAGACCCTATATTAATTTCTGACAGATATGAACATGAAAAAGCTGAAGATGCCGAAGCTTTTTTTCAAACATTAAATATTGAAATAATGTCTTTAGCCAGCTTAATTACATCTTTACCCATTGCGCTTGCAAAAATTGCACCGTTTTTAAGCAGACATTCAGATAAAAGACCTTTTCTCAAAAAGATTTCTAATAGTTTAAATAAATACGGCAATTCTTTAATTAATATAGGAAATAAGAAAATTTCTTTAAGTAAAGCTGCTACCGTTGTTTCAGGCTTAATCGGCGGCATCTTTTATATTAACGGTATAAAAAAATCAATGGAGTCACAGCTTGGAATAATCAGAAAAGCAAGTTTTGATTCTTCAAAAGAAATAATTAATAATCCTAAGTTGTTTGCAATATTAACACCTGAGCAGGAAAAAGAAGTAAAAAATCTTGCCGTTCGGGAAAAGGATGCAGGCTATGTATTCGTTGATAAATTGAAAGATAAAATTGATATTAATACCACTTTTAAAACGGTTAAAGACTATACTTTAAATTTCCGGAATTATAAAAAGCAGAAAGATGATTATTTTGAAAAAATAAAAGGAAATAAAACTGCAGCCGCCAGTCAAAAAGAAGAACGAATACTCTACTCAAACTATATGAAAAACGTTGAGCATGAAGTACTTGAAGACTTAAGACGTGTTGAAACAATATCTAACATATCATATTCCGCAATGTTTACGGGCGGATTCCTTGAATACTTGCTGACAGATAAACTTGTTGACGTTCTTAAGATAAAAAATAAGCCTCTGAGTATGGCAGTTAAACTTGCGGTTCCGCTTGTTACATATTTAATTCTGAATAAAAACATATCCGATATAGAAAATAAAGCTATCTTGGCAACAAAATATAAACATATCAAAAATTTCGCACAAAATCCCGAAAAAGCTGTTGAAAAAGGAGAGCGAAAGAAACTGATTCCTTTTATAAAAAGCGTTATTAAAGATATGAAAGATTACGAAAAATTTTCCGCAGGTGAATTAACTGAAATAGAACAAAGGCTTGAAGAAAAAAAGAAAATAAGTTTAACAAAAGAGCAGGAGAAAGAAGCTCAAGCATTACAAAAAAATACCGCAGCCGTCATTAACAAGCACAGAGAAAATGTGTATGACCAATCTGTCGGAATAAAAGCATTTTCTGAAACAATCTTAGGGCCTATTGATATAATTGCAACAGCTCTTGGAGGAAGAATAGGTTATAATTTATCAAAGAAATGCCCGAACAAAAAAATATCAGGAATGTTAACAGGCTTAGGGGCAATAATAGCATTCATTCCCGCTGCTATTATTGAAGCAAAATTGACAAAACAGCAAAAATTATCCGAAAAAATAGCTGCAATGCTTACAGTTAAAGAAATTGAAGAAAATCCTTATTTTGAATCAAATAATGTAAATAATTTGAGTTTTAATAAATCAGATTCGGTATTTAAAGATTTTATTCAGCTATAAAGGAATTGCAACAAGTCTTTCATAAAATATTTTTTCTTCAAAACTGTCAGGCAGATTATTCCAGTATCTGAAAATATTTATTCCCCGTGATTTAAACTCTTTTACAAGAGTGTCAGCCTCTTTTGTATTTTCAGCCAAATAAGGGTAACAATAAGGAGATTTAACGTTTTGAATATCTATTTTCAGGCTGTTTGTCATGCCGTACTTATTATGAAATAATTGAAATTTATCAATTCTTCCGGTCTTTTCCTCATTTTTATCAATTGAAGAAAAGCGTTTCTCAATAAAAGCATTCATATACTTTATATCTTCAAGGTCTAGTCTGTTTTCATTTTCTATAAATTTTTCAAATGAATATTCATCAAAGTTATAATTATACTCATCAAAGGCGAAAGGTATAATTTTATCGGATTTTAAATACAAAAAAGCACCTGACATTAAGTAAGGGAAAAATTTTCTGACCGAGTTAAAACAAGCAATTCCTTTTGGTTCAAAGAAAAATGAATGTGCATTATCAATTATAAGATTCTTGTATTTTTCTGCCGTTTCATTAACTATATGAGAGCAGACTCCGAAGTAATCGGGATAGAGAATATATGAATTATCAGGAAATGACTCTTTAGGCTTGAAGGTTTTATCAATATGATAATAATTTATTTTGCAGTTTTCTTTATTTAAAGATGTCCTAATAGCAGGGCATATATAGTATGGAATATATATTTCTTTTATCTCAAAAACTTTAACGATATATCTCAGGCAGTTTCTTCCCGTATTCAGTTTAACAATGTTATATCCGCTATTTTTCATTAATATAGAGTTCTTCCAAATTATGAGTGCTGCCGCCTAAAGGAGTCGGATGCAGATTTTTTATTTTGTTTCTTACCGCAGTAATAGTCAGGGGAGAATATAGATATATAACGGGTCTTTGGTCATATATTATCTGTTGATATCTGTCATATATGACCTTCCTTTTATTATAATCAAGTTCAAGCGCACCTTCTTCAATAATTTCATCAAGTTCTTTTTCCCATGGAAGAATATTTTCCTCTGTATCATAAGGAAATCTCATATTAAAAAGGTGCAAATGACCTTTAGAATACCAGACATTTTTACCGCCATGGGGTTCTAAGGGACTTCCAGTAAGCCCCATTAATACCATATCCCAGTCGGAGGTAGACATCATTTTACTTACAAGTGAATTAAATTCAATGGGTTTAAAGTTAACTTTTATTCCGAGCTCTCTTAAATCTTCTTTTACCATAACGCCGAGAGCTTCTCTTTCCGTTTGTCCCGCATTAGTATATAAATCAAACTCAACAATATTTCCTTCTTTATCGTGCAAAATACCTGCATTATCCAAATAAAATCCCGATTGTTTAAGAAGACTTTTTGCATATTCCAAGTCTCTCGGGTGACCTGATGCAAGATTTTCATTTAAGAAAATCGAAGATAATGATTCAGCGGTAAATAAAGGCTGTGCAACACCGTTTGCAACATTATTTACCATTGCGTTTCTGTCTATAGCATAATCAACTGCCGTTCTAAAATTAATATCCGAGAACCATTTTTGTTTTATGGGATTTACGTAGTATTTCCCATCTCTATCTTTTCTGTCATTGAGATTAAAAGCCAAAAACATTGTTCCTGTATTTGGACCCAAATTATATAAAGAAAAATACGCTTTTTTCTCTTTTGCCTTAAATCTTGGTAAATCCTTGCCTCTGACGGAAATAATATCAAGCTCGCCTGCTTCAAATTTTAAAAGTTCGTTGTTTAAATCTCCTACTATTAAAATTACGTATTTTTCTATATAAGGCAGAAGTTTATTATTCTCATCAATTACATAGTAGTTTGGATTCTTTTTCATCACAACTCTTTGCGCAGGCACATATTCTTCAAGCAAAAAAGCACCCGAAGCAACAATATCTTTAGGATTAACCGTAGTTGATAAATAAGAATCAAAATATCTTTTACCTTTATTTACTACGGGTTTAAAAACGTGCATAGGAGCAATCTGAGAACCGACAAACCTCTGAAAAGGAGCAAACGGCTCTTTTATTTTAAATTCAACTGTATATTTATCAATCTTTTTTACTTTAGGATACTCTCCCGCAATCAGAACGGAATCTCGGAGTGAAGTATTTCCAAATCCTGCGAGTATAATATCATTCCATGTAAATACAACATCATCCGCCGTAATTTCCTTGCCGTCAGTCCATTTAATACCTTTTCTTAATTTTATTGTATATGTTTTTTGGTTATCCGAGACCGTCATTTCTTTAGCAAGAGCAGGTATTACTGCACCAGTATCGGGGTCTGTGGTAAATAAAGGGTCATACATTAAATCACCTATTTGAGATGATGTTGC
>CANQOQ010000048.1 GCA_947625495.1 Candidatus Gastranaerophilales bacterium | reverse complement strand
GATAACATCTCACTTCCGAGTTTAACAAGATTATTCGGAAATGCTTCAATTTCAGATATAAAGAGTTTTCCTCCGTTGATATCCTGCGCTTTTGATATAAATGACTGGAACTTAGATTTTGCCTGTTCGGCTTTTAAGTTTTCGATTTCAGTCTGATAGTTTTTGTTATCAACAGCAAGTTTCATAATTCTTTCGCCGAGATCTTCATATTGAACTTTAAAAGAATGTGCCATTTTATCAACGATTTCGGCTTTTCTGCTTAAAAGCTTAATTGCAGTATTACCGCAAACGGCTTCAATTCTTCTTGTGCCTGCAGCTACTGCTGATTCTGAAACAATCTTTGTTAAACGAATCTTACCCGTTGATTTTACGTGCGTACCTCCGCATAACTCAGATGAAATTTCACCCATTTTAACAACTCTTACATCGTCATCATATTTTTCGCCGAATAAAGCCATAGCACCTGACTTTTTTGCCATTTCTATGTTCATAATCGTCGTTGTCTGCTCTAAATCCTCTCCAATCCAGCCGTTAACAATATCTTCAACTTCCTGAACTTCTTCTTTTGTCATAGCACGGGGGAATGTAAAGTCAAAACGGGTTCTGTTTTCTTCAACAAAAGAACCTGCCTGATGAACTTCATCCCCGAGCACTTTTCTTAAAGCAGCCTGGATTAAGTGCGCATTTGAATGGTGAATTGTTATTTCTTTTCTTCTTGCACTGTCAATTGAAGCAGTTACCGTATCTCCGACTTTAGCTTCACCATTTATCATTTGTACACGGTGAACAAAAAGTTTATTTACTTTAAACGTATTTAAAACTTCAGCTTTAAAATCTTTACCTTCAATAAACCCAGTATCACCTACCTGACCGCCAGACTCAGCGTAAAACGGAGTCTTATCAAGCATAATATCAATAAAGTCACCTGCTTCAATTACGGCAATAATCTTAGCTTCAGCTGTGTCTTTTTCGTAGCCTAAAAACTCAGTTGAACCGAATTTATTTTCCACATCAACGTAAACTAAATCATCAGTAAGGCTGATTTTATGCGCAGCAGCCTTTGCTTTTTCTTTTTGCTTCTGCATTTCAGCTTTATAGCCTTCCGTATCAACCGTTACACCTTTTTCGGCAGCTATTTCGACCGTTAATTCAAGCGGGAAGCCGAATGTATCATAGAGTTTAAACGCATTTTCGCCGTCTATAACTTTATTATTCTGCATTAAATCTTCTAAAAGCTTATAGCCTCTGTCAAGCGTTATTTTGAATCTTTCTTCCTCTTGTTTTATAACGGTTTTAATCTTATCGGAATTTTTTATTAAATCGGGATAAACTTCTTTATATAAACCAATAACCGTATCAACTATTTCATTCAGGAAAGGAAGCTCTAAGCCTAACAGCTTACCGTGTCTTAATGCCCTTCTCAGTATCATTCTTAATACGTAGCTTCTGCCTTCATTCCCCGGCAAAACCCCGTCATTAATCATAAAAGTAACGCACCTTGCATGGTCGGTTATAATCCTTAATGAAATATCGGTTTTGTCATTTTGTTTATAAGGGACATTGCTCATCTCGGATACTTTATCCAGTATCGGTTTTAAAAGGTCTGTTTCAAAGGTTGATTCTTTACCTTGAACAACCATTGCGATACGCTCTAAGCCCATGCCCGTATCAACATTTTTCTTATCCAAAGGAGAGAAATTTCCTTCTTCATCTTGAAACAGTTCCGTAAATACGAGGTTCCAAATTTCAACCCATCTGTCACATTCACAAGTTGCGATAGAGCAGTTATCAGAGCATTTTAAGTGTTCACCCAAGTCATAATGGATTTCAGAACACGGGCCGCAAGAACCTGTAGCCCCCGGGGGACCCCAGAAATTGTCCTTCTTACCTTTTCTTATAACTCTTTCAGGTGCCACGCCCACATCTTTTGTCCAAATGTTATAAGCTTCATCATCAGTTTCATAAATTGTTACCCAGAGCCTATTTGGGTCTAATTTAAGATAGTTTGTTACAAAATCCCAAGCCCAAGGAATGACTTCTTTTTTATAATAATCACCAAACGCAAAGTTACCGAGCATTTCAAAGAACGTATGGTGTCTCGGAGTTCTTCCTACATTTTCTATATCGGAATCCTTACCGCCGGCTCTTGCACATTTTTGGCATGATACCGCTCTTGCAGGGTTATACGGAGGTTTTTCAAGTCCCAAATAGTAAGGCAGAAACTGCAGCATGCCTGCCGTGGTTAATAATACCGTCGGGTTATCAGGTACTAAACTCGAACTTGCCACTTCCGTTGATTGGTGTTTATCTCTAAAAAATTCAATAAATGCTTTTCTTATTTCATTTCCTGTTAATGGAGCCGTCATATTCTTATCCTTTTTAAATGGTATAAGAATATTTTACAACAAACAAAAAATGAGGCTTAAATAAAGCCTCATTTTTGTTTATGGAATTTTATCAAATACTATAGTTATATCCATTCTTCAATTTTTCTGTCGGAAGTTTTCCATTTTAAACCGATAACTTGGTTTTTAGCATTACAATATCTGCAGAACGGATATGGTTTTGAAAGAAATTCCATAACTTGATTTATATTTTTTACTTTATAAATATCAATTCCGTCTTTATCACTAACTTTAAGATTTTTATTAAAAAATTTATTAAAATGTTTAATGTAGGCAGAAATACAACATCCGTATATTTTTCCTTTATGTAATTGTATACAAGAGTTTGCATGAGAACAATTTATAAAACTTACTAACTTATTCTGTTTTCCGTCTATATCCAAAGGAAGTTTATAAGTTGTTTTAACAGTATTACCCCCCCCAGCACCAAATAGAAATCTAATTTTATCTTATATTGATTACAGTAATCCTGAATCTTTTTCCAATTTATATCTATCGGATATTTTGTAGGTGCAAGAGTTATATTATTAACAGATAACACCTTCCAAAATTCTTCAGGCTGCTGCGGTAATAAAATTCCGTTTGTAATGAGCCTTATAACAGAATTAGGGAAATATTTTCTGGCTAATTCAAGATATTTTGTACAATTTTTATTTAAAAGCGGTTCACCGCCTAAAATATGAACAGAACCAACATTAATTTTTCCTGTCGTTAACTCGGACATTCTTTTCATATCCTTCTCATAATCGTCAAGCGGTAGAAATTCAGGTTCTGCTAAAGGTGAAAAATGTGTACAGCATTGACAATTTAAATTACAATGTTCAGCGATATGAACTTCAAACATCGGTAAATCTTTATGTGGAATTAATCTTAATAATTTTTCTGATTTAAGTTTAAATTTTATTTTTATACCAAGTATATTTAAAATAACTCTTTTACCTTGTTTATAATGTGAGAAAAAAATATTACCCATAAAATAATTCCTTATAAACTAACAGTTTTAATATAACATAAAAAAACAACAAGTATTAAAATACTCGTTGTTTTTAATAATATAATACTGTAATGTACTGCGGCTGGTATATTAAGCCATAGCTTTTTCAACTGCTACAGCTACTGCAACAGTTGCACCTACCATCGGGTTATTACCCATACCGATTACACCCATCATTTCAACGTGAGCCGGAACTGATGATGAACCTGCGAACTGAGCGTCACTGTGCATTCTGCCCATTGTATCCGTCATACCGTAACTTGCGGGGCCTGCTGCAACATTATCGGGATGAAGCGTTCTTCCCGTTCCGCCGCCTGATGCTACAGAGAAGTATTTTCTTCCGTTTTCAGTACACCATTTCTTATATGTACCTGCAACAGGGTGCTGGAATCTTGTCGGGTTAGTTGAGTTACCTGTGATTGATACGTCAACACCTTCTTTTATCATTATTGCAACACCTTCTGATACGTCATCAGCACCGTAGCATTTTACTTTTGCTCTTTCGCCGTCTGAGAAAGGAGTTTCTTTAACAATTTTTAATTCACCTGTCTTATAGTTATATTCGGTTTCAACATGAGTAAAACCGTTAATTCTTGAAATTACATAAGCGGCATCTTTACCTAAACCGTTTAATATAACTCTTAAAGGTTCTTTTCTTACTTTATTTGCGTTTCTTGCAATACCTATTGCACCTTCTGCAGCAGCAAAAGATTCGTGACCTGCCAAGAAACAGAAACATTTTGTTTCTTCTCTTAATAACATAGCACCTAAGTTACCGTGACCTAAACCTACTTTTCTTGTGTCACCGACTGACCCCGGTACTGCAAAAGCCTGTAAACCTTCACCTATTGCTTCTGCTGCATCTGCAGCATTTTTAATACCTTTTTTAATTGCAATAGCACAGCCTAATGTATATGCCCAAGAAGCATTATCAAACGCAATCGGCTGAATGCCTTTTACTATTTCATCTACATTTATACCTTTTGACAAACATAATTCGTTAGCTTCGTCCAATGACTTAAAACCATAATCACTAAGGGCTTTAGCTAAGGATTTTTCACGTCTGTCCTGTCCTTCAAATTTTGCCATTTTTATTTCCTTTTTAATTAGTTATACTTTTTATTTGTACTATTAATGATATTTATTATTGTTTCCTCGGATCAATAGTTTTAACGGCTTCCGAGAATCTGCCGTATGTTCCGATATTCTTTTCGTATGCTTCTTTCGGGTCAACACCTTTTTTGATAGCGTCCATTACTTTACCAAGATTTACGAATTTATATCCGATTACTTCATCATTCTTATCTAAGCCGAGTTCTAAAATATAACCTTCCGTTAATGAAAGATATCTTACACCTTTTTGTTTGGTTGAATGAATTGTACCAACCATTGAGCATAAACCTTTACCAAGGTCTTCTAAGCCTGCACCTATAGGAAGTCCGCCTTCCGAGAAGGCTGTTTGTGTTCTGCCGTATACTATTTGCAGGAATAATTCTCTCATTGCAACGTTAATAGCATCACAAACAAGGTCTGTATTAAGTGCTTCAAGAATTGTTTTACCGGGAAGTATCTCACCTGCCATAGCAGCGGAATGAGTCATCCCTGAACATCCGATTGTTTCAACAAGTGCTTCTTGTATAACACCTTCTTTTACGTTAAGCGTTAATTTACAAGTACCTTGCTGAGGAGCACAGCACCCGCATCCGTGAGTTAATCCTGAAATATCTTTAATTTCTTTGCATTTTGTCCATTCGCCTTCTTGCGGAATCGGAGCAGGTATGCCTTTTACACCCCTTTTTACACAACATTGATTTTCGATTTCATGTGTAACTTGCATTATTACCTCCTGTTTTATTTGTAATTTTTATCATCCTAACCTACTGATTATAAGAAAATTATATTATAAAAATTAAGCATGTCTATGGATTACCGAGACTGAATATATTATAAATTTCTTCATCCGATAATTCTGTTATAACTTTTTCACCCTCAAATACCGCAAGGTTAACAAGTTCTTTCTTCTGCTTAATCATTTCATCAATTTTTTCTTCAAAAGTTCCTATAGTAACAAGCCTGTGCACCATAACGTTTTTATCCTGACCGATACGGTAGCTTCTGTCCGTAGCTTGTTCTTCAACGGCAGGATTCCACCACAGGTCATAATGTATAACATTTGTTGCTGATGTTAAATTAAGTCCCGTTCCGCCCGCTTTCAGGGATAACAGCATTATTTTTTGGTCGGGATTTGTTTCAAACTCATTAAGCATACTCTGTCTTTGATTCGTATTTAATGAACCGTGGAAAAATAGAGGAGATATATTTAATTCGTTTTGTATTATGGTTGAAAGTATATTTCCCATTTCTTTATACTGCGTAAAGGCAATAACTTTTTCTCCGTTATCAAGAATTTGAGAAAGAAGCGAAATAAATTTTTCTGTTTTCCCTGAAACATCCTTTGTCATTTCTCCGTATTTTAAATACTGGAACGGGTGATTGCATATTTGTTTCAATGCAGTTATAAGCTTAAATATGATACCTCGTCTGTTAATTCCCTTTTGACCTGATATATCTGTCATTAAAGTATTTAAAGTCTTTTCATATAGTGCTGCCTGAGTTTTTGTTAAATAACAATATTCATCAAGCACCATTTTTTCGGGCAGGTCGTCAATAATTGTTTTATCCGTTTTGAGTCGCCTCAAAACAAACGGAGATATTGACAGCTTAAGTTTATCCGCCTGCTCATACTGCTTGAATCTTTCAATTGGTATTGCATAACATTTCTGAAAATCTCTTATCGAGCCCAGATAACCTTTATTAATAAAATCAAATATACTCCAAAGTTCGGTTAATTTATTTTCAACGGGAGTACCCGTCATGGCAATCTTAATATCGGATTTTAATGCTTTAACGGCAGCTGTTTGTGAAGTGTCGGGATTTTTAATATTTTGCGCTTCATCTACCACAACCATTCCCCAATTTGTCTTTTTTACTTCCTCTATATCTATACGAAGTATTGCAAAAGTCGTAATCAAGACGTCAGCTTTTAAATCTAACTGCCTTTCAGGTCCATGGTATGAGCTTGCTTTTAAAGATGGTGCAAACATATTTAATTCTTTTATCCAGTTACCCATCAGAGTTGTAGGGCAGATTACAAGAACGGGGTCTTTTAATTTCCCTTCTTCTTTAAGTTTTAATATAAGGCTTATAACCTGAATTGTTTTACCCAAGCCCATATCATCCGCTATACAAGAACCAAACCCTTTTGTAGTATTTGTATAGAGCCACTTTAACCCGCCGACCTGATAGGGTCTTAATACGCCGTTTAAACCTTCAGGCGGAGTTACCTCCACGGTCTTTCCTATATCTTTTACAATATTGGCAAATGCCTCGTCATAATCAAATTCATATTCGTTTAAATGCCCCGAAAATGCGGCATGGAGCATTTCCATTCTCGTTATTTTATCAATCTTGGGATTTTTTAATTTGTTTATTATAGCCTGCGCTTCATTCTGGTCAATTAAAATATACTTATTTTTAAACTCTATAATGCCGTTTGCATCTTTAATAAGTTTTTCAAATTCGTCAACGGATATTTTTTCATCCCCGATTGCAACCTGAAAAGAAAAATCAAATATACCGGCTAAACTTATATTTCCGCCTTTTCCATTTAATATTTCGGCAACTTCCTGCTCCCTTGAAGTCTTAATTTTAGCGTTTATAGAGGCTCTGGGGACAACAATGTTTCCGAAATTAGGAGGGAAGTTTATATTTATTCCTGCTTTTGTTAAATAGTATGCGGTATGTATCATTAATTTATAAACATCATTTAAAGATAAATATAATTTTAAATTCTCCTCATCTTCAAATAAAGTTTCTAATTCTTTATAGTACCTTAGTGCATAATTCAACTGTTTTTCTACAATATTTACCAAATATGTATTGTTATAGCCCCAGTACGTTCCTTCTTTATAAATATCCAAAAGCGGTTTAGGGGGTTCCTTTTCATTCAGTTTATCATCATTTGATTTAACGGAAATAGTCAAAAGGAACTTATCTTCTTCCAATTTTTCAATATCTAATTGCGGGCTGACGGGGTATTTACCTATATGTATTTCATCAAGCCACTCTGATATTGCCTCCGCCAAATCAAGAGAGCGGATATATCTTTTGTTATTAACGGGTTTTAAAAAATATATTGATGAAACTATATCTTTAAACTTATATGCCTTAAACTTTAAAAATTTGAAAATAACATAGTTAAGATAATTCTCAATAAGGACATCATGGACATGCTTTATATCGGATAACTGCATATAATCGAGAGAATAAACCTCCTGAATGGAATCTTGCAATAAATCATTAGCCGCAAACATTTCATAAGATATATGAAAAAGATTTTCCGTTTTATTAACTTTGGGCATAAAATACATTTTTTCAACGGTTTTCTTAACAAACTGCGTCAAAATATTCAGGATTTTAAAAGACTCTGAAACATGTTCATTATCAACAATCGAGTCAAACCCCGAAAAATATTCCCAAATAATTTCAAGAGGGATAATATATCCTATTTTATCAACTTTTTCACCGTTTTCTTCAATGGTATATGAAGTAGTAGAAAACCTATACATTGACCCCTTTGACTTTAAATAAAAATCAAAATTGGTTGTAGGTGTTACAAAAACCTTAAATTCTTTACCGTCTTTAAAAATCCAAAATTTTGTATTTTTAATAGGTATACTTGAATTTTGAAAAGTAGATGCAAATTCATCTTCCACAAGCTGATAAATTGTACTTATCATCAGTCTGAAATCTTTTTTTTCACATCCGACGGGGTTTTCCGTCAAATTGTGAAACATATCATCTATATTATTTTTTTTAAAAGAAAAAGCAAATTTATTATTTATAACTGTTTCGGATGTCATATTACCTCTATTCCTAACCTTTTGTTATTATAAACCAAAAATAAAAAAGTTTATTTATTTTTATAAAATATGCTATTATAATTCAGTCTGTTATTAAGATAGGAGTTATTTATGAAAAAAACGATATTAGCTTTGTTTATGAGTGTTGTTTTGGCAAGTAGTGTTTATGCAACTGCACTATCTGATTATGAAGCAGGCAGACAGGCATTTGAAGAAAAGGACTATACTAAAGCTGTTGAATTATATCAAAGTGCCGTTAAGCAAAATCCCAAGTACGCAGAAGCGTACTACGGTATGGGAGA
>CANQOQ010000047.1 GCA_947625495.1 Candidatus Gastranaerophilales bacterium | reverse complement strand
AATTGAATTATGAGTGAAGCTGAAATAAAACCAAAACATAAACCGAATGAACGTCAGCAATTGTGTATTGATACACTTGATGGGCGTGTTCTGGTTTTGGCGGGGCCGGGAACGGGAAAGACTTTTACGGTTATTAACCGTATTTCTTCCATGATTCAAAAAGGAATTAAACCAGAGAGCATTTTGTGTCTTACATTCTCGGATGCAGCGGCAAGCGAGATGAAATCCCGTTTGACTTCTGAACTCGGCGTACTTGCTTCGGGAGTTAATATTTATACATATCACTCTTTTTGTAATGAAATTATTAAGATGTACCCTGATAAATTTGGTATTTCTAATGATGTTTCTCTTATTAATGCTACTATTGAACGTGAATTAATGGTTGATACGATTAATGAAGCTGAGTTAAAGTATTTTATTGCGGATAGGGGCGGAAAATATTTTTATATCAATACCTTTTTAAAAGCTGTTGCCAAACTTAAAGGGCAGAGGTTATCAAAAGAAGAATACCTCAAAAATATTGATACAAACCCTGGTTTGAATCCCAGAATTACTGTTTTAAAAGCTGAAATTGAGGAAAAACAAAAGAAAGGTGATACAAGGTATAAAACCAAGCTTGATGAAATTGCAAAAATAGAGGAAAATATTCAAAAAGCTTGGGAGTTATGGAAAATTTATGAAATATATTCCAAAAAAATGCTTGAAAACAAGCTTATTGACTTTGCGGATATGATAAACCTCGTTATAGAAAGGTTTGAGCAGGATAGCGAGTTTTTAAAAGAAGTCTCTAACCGTTATAAATATTTTATGGTTGATGAGTATCAGGATACCAATGACCTGCAAAATTCAATATTATTCAATCTTCTAGATGCCAATGAATATGATAATGTCTTTGTAGTCGGGGATGATGATCAGATTATATACGGTTTTCAGGGGGCTAACAGCGAAAATGTCGATAATTTCTTAAAAAAATACCCTGATACAAAAGTTATCTGCCTGATTGAAAATAACCGTTCAACCCAGCCCATACTTGATTTAAGCTACAGAATCGTTACGCAGGATTCTACAAGACTTGAAAATAATCCTCTGTTTCAGGCGCATAACATTGAAAAAAAATTAAAAGCCGTTAATAAAAAGGTTATTGAAAAAGAACAAAAAATAAGAAGGTTGGAATTTTTTGAACTTATTCAGGAGTATAATCATATTTCAGAAGACATAGAAAAGTTGATTAACTCTCCTGCTTGCCCCGTCGACGAAAAAAACGGTGAAAAAAAGTTTTCCGAAATTGCCGTTATATCATCTAAAAAAAACGAACTAAAAGAGTTTGAAGCAAGATTAAAGGCTAAAAATATTCCCGTTCAAATGAATGAAGGGCATGACATTTTTAAAATCCGTTCTGTTATTTGCACGTATTTTTATATGAAGGCATTAAACAATCAAATTTATGATTCGGATAAACTCTTCGGGCTTCTGCTCACAGAACCTTTTTGTATTAATCTCAATGATTATAACAAGCTAAAAAATGATTTTAACCGCAAAAATGTTGAACATAATGATTTTATAAAGAATATGAAAACGCCTTCTTTATGGATTGATAAAGAAAAAATAGATAATTTTGTTTCAACTTATGATTATTTAAAATCTTATATTGCATCAAACAATCTTCTGGACAGTGTTATTGAAATAATTAACAGAACTAGGATTTTGAACTATTTCTATACGGAAGAAATCAATAAACTTGAAAATATTCTGGGTATTAAAAAAATTATTGATGAAGCAAGGGATTTAATGAGGTTAAATAAAAGTGCTTCATTAAATGATTTTGTTTTAAGGCTTGAATATTCTCATTCAAATAACATTGAAATTTTGACGGATAAATCAAATGTGGTGCAAAACGCCGTACAGCTTTTAACTTATCACGCTTCAAAAGGCAGAGAGTTTTCTTATGTATACCTTCCGAATCTTGTTGAAAATAACTGGGAAAAGTTTAAAATGCCCGGGGAATATAAGCTTATCACGGAAAAAGTTTTGGAGGATGATGAGGCGGTTATAAAAAATGATTCCGAACTTTTAAAAAAACTGTTTGTGGGAATTACAAGAGCCAAATACGCACTGATTCTCTCTTATGCTGATAATAATGACGGTAAACCCAGAGCAGTTACCAAATATCTTAATGCCGTTAATGATTTTGATTTTGACAATCAAATATTTGAATATAAAGAAGATGATTTTACAGTTGAACTTTATAAGTCAATTTCAAGAGAAACGGTTGACCACAGAAGTGCTTTTAAGCAGGAGATAAAAGAAAGAGTTAAAAATATTACCTTAAGCCCGACATCACTCAATTGTTATTTAAAATGCCCGAGGCAGTTTTTCTACAGTTACGTATTAAGTATTGATGTTGCGGAAGCCGACTGGGATGCGGCAAGTTACGGCAACATAATACATAAAATATTGGAGGACTCGCTTAGAAATGCCCTGAATGGTAACGGGTATTACAGTGAAGCTGAGTCTGTTGAAATTTTTCAAAAAAAGATGAGCTATACCCTCTTTAAGAATAAGGAAAATATTGATAAATATACTCAAAGAGGTTTAAGGTATTTTAAAAATAATTACAAACACTTTATTCAATACGGTGTAAGCCTTATAGATAACGTGGAAGAAAGATTTGACGGCGTTAATTTTAAAGATAAACGGCTTAACGGTAAAATAGACAGGATAGAGAAACTTTCAGATTCCACTTATGCGCTTTATGACTATAAAACAAGCAGTTACACAAGTGTAAATCAGCTTGCAAAAGGCGGAAAAAGAGAAGATTATTATAATCAATTGTGCTGTTATAAATATGCTTATGAGAAAAAATACCCGAACAGAAAAGTTTCAAAAACAGGTATAATGTATATTGAAGACAATAAAACGGTTGGAATCTCGCTTCTGAATTCTGATATGGAATATATTGAAAATTTAGTTGTCGATACTTATAAAAATTTAGAAAATTTAAACTTTAACGTTAAATCGGATATGGATGAAACCTCCTGTAATATGTGTGCTTATAGGGATTTATGCAGACTGGACGTTATTTAAGCTCTATTTTACTTAGAATATAGTCTGTTTCAATTTCTTCCATACAAGGTGTATAAACCTTTTTTGATTTTTTAAGGAATTTACATTTTCTTTTATTGCAGGGAACACATTCTTTTTTTGATACTATATTAATTCCTGAAGAATAACACCCCGTACGATTTGACGGCATGGAACCGAACAAACCCACGGATTTTACATTAAGTGCCGTTGCAATGTGCAAGGGCCCCGAGTCGCCTGATATCATTAAATCAGCTTGAGATATAACGGCGCACGAGTTTTCAAGTGAAAGTTCTCCTATTAAATTTACGCAGTTTGGGATAGTTTCAAGCATTGAAAGTAAGTCTCTATCTTCTTTTGCTCCGTTCAGTATTATTGTACCCGAATATTTTTGCTGTAATTTATTGCCTAAATCGAGCCACTTTTCAACGGGATATGTTCTTCCCTGCCTTTTAGACATTATTCCACCTGCGTTGATAACTATTATAGGGTGTTTATAGTCTTTAACTTTTTCTTGTGCAAAATTTTTTGCTTCATCCCTCAGGAAAAGTTTTAACTCTTGTTCTTCCTCTAAATTCGGGAAATATTTAAGCCCGGTCTGCCAAAAGTTTTTAACCGCATGGACTTTAAAACTTTTTTTATAAACCGATTGTTTTTTTATTCCCGCAAGAAATATAAGATATCTTATTTTTAATGAGGGCTGAAGGTTTATTACAAGGTCATAATTTTCTTCTTTTAACTTATTTGCAAGTTCTTTTGTATAGGGTGAAAACATCTTGAATTTAGGATTAACGGTAAAAACATTTTCTAAATCGGGGTCGTTAATAATCAAGGGCTTTATTAATTCACTTGTTAAGTAATCAATTTTTATGTCGGGGCAGTTTTTTTTAATTGCACGATACAGCGCCGTTGTATGAACAACATCACCTATTGCGCCTATTCTTATTATTAGGATTTTTTTTATATCGTTATTCTGCATAAAAGTATAATAGCATAATTTAAACTTTTATGTTTTCTTTAATTGATTCAATATATCTTACTGCGCTTTGTGCCGCTATTGCCCCGTCTGCGGCGGCCGTAATTACCTGTCTTAGAGGCGTATTTCTTACATCGCCTATAGCATATACACCTTCAATTGATGTCTGCATGTTTATATCAGTTTCAATAAAACCTTGGTTATTCAGTTTAATTTGATTCTGAATTAAGTCGGTATTAGGGCATAAACCTATATAAGGGAATACTCCCTGTGTTTCCAATATCGTTTTTTCTTTTGTTGCAACATTTTCAAGCACAATGTTTTTAACCGTATTATCACCTTGAATTTCAACGGGAATGCAATTTAAAATAAATTCAATTTTACCGTTATTTAAAGCACGCTCTTGTACAGTTTTATCGGCTCTAAAATCATTCCTTCTGTGAACTACATAAACTTTTTTTGCATATTTAGTTAAATAAACAGCTTCTTCAAGTGCAGAGTTTCCGCCTCCTATTACCGTAACGGTTTTATCTTTATAAAAAGCTCCGTCACATACAGCGCAGTAGCTTACACCTCGGCACTTAAATTCTTCTTCTCCCTTTATATTAAGTTTTTTATTGCTCGCACCAGTTGCAATAATTATACAAGGCGCTTTATAAACGGTATCATTACATTCAACCGCTTTAATTTTACCTTGCAGTTTGATATTTTTTATTTCAACCATAGGGAATTTTTCAACCCCGAATTTATCAATATGCTGTTCAAATTTTTCCATTAACTCACATCCGCCTATTATAGGAAATCCGGGGTAATTCTCTATTTCAAGATAATTTGAAGGCTGACCTCCAAACATATTTACATCAAGAACAGCGGTTTTTAAATTCCCTCTTGCCGTATAAATGGCGCACGAAAACCCTGCAGGCCCTGCACCAAGTATTATTACATCATAATTTAACTCTTTTTTTATCATTACTCCCTCACTCCTCAATAATTACATACCAAAAATACGTGAAATACTATTTCCCGATATTTTAGTGCCTCTTACCTGATATTCGACGTAATCTTCTTTAATAAGTTTCCCGTTTTGAAAAGTTTTTATACTTATTTTATCAACGCCCGTAAAATTATCTCCGTTTAAAGTTAAAATAGGCGTTTCTGTTGATTCTTCATTAGGGAAATACGCTTTTTTCTCAAATTTAACCGTAGTTCCTTTTACGTCATCTACGTTTATGTCTGCTCTTGCACCTGATAGGGGGTTCATTAACGAAACCACCTG
>CANQOQ010000046.1 GCA_947625495.1 Candidatus Gastranaerophilales bacterium | reverse complement strand
AAAAGCCATAAGACAAAAGGAAGTGGAAATGAACGAAAGCAAGCAGCAAAGAATCAGAGTTTGTTTGAAAGCTTATGATCATAAATTAATCGACTTATCCGCAAGTAAGATTGTGGAAGTGGTTAAGAGAACAGATGCAAGAGTTGCAGGGCCTGTTCCGTTGCCGACAAAACGTCGATTATATTGTGTACTTCGCTCACCTCACGTTGATAAGAAATCAAGAGAACATTTTGAGATGAGAATACACAAAAGAATCATAGATATTTATGATCCGACGGCACAAACAACAGAAGAACTTACAAGAATGGACTTGCCTGCCGGAGTAGATATCGAAGTTAAACTATAGAGGATGGTTTAAGGCACAGACAATTTAATATAGGGAACTCCTTAATAAATTGAATGTGATCTACGAGGCAAGCAGTAGAACGTAGCGCTCACAAAAGAAAGGTGAAATATGACACTGGGAGTAATAGGTGAAAAACTTGGGATGACACAAGTATTCGATGAACAAGGACTTGCAATTCCCGTAACAGTAATAAAAGTTGATCCGTTAACAGTAACACAAGTAAAGACTGTAGATTCAGACGGTTATAATGCAATTCAGGTAGGCGTAGTTCCTGCAAAAGAGAAGCATTTAACAAAAGCTGAAATAGGACATTTTAAAAAGAACGGATTAGAAAATTTCAGACATTTACAAGAATTCAGGACTGAAGATTCCGGAAGCTACAGCGTAGGTCAAAAGATTGATTTGAGCGTTCTAAAAGAAGGAATAAAAGTAGACGTAACAGGAACATCAATCGGAAAAGGCTTCCAAGGTACCGTAAAGAGATGGAACTTTGGCAGAGGACCAATGGCACATGGTTCAAAGAATCATAGAGAACCCGGTTCAATCGGTGCAGGTACAACACCGGGACGTGTAATAAAAGGCAAGAGAATGGCCGGAAACATGGGTAACGAAAGAGTTACTATAACAAAACTTACGGTAGTAAGAATTGATAATGAAAATAATTTATTACTTGTAAAAGGTTCAGTACCCGGACCTGAAGGTAAATTAGTAACCGTTGTACCATCAAGAGTTAAATGGAACTAGGATTTTCCAAAAAGGTGCAGGCGAAAAACGAAAGCACTAAAACAAAAAAAGAACCAAAATAAGAAGATTGCAGGTTCAAAAAAGGGAAATCAAGACAAAACCAAAAAATAAGGAAAAAGAACAATGACAAAAGAAATTTCAATATTAAGTACAAGCGGAAAGCAAGTCGGACAAATTACTCTTGATGACAAAGTATTTGGAGTAGAACCGAATTTGCACGTAATGCATATGGCATTAAGAAGGCAATTAAATAACGCAAGAGGCGGAAACGCTTGTGCAAAAACAAGAGCAGAAGTTTCAGGCGGCGGAAGAAAACCGTGGAAACAAAAAGGAACAGGCAGAGCAAGAGCAGGTTCAATCAGATCTCCGTTGTTTGCAGGCGGCGGTGTTATATTCGGACCAAAACCGAGAAGTTATGAATTTTCTATGCCGCAAAAAGCAAGAAGATTGGCTCTTAAATCTGCACTATCCGCAAGATTAGATAATACCGTTTTAGTTAAAGATTTTTCCGAAATAACGGAAGCTAAAACAAAAATGGTAGCTCAGTCATTAAAGGCATTAAAAGTAGAAGGAAAGATTTTAATAATAGCAAATACTCAAGCTGCAGAAAACGGACAACTCGAGCTTGCAGCAAGAAATCTTCCGAACGTAAAGATTATTCTTCCTTCAAATTTAAATGTAAAAGATTTATTGGAAGCAGATAATTTAGTAATGACAGAAGCGGCAATATTAGAAATAACTGAGAGGTTATCGAAATAATGAGTACAATGAAACAAAACAAAGAAAGATTATACGAAATCATTAAGAAACCTATAATCACGGAAAAATCAATGACAACAGCATCGTTGTCGCAATATACTTTTGAAGTGGCAAAAGATGCAACAAAAGTAGAAATAGCACAAGCTATAGAATTAGCTTTTCCTAACAGAAAAGTAAAAAAAGTAAGAACGGTATATATGCCTTCTCACGCAAAAAGAGTAGGATATTCGGTTGGCAGAACTCAATCAAGTAAAAAAGCAATAGTAACGATTGAAGGCGATCCGATTGAAGAATTAGCAGGAGTGTAAACCAATGGGTATAAGAAAAATAAATCCGACATCTCCGGGACAAAGAGGAATGACAAAGAGTGATTTCTCGGAAGTAACTACATCGACTCCCGAAAAGTCATTATTACAGCCTATAAGAAAGACAGCCGGAAGAAACAATACGGGAAGAATTACATGTCGTCATAAAGGCGGCGGTCATAAACAGGCATATCGTGTAATTGATTTCAAAAGAGAAAAATTCGGTATTCCTGCAACAGTTAAATCTGTAGAATATGATCCGAACAGGAATGTAAGAATTTCGTTAGTAGTATATGCGGATGGAGAAAAGAGATATATACTTACTCCGCAAGACTTAAAAGTAGGCGATACAATATTATCTGGGCCTGAAGCAGAAATACAAACAGGTAATGCGATTCCGTTAGAATTAATTCCTTTAGGTACGGTAATACATAATATAGAACTAATACCGGGACGCGGAGCGAAATTAGTAAGAACAGCAGGAGCCGGAGCTCAATTAATGGCAAAAGACGGCAACTATGTAACAATAAAAATGCCAAGCTCTGAAATGAGAATGGTAAGAAAAGAATGTTTAGCAACAATCGGCGTTTTAGGCAATGCTGAGTTTAAGAACATGAAGATAGGAAAAGCAGGACGTACACGTCACTTAGGAATAAGACCAACGGTAAGAGGTGTAACAATGAATCCTTGCGATCACCCACACGGTGGTGGTGAAGGTAAGACAGGTCCGGGCGGAAATCCGAAGACTCCATGGGGTAAACCGGCATTAGGTCATAAGACAAGAAAAGTAAAGAAGACATCTGACAAATTAATCGTCAGAGGTAGAAAACGCTAATAAAGGAGATAATTAATGACACGTTCACTGAAAAAGGGTGTTTATGTACACGACTCTTTAAAAGCAAAAATAGATAAATTAAATGCAAATAAAGAAAAGAAAGTAATCAAGACATGGTCAAGAGCATCAATGATTACTCCGGAAAATCCTGACATGGTAGGTCATACAATAGCGGTATATAACGGAAAGACTCACGTACCTGTTTATATATCAGAACCCATGGTAGGACACAGATTAGGTGAATTTGCACCTACAAGAATGTTTAGAGGCCACGCAGGGCAAGATAAAACAGCGAAAAGGAACTAGATTATGGAAGCTAAGGCAAGACAAACAGATATAACAATGCCAGCAAGAAAATTACGCAGAGTAATAAATCTTGTAAGAGGCAAATCGGCAGCAGATGCATTAAGTATGTTGAAATTTATGCCGTATTTTGCAGCCCGTGTAGTTGAAAAGAATTTAACTGCAGCAGTGGCTAATGCGGCAGAAAAATTTGGCGCAGCAGCTGAATCTTTAAAAATTTCCGAGATATATGCCGATGAATCAAGAACACTTAAAAGAGGTAAACCGAGAGCTCAGGGCAGAATGTATGCAAGAGTTAAACGTACATCTCATTTAACTGTTAAAGTAACAAAAGAATCAAAATAGAAGGTAATAGACATGGGACAAAAGACACATCCAACCGGATTTAGAATAGGAATAATACAACCCTGGTTCAGCACATGGTTTGCAAAGAAGGATTATCCTGAATTTGTAGCAGAAGATGCAAAAATCAGAAAGTTTGTAAAAAAGAAGTTGTATGCAGCAGGTATATCAAGAATTTTGATAGCCAGAAAAGCTCAAAATGTTACAGTAACAGTAGTAACCGCTAAACCAGGTGTAGTAGTCGGCAGAGGCGGACAAGGTATTGATGAATTAAGAGCAGCTGTAGCAAAATTAATAAATAAGACCGTAACAATTGATGTTGTTGAAGTTGCAAGAGTTGATGCTGATTCTCAATTAGTAGCGGAATCAATAGCACTTCAATTGGAAAAACGTATTGCGTTTAGAAGAGCAATGAAACAAGCAATGCAAAGAGCAATGAGAGCAGGTGCTCAAGGTATAAAAGTTATGGTATCAGGCAGATTAGGCGGGGCTGAAATAGCAAGAAGCGAATGGGCTAAAGAAGGAAGAATTCCTTTGCAGACATTAAGAGCTAATGTTGATTATGGTTTTGCCGAAGCAGATACAATAATGGGTAAAATTGGTGTAAAGGTTTGGATATTTAAAGGCAATTTAATGCCGGGAGAAATGGCAGATCAGAACATCAAAGTAAAAAAAGCAGGTGTAAATAATTTTGAAGAAAAACCTGTAGGCGCAAGAAGAAAGAAAAAGTCATCATCTGCACAGGCTCAGGAAGTAAAAGCCGAAGCAGCAGATGAAACAAATGAGTAAACAATGAATTAGGAGCGAAAAACAATCATGTTAATGCCCAAGAAAACTAAATACAGAAAAATGATGAAAGGCAGAATGAAAGGTCATGAAACCCGCGGTACTCAATTAGAGTTAGGCGGATATGGACTTCAGGCACAAGATCCTGCTTGGATTACATCAAGACAGATAGAAGCCGCAAGACGTGCAATGACACGTGAAATTAAAAGAGGCGGTAATGTTTGGATAAAAATATTCCCCGATAAACCGATAACGGCAAAACCTGCTGAAACTCGTATGGGTAAAGGTAAAGGTAACCCTGAATATTGGGTAGCTGTTGTTAAGCCGGGTAGAATTCTATTTGAATTAGATTATCCACAAAGAGAAGTAGCTATTCATGCACTTGAATTAGCTGCTCAAAAACTTCCAATAAAAGTTAAAATTGTTGAGAAAACAGGTGAATAGCTATGAAATTAGAAGAAATACGTGAAAAATCGGTAAAAGAACTTAAAGAAATGGTTGTTGACTATAAAAAACAATTATTTGATATAAGATTCAAAAAATTTACCAATAAATATGAAAATGCTACTGATTTAGGTAGAGCAAACTCTCAAATGAAAGAAATCAGAAAAACGATAGCACAAGTAAAGACAGTAATAAAACAAAAAGAATCAGTATAACTAATGAGGTTAATGAGAAATGCCTAAGAAGGAAAAACAAGGTGTTGTAGTAAGCAACAAAATGGATAAAACAGCGGTTGTAAAAGTTGCTTTATATAGCCAACATCCGAAATATAAGAAGATTATTGAATCAACAAAGAATTACAAAGCACATGACGAACAAAATCAATGTTCAGAAGGTGATATAGTAAGAATAGTTGAATCAAAACCGATTTCAGGCGGCAAACGCTGGGTTGTTTCTGAAATTGTTGAAAAAGTAAAATAAGTAATTTCAAAGGATGAAATAAGATGATACAGCAAGAAACAAGATTACAAGTAGCAGATAATACAGGTGCAAAAGAATTGTTATGTATCCGAGTAATGGGCAGTTCAAATAAAAAGTATGCTCATGTAGGTGACGTAATTATTGCGGCTGTTAAAGATGCTACTCCGAATATGGCTGTAAAGAAATCTGAAGTCGTAAGAGCAGTTGTTGTAAGAACAAAAGCTGACATCAAAAGAGCAGACGGCAGTGTAATCAGATTTGATGAAAATGCAGCAGTAATAATAAACAAAGACGGTAACCCGAGAGGTACTCGTGTATTCGGTCCGGTTGCCAGAGAGCTCAGAGATAAAAACTTTATGAAGATTATATCTCTTGCTCCGGAAGTAATATAGGAGACGAATTATGAGAAATAAAAAAACTGTTGAAAAACACCCGATACATGTTAAAAGCGGAGATAAAGTTGTTATAACATCAGGAAAAGACAAAGGCAAAGTAAGCTCCGTAAAAAAAGTAATAACATCTGAAAATAAAGTAATTGTTGAAGGTGCAAATATAGTAACAAAAGCACAAAAAGCACAAGGCGGTAATCAGGGCGGTTTAATTAAAACAGAAGCTGCCATGGATTCATCAAAAGTAATGTTATATTGCTCAGCTTGTGAAAAAGCAACAAGAATAAAGTATGATGTTATTGATAATAAAAAAGTCCGTGTTTGTAAAAAATGCGGCGAACGCATAGATTAATTTTCAGTATGGGCACTCCGAAAGGGAGTGCATTCTACGAAAGGATAAGGAAATGACAGTAGTAACAAGAAATTTGAAAGACAAATACAACGAAGAAGTTAAAAAAGTTCTTCAAGAAGAATTTAAGTATGAAAATGTTCACCAAATTCCTAAATTAAGCAAAATTGTTTTAAATATGGGCGTTGGTGAAGCTTGTCATAATTCAAAACTGGCTGAATCAATCGTTAATCAATTAACGAAAATAGCAGGTCAAAGAGCATTATCAACAAAAGCTAAAAAATCAATAGCTGCATTCAAATTAAGAGAAGGGATGCCTGTTGGTGCTATGGTAACGCTCAGAGGCGAAAGAATGTATGATTTCTTGCAAAAACTTATTTGTGTTGTACTTCCGAGAATTCGTGACTTTAGAGGTGTAAGCACAAAGAGTTTTGACGGTAGAGGAAATTATACGTTAGGTTTAAAAGAACAATCATTATTCCCTGAAATATCTTATGATGAACTGGATGCGGTTCATGGTATGAATGTTTCAATAATAACGACTGCAAATACGGATGAAGAAGCAAGAGCTTTATTAAGAGCCCTTGGTATGCCATTCAAAAAATAAAAAGGAGTAAAACAAGTGGCTAAAAAATCAATGATAGACAAAGAGCTTAAAAGAGAAGCATTGGCAGCACAAGGTAAATATCCGAGAGTAAGACTTCATAACAGATGTTCAATCTGCGGACGTCCTCACGGGTTCCACAGAGACTTTGGTATATGCAGAATATGCTTAAGAAAAATGGCTCATCAAGGTCTATTGCCCGGTGTAGTTAAAGCAAGTTGGTAGCCGGCAGCGGCCGGGTCAAAGTTTGGCTCAAATATAATAAGCTAGTCCAAATATAAGGTCGTCGCTACGACCGAACGAACGACAGGCTTGAGCGAAAAGGAATTTCAAGCCCCGCAGAACGGGTTTCAAGTTAGGCTCAAATATAATAAATCAAACCAACTATAAGGGTGCCACTGCACCAAAAGCTTTTCTATACTGCCGAATAGATTTCAGTAAGTAGTAAAAAGTAAAGGAAAATAAAAATGAATACAGATCCAATAGCAGATATGCTGACAAGAATAAGAAATGCTAACATGGTATCTTTAACGGAAGTTGAAATGCCAAGCTCAAAATTAAAAGTTGAGTTAGCAAAATTGTTAAAGTCTGAAGGTTATGTTGAAGACTATGCCGTAATTGATAAAGAAGGCAGCAGTTTTAAAACTTTAAAAATTACTTTAAAATATGATGAAAAATCAAAGCCCGTAATTTCAAACTTAAGGAGAGTATCAAGACCGGGGTTAAGAAATTACTGTAAGGCTAAAGATATACCTCAAGTATTAGGCGGAATGGGTATAGCTATTATATCGACAAGTAAAGGCTTGTTGACCGACAGAAAAGCTAAAAAAGAAAATGTCGGCGGCGAAATCCTTTGTTATGTATGGTAAGTAAATAATTTTAATTGGAGATAAAGAAATGTCACGTATAGGAAAATTACCGATAGCAATACCTGATGGTGTTGAGGTAAAAGTAGAAGGACAGGTTGTTACTGCAAAAGGACCTTTAGGCAGTGAATCAGTTGAAATCCGTCCTGAAATAAAAGTTGAAAAAGTTGATAATACAGTAGTTTTAACAAGAGCAAATGATGAAAGAAAATCACGTTCACTTCACGGGTTATCAAGAACATTAGTTGCAAATGTTATTAACGGTGTTAAAACAGGATTTGTTAAGAAACTTGAAATCGTTGGTGTAGGTTATCGTGCTCAAATGCAGGGTAATACATTAAACTTAGCTTTAGGTTATTCACATCCTATTGATATACCTGCTCCTGAAGGTATTAAGATTGCTGTTGATCAAAATACTAAAATAACAATATCCGGTGCTAATAAACAGCTGGTTGGCGATATTGCGGCATTAATAAGAAGCAAGAGACCTCCTGAAGTTTATAAAGGTAAAGGTATTAAATACGAAGGCGAACACATAAGAAGAAAAGCCGGTAAAACAGGTAAGAAGTAATACATAAATAGCCAATATAGGCCCTTACATAAGTAAGAAGGTCTGGGTGAAAGGAAAGAAAAATGATTAAACAAGTAAACAAAAAAGAAGCAACACAAAAACGCCACAGAAGATTAAGAGCTAAATTAACAGGTACTACAGAAGCTCCGAGATTGGCTGTATACAGAAGCACAAAACACATTTATGCTCAAATAATAGATGATGTTAAAGGTGTAACAATTGTTTCAGCATCTTCTTTAGATAAAGACATGAGAAAAGATTTAACTCATGGCGGAAACATCGAAAGTGCAAAAGCTGTTGGTGAAGCTATTGCTAAGAAAGCTTTAAAAGCAGGTGTTAAAGATGTTGTATTTGACAGAGGCGGATTCCTTTATCACGGAAGGGTTGCTGCTTTAGCTGATGCTGCAAGAGAAGCAGGTCTTAATTTCTAAAATTAAAATCAATAAAAAAAGAGAGAGTTTTAAAACTCTCTCTTTTTTATGTCATAGATTAAATTTTCTATACGGCTTGTTTTGTCAGTTCAAGGCATTCAATAACCGTATCAACAACAGTTTGCTGTTCTTCAGGTGTTATTTCGGGGAACATCGGAAGCGACATAACCATTTTAGTATCTTTTTCCGTTAACGGTAAATCGCCTTCTTTGTAACCCAATTCTTTATGCAGTTTTTGCAAGTGAAGCGGAACGGGGTAGTATATCATAGCTCCTATACCTCTTTCCTGAAGCATTTTATGAACTTGATCACGGTTTTCAATTCTTATTGTGTATTGGTGATATACGCAGTATGAATTCTCAGCTTCTTTAGGAGTAATAACTTGCGGATATTTTTTGAACATTTCATTATATCTGTAAGCATTTTCTCTCCTTTTTGCGTTCCATTCATTTACATAAGGCATTTTAACTCTTAAGATAGCAGCTTGAATTTCGTCAAGTCTTGAATTTACGCCGAGTTCATCGTGGTAATATCTAATTGCGCCGCCATGGTTTCTTAAAGCGATTACTCTGTTAAACAGTTTTTCATCATTGCACGTAATCATACCGCCGTCACCCATACCGCCCAGATTCTTTGTGGGATAGAAGCTGAAACATCCGAAATCTCCGAATGAACCTACTTTTTGTCCTTTATATTCAGCACCTATAGCTTGACAGCAGTCTTCAACCACTTTTAAATTGTGGCGTTTTGCTATATCCATTATTTTATCCATTTCAGCAGGCTGTCCGTATAAGTGAACGGGGATAATGGCTTTTGTTTTCGGAGTTATTGCCGCTTCTATTTTGTCAGCGTCTATATTAAATGTATCGGGATTAATTTCAACGAATACGGGAGTAGCACCGGCTAAACCTATTGCGCTTGCGGTAGCAACAAAGGTGAATGCCGTTGTAATAACTTCATCGCCTTTTCCTATATCTAATGCTCTTAAGGCTAAGTGCAGAGCATCGGTTCCGGAGTTTAAACCAACGGAGTATTTTGTTCCGACAAAGTTTGCAAATTCCTCTTGAAATGCTTTATTGTGTTTCCCAAGTATATATGAACCCGAAGCCAAAACTTCAAGTACTTCTTTTTCAATTTCCTTGCCGATTTTTGCGTATTGTCTTTTTGAATCTAAAATAGGTATCATATTTTTCTCCTCTTACTTCCTTATATATTTAGTTTAACACATATTATTCGTGCCTTTATATAATCTTAATTTTTTAGTATTATTATGTTATGAACTATTTTGAACGTGCAAAAAAATACAGGGCAAAAAAAAGACTCGGACAGAATTTTTTGATTGATGAAAAGGCTGTTGAGACTATTCTTGATGTTTCTGATATTAAAAAAGATGATGTTATAGTGGAAATAGGTTCGGGGCTCGGTTTTGTTACAGAACATCTTGTTAAACTCGCAAAAAAAGTCTATGCAGTAGAACTCGATGAAGATATGGTTGTTGAGTTATCAAAAATTAATGCGGATAATCTTGAAATTATTCATAAAGATATTTTAAAAACAGATTTATCCGAGTTCGGAAGTAATTTAAAAGTTGTTGCAAATATTCCTTATTACATTACTTCGCCCATACTTGCTCATCTCTTAGGTGAGGTTGATGATTTAACAAATAAGAACCGTTCAAGTATTTCACAGGTGGTATTAATGGTGCAGTATGAAGTTGCAAGAAGATTATGTGCAAATGAAAAGTCGCCATCCAAGGAATTCGGGCTGTTATCCGTTTTGGCTCAATTTTGGGCAGATGTGGAATTTGTGCAAAAAGTAGGGGCTAAATCTTTTTATCCTGCGCCAAAAGTTGATTCAGCAATTGTTAAATTAACCGTTAAGGATGAACCTAAATTAAAACTTTCCAATTATACTTTTTTCAGAAAAGTTGTTAAGGCGTGCTTTGCCACAAGGAGAAAAAATATCAAAAATTCTCTTATAAATATGGGTTTTGCAAAAAATGCCGTTGAAAAAACTCTTTTTGAACTCAATATTGCAGAAAATCTGAGAGGTGAGTGTCTGTCTATAGAAATAATGGGAAAAATATCCGAAAAATTGAAAGAGAATTTATGAGAGAAATAAAAGTAAAAACACCCGCTAAAATTAATCTTACCTTAGAGGTATTAGACAGGCGTCCTGACGGGTTTCATAATATTCAATCAATTATGCAGAGTGTAAATTTATATGATTATTTGGCGGTATCTGTTGAAAAATCAGATAAACTCGAAATAAATTTAAGCGGAAATTCAAGTGAAATTCCATATAATGAGTCTAATCTGGTTTATAAGGCTGCGGTTAAATTCTTTGAAAAAGCTGATATAAATAATGTGAAGCTCAGTGTATACATAGAAAAAAATATTCCGGTTTCGGCGGGTCTGGCAGGCGGAAGCACTAACGGAGCAGGGATATTATATGCCTTAAATAAACTTTTTCCCAAAAATTTAGATAAGGAAACCATAGATAACATTTGTGCTTCACTTGGCTCTGATATAAATTTTTGTTTATCAGGGGGCTGCTATCTATGTACTTCAAGGGGAGAAGTACTTGAAAAGTTACCGTATTTTAATCAGAAGGTTTCTCTTATAAAACCTAAAAAACTCGGAATAAGTGCAAAAGAGGCATATACAAAATTTACACTTTTAAAAGATAAAACTAATCCCAATAACACTTTAAAATTAAAACAGCTGCTTTTGCAAAATAAATTTGATAAAACATTAATATATAACAGCCTTGAGTCGGCTCTATTTAATGATTATAAGGAGTTAAGACAAATTAAAGAAAATGTAAAAGGTTCATTAATGTCAGGCAGCGGTTCTACATTTTTTGTTTTGGATGATAAAATTAATACAAATTTAGATAAAAATAACTATAATATATTTGAGAATCTTACGACAATTCCCTTTGGAGTACAGGAAGTATGACAGACGACATAATTATTACCGAAAAAACCAATAAAAATACTGTTGATATAGACATTTCATCATCTTTAGAAATAGCGAGGATGATAAATAATGAAGATTTAAAAGCAGCCGTTGAGGTGGGGAAAAAACTTGATGATATTGCAAAAGCTATTGATGTAATATCTGATAACTTTTTAAAAGGCGGAAGGCTCTTGTATTTTGGAGCGGGAACAAGCGGAAGACTGGGAGTTTTGGACGCTTCTGAGTGTCCTCCTACATTTAATACAAATCCCGATATGGTAAAAGGAATTATTGCAGGTGGTGACAGGGCATTAAGATATGCTATTGAAGGTGCTGAAGATAATATTGAACTTGCAAAAAAGGATTTTAACGCTCTTGATGTTACGGAAAAAGACACTGTCGTTGCTATTTCTGCAAGCGGAGGGGCTAATTACGATATAGAAGTTCTAAAGCTTGCAAAAGAGAAAAATGCCAAAACAATATCTTTAACATGTAATCCTGCTGCTTTAATGAATAAATATGCTGATATTGTAATCTGTATAGAAACAGGTGCTGAGGCAATAACAGGGTCAACAAGAATGAAAGCCGGAACTGCTCAAAAAATGGTTTTAAATATGCTGACGACGGGTGCTATGGTTAAAATAGGCAAAGTCTATAAAAACT
>CANQOQ010000045.1 GCA_947625495.1 Candidatus Gastranaerophilales bacterium | reverse complement strand
AAATAAAAAAAGTGAGGCTTGTTTATAGCCTCATTTTTTTGTTTGACATAAAATAAAATAAGAGGTTAAAAGATGAAACATACAAAATATTCTGCGGTAGTAGTAGGAAGCGGCATTGCAGGGTTATATGCGGCGATTAAGCTTCAAAAAGAGGCAAATCTTAAAGACGGACTTCTTATTATAACGAAAACTCAATTAATAGAGTCAAATTCAAAATACGCTCAAGGCGGAATGGTTTGTGTTCTTCCCGAAAACAAGCTTGACTCCTGCACATTGCATATAGAAGATACAATAAAAGCAGGCGCAGGGTTAACGGACAGAAAAGCAGCGGAATTTATATCCGAAAAAAGTGCTCAGGTTGTAAAAGAGTTGCAGGAATTTGGTGTTGACTTTGACCGTGATGAAAATAATAAGCTGAAATTTACAAAAGAAGCGGCGCATTCCGTTAACAGAATATTGCACGCAGGCGGCGACGCTACGGGATTTTGTATTGAAAATGCGCTTGTTAAGTACCTTATGAGCAGAAAAGATGTCAAAATATATGAACAGACTCTTGCCGTTGAACTTTTAAAGGATTCAAAAAACACAATAAGAGGGCTAATCTCTTATAATTACAACGATAACGAATATGAAATAATAGAGACTCCTGCGGTGATAATAGCGACAGGGGGTATCGGGCAGTTATATAAATATACAACAAATCCTGATATAACAACGGGTGACGGAATAGCTCTTGCTTATAGGGCAGGCGCTGTCGTTAAGGATATGGAATTTGTTCAATTTCATCCGACGGCATTTGCGCTTTCGGATAAAGGTACGATGTTTTTGATATCCGAGGCAGTAAGAGGAGAGGGCGCTAAACTTGTTGATAAATCGGGCAATACCTTTATGGAAAAATATGATAAAAGGTTAGAGCTTGCGCCAAGAGACGTTGTTACCCGTGCAATTTATAATGAGATGAAGGAAAAACACTTAGATAATGTGTATTTAAACGCATCACATATAAGTGAAGAAAAGTTTGAAAAGAGATTTCCCACAATATATGCAACTTGCAGGGAATATTCAATAAATCCTTCAAAGGATTTCATTCCCGTATCTCCTTCCGCACATTATTTTATGGGCGGAATAAAAACGAAAATAAACGGTACAACGTCGCTTAAAGGCTTATATGCAATAGGAGAAGCAGCCTGCACGGGACTTCACGGAGCTAACAGGCTTGCTTCAAATTCGATTCTTGAGTGTGCGGTTACGGCTTATGAGCTTGTTAATTATTTAAAAACGGTTGATTTATCAGCAAATGATTTTTCAGACCCCGTTCTTTATGAAACTATAAACTATTACAAGGGAAATGATAATATTTCAGCTTCTAATGAAGATATAATAAAAAATATAAAGAATGTAATGTGGGAAAATGTCGGTATTATAAGGAATGAACAAAAACTGAAAAAAGCAAAAGAAGAAATAGAAAATATATCAAAAGACTTCGGCTGTTCTTATAAATGCTTAGACAGAACGGGTTATGAAATAAGAAATATGCTGACCGTTGCGGGGCTTATTATTGATTTTGCCATTAACAGAAAAGAGTCAAGAGGCGCCCACTATAGAGAGGACTATCCTCAAAAGGACATGATAGCAAAATCGCAGGAATTATCATTATAAAAAGAAAGGTAAACTATGCTGCTTGAGAACTTTATTGTAAAAGAACACGTAAAAAATGCTCTCAAAGAGGATATTGGTTTTGGCGATATTACGACGGATTATCTGGTGCCTGAGGATGAAGAGATAACGGCAAAACTAAATACAAGACAGGACGGTATTCTCTGCGGTATAGATATTGCGGAAATTGTATTTAAAACACTTTCAAAGAATATAAAAGTTGAAAAGTTCTTTTCAGACGGTGAAGCAATAAAAAAAGGTGATACGTTAGCCGTTATAAGAGGGAATGCAAGAGCAATCCTGAAGGGAGAGAGAACGGCTCTTAATTATATACAGAGATTAAGCGGTATTGCGACGGAAACAAACAAGTATCAAAAGGCAATAGGAGATAATAAGGCAAGAATAACGGACACCAGAAAAACCACGCCGGGGTTCAGAATGTTTGAAAAATATGCGGTTATGACGGGCGGTGCAAGACTTCACAGGTTTAATTTGTCTGATTGCGTTATGATAAAAGATAATCATATACAATATGCAGGTTCAATTTCAAAAGCCGTAGCAAAAATCAGAGAAAATTTATCACACACACATAAGATAGAAGTTGAATGTGATACAATTGAGCAGGTAAAAGAGGCGCTTGAAGCGAAAGCGGATATTATAATGCTTGATAATATGAGCTGTAGTGATATGAAAAAGTGTACGGAATTAATTCAAGGAAATGCAATTGTTGAAGCAAGCGGGAATGTAACCATTGACAATATAAATGAAATTGCCCGAACAGGTGTTGATGTTATTTCATCAAGTGCTATAGTAGCAAAGGCAAAAACTTTAGATATAGCGCTTGATATGTAAAGTGATTGCCCTATAATTATTTTTGTTGCAAAATTATAAAAAAAGGGTTAAATCTTTTGAAAATAGCTGTGTTTATAAAGCAGGTTCCCGATACCGACAATGTATTTTGGACTGAAAATAATAATATTGACAGAACAAAAATGGACAGCATAATAAATCCTGCGGATTTAGAGGCGATAGAGGCGGCATTAAAAATAAAAGAAAAGAATAATGCTTATATCACGGCTGTTACAATGGGGCCTGAGAAAGCAAAAGAAGTATTAAAAGAAGCTGTTGCAAGAGGTGTTGATGACGGGATTTTATTGTGCGACTCTAAGTTTGCCGGCTCTGATACTCTTGCGACGTCTGTTATACTGTCATCTGCGGTAAAGGAGATACTTCCTGATACTGATTTATTGATATTCGGTCAGACTGCAATAGACGGCGAAACGGGGCAGACGGGTGAATGTGTTGCAGCAAGGCTTAATTATCCTTCAATCGGGCATATTACGGATATAACCGAGATAAATGATAATTATATTGAGGTTTTATCGTCAAATATTAACTCTGAAACCACATTCAGACTAAAACTTCCCGCTTCAATATGCGTTAATAATTTTGTTAATAAGCCCAAACTTCCTTTAATCGAAGGTTATATAAAATCGCAAGATAAAAATTATAAGACATATAATTTATATGACTTAAATATTTTGGAAACTCAAGCAGGTTTAAAGGGTTCACCTACTTATGTTTGGAAGGTATATAAACGAGAAGAAACCAGAAACGGCGTTATTTTTGACTTTGAACAAACTCAGTTTAACGAAATATATAAAGAGATAAAGAAAGTATTATAAATGGAACCGAACGGCATTTTAATATACGCACAAAAAGATAGTGAATGCGGGATTCATCCCGTTGTATTTGAGCTTCTTACAAAGGCAAGGGAACTTAAACAAAAGATATGGAATCAAAAAATTGCCGTTTGTCTTATCGGTGAGAGGAAAAATTATGATGAAACAATCTCAGAGCTTGGTTCCTACGGAGCTGATGAAGTTATAATAGTCAATGATGACAGATTGAAGGAATATAATAAGGAGTATTACAGCGAGATATTTGTGCAGATTGCGAGGAAATATCCGCCCAGAATCATTCTTATAGGTGCGACGATTGAAGGTAAAGAGGTTGCCGCATATACTTCAACGAAGTTAGAGACTGGATTAACGGCAGATTGCAGTAATTTGGATATCGGGGAGAATTACATTCTTTTATCCACAAGACCTACGTTTGGCGGTCATTTAACTGCTGATATATTGTGTAAGACTTTTCCTCAAATGGCGACTGTTCAGCAGAATATGTTTAAAGCCGAGAAAACGGAGCATAGTGCAAATGCCATATTTGACTGGATTGATACGGATAAGATAGAAAAAAAGATTGAAGTAATAAAAACGATAAAAAAGACAATAGGTACAAAAGATTTAACGACAGCTGAAATAATAGTTTCAGGCGGTTCAGGGGCATGCCGTGATAACGGGTTTGCTCTGATATATGAACTTGCTTGTAAATTAAAGGGTGCTGTTGCGGGTTCAAGGAGTGCATTTGAAAAAGGATATATAACAAAATCGCAACAAGTCGGGCAAACGGGGAAAGCCGTTTCTCCAAAGGTTTATATAGCTGTCGGGATATCGGGTGCGAATCAGCACTTAACAGGAATTAAAAACAGCGGTAAAATTATAGCTGTAAATAAAGATAAGAATGCGCCTATATTCAAGTATGCGGATATAGGGATAGTTGGGGATTTATTTAAGGTAATACCCGAATTAATCAATGAAATAGATAAAGAGGGATAAGATGAGCAATGAAAGAGAAGTTCAGACGGGTGAATTAAAACCGTTTTCGACAATGCAGTTATTATATTTCTGCCTCGGATTTTTCGGCTTGCAATTTGCGTGGCAGATGAGGCTTGCGCTGTCTGGGCCTGTTACGGAAGGGCTGGGAGCAGATCCGTTAATTTACGGATTAATCTCACTGGCGGGGCCGTTTTCGGGCATGGTTGTCCAGCCGATAATAGGTGCATTAAGTGACAGAACCACATCAAGATTCGGAAGAAGAAGACCGTATCTGTTGGGTGGTGCGATATTAGCTTCACTGGCATTATGGGCATTCCCTAATTCCGCACTGATAGCTAAATTTTTCGGCAACTCGTTTGGCGTAGTGCTTGCGCCGTGGGCAGGGCTTGCAATTGCAGCGGTAATGATATGGATAATTGATGCGTGCGTAAATGTAGCGCAAGGCCCGTATCGTGCGTTAATCCCCGATGTAATTCCGCAGAAACAGCATTCAATTGCAAATTCGTTTTTAAGTTTTGCCATAGGGTTAGGTTCTGTAGTGGCAGCGGCTACACCTCCCGTATTAAGCAGATTTTTCCATATAACGATGAGTATTCCCGCGCAATTTATAATGGCAGCAATTGCTTTTACGGGTGCTATGATTGTTACTTGCGCTGCTATTCAGGAAAAACAATATATTCCCGAGAAAAAAGAAGAAGGAACGGAAGAAAAGCATAGTTTTTGGCAGAGTTTAAAAGGATTTTTGACAACGTCGCCCGAAATAATTAAGGTATGCACGCTTCAATTCTTTACTTGGATTGGAGTAATGTGTCTGCTTTTATATTTCACGTTGTTTGTTGTTCATAATTTATACGGAGTTCCGGATATCCCTCAAGAGGGTGTTAATTTAGATTCATACAACGCTATAAAGCTGTCGGGAACGAATTTTGCGCTGATTTGTCTTGCTCTGTTTAATTTAGTCTGCTTTTTGGTATCAATTCCGATTGGCGTATTATCTACAAAGTTTGGAAATAAGGTAATTCACTCTATTGCACTGTTTTCAATGGCTGTATCATACTGTATATTAGGTTTTGCGCATTCAAATGTCTGGGTAATGATAGGAATGGGGCTTGCAGGTATAGGCTGGGCTTCAATATTGTCTTTACCGTTTGCGATATTATCGGAGTACATAAAACCCGGAAGCGAAGGCTCTGTAATGGGTATATTTAATATATTTATAGCAGGTCCTCAAGTGCTTGTATGTACGGTAGTAGCGTGGTTTATCAATCACAGCACGACTGTAACCGAACAGGGAACGTATTATCACTGGGAGTATGCGTTTTTTGTAGGCGCATTGGTACTTGCCTGTGCCGCTTTAGCTTCCTTAACTATTAAAGAAAAAAAGATATAATTTCATTTTAAACAATTTTTAATAAGCCTCAGTCCGTATTTAATGTAATTAATAAGGATTTGGGGCTTTAAATTTTTGTCTTTAAGTTTTTTCAGTATATAACTTGGTCTTAAGTGGTATTCAAGCAGTATTTTTTTTCTGTAGTTATTAAGTTTATTGTTAACGGTACAGCCAAAGGCGTCTTTCCCGACAACTTTGCTGTCTTTATAGATTGAAGTTCCCTGAAACGGAGTAACAATTGATATTTCTATAAAATCGGTATCGAGGTCAAATATGAGTTTTTTTGTATCTTCTAAGTGTTTTTCCGTTTCCCAATCAAAGCCTATCATATAGAAGCCGAAAATTTTAATATCATATTTTTTAATGAGGTTAACGGCGTTAATATTTTGTTCGACGGTGGTATTTTTGTGCATAAGCTGAAGCGACTCGTCATTTCCCGATTCAATACCGAGAGCAATCAGCGAGCAGCCTGCTTTTTTCATTAGCCGTATGGTATCTTCGTCAATGGTATCGGCTCTTGAATTTGCCACCCAGTTTATTTTTCCGTTTAAGGTCGAGTTAATAATTTTTTCACAAAGTTCCTTAACAAAATTTTTGTCTGCGGTAAAAGTATCCGATTTAAAGAAGAAATCTGAGATATTATACAAATGAAAGCACTCCCATATTTCGTCAAAGACAGAATCAGGGGTTCTTTTTCTTATTTTTTTTCCGCCGATTACGGGGGACAGACAGTAAATGCAATCATAAGGACATCCCTTTGCGGTGACAATTGTTGCCATTGGTTTATTTGTCAGGGGGTTAAGATATAATTTATTATTCATAAGACTTCTTTCGGGGAATTTAAGCGAGTCAAGGTTTTCGTTAAATTCCGTCAAGTTGTTAACCTGCCACAGGTTGTCTTTTTTATGGCAAATACCTTGAATTGAGGGGATTTTGTCTTTATCAAAAAAGATTGCGTTAATAAGCTCGGGTGCTATAAATTCAGACTCCGCCATAATTAAATAGTCTGCGCTGTCTAAGTTAAGCGAGTTCAGAAAGTTTTCCTGCGCATTAAAAAATAATGCGCCTTTAAGAATAATAATTATATCGTTTTTAATTACTTTTAGTATGTTAATTATATTTATATCGTTATATAGTGAGCCGTTAGAGGTGCTGATAAATATCAAATCGGGGTCAAAGCTTTTAATATCGGAGATAAAGCAGGCGAAAGATTCCTTTTCGCTTGCGTAGTCTTTAAGCAGGACTTTAAATTTATTAAAATCGAGATTAGAAGCTATATAGCCTAAATCATTGCATGAGCGCATTGCGTTTGAGCTTGAAGCTTCAACATTGATTTGACAGCGGTCTTCACCTCTTTGGTATAATTCCCCCGGAGGGTATATAAGCATAATTTTCTTCATTGTTTAATTATATAAAATTATGCTAAAATAGTCACCATGGAAAAATTGAGGTATATTTCGGGCTTTTTGGCATTTATTGTAATTTTGGGGGCATTCTACCTTCAAAATCCGATTGTGTTATTTATAATTGCGCTGATACTTACTATATCGGCTTTAAGAGAGTACAGGCAAATGTTTTTGCAAAAGGGGATTAAGATACATCCCGTTTTACCCGAGGCTGCCGCAATATTTTGTGCATTTAATTTTATAATGAAAAATGACCCGTTTAACCAGTTTTTAATAACTCCCGTTATAATGTTTACGGCGGTATTTTGCTGTATTTTAACAGTTATATTAAACAAAAAGCCTTATATAATGACTTCTTTGGCAAGCTTTGGTGCATTTTTATTTACGTTTTCGGGGCTTTACACAATTAAGATGACATATTTTTATGAAAAGTCATTTTATTTAATGTTTGTATATTTTATAATGGTGCTTTTGGGCGACTATACGGCGTCAAGACTTGGACCTAAGTTTAACTTAAAATTAAGTAAAGATATAAGCCCCGATAAGACAGTGGGCGGATTTATATGTCATTTGGTTTTTTGTATTGTTTTTGGTTTTTTGCTTAAATATTTAATAGGCTGGAGTTTAGTTAAGTGCATAGCCTTTTCGGTAATTGTTTCAATATTTGCGCAAATGGGCGACTTAACTGTTTCTTCAATCAAGAGGGATTTAGAAGTAAAACACAGCTCAAACCTGTTCTCGGGCTTTGGCGGAATACTTGACAGGCTTGATTCATTTATATTTTCAGCCCCTGCCGCTTATTATTATTTATGTTTAATATCCGTTATTTAAGCAGCCAAATTAAGACCTTAACCGTTCAATAAAGTTTTTAAGTCTTTCCATAGCGATTTTAAGGTTATCAAGCGAGTAGGCATAAGAGATTCTTAAATGGTATTCTCCCGCTTCACCGAAGGCGGAGCCGGGGATTGCAGCTACTTTTTCTTCCTCCAAAAATTTCTGGGCAAATTCTTCACTTGTCATATTAAATTCTTTAATTGAGGGGAACACATAAAAAGCGCCAAAGGGTTCAAAACATTCAAGTTTCATTTCTTTAAATGCGCTCATCAAAAATCTTCTTCTTTGATTATATGAGTTTCTCATAATTTCAATGTCGCCATAGCCGTTTTTAAGTGCTTCAATAGCGGCATATTGGCTGTTTGTGGGCGCACACATAATTGCATACTGGTGGATTTTATTCATTTGCTCGATAAGTTTTTTATCAGCCAAGGCGTAGCCCAGCCTCCAGCCTGTCATGGCGTATGATTTTGAAAATCCGTTAATTAAGACCGTGCGCTCTTTCATTCCGCCTAATTCAACTATTGACGTATGTTTTGATTTATAAGAAAGCTCTGAATATATTTCGTCAGATATTACATAGAGGTCATTTTCAATAATAATATCTTTAATTTCTTCCAAATCTTTTCTTTCCATAACAGCGCCCGTAGGGTTATTGGGGTAGGGAAGAATAAGGACTTTTGTTTTTTTTGTTATTGCGTTTTTAAGCTGTTCTTTAGTCAATTTGAAATCATTTTCTTCTTTCAGGTTGACTATAACGGGCTTAGCATCGGCCAAGATGGCGCATGGTTCATAAGAAACGTAGGATGGCTGAGGTATAATAACTTCGTCGCCTTCATTTATAACAGCTCTTAAGGCTAAATCTATGGCTTCTGAGCCGCCCACGGTAACCATAATTTCATCATCGGAATTGTATGATACATTAATACTTTTTTTGATATAATCTGATATTGCTTCTCTAAGCGCAGTCAGGCCTTTATTTGAGGTATAAAAAGTTTTACCTTTTTCAAGCGAGAATATACCTTCATCTCTGATATGCCATGGGGTATCGAAGTCGGGTTCCCCTACGCCGAGTGAGATAACGTCTTTTGTTTCAGATACGAGGTCAAAAAACTTTCTTATACCTGAGGGTTTAATATCGATAACTTTTTTGGATAATTCTTTTGTCATGGCGTAATTATTTCTCTCTCGTCATCTTTTTTGACCGTGAGTATAGTGCCGTGGTCTTTGTATTTTTTAAGTATGAAGTGAGTTGCCGTGCTTAAGATACTTTCAAGTGTGGATAGTTTATCAGAAACGAAGTTTGAAATTTCTCTTAATGATTTTTCTTCCAGAATAACAAGCAGGTCATACCCGCCCGAGATAAGGTATACGGCTTTAACTTCGGGGTAATTGTATATTCTTTCAGCCATTTTGTCGAAGCCCTGACCTCTTTGGGGCGTAACTCTAACTTCAATAAGTGCGGTAACTTTTTCTATTGATGTTTTTTCCCAGTCAATAAGAGTATGGTAAGCACAAATTGTGCCGTCATTTTCCATATTATGGATTTCTTCTGCAATGGTAATTTCGTCGCTGCCGAGCATAGCGGCGAGGTCTTTTATTGATATTTTGCTGTTTTTTTCAATAATTGTTAAAATTTCTTCTCTCATAATTAATCCCGTAAAATAAATACTTTTTTCTATGATATCAATAAACGATAAATATTACAATTATGTTTCATATTTTGAATACTATTTGAAAAAACGGGTATTTAATGTATAATAAATTTTGTAGTTAGAAGTATTTCTCCCGCAGGAGTTTTCGCTGCGGGGGGGGGTAGAATTGAAAAAGAATTTTAAGTTAAATGCGGCAGCATTTTTGTGTACTATGATGATATCCTCATTAAGTGTTTATTCTGATCCGATTACGGATTTTACCGAGTTAAAAAAGGCTATTGAGTCTTTACCCGATGATCCTGTTGAAATAACTGAGCTTGGAAGTAATATAGAATTTGAAGAAACATTAGATATTGGTAAAAGTGTTTCTATAACGGGTCAAGATGATGAAACTGGAATATTCTCTCCTGAATCAAGTTCTTCTTTTAAGGGACCGGCATTTAAAGTTAATGGAGAAAGTGGCAATCTTACACTTAAGAGCTTAAATATTACGGGCTTTGGTGCAGCTGAAAGTTCTGGTGCTGTTGGTGCTGCGGTTGCCGAGGTTACAAAAGGCGCTAATTTGACTTTAGGTCCAGGGGTTACCATAGCTGATGAGATAGATTCTGCTGATTATTATGGTGCAGCTATAACAAATAGCGGCACTGTGACTATTAATACCAAAAGCGGGGGAAATGTAGAGTTTTCAAAGGTTACAAGTTTAGGCGATAAAAAACATTATGATATAGAAATGGACGATGACTCCACATTGAATATTGAGGGAGATAGTGGAAGTAAAGTTACCTTCTCTAACGGTATAACTTCTAAAGAAGGTGCAACAGGTGGTTCAATAACCCACTCGGGTGAAAACGAAATTGTTTTAGACGGCGATAATTCAGGCTATAAAGGTGCTTTTTCTAATGAAAAAGGTTCCGTAACCGTTAAAAATACTTTCTTTGGCGGTAAATCTGATTTTAAGGGCGGCGAGTTAAAATGGGAGACAAGTAATGATACACTTGCTGGAGGTGCAAACCTTACACTTACGGGCGCTGATTTAACGATAGGAGACGGGTCTCAAGCAGCAAAACTAACTACCTCTAATAATATTTCCATTGAAAAAGCAAAAAATATAAATATTCAGTCAGCAGGTGAACTGGCTCTCGGTACAGATACTACTACTTTTAATGCAAACACAAACGGTACAACCATTAAAGGCGCAGGTAAATTGTCTATTGGCAATAACAAACTCTCATTAATCGGTCAGGTTATAAATGACGGAGCAAGTGAGCTCGTATTTTCTTCTAATAATGCTACGGTTAATATAGAAAATATTACCAATGGTGCTAATGAATTAAATGTAATAGCGGGTGCTAATGCGCAAAATCAACATCTTACCTTAAACCTAAAAAATTATACGGGTGGCAATACACAAGCTGATGATATTACCGTTGACGGAGACAAAATTGATAAACTTAATTTTGAAGAAACAAACTCTCATACTGGCAATATAACCATAAAAGATAAAGGTGTCGTTACAAACAAAACAGGTGCTGATACCACTATTAACGGTAATGTTGCAATAGAAAGTACGGCTGCAGACACAAATTATTCGCTTGTTAATGAAGATAGTGCCGAGTTAACAATTGAAGGTTCAACAGGATTAACAAATAAAGGTAAAGTTGATAATAAAGGTACCCTTGAGGCAAGTTCCATAGGTAACGACGGCACTTTTGAAAGCTCAGGTTCTTTAACCGCAGATACACTTATAAACGGTCAAAATGAATCAAGTGCTGTTCTTAATGCCACAGGCACTTTTACGGTAAATAATGGTGTTTCCAATAGTGCTAAAATAACAGGTAATGCAGCAAGCTTTGGAACATATAACGGTTTAACTAAGGGTAGTATTTTGGATTTAGAGGGTAAATTGACCATTACGGGCGATTCATTATCACTTTCAAATGCAATTGATAACAGCGGTACTATTACAGCTACAATTATTGAAGTTACACAAGGCGGTGTTACAAACTCAGGTTCAATTACCGCTGAAACAGGTGATATTACCCTAACTGACGGCGATATAACAAATAATGACGCTAATGCTCAAATTACTTCTACATCAGGCAATATATCAGCTAAAAATATTACAAACCAAGGTAATATCACGGCAGGTAAAGATATAACCGCAACTGGCAGCGTAACTAACAATAAATCGATTAAAGCGAGTGGTACGTTAACAGCAAATGGTACTCTTACAAATGCTGCAAGTTCTACCGTAGATATAGCAAAAGGTGTTTTTAATGATGTTAATAACTCGGGTACTATTATATCATCTGGCGAAATATCCGCTTTAGGTGCTGTTGATAATCAGACAGCGGGTTCTTCAATAACTGGTACAGATTTAACATTCAGCTCTACTCTTACGAACTCGGGCACCGTAACCGCATCGGGTAAAACAAACGTTACGGGTAAACTCACCAACAATGCAAATGCAAGTATTTCTACAAACGGCGGAACGTTCGGTGAAGTTGCAAATGACGGTACAATAACAAATCAAAACGGTGACTTACTACTTTCAGGAACATTCTCGAGTACCGGTGCAACGGGTAATTTGAATCTGGTTAACGGAACACTTACCCTAGATGAAAGTGCAAATGCAAGCGGTTATCAGGGTACTTTCACCCAAACGGCAGGTACGACAAACGTAGCGAAAAGCTCAAGTATCTTTGGCGGTGCCAAAAAAGTTAACGGCGGGACATTTAACGTTAACTCTGGCGCTGTAAATTATAAGGGCGTTGAACTCGGAATCGGAGCAAAATTCAGCCATACGGGTTCAGGCGGAGAAATTACGGATAGTGTCATTAAATTCGCAGATGGTTCATCAGGCGCAAGCGCAAGCTTTACAGGTTCAGGTGCTTCAGATGAATTTAAACTCGGTACTTTGTCTAATTCAAGCGGAAACGATATAAGTTTTTCTAACGGTAAACTTACTTTAAGCGGTACAGAATACAATTATAATCAATTTACAATATCAGATTCGGTATTAAATCTGCTTGAAAAAAGTGATGATGCAGAAAACTTAAAAACTTATAATTTTAATAACTTTACTTCAAGCGGAAACAACAACAGCGTAGACTTTAACCTCCATATTAAAAATGGCGGTGACAGCAGCTATGCAGCTACCGATGTATTGAAGTTTACTGGAAATTCATCAGGTACGTTAAACCTCGGAAATATTTATATTACGGGTGAAGAAGGCGCTGAATCGGGATATGATTTTTCTACAAAAGAAAATCAAGGTTTAATCCAAGGCGGCAATGTAAGATTGGCAGGGTCTAAATCGGGATTGCCCGATATGGAAATGGGAACTTCAAGTTTCGTCTATGATGTAAACGTATCCTCTGACGGTAAAGGTTTAGATATGCACGTTGTTAGGGCGGCAGACGGCGAAACCCTTTATGATGTTAATAAATCAACAGTATCAAAAAGACGTTTTCAGGTTACGGAAGATTATAAGGTAGAAAAATCATTAAGAGCTGATGATGCCAAAACGGCAGCGGGTGAATTCCACGTATATGGTGATGAAAACACAACCACAAAAGTATTGGATGCAAATTCAAAAGAATTATTTGATATTGATAAAGATACGACGATTGATTTTCAATTAAAAGATTTGACTGTTAAAAATGCATCAGGAAGCGGCGGCGGTTCCGTATTTAAAAATAACAGTGATAATGCCCACGCTGTACTTGAACATTTGTTTATAACAGATAACTCGTCAGAATCTGAAAAAGGCGGCGCTATCTACAATAACGGCGGAAAAGGTACTGACCCAACGAAAGCAGATTTTACGGGGCTTTATGTAGGAAATACCGA
>CANQOQ010000044.1 GCA_947625495.1 Candidatus Gastranaerophilales bacterium | reverse complement strand
CTAAAACGGAAAATACCATAAACCCTGTTAATAACGAAGAAATAGCTTAATAAAAAAGACCTCAAAAGAGGTCTTTTATTTTTCTTTACATGTTATAATTTATATATTACTAAAGAGTTTAAATTATGAAATTTAAAAAATATTTAGCTTGTTTTTTTATTTTAATATTATTAAATTCAATTTGTCCTATGGAAGTTCTCGCAAAATCTTATAATGTTGATTTTCTATATAGAAAAAATATGTATAAAGTTCATGATAAAAAAAACAAATACGGAATTGTTACAAAGTCAGGAATTGTAGTTATTCCAGTGGAGTACTCACATCTTACATTTTATGATGATTATATTTTTGCTGATAAAGACGGGAAGCGAGCTTGTTTTTCCCAAAATGGCAGTGTAATTATTCCTTTAAAATATGATAAAATTATTCCCAACACTCAATTTTTACCTGTAAACATTGATAATAAATGGGGTATTATTAATTATAATGATGAAATAATATTACCTATTGAATATCCGTTATTGAAAACTTCAGGTTATAACTATATATTCCAAAAGGAAGGTCAATTTGTATTTTTAAATCAAAATAATCAGTTTTTCTATATCAATGAGTTTAACGATATGAATTTTCTTAACCTCGGAAAAAATTTATTCGTTGTAGAAAAAAATCAAAAAAAAGGTGTTTATGATATCAAACAAAAGAAAATAGTAATACCTTTAATATATGACGATGTTCAATATTTGCATGATAACCTGATTACAGTCAAAAACAAAGACAGATACGGAATTTATAAAACAGACGGACAAGTTTTATTTCATACTGTTTTAAAAAATATTTTAATGAATCATTGGACAACACATTTTATTGTTCAAAAAGAAAATAATTTATATGACCTTTATAATTTTAGTGATTTAAAAAAGATATTTTCAGATATGGAAGAAGTGGGAGATGTTATTTCTAATAATGAAATTACACATATTAAAGCGAAGAAAAACGGTTTTTGGGCTTTAGAAGAATATAATAATAAAACCGGAAAAATTAGAAATATTTTACCTTATATTAATGAGGAGATATTGCATGATTCTATTATTAGAGAATATTGTTTAGCAAAAACAAACAGTAAATGGGCAAGTTATAGTACTAAAACAGGTGAAAAACTTATTCAATTTGATAATGATTTTATTGGCAAGGAGCCTTATTTTACAGGCTACATTTTATATTTAAACGGAGATAAAGTTTTATACGATATAAATACAAATGAGTACAAAGATTTTAAACAAATAAAAGCTAAAAGTAACGATGGAGCTATTGCTTTTGCGATATTTGGTGTAGTATTAAAAGTTGTTTGGTGGAGTTCTATAACAATTGATAAAATAGTTAATCGTAAAGAATATAAAAGGAATGCTATTCCAAAGAAAATAAAAGTTTTGTAGTATTGATTTGACTACTTTTGCCAAAATTTGTCGCATGGATTATTTATAGCTTTTATATAATAGTGAGTTTGACAAAGAACAATGCTTTAAAAGAATTATGCTTTGTAATTATGATTAACCTTATTATGTATACTTCTTGGCAGATAAACAATATTTTCAACTCTGTTATCACCATAATTGTATATGTGATGTACAACAAAGGTTTCTTCTGGATATATTAGCTGAAGCTTATCGTATTCATTTTTCATACATGCAAATGCAACAAAATTATAAACTTTCGTATATTTTGCTAAATTTTTATAATTAGTTGTATCTAAATATATATTGTTTAAGTCTTCATTATTAAAATTACCTTTTTTCTGAGGAATTATATCTCCGTCTTGATTTATTCTTACGTTTCCCCAATTACTTGCATAATAAAAATCTTTTGTTTTTCCTATTTTCCAAGCTTTATTATATTTTTCTTCATCTTTTGAGGATTTTTCAAATTCTTTAGCAAGTTTTTTATCATTTAAACTGTTATTTAATAATTCAATTAATTTTTTTTCGTCCTTTTTTTCCAATAATTGAATAATTTTTTCCTTTACTGCTTTTAAAGTCATAAATCCTGCCTTATAATTCAAATTAAATTATATTATACATTATAAATGAGACAATTTTGGCACAAAAAAAACGCTTATAATTCTGCGGTTTTTAAGACAGGACATTAAAAGTCTAATAATATAAAATCTTAATTTTTATGTCAGTTAAAAGTTTTGCAGATATTTCTCTTATTTATTAAAAGAAATATCTACATACTCTCCTTTATATTTATTTAATCAATATTTATAAATTTCCCAGCGATAAAACGATGTAAATAAAATGGTATTATCATTTAAAGAAAAGGCATTAAAGTTATACCAACCTATATCTGATGAAGATATAAGTTTAAATTTATTAGTTTTAGGGTCAAATAATTCAGCAGTTTTAGTATCTTTCGATTTTAAAAATAAGTCATTTGTTCCATGAACAATTAAGACTTTACCATTAGACAATAGAACTGATTTATGATCTTGCCGTACTATATTCATTGGCGGAATTGCTATAAATTTATTTGAATTTGGATCAAAAATTTCAGCATTATTATCTTGTATTTCTTTATCTGCACTCCAAATAGCACCTTGTTTTTTAACTTCCGGATTTATCGATTCCGGGTAATACTGCTTAGTACCACCTGTTACTAAAACTCTGCCATCTTCCAAAGTAACAGCATCTCTATAAAACATCGGGAAATTTTGGCTCCCTATATTTTCAAATTTATTTGTTTTCGGATTATAAATTTCAGCATTGTTTGGATTTAAATCATAATTCGCTCCTAATATCAAAACTCTGCCATCTTTTAATAATGCTATTGCAACTTTTCTATTATAAATATTATTTGTTGTTCTTATTTTTATTTTTTCACCTTTTTTATCAAAGACTGATTTTTGATAATATTTTGTTTCTTTTCCTGCAATATCAAATTTATTTGTCTTTGGATTAAATATCTCAGCCCGATCTGCCGAAATGATAAAGACTCTGCCATCTTTTAATTTTACAAGGTTTACCCCTACAGAATTGTGGGGGAAATTAGTATCACTTATTTTTTCAAATTTATTTGTTTTAATATTATAAATTTCTGCAGATTTTTCACTATCTTCCTCTGTACCACCAAATATTAAAATTCTGCCATCATCTAAATTTATTGCATTCTCTAACGATCTTTCCTGATTAATAAAAGAGTTTAAAGATTTAAATTTTTTTTCTTTAATATTATATATTTGAGCCGGTAGAACTTTTTTGCCATCATGTACCGTAGCTAAAAATATTTCATTTTCATTTAATGGAACGGCAGCCTTCCCATAGGCTCCTTCTAATGTTTCAAATTTACCATTTTTGGTACATCCACAACAAATAATACTTATAAATAAAAATATAAATGCAAAACTACATAATTTTTTCAAAAAATTATTCTTATTAACCTTTTCTTGTTCTGTATTCTCTTTATCATCACTCATAAAACAACCTCAACTTGTAAATAAAGTCATTATACCACTTTTACCCCCCCCCAAGGCAAATTAGCATGTTAATAAAAATTAATAAATAACTTGACATATTGAAATCGAGCATGCCGGCATACTATAATAAAATTAATGGGCTGGGCATATGCTCTCAGTCCACCACAAGCGAGGGTACTCCTCGCTTTTTAAATTTGAGAAATTAAAGGTTTAAAGTGAAAGAACTTACTTTCCTAAATAAAATTGTAATAATCATAATAAAATTAACCGATACGCCTTTTACAAAAAAGATTTATAATTG
>CANQOQ010000043.1 GCA_947625495.1 Candidatus Gastranaerophilales bacterium | reverse complement strand
AAAATGGGGCGGGCAGTGGGATTCGAACCCACGCATATCGGAACCACAATCCGAGGCCTTAACCGCTTGGCGATGCCCGCCATCTGTTTTTGAATATAAAACAAACATAGCTTTTTTTCAACTAATATTTCAATTCAAAAAAAATAGCCTCAATTGAGGCTATTTTTTTAGTATCTTTCTAAATACATATCAAGTTCATATTTTGTAACGGCTGTTCTGTATCCTTCCCATTCCTTTAGTTTTGACTGCATAAATTCTTTAAAAATATGTTCACCCAATGCTGATTTTACTATCTGACTCTTTTTCATCAGCATTAAAGCTTCATGCAGGCTTCCGGGAAGCGTTTCAATTTTAGCACGTTTACGTTCTTTATCATCCATTTTAAATATGTTTTTATCAATATCAAGCGGCGGTTTAGTTTTCTTTTCAACACCGTCTAATATGGATTCTAAAATAACGGCGAGTGCCAAATAAGGGTTGCATGACGGGTCAGGTGAGCGAAGCTCTACCCTTGTTGCGTTGCCTCTTTTAGCTGGAACCCTTATCAAAGCCGAACGGTTTGCAAGTGACCATGCCAGATACACGGGAGCTTCATAGCCGGGGACTAAACGTTTATAGCTGTTTACAGTCGGGTTTGTAATAGCGGTGAAGCTTCTGACATGGTCTAACAGACCGCCTATTGCGTAAAGTGCCGTTTCAGAAAGTTCATGCGCTCTTTTTGCGTCATAGAATGTATTTTTTCCGTTTTTAAACAGCGATAAATTGCAGTGCATGCCTGAACCGTTAATACCGAATATAGGTTTTGGCATAAATGTAGCGTGTACACCGTGTTTATTTGCAACAGCTTTAACCGCATATCTGAAAGTTACTATATTATCTGCGCTTGTCAGTGCATCTTCATATTTAAAGTCTATTTCATGCTGACCGTCTGCTACTTCGTGGTGGCTGGCTTCTACTTCAAAGCCCATAGCGGTAATGGTTCTAACTATTTCTTTTCTGATATTTTCTCCCATATCATCGGGAGCAGCGTCGTAATATCCTGCTTTATCGTGTGTTTGAGTTGTAGGACGCCCGTTTTCATCTTTTTTGAACAAGAAAAATTCCGCTTCGGGGCCTACGTTCATCTCATAACCCATATCTTTGGCTTTTTTCATAACACGTTTTAAGTTTGCTCTCGGGCAGCCTTCAAAAGGTGTTCCGTCAGGGTTATGGATGTCGCAAATTAATCTTGCAACATTTGTTCCCGTAACCTTATCTTCTCTGAACGGCAATAAAGTAAACGTAGCTAAATCAGGATAAAAATACATATCCGATGTTTCTATATTTCTAAATCCTTTAATTGACGAGCCGTCTAACATCATCTCGTTATTTAAAATTTTATCAATTTGTACGGACGGAACCGACATATTTTTAACCGTTCCGTTAATATCGGTAAATTGAAGTTTAACAAATTCAACTTTTTTGTCCTTTACAATTTTCTTAATTTCTTCGGTTGTGTAAGTTTTTTTCCCTGACATATTTCCTGCCTTTCTTTTTTATAAATAATTATAGTAATATTTATAAAAAAGAACAAGTAAAAATTTTCGTTTTAACGAAAAATGCATTAAAAAATTTGCAAAAATGTCATTTTTTTACTGCAAGTCGTCTTATTTTTAATACTTTTTTGCTTAACTTAATACTTTTAACAAAAAATGCAAATTTTTAAATTCCAAAAAACTTTGACTATTTTTTTTGATATCGGATAATAAAATTATTATGAAAATAGTACTGGCACAAATAGATACTATCCCCGGCGACATAAGTTCAAACGCCGAAAAAATCAGAGAATATATAAAAAAAGCAAAAGAAGATAAAGCCGATTTAATTATATTCCCCGAGCTTTCGCTTATGGGCTACCCGTTTGGCGATATATTTATGCGCCATAAATCAATCATAGAGCACCAAATAGCGGAATTGAATAAGATAGCCGCCGAGACAAAAAAAATTACAGCCTTAATAGGTTTTGCCGAACCAACGGATGACAGTGAAAAAAAACCATTCTATAACTCCGTTGCGGTCATTCAAGACGGAAGAATTATTAACATCGCAAGAAAAAGACTTCTCCCCAATTACTCTGAATTTAATGATTACAGGTATTTTGAACCGTCTAAAGAAACCCCCGATATTTTTGAAATAAAAGGAGAAAAATTCGGAATAATCGTTTGCGAAGACAGCTTTAACGATAAATCATTTTTTAAAGATAAATGCATTTATAAAATTGACCCGATAGAAGAAATCATGAAGAAAAAGCCCGATACAATTATTAACTGCTCTTGTTCTCCCTCAAGAACAGGCAAAGAATATGTTAAAAACGCTCTTTTTTCTTCAATAGCAAAAAAATACAAAGTAAATTATATATACGTAAATCAAGCGGGATACAATGATAATCTGTCTTTTGACGGAACATCAAAAATTTATGATAAAACGGGCAAGCTGGCTTTAAGAGGAAAATCATTCAAGGAAGAATACATCTTAAGCGAAAATTATAAAGGAATTATAAACGATATTCCGAAAGGAATGGACAAAGAAATTGAAATAAATAAATTCGATTTAAATTATAAAAATGATTTAGACCGCACATATAACAGCATAATACTCGGCATAAGAGAGTATTTTTCAAAAAACGGTTTTAAAAAAGCGGTACTGGGATTATCGGGAGGTCTTGATTCTTCCGTTTGCGC
>CANQOQ010000042.1 GCA_947625495.1 Candidatus Gastranaerophilales bacterium | reverse complement strand
CCTTCCATTAGTTTCATATAAAATCCCTCTTTATCTTGTATAGATTAATTTTACAATTAACAATTACTATTTTCAATTACTTTACAATTTTTTTTATTATGAATAATTGAAGAAATAAATGCGGCGCCTACTATAACAAGTCCGATACTTCCCGTAATAACTTCAGGTATTTCTATTCCGGTACTAATGAACATTATTACGGCAAGAAATCCTATTGCCCAGTGCGCACCGTGTTCTAAATACAGATATTGTTTTATGGTTTTCATATCTACCATATAAATGGTTAAAGAACGGACAAACATAGCTCCTATAGCAAGCCCTATACAAATAATTATAATATCTTTGCTTATGGCAAAAGCGCCTAAAACTCCGTCTAAAGAGAATGATGCATCAATTAATTCCAAATATAAAAATCCTATAAAGCCGAGTTTTGCACTTCCGCCGAGCAGCTCTGCTTTCTTTTTGGCAATACATTCAAGCAGATTGCTTACACTGTCTATAATTAAATATAAAACTATACCGAACATTCCGGACAATAAAACAGCTATTTTCTGCTCCGGAGCAATAAATTTTTCCAATATCATAAGAGCAATAATTGCAATGGTAACATCAATATATTTAATGCAATTTAATTTTAGTAAAGGTTTTTCAATGCAGCCAATCCAGTGGGTATCTTTATTGGGATTAAAAAAGAATGCCAGAAATATCATAAGAAGGAATGCTCCGCCGAATGTAACCAAAGGAGCATGCACAAGATGAAGATAATGAGCATATTTATCAACATCATATAAAGCTAATTTGGTAACTGCAATCAGATTCAGACCTGAAAATACTGAAACAACAATAATCGGAAATAAAAACCTCATACCAAAAACCGCAATTAAAATACCCCATGTTATGAATCTGTGACGCCACTTATCATCCATTTTTTCAAGTTTAACGGCATTTATTACAGCATTATCAAAAGAAAGAGTTATTTCTAATATTGATAAGAAAATAACGACAAATAAAGAAATTAATCCGCTTCCAAAATGGGCATGTTCACCCCAAAAATAGGCGAATATCAATCCTATGACCGTTATAAAAAAAGAACCTTTAAAATATTTAAGCATTACTTTCCCTTTTTTTTCATTATATAAAAAAAACAGGGTAAAGAATCATTTCTTTACCCTATTTTTAATAAGTTTATTAATTAGTCTTTAGCGTGACCTGCGGTACCGAGAACGTCAATCATTTTGTGTTTAACCATTTCTTTTACTGCGGTTCTTCCGGGGCCCATATATTCACGTGGATCGAATTTTTCGGGATGTTCAATAAAGAATTCTCTTATTGTAGAAGTCATTGCCAATCTTAAGTCTGTATCAATATTAATTTTAGCAACACCGTGTTTAGAAGCATAATTAAGCATGTCTTCAGGAACACCTTGTGCATCAGGAAGGTTGCCGCCGTATTTATTACATTTAGCAACGAATTCTTTCGGAACTGATGATGAACCGTGAAGTACCAGAGGATAATCATATCCTACAACTGCATTAACCGCTTTTTTAATTTCAGCAAGTCTTTCAAAATCTAACTTAGCTTCACCTTTAAATTTATAAGCACCGTGAGAAGTACCGATTGCAACAGCTAAAGAATCACATCCTGTTTCTTTAACAAATCTTGCAGCTTCCTCAGGGTCTGTATAAGTAGAATCTGCCGATTTAACTTTAACATCATCTTCAACACCGGCAAGTTTTCCGAGTTCGGCTTCAACTGAAACACCTCTTGCGTGTGCATATTCTACAACTTGCTTTGTTAATTTAATGTTTTCTTCAAGCGGGAATCTTGAACCGTCTATCATAACAGAAGAGAAACCGCCGTCAATACAAGCTTTACAAATTTCAAAATCAGCACCGTGGTCTAAGTGGAGTGCTATAGGAACCGTTGTTGTTGCAAGTGCAGCTTCAACTAATTTAATTAAATATGTTTGATTTGCATATTTTCTTGCACCTGCCGAAACTTGAAGAATAATCGGTGATTGTGTTTCTTCAGCAGCTTCTGCAATACCTTGCAATATTTCCATGTTATTAACATTGTAAGCACCAATAGCATATCCGCCTTTGAGTGCTTTTTTAAACATTTCTTCCGTCCCAACTAATTTTCTTTCACTCATTATCAGTCTCCTCTTGTTTTATATAACAAATCTAATTTACATCAAAAAAAACTAAAAATAAAGAGTTACAATTTTTTGAATAACGGGTACTCTATTATAAGTGTATAATTGCAAGAATTTAAAAAAAATGTTACAATCACAAACATAAAGTGAATGGAGGACAAAATGCCAAAAGAAGATAATTCGGCATGTTTTGGTATCGGCTTGTTATTAGGAGTAATAGGCGGAGTTATTGCTGCTGTCTTATATACACCTAAATCGGGCGAAGAGACAAGACAAGATGTTGAAAATGTTATTACTGACCTTGCTCAGAAATATACACCCGAAATTAAGGAAGCCAAAAGACAGGCTTTAACGTCTATCGATGTTATCAGATACAAACTTGAACAACAGTACAATAAAATCAGTGATTCCATTAAAGCAAAACAAATTGCAAAAGCTAAAGAAAAAGAATCAACTGATTATGATGTAAATTAAGAAATCGGAGATTTTTTATGACACCGGTATTAGAATGCATTCTTGCTGTATTAATAGTTGTGACTATTATTGTACTTGTTATAATTACTGTTTTCTTTGTTAAATTCTTAAAAGAAGCAACTTTAACAATGACAAATATGAAAGAAATAACAGATATTACTAAAAAAGAGTTAGAACCTGCTCTAAAATCAGTAAATAATATACTTTCTACCGTTAGTAATGTATCAAAGGCTACTAATAATCAATTGGAAATGATAAAGAAAATTTTAACCACATTACTGGGAGCTTCTTGTATTGCATTAGGCAAGGTTCAAGGTAAAGGCAGCGGATTTATCAGCGGGTTAATCAGCGGTTTTAATTTATTTAAAAGAAAAAAAGGAGATAAAAAATGTCAATAGGTAAATTTGTTACCGGTTTTGCAATAGGCAGTATTGTAGGCGGTTTAATAGGTGTTCTTCTTGCTCC
>CANQOQ010000041.1 GCA_947625495.1 Candidatus Gastranaerophilales bacterium | reverse complement strand
TTATCTCGATTTACAGGTTAAAGTTATAAAAGATTGGCGCAAAAAATCTAAGGATTTAGATAAAATGTATTAAAAAAGCCCTTATTTAAGGGCTTTTTTAATTTTATACTTTTGCAAGTTCTTTAATTCTAGCGTCTGTCCTTTTATTTGCTGCATTGATTAATCCCATAAATAACGGGTGCGGATGTTCGGGACGTGATTTAAACTCCGGATGGAACTGGCATGCAACAAACCAATCATTTTTGGGCAGTTCTACTATTTCACAAAGCATTCCGTCAGGCGACAAGCCTGAAAATACCAATCCTGCATCAGATATTTGCTTTCTGTATTCATTATTAACTTCATATCTATGGCGGTGGCGCTCAAATATCTTTGTAGCTCCATATACGGCTTCTGCTTTTGTACCTTTTTGTATCTGGCATTCGTACTGTCCAAGCCTCATTGTGCCGCCGTAGCCTTCTACGTGTTTTTGCTCGGTCATTAAATCTATAACCGGATATTTTGTATTTTCATCAAATTCCATTGAATTTGCGCCTTTGAGTCCTACAACATTTCTTGCATATTCAATAACTGCACACTGCATACCGAGACACAAACCTAAGAACGGCAGATTATTTTCTCTTGCATATCTGATAACGTTTAGTTTGCCTTCAATGCCTCTTATACCGAATCCCCCGGGGACTACGAGTCCATCTACATCAGCTAGTGCTTCTTTTGCCTTTTCATAGTCAATACAGTCTTCAGAGTTAATCCATTTAATATCAATTTGTGCGTCATAGCTGTATCCTGCGTGTTTTAAAGATTCAACAACAGATATATAAGCATCGGATAATTTTGTATATTTACCTGCTATTGCTACTTTTATTGTTTTTTGAGGATTTTTTATTTTATAAACCAAATTTTTCCAAGATTCTAAATTAGGCTGCTTCTCCTGAACAAAAAGTCTTTGAAGAACAACAGAAGCCATATTCTGTTCTTCAAGCGCCAAAGGAACTTCATAAATGCTTTTCATATCACGGCATTCAATAATAGCGTCTTTCGGAACCGAGCAAAACAGTGCCAGTTTTTCTTTTTCTTTTTTCGGTATGGGTTTTGACGTTCTGCATACAAGTATTTCAGGCTGAATCCCGTAGCTTCTTAAATTGGTAACGGAGTGCTGAGACGGTTTTGTCTTTAATTCACCCGATGTCGGCAGATATGGAAGAAGTGTTACGTGAATTGATATACTGTTTCCGAAACCTGCTTCTGTTCTAAATTGTCTTATTGATTCAATAAACGGCAAACTCTCAATATCACCTATGGTTCCCCCTATTTCCGCAATGAGAAAATCCGGTTTAAATTGCTGGGTCGCCTTTTTAATTCTTGATTTAATTTCGTTTGTTATATGAGGAATTGTTTGAACGGTTGCACCCAAATAGTCGCCGTGTCTTTCTTTTGTGATAACGGTTTGATAGATGCTGCCCGATGTTACGTTATTAATCTGCCCCAGATTTGTATCGGTAAATCTTTCATAATGCCCTAAATCCAAATCTGTTTCAGCTCCGTCATCCGTTACAAATACTTCACCATGCTGAAACGGGCTCATTGTTCCGGGGTCTACGTTTATATAAGGGTCAAATTTTTGTATTACAACACTGAACCCTCTTGCCTTCAAAAGTCTTCCTAATGAAGCTGCAACTATTCCTTTCCCGAGTGAAGATACAACACCTCCCGTTACAAATATATATTTTGTGCTCATTAATTCCTCAATTCCTTAATTTATTTTGGGTACTCTGAAAAATCCGTCTTCTTCAAACGGGGCATTAGCCATCATTTCTTCTTTTGTATGTTCATATTTTACAACGTCTTCTCTCATAACATTGTATACGGGGATAGCATGCGGCATAGGTTCAATACCTGTTGTATCCACTTCATTCATTTGTTCTACATATTTTAAAATATCACCCAGTTGTTTTGAATATTTCTCAGTTTCTTCTTCTGTAAGTTCTAATCTCGCAAGTTTCGCTACGTGCTTTACATCTTCTTTACTTATCATGTTTTTCCTCCAAAACAATTAGATTATAACATAAGCAAGTATACTTTTCATTTTTTTGTTTTTTGTTATTATTTGTATTATATGAATGATTATTTTGTAAAAAATAAATTTTGGATTGGTATATTTTTATTATTTTTTGTAATATTTATAATTCTTTATTTTAAATATTCTCTTGGTTTATTTTTTGATATTCCGAGTTCATTTTTGGGAATGTTTTTTTCTTATGACGATGCAAATTCTAAATTCTTAATTTATATGGATACAAGAGCCAGATTTGCTGATAATTTTTTGGTTGCTCTTTTTTTTAATACTTTCTTGAAATTGAATGGTAATCTACCGATAATTTATTATTTAAAAGCTTTTTCTTCTTCTTATTTTTTGGTTCATTTATTGTTATTGATAATGAATTATTGTATAGCAAGAAGTACAAAAAGATACGATATTGCCGTAATATGTTTTTTATTTTATGCTTTGTTTTCAATTCCCAATGCAATATGGGCAATACGAGAAATTCATATCGCCATATTGTTTTATTTCGCTTTATTATCTTATTTACTTTCTTATGAAAAACTTGGTGCGAAAGATATTATACCGATTGTTTTCATTATTATATGTCTTTATGAAACATTTGAGACTACGGTCATTTTTGGACCCATTATATTTTTATATACAATTTTATATTTAAAAAAATACAAAAATACATATACCTCATCTCTGTTAAAAATCGGTATAAGCATTTCCTTGCTTTTTGCTTCTGTATATACTGTTCTTAAAACCTTATGGCTTAATTCTAAAGGAATGTGTAATGTTTCTGAAAGTCTTAATCAATGGATTGGCGGTTTTTTAATTTCATTTCGGACTCTTTTTCATGGAAATATGCTGATTCTTTTGTTTGCTTTAATTGCTGTTTTTATTTTATTTTTTATAAAAAAAGAGTTAGGGTTTAAAAGTCTTTTTATAGGTTTTATATATATTTTTATTTGTTTATTATCTTTGTATAAAATAAGCGGTTTCATTCCGGATCCCGGAATAGAACTTCAAAATTACAGTTATGCCCTGTGGTTTATTTTCCCTGTTATTATATCTATTTTGGCATTAGATTACTTTAAAATAAAATCAGATAATTATTTTTATTCAAATCTGTTGATAACAGCTTGTGTTTTCGGAGTATTAAACTTGTTATGGCAAATTAATACCTGTTTTGAATTCGCTAAGTATGAAAATTATTTAAAAAATCTTTTGAATAATTCAAAACAAGTTGTTGTTAAAATTCCTGATGAAGATTTAACTAAATATAGTTTTCTTAAATTTAATACTTGTTTTGGAGTGATGCAAAGGTCAATATTTTTAATTGATAATTATGTTAAAGATAAAATTATAGTACCGTCCAAAAATTATTGCGATTATTCAAAATACTGTTTTGATGATATTGAGCATACATATTATGATAAAACTAATGATATTTTATATATTCAAACGGCTC
>CANQOQ010000040.1 GCA_947625495.1 Candidatus Gastranaerophilales bacterium | reverse complement strand
CAGTCATCAAAAGAAGAATATTCATAATACCTATTTTCTCTGCAATAATACTAACCAAAGGTAAAATAATACCGATAACACCCCAGCTGAATCCGCCTATGAAACCGGATATCATACTTTTAAATTCAGGCATTAATCTTTGTGCCAATGACATATTAACGGGTACTGCAAGGAAACTTACATAACCTATTAATATAAATGAAATAAACGAAATTATTCCCTGTCCTTTAAATATATAAAATATAATACCTAAAGGAAGTACGGTAAGTAATGACAGGTAAAATACGTTTTTTATTCCTATTTTGCGCTCAAAATATGGGCTTGATACCACACCGAAAGCTCCCGCCATCATAAATGCAAATAGTATAATTCCGATTGTTGAAACTCTGTAGCCTGCACTTTTCCAATAAAAAGGAAGTATTATAGAGAATGAAGAAACAACAAATGATTTAACAATAGAAGCAAAAACCAAAACGGAAACGGGTTTATTTTGAAATATTTTTTTAATCGCCCCTATAATTGAGACCTGCGGTTTTTTAATATTTAACGTATTTAATTTAGGAGTATTTTTTAACAGAAGAAAAGCCGTAATAATTCCAATGAAGCAAGCAAAAGGCAGTTTTTCCAGTCCCCAAATTTGAGTTATACCGGATGATATGGCAGGCCCCAATGCAAATCCGAATGTTCCCGTTGCAATGAATATACTCATTTCTTTACTGTTTGAGGTATTATCCGAATAATTAGAAACAATACTTGTTGCCTGCGGATGAAAAAAAGAAACTCCCATGTGTCCCAAAATGAGAAATACTATGAGCATATAAATATTATGTGCAATTCCGAGAAATGAAAGGAATACTGATGCCATAAGCATTCCCCAGAATATAAAAAACCTTCGCTGCCATCTGTCAGCAATATAACCGAAAAACGGCTGAGATAGAGACGAAGTCAGGTTGGAAACAGAAATAAGAACAGTTGCTATTGCCATTGATATTCCAATTTTAGCCGCAATAAAGGGCATAATCGGATTTAAAAACCCCGAATAAGCATCAACTATAAAATGCCCTGCTGATTCCGTTATTATGATTTTTTTATTTTTATTCATAATTAATGTCTAAAGTGTCTTATCCCTGTAGTAATCATAGCAATATTATATTTATTTGCGGTATTAATAACTTCTTCATCTTTAATGCTTCCGCCCGGCTGGATAATAGCTGCAATTCTGCCTTGAGCTGCGGCATGGATATTATCAATGGCGGGGAAGAAACCGTCAGAAGCAGCAACCGCATCTTTTGAACCGTCACAGGCCCTATTGAGTGCTATTTCAAAAGCATCGACTCTGCTTGTCTGTCCTTGACCTATACCCAGAGTCTTAAAATCTTTTGCCACCACTATTGCATTTGATTTAGCGTGTTTTGCAATTTTCCAAGCAAAAATCATATCCTCTACCATTTCCGCAGTCGGTTTTGTTTTAGTTACCACTTTAAAGTTATCTTTATCCAATTCGCCTTTATCGGAATCCTGAACCAAGGTGCCAAAAGGAGTTATTCTTATTTCTTGAGATAAATAATTCTTATATTCCAAAAGTGAAGTATTTAATTTTATTACTCTTAAATTTTTCTTCTGTTTTAATATCTCAAGAGCCTTGGGTGTATAATCAGGTGCTATAACTACTTCTAAGAACATAGAAGTTAAAAGTTTAGCTAAATTTTCATTAACACATTGCGTAAAACCGACTATTCCCCCGAATGCACTCAAAGGGTCGCAGTCAAGTGCCTTTTTCCAAGCTTCTTCAATATCTTTACCTAAAGCTGCACCGCAAGGAGTGTTGTGTTTTATAATTACCGCACAGCATACATCATAAAACTCGCTTAATATATTGGTGCAGGCAGTTAAATCAAGTATATTGTTATATGATAATTCCTTACCGTTTAATACTTCATAATCAACAGTGTTGTTTGTATAATACAGCCCCGCTTTTTGGTGAGGGTTTTCACCGTAGCGTAAATTTTTCGCCTTTTTGATATTTAAAGAGAAATAATTTTCACTGTCTTCTTCAAACCTGTTTGATAATTCGTGAAGCACTTTTGTATCAAAATCAAGAGTTTTTTCAAATACTTTAAGTGCGAATTCCCGCCTTAATTTTAGTGAGGTTTCACCGTTATGCTCTTCTAAATCTTCTAAAACCTGTTTATATTGTTCGGGAGATGATACAGCGAGAACTCTTTTATTATTTTTAGCGGCAGCTCTAAGCATAGAAGGACCTCCAATATCTATAGTATTAGTTAGTTCCGTTTCCTCAACATTTTTATTTACCGCTTCTTCAAACGGATAAAAATTAACAACTACCATATCAAACAGTTTAATATTTGTCTTTTCAATATCGGCTTTTTCGTTTTCGTTATTCATATCAGCCAAAATTCCTGCAAAAACATCAGGGTACAAGGTTTTAACTTTACCGTTTATTAATTGTCTTTTTCCCGTAATCTCAGATATTTCCTTAGCAGGAATTTTATTTTCGCTTAATAAATCAAAAGTAGAACCTGTCGCAACTATCTCGTAATCATATTTTTGTGTTAAGACTTCAGCAAATTCAATAAGTTTATCTTTATTCCAAACGCTGATTAATGCTCTTTTTCCCATTTTTTTATCCTTTAATTTTTTCCCAGTTCATAAGCTTTTTGTGCTGTTTTTTCTATTGTATCAAAAAGAATATTTGATAAATTATTCTTCTCAAGTATTTTATTTCCGACTTCAGTGCAGCCGCCTTTTGTTGTAACGTTTTTAATTAACTGTTCAGGTTCAGTTCCCGACTCCATAACCATTCTAGCTGCTCCTAATGCTGTTTGCGCCGATAATTTTAAGCAGGTTTCATAATCCATCCCGAGTTTTTCTCCTGCTTTCGCAATTTCATTAATAACATAATAATAAAAACTCGGGCCTGAACCTGATATAGCGGTAACTATATCAATAAATTTTTCTTCGGCTTCAAGAGTTTTTCCGATACTGTTAAAAATTTTATATGCTTCTTTTAAGTGATAATCTTCAGCGTATCTGCCTTTTACAATAACACTCATCCCTTCATTAACAACAGAGGGAGTATTCGGCATAACTCTTATTATAGGAATCTCCCCCAGAATATCTTCGATTGTTTCTGTTGAAATTCCCGCTGCTATTGAAATTATCAGCTGATTTTTATTTACACAAGGTTTAATTTCATTTAAAATGTCTTTTAATATAAACGGTTTCACCGCCAAAACAACAATATCCGAATTTTTTACTATATATTTATTGTCTAATGTCGTATTAACGTTAAAAGTATTTTTTATATTATTAATTGTATTTTCACTTTTCGCCGAAACAAAAATATTTTTATTTTCAAAAACGGATGAATTAATAATCCCTTTTAAAATGGCACAAGCCATTTTTCCGCCGCCGATAAACCCTATTTTGTTCATATAAATTTACCTTTTCTTTTTTTGTGATTGACTTTAATTTATGTCTTATTTATTATGATACAATGAAAAATATGACATTCAAGGAGAAAGACAA
>CANQOQ010000039.1 GCA_947625495.1 Candidatus Gastranaerophilales bacterium | reverse complement strand
ACAAATCAGCTGGATGTATTGTATAAAGAGGAATTTGGCGATATCCTCAAAAACTATACTTATACCGAAATGCACTGCATAGACTGTATCGGAAGTATTCAAAATCCTAACGTGACAAAAATAGCCAATCATTTGAATTTAACAAAGGCGGCAATAAGCAAAATCATTAAAAAACTTGCGGATAAAAAGGCAATTGAAATATATAAAAATCCCGATAATAAAAAAGAAACATACTATAAACTCACAAAAATCGGGCAGGAGGTTTTTATAAAACACTTGAGTATGCACAAAATGTGGTATGAAAGAGATAAATCCTTTTTTAAACAGTTTAATGATAAGGAACTTAGGGCTGCTTATGATATCTTAAGTAAGTATGCAAAACTGCTTGAAGCAAGGTTAGAGGGTATAAAGGAGAATTTAAAATGAAAAAATCTTATAAAATTGAAGTCGATTGTGCAAATTGTGCCAATTTAATGCAGGATGAGGCTAATAAAACAAAAGGTGTCAAAAATGCTTCGGTTAATTTTTTGATGCAGAAAATGGATGTTGAATTCATAGACGGGTTTGATACTGACTCAGTTATGAAAGAGGTTTTAAAAAATTGCAAAAAAGTTGAAGAAGACTGCGAAATATATATTTAACGGATTCATAAACGATTATGACTAAAAAACAAAGAAAAATGTTAATAAGAATAATTACAGCCGCTATACTTTTAATCGGATTTCATTTTATTCCGATGAAAGGGATACTAAGATTTGTTTTATATATGATTCCTTATTGTATAATCGGTTATGACATTATAAAAAAGGCATTTAACGGAATAAAGAACTTTAGACCCTTTGATGAGTCACTTTTAATGGCGATAGCAACGCTTGGAGCAATTGCACTTGCTTTGTATAATGAAGCTCACGGGATAAAGGGAGATTATGTGGAAGCGGTTGCCGTTATGCTGTTTTATCAAATTGGTGAATTTTTTCAAAGTATTGCCGTTAATAAAAGCAGAAAAAACATCTCGGAGCTGATGGATATAAGACCAGATTATGCAAATATTGAAAAAGACGGGAAAATTGAAAAGGTTGACCCGAATGAAGTTAATATCGGCGATATAATAATAGTATCGGCAGGTGAAAAAGTACCGTTAGACGGTATAGTTATTGACGGAAGTTCTTCTTTAAATACCTCTGCTCTCACGGGAGAAAGTATTCCAAAAAATATAAGTGTCAATGATGAAATTATTTCAGGCCCGATTAATTTGACGGGATTATTAAAGATAAAAGTTACAAAGACCTTTGGAGAATCAACGGTATCTAAAATATTGGAACTTGTTGAAAATGCAAGTTCAAGAAAATCAAAATCGGAAGATTTTATCTCCAAATTTGCGAGAATTTATACCCCGATTGTTGTTATATCGGCTGTTTGTCTTGCAATAGCGCCTCCTTTATTTAAAATTTTATTTTTAAATTCTCCCGCGCTGTGGAGCGTTTGGATATATAGAGCGTTGGTATTTCTTGTAATAAGCTGCCCTTGTGCATTGGTTATAAGTATTCCGCTGTCATTTTTTGCGGGTATAGGCGGCGCTTCGAGGGCAGGGATTTTGATTAAGGGTTCAAATTATCTTGAAACTTTATCTAAAGTTAAGACGGTTGTTTTTGATAAAACGGGAACTCTTACTAAAGGTATATTTGAAGTTAATGCTGTTCATCACAATAAAATAAATGAATCACAATTAATTGAGTATGCGGCACTGGCTGAAAGTGCAAGCTCGCATCCTATTGCAGTAAGCCTTAAAAAGGCTTATAACAAAAAACTTGATATATCAAGAGTTAAAGATATTCAAGAAATAAGCGGCAACGGTATTATTTCCGTAATTGATGACAGAGAAGTTATTGCGGGTAACGAAAAAATTATGGAAAAATATAATATCGAATACATTAAATGCCATTCTGTCGGAACTATAATCCATTTAGCAATAGATAGAGAATATATGGGGCATATAGTAATATCTGATGTAATAAAGCCCGAGAGCGAAAAAGCAATAAATTTGTTAAAAAAATCAGGAATAAAAAATATCATTATGCTGACGGGTGATTTGGATAAAGTCGCTGAAACGGTTGCGGAAAAACTCCATATAGATAAATTTTACAGTGAACTGCTTCCTGATGATAAGCTTGAAAAAGTAGAAGAATTAATTGACGGCAAAAATATATTGGCATTTGTAGGTGACGGAATTAATGATGCACCTGTTTTAACGAGAGCTGATATCGGTATTGCGATGGGAGCTATAGGCTCTGATGCCGCAATTGAAGCAGCTGACGTTGTTTTAATGGATGATAACCCCCTAAAAATTCCTATTGCAATAAAAATTTCGAAAAAATGCTTAAATATAGTAAAACAAAATATTTTGTTTGCACTCGGTATTAAAATTATTTGTTTAATCTTAGGGGCAGCCGGTATAGCAAATATGTGGCTTGCTGTTTTTGCCGATGTTGGTGTTATGATAATTTGTATTTTAAATGCTTTTAGAACTTTGTTTGTTAAAGTATAGTTCTGTGTGCAGATAGACTTTTTCTATTATTTATTTTATAATTGTTATGTTAAGTAATATAACAAGGAAAGAAATGACATCAGACAGTATTTCCCGAGCGGAAGAAAAAATAAATACAGACTCTGTTGTAATTAAAGAAGAAAGTAACAGATTAAAATTCGGAGCCGTTGTAAGAGCTTTTTTAGCTAACGTATTTATAACTATTATTAAATTATTTTCCTGGTATTTTACAAAAAGTTCTGCAATGTTTGCTGAAGCGGTTCACTCTGGTGTCGATTCATTTAACAGCATTTGTTTAATGGTAGGGCTAAAGCGCGGTTCAAGACCTGCAGACGGGGTTCATCCTTTTGGACACGGACTTGAAACTAATGTTTGGACAATTATTGCTTGCATCCTTATGTTTTTTGGCGCTGCGGTTTCGCTTTTAAGCGCTTATGATAAGTTATTTAATAATACCCATGAAGTAGAACAGCTGCTTGCACACTATAAAATATTGGCTTTAATACTTATTGCAAGTATCTGCTTTGAAGGATGGGCTGTAAACAGCGCAGTTAAAGCTGTCTTGGATGAATATAAGGTAGAACATTCAAATCCTATTGTAGACTTTATAAAATCAATAAAGTATGTGCATAAAATTAATACTCCTACAACAAAGTATGTTTGGTACGAGGATGTAGTTGCACTTACGGGTGTAATTGTTGCATTTATTGCCGTTTCAATTTCAAAATTTGCACTGCCCAGAGAACTTGCACATATCCCTGACGGTATAGCATCGGGGATCATCGCTTCAATGCTTCTTTTCTTAGCGGGATATATGCTTAAGAACAATGTAAATCTTTTGACTGGTTTATCGGCAGAACCGCAGGTAGAAGAAATAATTAAACAAATAACCGAAAATCTTCACTGCGTCAGCTGCGTAAAAGAATTAAAAACAATGAATATGGGGACATCGGGTTTAATAGTTAATATTAAAATTGAAGTTGACCCTGAAATTCAGGTTAAAGAAGCTGATGATATTACCGAAATGGTTGAAAGACGTATAAGAGAACATTTTAATAATATTTCTCACGTTTCAGTTGAAAT
>CANQOQ010000038.1 GCA_947625495.1 Candidatus Gastranaerophilales bacterium | reverse complement strand
TATTCATAATCACCCGATAATCTGCCGACAGACATATACTACCTTTTCTTATACTTGTATATTTCATGTCGGCAAATTTTTGTTTTTTTTTAGTTTTTGTTACATATATTAACAATTTATGATAAAATTATCTCAATGAAAATACTATTTGTAACAGATTTATATCCTTTAAATAACGAAAAGATTGCAAAGGCGCTTTATTATTTTGTTTTAGAATGGAAAAAACTGGGTCACGAGGTTGAAGTTATTCGCTCTAATTTTATTTTGAATACTAAATTACGCGGAAGAAATATTCAAAAAGAAGATATTTATTATGAAAACGGAATAAAAATTTATAATTTGAATTTTAATACACCGTTTTTATTTAATGTTTATAATAAACTGCCAAAGGATTTTACGCTTAAAAATTATGATGTAATGATATCTCATATGCCATCAGGTGCTTTAATGGCTTTGAAACTTTTAGAAAAAGAAAAAATAAAATATGTGTGTGCGGTTCACTCATCTGATATTTTGGTGCTTACAAAAAACATTTATTCCGTATTTTTTAAACAAAAGCTTATTAAAGCATATAAAAAAGCGGATTTAGTTGCAGCGAGAAGCCCCGTGCTTAAAAATAAAATCGAAAATATTATAACGGGTATCGGAAATAAAACATTTGTTGCTTATTCGGGGGTTGATGATGAACTTGCTGATGAAATGCAGGATTATAATGCTAAATGTCTTGATTTTATTTATAATAAAGAGCTTTCCATAACCGCTGTTGCTTCTTTAATAAAGCGTAAAAATTTAGATATTGTTATAAAAGGTTTGGCGGAGTTAAAAGATAAGAATTTCTTTTTAAGAATTATAGGTGACGGAGAAGAAAAAAATAACCTTCAAAAACTGGTTAAAGAATTAAATCTTGAAAGAAATATCAAGTTTCAAGGCGGTATTTCCCGCAGAGAAGTTTTTGACTATTTAAAAAAATCGTCTGTTTTTGTGCTTCTAAGCGATAATGAAACTTTCGGGTTAAGTTATTTAGAGGCAATGGCAGCTCTAAATATAGTTATAGCCGCAAAAGATGACGGGATTGACGGAATATTAAAAGACGGCGAAAATTCATTTTTAATTCCTAAAGATTCTTTGGAGCTTAAAAATTGCATAGAAAAAATAATGAATCTTGATGAAGAAGAACTAAAGAGAATTTATAATAATATGAAAAATACTATTAACCATTATAGACAAAGCAAAGCTGCCATTGAGTATTTAAAAAATATACAATAATCATGTTTGTTTTATAATTAAATACATTAAAATTTGAAAAAGAATAAATGAAATGAAACAAAAAATAAAATCTGTAATAAATAATATGCTCAGCAGAAAATCAACGGATTTATTTATTGCAGAGAGCAGAACAACGGAATTAAAAAAGACATTAAATATTTTTGATTTATTAATATTAGGCGTTAGTGCAGTAGTCGGAACGGGAATATTTACCATAATAGGAAGCGCAATAGCAGGAAGTGCGGCTGCTCCGGGGGCAGGAACGGCTGTAATTATTTCCATGTTAATAGCAGCTCTTGCAAGTTTATTTTCGGCTCTGGCATATTCCGAGATTGCTGCTATGATACCCGTTGCTGGAAGTGCTTATACTTTTACCTATGCTACAATGGGTGAATTTATGGCTTGGATGGTAGGCTGGGTTTTAATGCTTGAATATGCAATCGGTAATATTACCGTTGCAACAGCGTGGACAGGATATTTAGTTCAGCTTTTAAAGGGTTTTAAACATATTCTGCCCGATTTTATAGTATATTCACCAATTTGGCTGAGAAATGATTTCCGTTCAATGTATGCAATGTGTGATAAATACGGCTGGGATGTACACGATAAAATGCCGTTTATTCATCTGCCTTTTGGGATTGAAATGCCCGTTGCAATAAATATACCTGCAATATTTATCGTGTTTGTGCTTACGGTTCTTTTAATAAAAGGTATAAAAGAATCCACGAGAGTAGCAGGAGTAATGGTTTTTGTAAATTTATCAATAATTATATCGTTTGTACTTGTGGGTGCAAAATATGTAGCGCCCGATAATTGGGTGCCGTTTGCACCTAACGGGCTTGAAGGAATACTTGCGGGAACTTTTATTATTTTCTTTGCCTATATTGGTTTTGATGCAATTTCAACGGCTGCAGAGGAAACTAAAAATCCGCAAAGAGATTTGCCTGTTGCTATTTTAGGCACTTTACTTTTTTGCACGGTATTATATATTTGTGTAGCGCTTGTTTTGACGGGAATAATTCCTATCGGAAATATTGATACGCAGGCTCCTTTAGCGCATGCAATGAGAGCTATCGGTAAAAACTGGTATGCGGGCGCTATCTCGGTCGGGGCATTATGCGCCTTAACATCCGTTCTTCTTGTATATCAACTGGGTACTACAAGAATTTTTTATGCGATAGCAAGAGATAATTTTCTGCCGAGAAACATAATGAAAGTTCATAAAAAATTCAAGACTCCTCACATTATAACTTGGATTTCAGGGCTTATTGTTATGATAGGTTCATTATTTATGGATTTAAATATATCGGCAGAACTCTGCAACTACGGTACTTTTGCTTCATTTGTCATAATTTGTATAGAAGTTTTAATATTAAGGAAAACGGAACCTGATAGACCAAGACCCTTTAAAGTCCCGTTTTGTCCTTTGTTTCCGATTCTGGGTATAATAATGTGCAGCTGTTTTATGCTTTATAAAGGAATATCGGGAGGGGCTTCTTCACTGTATTTCCTTTTATGGATTATAATGGGGCTTGCAATATATATATTCTACGGTTACAAAAATAAACGAATTAAAGAATAAGGAGGTTTTAATGAAAAAAAATCTTATCGCATTATTAGCATTTTCATTAATGGCAATGCCCGTGTATGCTTATACCACTACAACCGAATCAGGACCGATAAATAATCCGAATGCGGGTACATCAGGATTAATCCCCGGTGTTAACGATACATATTATACTCACTACAATACCATTACTGGTTATAAATCAAACGGAAGATGGGGTTTTTACAGCGATAACGGAAGAATTAACATTCCCCCGATGTACACGGATATTGAAGGATTAGACTCTAACTATATTAAAGTCGGTATTTACGGCAAATGGGGTATTATTGATAAAGAAGGTAATCAGATAATTACACCAAAGTATGAAGACATTGAAAATATGAACAATGATATGTTCAAGGTTAAAGAAAACAGATTAAAAGGTGTAATATCAAAAACGGGTAAAGTAATTATAAAACCGCAATATGAAGACATAGATGCTTTGGGTGATTCTTATTTTGTTATAGAGCAAAACGATGTTGAAGGTTTAATAAATATAGACGGCAAAGTAATTATAAAACCTCAGTATGAAGACATTGACAGGTTGGGCAGCCAGCACTTTAAAATAAAAAATTATGATAAATGGGGTGCCGTTGACCTGTATGGTAAAGTTTTAATCGAACCTAAATATGACAAGATTGAAGAAACAAAAGGTCAGTATTTTAAGGTTAAACACGACGGTAAATGGGGTGCCGTAACATTTACGGGAAAAGTAGCAGTTCCCATTCAGTATGGACCTTTGCAGGTAAATAAACAGATTAAAAAATTATATTAATTATATGATTAAATAAAAAAAGTGAGGCTTGTTTATAGCCTCATTTTTTTGTTTGACATAAAATAAAATAAGAGGTTAAAAGATGAA
>CANQOQ010000037.1 GCA_947625495.1 Candidatus Gastranaerophilales bacterium | reverse complement strand
TGCTATAATGTGAATATGAAAAAGTTAATTTTATTGTTAATATTTTTTATATTCACATTATTTTTTATGCCGGCTAAAGCGGATATAATTCCTTTGAGTACAAAGAGTATTAAATATTATGGTATCGGTGTTTTAAATATGCCTAAAAGCTATATTGTTTATAAATATCCGTATACAGATTCAAAAATTATAAGAGAAGTAAATTATGACGGGCTTAAAAAATCGGCTATAGTAAATTCGGTTGATATGCGAAAAGTTTCTTATGTGGCTTATGTTCCGGATAGTGATGTTGCTTTACTCACTGTTGATTTAAACCCTGGTAATGATTGGTATTGCGTATTTTTAGACCAATCAACAGGTGAAACGGGCTGGGTCTACAATGATAATAAATCTGATTTCTATACCTACAGGCAAATGTTTTATAAATGGGGTAAAAAATACGGAATCAGATTATTTAATGATTTACCTAAAGAAGAAAAAGTATTATATGCTAAAGAGGATAAATCTTCACAAGTTCTTGAAAAATTATCATATCCAAGATTTATATCATTTACGGTTATAAGAGGAAATTGGCTTCTGGCAAGTGTCAATGATATGACAAAACAGGCAAAAGTCGGCTGGTTTAATTGGAGAAATGACGACGGTACATTAAATATGTTTCCTAACTTTAAAGAACAGCCTTAATACTGTCTTCTACACCAAAATCAAATAATTTTTGATGAAGCATAGGTGTCTCTTTAATTTTATCTATATCTTCCAAATTTTCATAAGGCAATTTAGGTGTTGAAGTATAATGCTTCATACTCATAAATGTATTTTGAGAAGCCAATCTTTGTGTTAAAAAAATAAGCGGATTATAGGTCCTAAGACCCCATTCTTTCAATTTGGGAAAACATTCAAGTAAATTGTCATTAATTCCTTCAAATACGACATTTTGTTTATCAAGTCCCATTTCGCTGCTTCTTATGAATTGTTCAAACAGTCTTAAACTTTTTCCCGAATCGCAATAATCTTGAAATATATATGTTTTTCCGCTATTTTCAATCGTTTTTGGATTAAGTCCAAGGTCATATATGTATTGTCTGTATTTTTCAAATCCATTTTTTTTGGTTAATTCTTTTCCGTTTTCAATTCCTGCCTGTAAACCTGATATCGGAATAATATATGTTTTAATGCCAAGGATTTTAAGTGCTTTTGCAATATTAGCACAAGAACGTCCTATAGAAATATATTCCCAATTGTTTTCACCATACTTTTCGTCATATAAATGTTTTAATGCTTTTGCACTGTTCAAACAATCATTTACGGCTTCCCAATCAAATCTGCTTAATTGTTTTCTTAATATTTCTTTTTCAGTTTCATTCAATCCTTCATATTTTTTATTAATCAGTAAATCAGTTTCCCCTCCTTTAAATGAAACATTAGATGTTTTAACAAATGTATCTGCCTGAATTGACTTGATTTTTGGCATAGTATTTAAAGCAGGAAATTTTATTTTATTTAAATTTATTGTTGATTTATTTATTTGCATAGTAAATTTAATAAAAAGAATGCAATCATTTTTTTGCATTCTTTTTTAATTTATTTTACAAAACTTACTATTTTTATACATTATCTTTATTGTGTTCAGGCAAAGAAGCGGAATACTCCGCTAAAATTCTGGCTATATCAGAACCCTTTATTACTACTTCCAATATCAACTGAACGTTAATTAATATTTTATCGGTATATTCAAGTTCATCAGTATCAAAAATCTCAAACTCAACGAAATCAAAACCTACATAATTAATTCTGCCGTAGCTTTCACTTGTTCCCCATTTCATAAATACAAGCTGTCTTTCAAAAATTTTGAGTTTATCTGCCAATCTCATATACATCTCCATCTGTCTTTATAACATGATAATGATTTTATTATTTTAAGTCAATTAATGTTAATGTAAAATTTCTTGTTGATATCTTTACAAATTAAATAAAAATATTTTGTTTTGTATTTGATTTTGGTATAGTCAAAAAAAGATTTAAGCTAAGGAAAATAATTGTGACAGCTCTAATCAGCCGAAATAATGCTAAAGTAAAAACTTTTGAAGGTCAATATGTCTCTTCTCCCTTTGTAGATTTAAATAAAATAGAAAGTCAGCTCTTTAAAATATTTGAAGAAGAAATAAACAATCCCTTTGGAGTTATTGTTGATTATAAGGATGAAGTAATATATAAGCTTGCTAAATTTATAAACGGTGACTTAAAACGCTCTGCTTCAATAGGAATAGCAGGTGAAACCGCAAGCGGTAAATCAACAATTACGCTTGATATAATTGATGAGATAGAACAGTTTTCAAAAGTACATAATCTCAAAAAAGTAATAACCAGAGTTAATACCGACGATTACTATTATGACAGGTCGGAAGAAGTTAAAAAAGCGGGCGGAATAGGGGAATTTGCTAAAAATTACGACTTTGACGTGCCTGAAGCCTTAGAGCTCGATTTAATGTATAAGCATATTAATAAACTGCTTTCAGGCGAAACCGTTATGCTCCCCAAGTATGATATGTCAGGTACTACAATAAGACGGGATAATTATACAAAGGCAGAACCGTCTAAAATTATAATTTCGGAAGGTCTATTTACTCTCACGGATAAAATCAGAAATGCATTTGACTTTAAAATTTATGTTGATATAGATTCCGATATCCAAAAAAAGAGATTCTTTATAAGGGCAAATGAAAGAGGACTGGGCTCGGGCGCCGAAAATATATATCAAAATGCTTCAAACAAAGCGCAAATCCATATAAGACCCTGCAAAAATATTGCGGATATTGTTCTTTCAGGTGAAGCTGAAAGAGAAGGTTATAAAATTTTCGTCGGTAAAATTCTTTCAATTATTAATCAAATACATTTTTAAACAGGTAGTTTATGAGTATATGTCTATTTCAAGGGTCATTTAATCCCATTCACAATGCACATCTTAAGGCGGCTGAATATGTGCATGACAAATTAAATATGGATGAAATTATGTTTATCCCTGCCTTTAAGCCTCCTCATAAAGATTCTGCTGAGTTTGATTCCGATAATGCAATACATAGGCTTAATATGGTGGAACTGGCAGTTAAAGATATACCCTACTTTAATTTTTCAGCTATTGAATATACCAGAAATAAGCCCTCTTATACCTTTGATACAATTACTCAAATTAATCAAATAACGGGAAATACCGAAAAAATTAATTTTATTATAGGTACGGATGCCTTTATCCATATTGAATCATGGTATAGGTCGCAAGAACTCAAAGACCTTGTTAATTTTATCCTTTTTAAACGCCATAATAATTTTGATGAAACTCAATTTATAAACTTAAAAGAAAAAGGTTATAATTATATTTTAACGGATATGCCATTTTGGGATATATCTGCTACACTTATAAGGGAAAAGGCAAAAAACCATGAAAGTTTAATTGACCTTGTTCCGTTAAAAGTCGCTGAATATATCGAGAAAAATAATGTATACAAAATATAGTATTGAAGAAATAAAAGAAAAATTAAAAGGAATACTGTCTGAAGAACGCTATCTTCATTCAATAGGTACAATGGAAAAGGCAGTTGAGCTTGCGCAAAAATTTAACTGCGATGTTAAAAAGGCTCAAGTAGCAGGACTGTTGCATGACTGCGCAAAATGTTTCCCTAAAGATGAACTTTTAAAATACAAAGATAATTTTGAAGATTGCGAAAAATTAAGTGAAAAAACCTGGCATGCACCTGTCGGCGCTATAATTGCAAAAAAAGACTGGGGCGTGACGGATGAAGAAATACTTTCTTCCATCAGGTGGCATACAGTAGGCAAAATAGGCATGAGCGAGTTTGAAAAGATTATTTTTATTGCCGATAAAATAGAGACAAGAACCAGAGAACTTGAATTCCGTAAAAAAATCGAAAAAGCTTTAAACAAAAATAATAATCTTGATGAAGCTCTTTTAAAAAGCTTTAAAATTACAAT
>CANQOQ010000036.1 GCA_947625495.1 Candidatus Gastranaerophilales bacterium | reverse complement strand
ATGTCAATAGGTAAATTTGTTACCGGTTTTGCAATAGGCAGTATTGTAGGCGGTTTAATAGGTGTTCTTCTTGCTCCTCAATCAGGTGAAGAAACACGTGAATTATTAGCTGAAAAATCTAAAAATATTTGCGATAAAGCTCAGGATGCAGTCTCTGAAATTCAGACTAAAGCTGACGGTATCGTTAGTGATATGCAGGAAAAAGGTGATGAACTTATTTCTAAACTTCAGGATGTTATTAATAAACAGAAAAAATCTGAAGAAGCATAGTTCTTTATTTACTTTAAAAAAAATCCGAAGTTATTCTTCGGATTTTTTGTTTGAATTTATTTATCTTTCATAAGATAATAATTTTGTGTAAAAACTAAATAAGGATATTGAATATGGCAGAAACAATGACTCAAAATATCAGTTTAAAACTTAATATGTCTGATTTTTCGAGATATGAAGAGTATGCTCAAAATGCTGTTGAAACAATCTCGGAACGTGCCGGAAAACAAGGTCAATTCTTAAATTGGATTGGTGTATTGCCTCAAAATCAATTGAAAGAAATTGATAACCTTTTTGATATGGCTGAAAAAGCAAAGGCAGGAAAATATACTGATTTGGCTGTTCTGGGTATCGGCGGCTCAAGACATACTACTGAATCTTTAATCAGAATGATTGGAAAAGAGGCAAACATTCATTTCTATTCTTCTGTTGATTCCGAAAGCTTCAGAAGATTTATTAACTCGCTTGATTTATCAAAAACACAATTCTTAGTTGTTTCTAAATCCGGCGGTACTATTGAAACTACCGTTGCTTATGAAAATGCTAAAAAAGTTATGCAGGAATTCTTGGAAAAAGATGATGTTTCTGAAAGATTCATCGCTATGACTGATGTTTCCGCAGAAAAAAGCAACTTGAGAAAAATGGTTAATTCCGGTGAATTTAAACTTTCCGGCGCTGTTCATGATGATGTCGGCGGCAGATTCTCTATTTTTGATGATGCAACTATATTTACTCTTGCTTTTGCAGGTGTTCAAAAAGAAGACGTTATTAAAATGTTAAATTCTTCTATTAATGCTCAAAAAGAATTTTTAAATTCTGATTTTTCTCAAAATATAGCCCTTCAACAAGCTATTTTTAATGTTCAATCAAAATTAAACGGAAAACAAAAACATTTTGTTGAATATTTTGGAGATGCTTTCTATGGTACTACTTTATGGGAAAAACAGCTTAAAAATGAATCTTTGAAAGCAAGAATTTCAACGGATACAAATGTTGGACCCGGGTATCTTCACTATAACGCCGAAGCGGATTTAGACAGTAATAATAAAGATTCTTTCTTTACTTTTGTTTATGTGATACCTGAGGATAAAGTTACTAAAGCTGTTTTAACAGGTGTAATAAGCGCATATTCAAATATGCATCCGGTATCTGTCATTGAACTTAAAGATTTATCATTACCGACATTGGCGCAATTTATTGAATTTAAGCACTTTGAAACACTTTATACCGGTAATATACTCCGCCAGATTGAAGGTGATTTTACTGAAAGCTCTTCAGCACTGCCTGAAGTACTTCAACCTAATGTTGAAATATATAAAAAAGAAGTAAGAAAAGCTATGGCACAATAATGAATCAAATAATAAAAAAAGAGGAAACAAAAGTTTCCTCTTTTTTTTTAACTAATCCTAGCCAACGCCGTTAAATTTTGGAGTTGCCCTGTCTATAGCTTGACCTTCGGCTTCTTCTACGGCTTCTAATTGTTTTTGCAGAGCCGTGACCTGAGTATCAAGTCTTTTAACTTCCATTTCGATAGCATTTTCTTTAACGGATACCTGATAAATTTGTCTGTTTATATCATCAATTTCTTGTTCAAATTCTTTTTCTTTTTCGTTTATCTGGGCATTAAGAGAATTTCTGGTAGTTTCGCTTGTCGCATCTGCGAGTTTAGCATATAATTTAGCAAGTTCTCCGGATTGAGAAGCGTTCATAGAAGTTAACTGCTGTTGAAGACTTAAGGTTTGAGTAGCTAAAGCGTACTGTTCATTTGACCTTTGAGTCTGTTGCAGTTGAGCATTATTTAATTGTCCGTCTAAAACTATTTTCCTTTGAGCAAATAATGCGTAGCCCATCTCTTTTTCCCTCGATTATTCCTTGTATATACATGAAAACTTTTTATTTTCATTTCATGCCTTTTTTATATATTTTTGCTTTACAAAAGTTAACAATTATATATCATAAGTATATAATAAGCAAATAAAAAGTATTTTTTTTATATTTTTGATTTCAATAAATTAGTCAAAGATTCAGATATAACTTTAAAATCAGCTTTAACTGCATCTGATTTTGCACTAAAGATAATTGATATATATTTATTGGTAAAAGAGTATTCAGAGTTATTTAATTTTTGCCTTAGTGCTTCTCTCATTAAACGTTTTATTCTGTTTCTTATAACAGCTCTTTTATGAATTTTTTTACTTACAATGAAAGCAAATTTTGTGGGAGTAGATAAATCAATTTTTTCTCTGCCGAAATAAACACAAATATTACTGTCTGAGACAGAGTCATTATTTTTATATGTAGCAATAATTGCGGAATATTTTTTTAAACGATATTTTTTTTTAAGCATTAATTGAACCTAAAAAAGGACTGAAAATCAGCCCTTTTAAATTTATAGTAATAGCGTTGAGCAGGTTTTAACTATGCTCTTTCCTTCGCAGTAATAGCTATTTTATGACGGCCTTTAGCTCTTCTTCTGTTAAGAACTTCTCTTCCGCCTGCTGTTGCCATTCTTGCCATGAAACCGCTAACATTTTGTCTTTTTCTTTTTGTTCCTTCGAGCGTGCGTCTCATTGTCTTTCTCCTTGAATGTCATATTTTTCATTGTATCATAATAAATAAGACATAAATTAAAGTCAATCACAAAAAAGAAAAGGTAAATTTATATGAACAAAATAGGGTTTATCGGCGGCGGGAAAATGGCTTGTGCCATTCTAAAAGGAATTATTAATTCATCCGTTTTTGAAAATAAAAATATTTTTGTGTCAGCTAAAAGTGAAAATACAATTAATAATATAAAAAATACTTTTAACGTTAATACGACATTAGACAATAAAAATATAGTACAAGATTCGGATATTGTTGTTTTGGCAGTTAAACCGTTTATTTTAAAAGATATTTTAAATGAAATTAAACCTTATACAAATAAAAAACAGTTGATAATTTCAATAGCGGCGGGAATTTCGATAGAAACAATAGGAGATATTCTGGGGGAAATTCCCATAATAAGAGTTATGCCGAATACTCCCTCGGTTGTGAATGAAGGGATGAGTGTTATTGTAAAAGGCAGATATGCCGAAGATTATCACTTAAAAGAAGCATATAAAATTTTTAACAGTATCGGAAAAACTCTTGAAACCGAAGAAAAATTTATTGATATAGTTACCGCCATATCAGGTTCGGGCCCGAGCTTTTACTATTATGTTATTAATGAAATCGCAAAAGCAGGAGAAAAACTTGGGATGGATTATGAGACTTGCTTAAAATTATCAGCGCAAACAGCGTTAGGAGCAGCTAAAATGGTTTTGGAATCGGGAACAAATCCTAAACAGTTAATTAAAAATGTTACAACAAAAGGCGGCTGCACCGAGGTCGGTAATAAAATACTTGAAGATAATAATTTATCAAATATTCTTTTTGATACAATAGAAAAAACAGCACAAAAAGCTTATGAACTCGGAAAAAATTAAAGGATAAAAATATGAAAAAAAGAGCATTAATCAGCGTTTGGAATAAAGATAAACTTATTGAATTTGCTGAAGTTTTAACACAAAAATACGATTACGAAATAGTTGCGACAGGTTCAACATTCGACTTATTGAGTGAAAATAAAATTCCCGCAAAGGAAATATCTGAGATTACGGGGAAAAGGCAATTAATAAACGGTAAGGTTAAAACCTTATACCCTGATATTTTTGCGGGGATTCTTGCGGATATGACTAATGAAAATGAAAAAGCCGATATAGAAAATGCGGATATTAAACTGTTTGATATGGTAGTTGTGAATTTTTATCCTTTTGAAGAAGCCGTAAATAAAAATGCGGAAGAAACGGAGCTTACAAATACTATAGATATCGGAGGCCCTTCTATGCTGAGAGCCGCCGCTAAGAATAATAAAAGAGTTCTTGCCGTTTCATCTCCCGAACAATATAAACAGGTTCTGGCTGATTTGGAAGAACATAACGGTGAAACCTCACTAAAATTAAGACGGGAATTTGCTCTTAAAGTATTTGAAAAAACTCTTGATTTTGATACAAAAGTGCTTCACGAATTATCAAACAGGTTTGAGGAGGACAGTGAAAATTATTTCTCTTTAAATATTAAAAAGACAAAAAATTTACGCTACGGTGAAAACCCTCACCAAAAAGCGGGGCTGTATTATACAAACAACACCGTTGATTATGAAGTATTGAACGGCAAGGAATTATCATATAACAATATACTTGATTTAACTGCCTGCACCAATATATTAAGCGAGTTTTACGATGTATGCTGCGCTGTAATTATAAAGCATAATACTCCTTGCGGTGCGGCTTTGGGTAAAGATATTGAAGAAGCTTGGAAAAAAGCTCTTGACTGCGACCCTTTAAGTGCATTCGGAGGAATAGTCGGTTTTACGCAGGTTGTTAATGAAAGTTTAGCTAAACTTTTAACTTCCATGTTCTTAGAAGTAGTTATAGCACCTGATTTTACC
>CANQOQ010000035.1 GCA_947625495.1 Candidatus Gastranaerophilales bacterium | reverse complement strand
TGAATAGCAGCCTTTGCATCCGTCCTTACCCGAAACACAATTTGTACATTTTTTCGGAATTTGTCCGTCTTTAAGGCTATATTTACAGCTCTTTAACCATTTAGGCTCTTTACATGAACACTGTTTCATAAAATCGAGAAAATGCACAAATTTTATCAGAACATCTTGTGTCATTGAATATTCAATAGCACTTGCATTTTTATCAGCCGAAGTTTTTTCTATTTCTAAAACTTGATTTAAAAAATTTGAGATTGTATTATGGCGATAGATTTTTAGTTGAATATGATTTATTCCCTCTATAGTTAGAGTAATATTTCCGTAAGGCACATAATCTATAAGTTTTTTTTTAGCTAAAGTTTTTATTGCAGAAGCAGTAGATGCACCGCCAATTCCTAAATAATTTGAGACATCTTTAACAATGACATTTGAATTATTTTTAGAAATATCATAGATTGCAAGCAAATATTTTTCTAAACTCTGCGTTAATGTTTTTTTTGTTAATTGGGTAGTTTGAATGCTTTTCTTTGCCATTATTGCGCCTTTTATAACAAATATTTTTCAGTTATAATACAATAAAACAAGAATCGGGGCAATTTATGAAAAAGATTTTATGTTTTGGAGACAGTAATACTTGGGGATATATCCCGAATTTAGCTACAAGATATGATGAAAATACAAGATGGACATCAATATTACAAAATCTTTTAGGTAAAAATTATGAAATAGTTGAAGCAGGTTGCTGCAACAGAACTTGTTTTATTGATAATCCTGATGGTATTGAACAAACAGGGTATAAAGTTTTGCCTAAGTATTTAGATAATACTTTTGATATTGTAATTTTGGCTCTCGGCATAAATGACATTCAAAAGTTTTTTAACCCTAGTTTGGCTGATATTAAAAAAGGGATTGAAAATTTAATTAGTATAACAAAAAGTATATGCCCGAAAGCAAAAATTATTGTAATTTCACCTGCCCGCTTATCAAATTGTGTCAAAACACAATATTTTAAAAGACAGTTTGACGATATTGCAATTGAAAAATCAACTCAGTTTTCAAAGATATATCAAAAAACGGCTGGAGAAAATAACTGCCTGTTTTTTGATTGGGATAAGATTGTTGAAGTTTCAAAGCTTGACGGACTGCATTTCTCAAAAGAATCCCATTACAAAATTGCTCATGAATTATATGACTTTTGTTTAACACGTATTAATTGCTGAAATTCATCTATTGAAATATAGTCATTTTGCGGGTTTGATTTAAACCCAATCTTTTGTTCTGAAAAGTTTTTATTATTTTCTTTTATACTCTCCTTTTTGTCGGGTGTTTTTAGCTGTTTAAAAAGGTTTAAACTAAATTTTTTATTGTGTTTTGTCATCCAAATATTTAATTTTGGAAGTAATACTCCAAGCATTAATGCTGAGTATGCAATACCGGATATTTGAGCTATATTTAGGTTCCTAAGATTTTTTACGACATTGCCACCTTGGGCTATTATTTCTTTTTGAGATTTTAAAGAAACATCTTGAAGCCAATGTTTAATACCATTTCCTTGTTTTGTAATATTAAACAAGTTTGTTTGTTTTGGGTCAAGTATTTGTCCTACTCCTTTTGCAACAAATCCGCCTAAAACAAGCCAATTTAAAAATCCCAAATAATCTCTTACATTTGTCTCTCTTAGTTCCGTTGAATCTTTAGAGGCAAAAATTCTGCCTAAAATCAGAGTCCCGTAAATAGTTTTTATAGCGTTACCGCCTGTTGCAGGACCTGTAAATTCTAACTTATTAATTAAATCAGAAGGCTTTTTTAAGCCCATAACTTTAGAGAGCATTAATAAAAATACGCCTGCCGATAACATTTTTTTAGCTAATAATCCTTTTTCCCTGCCTTTATTATTTTTTTCTTTAACATTATTTTCATATCCGTTTTCGCCGACAAAATTATCTATTCCTGTTCTTTTCTTTGTTAAGCGCCTATTTATATATTGATTTGTTATGGCTAATAACATTGAAGCAGGTATTGCAAGTGCAATTTTTGAGTTATTTAAAAATTTCAATTTTTTAATTATTTCTTCTGTGTTCACTCCTTTTTTGAAGAATATATTTTTACCTGCATCTACCGTATCTCTTAAAATATGAGTTAAATTTGCACTAAATTCTTTATCTGCTGATTTTATAATAATGTTATTATCTGCTCCTAATAGTTGGACAATCTCATCTTGAACAGCTGACAATGTTTTCTTTATTGTTGATTTATCAACATCATTTGAGATTAAGTCCGTAAGCGTTTGAGCAATTTTTTCTGTTTTGCCTTTATCAATTGAAGAAAATGTTTTATATTCACTTCCAACCAGTCCTGTTATTGAATTTAATACGCTATCAACAAAACCTTTTGGTGTTTTATCTGTTTTAGAGAAAATTTCTTTAAAAGTTTGAAGCCCTTTATTTGTAATCCAGCTTGAATTATTTGTTTTAATATTTGGTTTATATAACTTATTTAATAATTTTGATGAAAGAATTGCAAAAACAGTCGCACTGAATTCGGCAATAAAGGTTCCTGTATATTCTCTAAAACCCATCTCAATTCCTGCTTGTTTACCCCTATTTTTAGTTTCTACTATTGTTCTTGGTGTATCCATTGCAAATACATCAACAAAAGAAGCATTAAGCATATCGTTATTATTTAAAGTGTAAAGCGCCTTTGAAAGAGGTGTTAAATTGAAAGATTTAAAATTTACGGCTTGTGTCTTTTGTGTGTTTATTTTCATTTGTTTATCCCTTTTTTTATTATTGTATTAATTTTTATTTTCTTCGCTACTGCATACAAAATAGCCTTAAACAAAATGTTTAAGGACTACAAATAAAGTAAAAATTTTATCGCAATACAACTAAGTCCTTAAACATAAGAACTTACAGCAACAAATTTGTACTTTTACTAAATTTAAATTAATCATAATTTTATTATTCAATAAATATATTTATTGTCAATAGTCTAATGTTGAAAAAATTTAATGTTTGTAATATGTTATGGTATAGCATAACATTTTAATTGTTTTTAAATGCAATAATAAGGAAATAAAATGAACAGGGAAGAATTATTAAAATTATATGATTCAGATTTAGAAGAATTGATTTCAAAAGCTGAAAAAATTACAAAAGAAAACTTTAATAATGAAGTTGAAGTATGTTCTATAATAAGTGCAAGAACAGGGAAATGCTCAGAAAATTGCAAATACTGTTCTCAAAGTTCATATAACCATGCTGATATAATTTGCCATCCTTTATTATCGGTTGAAGAAGTCTACAAAGCCGCACTTAAGGCAAAAGAAAACGGTGCAACAAGATTCTGTATAGTTACATCGGGGAGAAGCGAACAGGGAGAGGATTTTGAAAAAATTTTAGAGATGATTAAAGCGGTTTCAAAAATACCTGATATACATTGCTGTGCTTCTTTGGGTTTATTGAATGAAGAACAGATTAAAAAAATAAAAGAAGCGGGAGTTGAAAGATTTAACCACAATATCAACACCTCAAAAAATTATCATTCTAAAATTTGTACAACACATAGTTTTGAAGATAGAATTAAAACGGTTAAATCAATTACAAGAAACGGAATTGAGGCATGCTGCGGTGTAATATTAGGGATGGGCGAAACAAAAGTTGATAGGATTGATATGGCTATATCTTTAGCAGAATTAAACCCCGAAACCGTGCCTATAAACGTATTAAATCCGATTATAGGTACGGCTTTAGAAAATTACGGCGATAAAATTACGCAAGAAGAAGTACTAAGAACAATTTGTATATTTAGAATTGCAATGCCAAAGGCGATTTTAAGATACGCCGGCGGAAGAAATACAAGACTATCAAAAGAAACTCAAAAGTTAGGTTTTAGAGCAGGAATTAACGGACTTCTTGCAGGTGATTATCTGACAACTCAAGGTGAAGAAATAAAAAAAGATAAAGAAATGTTGAATGGATTAAATTTAGAAATAGCTGTGTATTAATTTTAAAAATTGATATAAATTTAGAACTGCTCAAAAAGTAGTCGAGTCAAGAGAACTAATGTATGAGGAGATAAAGAATAAGAACAACAATATTTAAATTGGCTCGATATTTTGAAACTCTACAAATAATCAGAAATGTCATAACAAAGAAAAAATATGAATTATTAAGTATTTTCGGCGTTCTTTTATTATTAATGTTTATTAGCTTATTTTTGATGTTTTTGTAAAAGCTGATTCTAAACCTTGCTTTTTTAATTTAGCATAAAATATGAAGTAATAAAACAAAGCATTTCTTGGACAAATTATTGCAATTGTGAAGATACACTTAGCTTGATTATTTGAATCATTTAGTTACAAAGCAAATTATTGAGCCAAAGGAGAAAAATATATGTAGTTCTATTAGCTGCAATCTTAATGATTTTAATAATTAATAAAATAAATTTGCACTAATTATATACAGGGCATTTATATTAAAATAATCGGGATATCATTATTTTTTGCAGTTTGTTTCAATTTGCTGTGCTCCAAATCCGAATTAAAGAAACTTTTTTTACTTAAAATAACGGCTTGGATTTTTGGTTGAAAAACAACAACTTCATTTATATATTCATTGCTGTTTTTATTGCTTGTTAGAAGATATTCGTGCATGTTATTTAAAGCATCTTTTATAGTTTTAGCATCAAGAGTTTTCCCCGAATTTAGTGTCACAGCTTGAATATCTCTTTTATCAGAATATTTTTCTAAGTGTTTATAAAGTTCAAAATATTCATCATCTGAAAGATTTAACTGTTCTTTTAAATAATTTGGAAGCTCATTTCGTTGTCTTTTATTTTTTTCAGCTCTGTTTTCTTCATTTTTATAAGAATTGTTTTCTCCGTAAACAAAATCTTTAAAATGTTCAAACCCTCTTTTTCCGCCTGTACAACCCACTTTAACACCTGCTAATGCAATATCCGCATTTGAAGAATATAAAATTACATTACAATTTTCATGACTATATCCCAGATTATAATCGGTACATATTTTGTCAGAAGCATTTAAAAAACTTGAACTTAAGCATATTTCTTTACTGTCATCACAAAGATTTACGAGTGACTCAAAGTTTGTAGAGGCATTATGAGATAATAAATTAAGATCCTTAACTTTTGTTCCTTCAGGGAATCCATATACGGATAAATCAGCTTCTT
>CANQOQ010000034.1 GCA_947625495.1 Candidatus Gastranaerophilales bacterium | reverse complement strand
TTGCTGGATTGTATCTGTATAAAGGATAATATCCTGCTTCAACCGCACGTTTTTGTTCGGTTTGAGTTTTAGCCATATCAATACCGTGAGCGATACAAGGAGCATAAGCAAAGATTATTGATGGGCCGTTATAAGCTTCAGCTTCTTGGATAGCTTTTAGAGTTTGACCTCTATCCGCACCGAGTGCAACCGATGCTACATAAACATATCCGTATGACATGCTCATTAAGCCCATGTTCTTCTTGTATGTTCTTTTACCGCCGGTTGCGAATTTTGCAACAGCACCCGTTGGTGTTGATTTAGAAGCTTGACCGCCCGTATTTGAGTATACTTCGGTATCAAGAACCAATATATTAACGTTTTTGTTTTGTGCTAATACGTGGTCAATACCGCCGTATCCGATATCGTTTGCCCAGCCGTCTCCACCTATAATCCATATTGATTTATCGGTGAAGTAGTCTTGCAACTCTCTTACTTTTGCTAAGTTCGGGCATGGTGCGTCAGCATACTTCTTAATCATTTCTTTTGCTTTGTTTTGAGCCTCTAATGCCTCAGGTGTCTTTGAGTTATCAAAGTATGAAATAGCATTTTGAAGTGCTTCTTTTAAGTCAGCGGGAGCTTTTTCATCAGCAACAACTTTTTCGACATAAGTTTTTAATGTGTCTCTGTTTTGATCAACTGCTAATCTCATACCGAAACCAAATTCAGCGTTATCTTCAAATAATGAGTTTGCCCAAGCCGGTCCTCTTCCTTCTTTTGTTGTTGTATATGGAATTGTCGGGAATGTACCCGAGTATATTGAAGAACATCCTGTTGCGTTAGCTATTATCATATTTTCGCCGAACAGTTGAGAAACTAATTTAACGTAAGGAGTTTCTCCGCAGCCTGCGCAAGCGCCTGAGAATTCAAATAAAGGAGTTCTTAACATAGCGCCTTTAATTGTCTTAGGTGAATTTTTGCCTAAGTAGTTATCGGGCAGTTCATCAAAGAATTTTTCGTTAACAAATTCGCAGGCTTCTTCTTCTTTTTCAATTGTTGACCAAGTAAGAGCTTGCTTTTCCGGATTTTTGTTTGCTAAACATTGATCGATACAAACTCCGCAGCCTGTACAGTCTTTGCAGTACACTTGAACTTTGAATTGTTCTCCGTCACCGGGTTTTGCTGCGATTGTTGTAAATGACTCGGGCTTATTAGCTAAGTCTTCAGGTTTAGCAATCTTGGTTCTGATAGCTGCATGCGGGCAAGCACTTGCACATATTCCGCATTGTACACAGTTCTCAGGATTCCATTTCGGTACACGAGGTGCAATACCGCGTTTTTCAAGTTTAGCTGTACCTGTCGGGATAACACCATCTACACTCATTGCGCTAACGGGGATATCATCGCCCTTTTGTCTCATTGATGGTTCAATGATTTTCTTAGCAAAATCATCAGCGTTATCGTCAATTAATTTAACGTCATCAGCTGCGCAAACTCCGTCTAATGAAGCAGGGATAACTACTTCTTCCGTTGCGTTAACGGCTGCATCAATTAAAGCTAAGTTCATATTAACAACATCGTCGCCTTTTTTCTTGAAGGTTTTCTTTGTCATTTCTCTCATACCTTCTAAAGCTTGTTCAAAAGGAATAATGCCTGATACTTTGAAGTATGCAACCATCATAACGGTATTTGCGCCTTTTCCTCTTAAACCGGGCTGTTCTTTGATAAGTCTTTCAGCATCTACATTGTAGAACTTGATTTTCTTATCAATGATTGTTTTTTGCATATCTCTTGTTAAATGTGAAAAAGCTTCATCTTTTGTATAAGGGCTGTTTAATAAGAAGGTTCCGCCTTCTTTAATGCCTTTTAATAAATCGTATCTGCCGATATATGCGTGAGCAGAGCAAGATACAAAATCCGGTGCTGTGATTAAATATGTTGATTTAATCGGTTTATCGCCAAATCTTAAGTGAGAAACTGTTACACCAAATGATTTTTTAGAGTCATAAGCAAAATATGCCTGTGCATCTTTATTTGTATATTGACCTATGATTTTAATAGAGTTTTTATTTGCGCCGACCGTGCCGTCTGAACCTAAGCCCCAGAACATACAGTTTGTGGTGCCTTCAGGTTCTGTTACAATGTGTTCATCTATTTTTAAAGATTTATTTGTAACGTCATCTTCAATACCAACGGTAAATCCGTGGAAACCGTTATTTTCAGCATGTTTATAAACTGCAAATACCATAGATGGTGTAAATTCTTTTGAAGATAATCCGTATCTTCCGCCGATTACTCTGATATCTTTATTTTCTAATGCTGCAACAACATCCAAGTATAAAGGTTCACCGATTGAACCTGGTTCTTTTGTCCTGTCTAAAACAGTGATTCTTTTAACTGTATTTGGAAGTGCCTCGTTGAAACGTTTAACATCAAACGGTCTATAAAGTCTTACTTTTACTAAACCGTATTTTTTGCCTCTTTGCGCATTTAAGTATTCAATTGTTTCTTCAATAGTTTCACAGCCTGAACCCATAGCAACGATTACATCTGTAGCATCAGGAGCGCCTACATAATCAAACGGATGATATTGTCTGCCTGTTACTTTTGCTACTTTATCCATATATTCTTGAACAATGTCGGGAACTGCATTGTAGTATTTATTAACTGTTTCTCTGCCTTGGAAGTATACATCCGTATTTTGTGCGCCTACTTTACAAACGGGAGCTTCCGGTCTTAGAGCTCTTTGTCTGAACTCTTCAATGTATTTAGGTTCAACAAGTGAAGCTATTTCTTCATAAGAAATTTCTTCAATTTTGTGAACTTCGTGTGATGTTCTGAACCCGTCAAAGAACTGCAAGAAAGGAACTTTTGCTTTATAAGTTGATAAGTGAGCAACTAAAGCTAAATCCATTTCTTCCTGAACTGAATTTGCTGCGAGCATTGCATAACCTGTATTACGGCATCCCATAACGTCCGTATGGTCGCCGAAAATAGCTAATGATTGAGCAGCTAAAGCTCTTGCAGCTACGTGGATTACAGAGGGTAACATTTCCCCTGCTACTTTGTGCATAACAGGAATCATTAATAATAACCCTTGTGATGCTGTATATGTAGAAGTTAAAGCACCTGCTGCGAGTGAACCATGGACAGCGCCTGCTGCACCTGCTTCAGATTGCATTTCTGCAACTCTTACTTCTTTTCCCCATATATTTTGTTTGTGTTGTGATGCCCATTCATCTATCCATTCACCCATTGTTGATGAAGGAGTGATGGGGTAAATTGCCGATACTTCACTCAGAGCATAAGCAATATGCGCTGCAGCGTAATTACCGTCAACCGTAATTGTTTTCTTTGGCATTTCTTTTATATCCTCCATTCTCTATCTCATTGTCTATTATATGTTTATACGTTTTTAATATAAAAAATAACCTAAGTTTATTTACTATCAATAAATATTATAGCAAAAACATTTATTTTTTTACCGATTTTTTTATATTTTGAAATGCTATGGAAAAATGGGAGTATGGTGTTTCGAGCTCTGTATTTTTAATTATTTCAACAAGTTTAGGAAATTTTGAATGATAAGGTTTTACTATATCAATCGACTCGCCGTTAGTCTCGGTATTACCGCCCCAGTCTATGCAGTTCCAAAAAAGTGCCTGCACGTTATATTTTTTTGCGAATTCGATAAAATTCGGTATATCTTCAAAATTTTGGCTGTTTACAACAAATGCGAAATATAATCCCTGTATTTTTTTCTGTTCTTTTAGCTCTTTCAGCCGGTTTATATTTTTAACGACCTTTTCCCAATTACCGTTTTTTACTACGTTGTTATAAGTTTCTTGATTGCTTGCATGAATTGAAACCATTACATTTAGTATTCTGTCGGTTATTCCCAGTTCATCACAATTATATTTGTCGCACAATATACCGTTTGTAATCAAATTAAATTTTAAATTCGGATAAGTTTCTGCAGCCGTTTTAATCAATAATCTTGTATTTCTGCTTGCGAAAGGGTCGCCTGTTGTACTTACAGTCAGAGTTTTAGCATCTTTTAATATCGGAATGTAAATGCCGTTTATTTTTTCATTACAAACTTTTAGTTCTTCGTCACTTAATCTGCATATTTCTTTTCTGCACATAATACAGCTTGCGTTACATTCCCAATCCGCACCTATACAAACCATCTTTGGATACGACTTTTGAACGCTCTTATACTCTATATCTTTAAAGGGAACAAGTCTGATATTATAATTTGACTTGGAAAAACACATTGACGGCGCACAATAATTATATTTACCCTTCAGTATTTCTTCCCTGATTTGAACCGCCCGCTTTGAATTCCATATTTCATCAAACGAATTATCATTCAGATTCCCGATTTCAGCTTCTTTTGTCATAAAACAATCCGGACAGAGAAACACCCTTCCGTCATGATAAATATACACTTGAGAAAAGGCACCCGGGCATATAAATTTCTTCTTAAAAAATTTTTTTAAAAAGTTAAATTTAACATTCATAAATTAATTCATACTTCCTATATTAGGAATTACTGATTTTACGTTACCTTCAGCTTTGAAATCTTTCGGATTCATAGTGATAGAGATTCTGTCCGCCTCAATTGTTCTGCCTTTAGTCTCTATTTTTGAACGTCCTACAAATACGGCCTGATTTAATTTCTTTGTTTTGCCGTCAGGGAATACGTTAACCTTAGGTCCTCTCGCAGTATAATCTTCATATTTAATAACAGTTGAGCCTGAAGCCGTCATTACATTCGCTTTTTTATCAAAGGATTGATAATCCGACCAGACTTTTATGTTTTTGTTATCTTCCGTTGTAATATCGGAAAATACGCTGCCTGTTGCCACTGCTTCTTGTTTTATATTATCATAATCAAGTTTTCTGGCGCTGATACGGCTGTTTGCCTGCTTTAATTTGGCATCCCCGATTAATTGAATCCTTTTTACATCGTTTGTTTTTGTTAAATCAACGACAGCTTGGCTTGATAAGGTCTCAACATCTTTATATATAATGTTTACATTACCGAAAGCTTTCATTACGTTTGTATTTTTGTTGTATTCCTGCTTGTCTGCCGTAACTATTACAACGGGTTTGCCTTGTTCGGTAATTGATGAAAGAGTATTACCCTCTGCGGAAAATACTTTGTTTAATAATGACATTTGCAATATTTGAGCTTTTATTTCGTGCTTTTTTCCGTCTTTTGTTTGATAAGAATAAGCATTTTCCTTAAACTGAACATTATTAACCTTATTATTTTTAGGATCGACTTCAACAACTGCTCTTGGGCTTAATACGTTCAAATCGCCGGATTTAACCTTAACATTACCTTCCAAATATATTTTACTGTCGGAATCTTTAAATTCCTGCTTTTGAGATTCAACCGTCAGAGAAGCGCCATAAGCCATCCCCGATATT
>CANQOQ010000033.1 GCA_947625495.1 Candidatus Gastranaerophilales bacterium | reverse complement strand
GGGCGGTTAGCGCAGTTGGTAGCGCATCACATTGACATTGTGGAGGTCGCTGGTTCGAGTCCAGTACTGCCCACCATTAAAAAAAGAGGTTTCCTATAAACCTCTTTTTTATTATGGAGACGGAGAGATTCGAACTCTCGTCCGGAATGGGATATAAACCTGCGTCTACGATTGTAGGCCTGTTTTTCTCGGTAAAATTACGGCACGAACCATTCCTATAAAATTACCAAAGCAGTTTTGACTGTTACGCAGTGTGGAAGTATATCTTGACTTCTCCACTTCCATAAAGAAGCTGCAGCTTGCATGTTGCACTATGTTAAACGGCAAGCTGGTCTAACACAGCGGCTGAACTGCGCTTACGCAGCAAGAGCTCTTGCTCTTGAAAAATCAGCTTTAATTACGTTATTAGCGTTTATTTTAGTTTGCTTGTTGATAACTCAGAACAGCACTGAGAATCGCAGCCTGATTACACCAATCCACCCGTCAAATCCAAAACGTCCCCATATTTAATTTTCAAAGTACATTTTTATTATAGCATGTTTATATTAAATCTTTCGGTATTTCTTTTATTATTTTATATTCCGTAAGTTTATCAAAAAACATACCTTTTTCAAATTTTACATTATTATTTCTCATTGCAATATAATATTTGTCTAATATCTTATTTCTTAATTCATTTAGCATTTCATTATCTTGATTTTCTTCAAAAGCCAAAGTTACGGCAAAATTTCCTCCCAGTAATGAATATAGTACTTCTCCATACTGATTATTCTTTAATTTTAGTCTGTCATTAATATCAACAAAATTAATGCTTTTCAATTCATCGTCAACCAAAATATTATTTGGATTACTGCAATCTATTTCATAACCCAGTTCCGTTATGGTTTTAATATCTTTAATTAATTTATTGAAAGAACTTTGCGGGTATTCAGACAGTTTTTTTAATGATTCAAGATATAATTTCATTGAATTTTCAGTATAAAAAATTGAGTCTTCAAAATCAACGCTGTATGGTTTTCCGTTTTGTTTTTTTAAGATGTAATATACATATGAATATTCTTTACCGGCAGGTACTTCAATCTTAGCGATTGTTTGTCCGATATTCAGATATGGTGATTTATCTTCAATTTCAATTATTTTAGGTTTTTCATTAGGTATTTTTAAAAAATCAGAGCGTTTAAAAACTTTAATTACCCATTTATCCTGATTTGGAATTTGGTATGTTATTCCCTCAAAACCTGAACCAATAATATTTTTCGGTGAATTTGTTATATTTTTAATTTCAGATAAAAAATTATTTTTCTCTGCCCAATTCTTGAATTCTTTATAAGTTTTTTCTGATTTTAAATCTTTATTTTCAGATTTAACAAAACTGTCATTTGAGCAAAAATTAATTTTATTATATCTAATTTTTTGCCCGTTAATTATTTTATTATAAGTATTAATAGAATTTATTTTCATAATTCACCCAATAAAATAAATTAAAAACTTAATGTATAATTGCTTAAAAAATTTAATTTTAGAAGTTTTGTAAACAATACTCAAGAATTACTTCTATAGGCTTATATTTTTTTTAAAATTATGATATAAATACATTAAACTAAACTAAGTCGGAGGTTAATATATGACAGTAGGTTCATTTGTTTTTATGTTACATTCTCATCTGCCGTATTACAGAATGGCAGGAATGTGGCCGTTTGGCGAAGAAAATTTATATGAATGTATGTCTGAAACATACGTACCATTATTAAATGCGATATCGGAGTTATATGAAGAAGAAGGAATAAAAGCAAAGTTAACTGTTGGTATTACTCCTATTCTTGCGGAACAACTTAATGATGAACACCTTCAAAATGGTTTTGTACAATATTTAGATTCAAGAATTAATGCAGTTTCAAAGGATTTAGAAAGATATCCTGATCCTAATGTAGAACATTCTCAGCATTTAAAATATCTTGCTAAATACTATTTTGATTGGTTTAATCACATTAAAGATTCATTTGTAAATAAATACAATAAAGATTTAATAAGTGCATTTAAAAAATATCAGGATTTAGGGTGTATAGAAATAACAACGTCAGGTGCTACACACGGATTCTCTCCGTTATTGGCAACGGATTCCAACTTAAATGCACAATTTAAAGTAGGACAAGATACTACAAAAAGATTGTTCGGCAAAAAAGCAAAAGGCTGCTGGCTTCCCGAATGTGCATACAGACAAGGATATGAATATACCGGAAAAGACGGACAAAAGAAATGGCGTCCTGCTATAGAAGTAACTCTTCAGAATAACGATATTGAATATTTCTTTACGGAATCACACGTTATTGAAGGCGGTAATTCGGTAGGTGAAAGAAGGGTTGTCGGGATATACGGTAATATTGAGTACATTCCTCTTCCAAAAAGAGAGGCTACAGGGTACGATACTTTTTCAGCTTATTGGCTGCCTGATGCACAAGTTGCAGTTATGGGCAGAAATGACCGTGCAGGTTTTCAGGTATGGTCTGCTGCGGATGGGTATCCCGGTGACGGTTGTTACAGAGAATTCCATAAAAAAGATGATAAATCAGGTATGAATTATTGGAGAATTACTTCTTCCACTACCGATTTGGGTAATAAAATGCTTTATGATCCGGTATTGGCTATGAATCAAGTAAATTCAAATTCTGACCACTATACAACACTTTTATATCATTTATTAAACGACCATAAAAAAGCAACAGGTAAAGAAGGGCTTCTGATGGTGTCTTTTGATACCGAATTATACGGTCACTGGTGGTTCGAAGGTATTGAGTTTATTAAACAGGTTATCAGAAAAATTAATAACTATATTCCTGAAATAGAAAGATGTACGGCAGGTGAATATTTAGAAAAACATCCGCCCGTTGATACTATTCAAATTCCTGAAAGTTCATGGGGACAAGGCGGTCATTTCTATGTATGGATGAACCATTTAACAGAGTGGATGTGGCCTATCATTCATGCCTGTGAAAAAAGGATTATCAGTATTGTTTCAAATTATGAAAAAATACCCGAAGATAAATTACTTCATAGAGCTTTAAATCAATTGGCAAGAGAAAATCTTCTGCTTCAAAGTTCTGATTGGCCTTTCTTAATTACAACATGGCAGGCTAAAGATTATGCAACAGACAGATTTAGAGAGCATGTCGAAAGATTTGAAAAAATTGCCGATATGATTGAAGCAAATAATATTGACGATAATGAATTAAAGAAAATTGAATCAATAGATAATTGCTTCCCTGTTATAGATTACAGGGTATACTTGCCGATTGAGGAAGGCGTTATTCCTCAGCAGGAGGCAAAACTGGCACCTTTATATAATTAAACAAATTATTTAAATAAAATAAAGAGGCTTATAAAATTTAAGCCTCTTTGTTTTTTAATATTAATTTTGCAATTTCTAAATCAATGGGGTATGTAATTTTAATATTATTTTCACTTCCCGTAACTGTATAAATATCAGCTAAATTATACTTTAGAATAAGTCCGCAATCATCTGTAATATCTTTTGCGTTATCAGCAAGAGCAAGCTCATGCGCTTTTTTAATAATCTTATAGTCAAAACATTGCGGCGTCTGGCAGCGCCTTAGAGTTTTTCTTTTAGGAATTGACTTTATAATATTATTTTCATCAATTTGTACGATAGTATCCGAGGATTGTATAGCGACATTGACGGCTTTATGAATTTTTAATGCCTCAAAGCAGTCGTCAATTATTCTGCTGCTTACAAAGGGTCTTACAGCGTCATGAATCAAAACAACAGAATCAGAGTCTTTTACTGCGCTGATTCCGATATAAGAGCTTTCCTGTCTTGTTTTTCCTCCGGGTAACACATCAATAATTTTTTTATAATTATTTTTATTTAGAATTTCTTTTGTTTTATCAATAAAAAGAGGGTTAGATACAATAATTATTTCATCAATATCATTGTGAAATTCAAAAGCTTCAACAGAATATTCGAGAATTGATTTACCGTTAATAGTGCAGAATTGTTTTGGTAATTCGCTGCCGAATCGTGAACCCGTGCCTGAAGCTAATATTATTGCCGTTTTTTTCATTGTAAATCCTATTTATCAGAACGAATTATAACACCTGAAACTTCTTTTTGTAAATTAAGTGAATCCTGCAGACTTTTTTTAAGTTCAGCTGCCGTATTAGCGTTATAGAATTTTCCTGATGTAACAAGAGCTACACATTTAAGCTGATTATTTGCATCTTGATCGCCTATTGCAAGTGCAATAACATCAATTCTGATATCATCTCTGTGTTTCATAAGTTCTATAATAAAATCACACGGGCTTTCATCACAGTTTTCTCCGCCGTCACTTATCAGAATTATTCTTTTTTTTGAAGTTGTTTCAGGAAAATCAAAAAAAGCTGCCTGTTTTAATGAATATGTAATCGGTGTCCAACCTACTGCATTAATCGAGCTTAATTTAGAATATATATTTACTGTATTATTAGCCTGAATGGGAGAAATTAATTGTGAAGCCGTACAGCTCTGCCTTGGTGTAAACCCTGTTCTGTGCCCGTATACTCTGAAACCTACCTGTGTTTTAGGCGGTATCATCTGCAGTATTTCCTTCATCGTTGATAGCGCAATATTTAGTTTTGTTGTATGCCCCATTCTCTCATTCATACTGTTGGAGAAATCAACTATAAACAGTACTTTTTCACCCGAATCATTATCTTTTATTTCACTTTTATATTTATATGTATCGGGAGTTGAATATGTAAAATTCGGTTCGGCATAAACTTTTTGTATATTAATACACAACATTAATGTTAATATAAACAGACTTATTATATTCTTTTTCATAATTACACCCGTAAATTTTATAATACTATACTAGCAAAAATTATATACGGTGTCATTATCCTATAGTTAATCTTAAATATCAAATTCAAAAGCATAATTATTATATTTTATAATTGAATGCTTAGGAAGCTGTGTTGGAGGAAATTTAACTGAAGTATCATAATCCAATTTGATTTGAGGTTTTGGCGGTGTATAATTTTCGTTTGAAAATCCGGTATCAAAATTATTTTCAGTATTCTGTGCCATCTTATCAGCAGGAATAAAAGAAAAAGCATTTCTAAATACATTTTTAAAGTTGTCAGCATTATCTACAGTATAAAAGTTTCCCTTAGCGGAATCAGAGATACAAGACAGCTGAGAATAATCATTCTTATTTAGTGTTATACCAATAACATCAATTGTAATATCTTTTCTTTTTTGCATTACAGATTTTATATACATACAAGGGTCGCCGCCGCAATTTTCTCTTCCGTCAGTAACCAGTATTATTCTTTTTTTTGAGTTAACACTGTTGAAGTCACTGCCTTCTATTGCTTGTTTAAGGGAATAATAAATAGGCGTTGCACCTCTTGGCTGTGCTTGGGATAACTTATCTGATATTAATGAATTATTATTACTGTTTATTGGTATTATTAATTTAGAAGCGGTACAAAATATTTCATATCTCTGTTTATTGGAGTTAAAAGTTTTCAAATCAACAGTACTGCCGAGACCAAATATTCTCATTCCGATTTTCGTTGTTTTGGGTATCTGCCTTAATATTGAATTAATTGTATCAATTAAAAGTATATAACGTTTTGTGTCACCAAGAGGCTCATTCATACTTTTTGAAAAATCCAGTATTAATAATACTTCTTCATCCGTTGAAATTTTATCTGCCGGATTTTCATCTATTTCGTTATTTTGTTTGTATGTGTAATTTCCGTCAAAAGCTTCATAAGAAGTTGTTTTTGGAGGAATTAATAAAATAAACAACAATACTAATATTATGGATAAAATATTTTTTATCAAATTATCTTCCTTATTTATAGCTTTAGTTTATCAAAATTATTGATTTTAGTCACTATTTATTAAATTCAAAAAAATAATTTTTATATTTAGTTGTATTATCATAATGTTTTTTGGGTGGCTTTTGCTGAATTGATATTACATTTATATT
>CANQOQ010000032.1 GCA_947625495.1 Candidatus Gastranaerophilales bacterium | reverse complement strand
TGTCCTTCTATGGTATCAATTCTTTCTTTGCATACTTGAGAAATGTGTACCATACCGTCTTTTCCGGGGGCTAATTCTATAAAGGCACCAAATTGAACAATTTTAACAACTTTTCCTTTACAAACCATACCTTCAACTGGTTTGAAAGTCATTTGATTAATCATTCTCATTGCAATATCGGCACCTTCTTTATCATTAGAAGTAATTGTTACTTTTCCGTCATCTTGAATATCAATTTCAGCACCCGATGCTTCAATAATGCCTCTTATATTTTTACCTCCGGGGCCTATTACTGTTCCTATATCTTCAACAGGTATAGTCATAGTAAATATTCTCGGAGCATAAGGTGAAATTTCTTTAGCGGGTTCAGATATAACTTCTCTCATTTTTGATAAAATATGAAGTCTTCCTTCTTTTGCCTGTGCTAAAGCTCTTCTTAGTGTTTCATTTGCAATACCTTTAGCTTTCATATCCATTTGAAGGGCTGTTATACCGTCATCGTTACCCGTTACTTTAAAGTCCATATCACCAAGGAAGTCTTCAATTCCTTGAATATCCGTTAATACAACGGGTTCTCTGCCGGGTTCCGTTATCATACCCATAGCAACACCGCCAATCATACATTTAACGGGAACACCCGCATTCATCAATGCCATTGAGCTGCCGCAGGTTGACCCCATTGATGTTGAACCGTTTGATTCAAGTACATCGGATGTAACTCTTATTGTGTATCCGAATTCCTCTTGAGAAGGAAGTGCGGGAACATTGGCTCTTTCAGCCAAGTTGCCGTGACCTACTTCACGTCTTCCGGGCCCTCTCAATGCCTTAACTTCACCTACCGAGAAACCGGGGAATATGTATTTATGCATATAAGTTTTCTTAACTTCGGGGTCAACTCCGTCAAGTTCCTGTGCCATCCCCGGACCTGCTAATGTTGCAACGGAAAGAATTTGAGTTTGACCTCTTGTAAATACGGCACTTCCGTGAGCTCTCGGAATAACACCTACTTCGCACCAAATCGGTCTTACTTCGTTTGGTTTTCTGCCGTCAGCTCTAACGCCTTCATCAAGAATCATTGCACGCATTATTTTCTTTTCTGCCGCTTTAAATTCTTCTGCAACAAAGTCTATGCCTGTTTCTTCCATTATCTGATGTATATAGTGGTCTTCGGGAAGTGCTTCAACTTTTTCTTTAACAAGTTTTTTTGCTTCATCTAATTTATTTTGTCTGTATGTTCTGTCAAAATTGTGATAAGCGTCAAAAATCATATCGTGTGCGGTTTCGTCAATAATTTTTTTGAGTTCTGTTGTATCATAAGGGTTAACAAACTCTTGTCTTTCTACTCCGCATTCTTTTGCAAATTGCAGCTGAGCTTCACATTGTTTTCTGATTTCACCTTGTGCAAATTCAACGGCTTCCATAATATCGTCTTCCGTAACGAATTTACATCCTGCTTCAACCATTATTACGCTGTCATGAGTACCTGCCACAACTATATCCAAGTCTGATTTATCAGCTTCTTGGTGTGTCGGATTGGCTATAAGCTTTCCGTCAAGCTTAGAAACTCTAACGGCACCTACAGGTCCTTCAAATGGCGCACCTGATAACATTAATGCGCAAGATGCACCAAGCATTGCTAGTGTATCAGGCTGATTTACCTGATCATAGCTGAATAATTGCGCAACAATTTGTATATCATTTCTGTAGCCTTTGGGAAATAATGGTCTTAAAGGTCTATCTATTAAACGTGATATTAATATAGCTTTATCTGAAGCCTTACCTTCACTTCTGTTGTAACCTCCCGGTATTCTGCCTATAGCTGACATTCTTTCTTCATAGTCTATTAACAGCGGGAAAAAATCTATACCGACTCTGGGTTCGGGGCTCACACAGCAATGTACAAATAACATTGTGTCTCCGCATCTCACCGTAACTGAGCTGGTAGCTGATTTTGCATACTTACCTGTTTCAATGGTGACAATCTTTTCACCAACAGGAATTTCAATTTTCTTTGATTCTACCATCTTTTTTCTCTTTTCTTTTATTCACTTCTAATTTTCTTTTTAATTATAACTTAAATATTTTTTTATGTATAATTATTTGTATGATAGGTCGAGTTATAAAGATTTTTTCAGACTTTTATTTTGTAGAAACTTCATTAGGCATAGTTGAGGCTAAATTAAGAAGTGTGATAAAAAAACGCAAGGATGAAGTTTATGCAGGCGATTTCGTCTCGCTGGAACAATTTGATAAGACTTCAATGCAGGCTTTTATTACATCGGTTGTAGACAGAACTAATCTTATTCAAAGACCAAAAGCCGCTAATATTTCCAGCATTATTATTGTATCGGCTCTTAAAGAACCCGATTTGGACTTTGAGCAGCTTGACAGGTATATTTCCCTGAGCGAGTTTTATAATATTAATCCTATTTTATGCTTTAATAAAGAAGATATAAATGAATCGGATTGTTTAAAAAATATAATTGATAAAATCTATTCAAAATTGAATTATAAAATAATATATACATCTGCAATAACAAAAACAGGTATTAATGAACTAAAACCTTTCTTAAAAAATAATATTACACTCTTATGCGGAGCATCGGGTGTGGGTAAATCTTCATTAATAAATGCTTTGTTAGATTCTGCAAGACAAAGAACTCTTCCCGTAAGTAATAAAACGGGAAAAGGCATTCATACAACAAGACACTGTGAATTAATTCCGATAGATAAAAATTCTTATATTGTAGATACTCCAGGTTTTTCACATCTTAAATTTAATTTTCTGCTTCCCGTTGAAGTTCAAAAATTGTTTAAAGAATTTTCGGAAATACAAATTAATTGTAAATATAAAGACTGCCTTCATATTAATGAGTCAGGTTGCCGTGCTTCTGATATAATAAAAGACATGCCTGAAACAAGATTATTAAGTTATAGAAAATTTATAAATGAGGCTAAAGAATATCAGCAGAAAATTTCGGCGGAGTCTTTAAAAAAAGAAGCAAAAATAAAGTATAATAAAAATAAAATTCTGACAAAAATTTCTGAGAAGAAAAGAAAATCAGCCAGAAATACGCAAAAAGTCAATATACAAAAAGAAGAAATGCAGTGGAAAGATGAATGACAGAGCAAAATTAAAATTTGATATATTTAAAGAATTAATAGATAAATATTTAGATAAATTTGTTCCGGTAATATATCCGGAGAAAATATATGAGTCAATGAGATATTCTCTTTTAGCGGAAGGAAAGAGGCTCAGACCTGTTTTGGCAATGGAGATAGCTACACAGTTGGGAGCTTCTCAAGAAGAAATATTGCCTGCAGCATGTGCAATAGAAATGCTTCATTGCCAGAGTTTAATTCATGATGATTTACCTTGTATGGATAATGACGATTACAGAAGGGGCAAGTTGTCAAACCATAAAGTATACGGTGAAGCAATTGCTACTTTGGCAGGTGATGCCCTGCTTTCTTATGCACCGAGATTAATTATAGAAAAAACGCCTCAAATTGTACCTTCTGAAGTTTTATTGAATGTTCTGAGAGAGTTTTTTATCGCAGCCGGTGTTGACGGTATAGTTTCCGGTCAGGTTGTTGATATTGAGTCCGAAAAGAAAAGTATATCAAAAGATACTCTTACGTTTTTATATGAATATAAAACAGCAAAATTGTTTAAATTGGCTGTAAGAACCGGAGCAATTATCGGCAGAGCATCCGAAGAAAGGCTGAGAGCTTTAACTATGTTTGCACAATATTACGGTTTCGCTTTTCAAATATACGATGATATATTAGATGTGACTTCAACAATAGAGGAAATAGGCAAGACTCCCGGAAAAGATAAAGAAAAAGGCAAATCAACTTATGTTTCAATGTTTGGGATTGAACAGGCTAAACAGCAGGCACTTTTCCTTTGTAATGAAGCTTGTACTATTCTTGAAGATGTTAAATTAAATTCTCTTATTTTAGAGGGTGTTGTTTCAGATATTTCCGAAGGGTTAAAAAAATGTTCTTAAATACAAGTTATGAAATAATTATAAATGGGATTGAATCTGCAATTATTGCACAATTATTAAAGTTTATCGGACATATAATAAAGACAAAAAAAGTTGATTTTCAGGTATTGGCAACTACGGGCGGTATGCCGAGTGCTCATACGGCGGGTGTAGTTGCGCTTTCAACTACGGTAGGTTTAATTTGCGGATTTGAATCCGTAGAATTTGCTATTGCCCTTGGGTATGCTCTCGTAGTTATGTATGATGCGGCAGGTTTAAGGCGTTCAACGGGAAAAATTGCGGCATGCTTAAATAAAATCAGGGATGATTTCTATGCTCATGGACAAATGCCTGCAGAAAGACTAAAAGAGCTGTTGGGACATACTCCTTTTGAAGTCTTTGTCGGCGCATTGCTTGGTATATATATGGCTTATGTCAACCATACGTATTTATTTCAATAACGGTTTATTATGGATTTCGGTTTCTTTAATAATTATGCTGATGCTGTTTTAATTCTTTCTCGTGATAATGAGATTGTATTTAAAAATAAAAATTTTGATACGGATTTTTCGTCTTTTAAGTCTTTAGAGAGATTTAAAAAGTGTTTTAATTTTAATTTATGTTTTTTATCAACTGAAAAAATAAAAGAAACAACTCCTCTTGATATATTGTTAAAATCCGATGAAAATTTCCATACTATTTGTACTTATCAGAATCAAAAAGACGAACTAATAAATTATTACCTGTATTCTTTTATTTATAAAAACTATAAAGTTGTAATTTTTAAAAATATTACAACTGATGATTTAGTGGAAACTCTTTCAAAAAAATATAATGAACTATCTTTAGAATATAAAAAAATAAATGAATATGGTACTCAGGCAGGGAATCAAGCGCTTAAAATGGGTATTATAAACAGAATATTTCTTGTTATAAGGGAAACAAACGATATTGAAAGTATTTTAAACTCGGTTTTGCTTGAAATACATAATTTCTTCGGTGCATTTAAAACTTATTTTTCACTAAAAAACGGGCAATATTTTAAAATTTTAAATTCCGTGACGGAAAATTCGTATTCGGGCGTTAATACCATATATGAGTCAGAGATACTTTCAATGATAAAAAACAAAGATATTATTGTTAATTCCTGTTTAAAAGAGTTTCAAAATTCAAAAGAAATTCTTCCAAAAGGTGTTACCCGAATAATTATTCCCGTTCATAACAGAAATAAAATACTCGGAATTATAGTAATACTGACAAAACAAAAATTTTCATTGGAAGATAACAGAGAGATTTTGGAATCAATATCCGTACAGCTTGCCAGCTCGCTAATACAGTCAGGATTAATAAGTCAGCTTAATAAAAAAAATAAAAAGCTGGAAAAAATATTAAAAGAATTGAAAGAGGCTCAAATTCAATTAATTAATTCCGAAAAAATGGCTTCATTGGGTCAGCTTGTTTCAGGTATTGCACACGAAATTAATACTCCGCTTGCTTCTATTCAATCGAATAATAATCTGATAAAAAAAATATTAACAAATTCCGAAAATATACAAAACAATCAAACGGATATGCTGAAAGAACTTAATAATATTGATATAGAGGCAGCACAAAGAATTTCAGAAATTGTCAAATCTTTAAAAAGATTTGTAAGACTTGATGAAGCTGAGTTTCAGAAAGCTGATATTAATAAAGAACTTGATTTGACATTAAAAATAATAGAACATGAAACAAAGAATAATATAAAAATAATAAAGAAATATTCTCAAATCCCCCCTATATATTGCAGTGTTAATATGATAAATCAAGTATTTATGAATATTCTTGTAAATGCTTGTCACAGCATAAAAGAAAAGGGAAAAGAAGGTGTTATTACCGTAAAAACCGAATACAGTAATAATAATCTGATTGTAAAAATAAAAGATTCGGGAATGGGAATAAAAGATAATATAAAAAATAAGATATTTAACGTAGGTTTTACAACAAAGAAAATAGGTGTAGGTACAGGATTTGGACTTGCAATATCAAAGAAAATAATTGAATTCCATAAAGGGAGTATTTCATTTGAAACAAAGGAAAATGAAGGAAGCGAATTTACCGTTATAATTCCCAATATGAAAATTAGGGTTTAATTTGATAAAATAATATTTTTTTTTTATAATTATTCAAAAAGAGGAAAATATGTTAATAAAAGCACCAAAAGGCACAAAGGATATACTGCCTGATGAAATTGTTAATTGGCAGATAATAGAGCAAAAGGCAAATGAAGTATTCTCAAAAGCAAATTTCAAGGAAATAAGAACACCGATTTTTGAGGAAACAAGTTTATTTGAACGCGGTGTCGGAGATACAACTGATATTGTTAATAAAGAAATGTATACTTTTATAAAAAGTGATCGTTCCTTGACATTAAGACCTGAGAATACGGCAGGTGCGGTAAGAGCATATTTGGAACATAATTTTTTCAGAGAAAGTCCGCCGGTAAAATTTTGGTATAAAGGTCCTATGTTCAGGTATGAAAGACCTCAGGCAGGGCGGCAAAGACAGTTTCATCAAATTGGCGTGGAAATGTTCGGGATTCAAGACGCTTCTGCTGATGCCGAAGTTATTTTACTTGCTTCGGAATTTTTAAAAAGTCTTGGACTTAATGATTTAACCGTTGAGATTAATTCGTTGGGCTGCAATAAATGCAGAGCTGAATATAAGGAAAATCTTAAAAAAGCTATAGCACCATTTTTAGATGGTTTATGTGAAGATTGTAAAAGCAGATATGAAAAAAATCCTTTAAGAATTCTTGACTGCAAAAATGAAGATTGTATCAGATTATTTGAGGAAAATAATCTTAAAAATTCTGTTTCGGGAATAAAATTATGTGATGAGTGTTCTAATCATTATAAACAGTTAAAAGAATACCTTGATATATTAAATATAAAATATGAAGAAAATACATTTTTGGTAAGAGGTCTTGATTATTATACAAAAACTGTATTTGAAATAAAATCAAATAATCTTGGCTCGCAAAATGCTGTATGCGGCGGCGGAAGGTATGACGGGCTTGTTGAAACATTAGGCGGAGTTCATACTCCTGCTGTGGGTTGGGCAATGGGTGTTGAACGTTTAAATTCGTTAATTGGAAAAATTCAAGATAATAAAATTGATTATTTTGTTGTTTCCGATAATAAACAAGAAGCGTTAAAACTAACATACAAGTTAAGAGCATGCGGATTTAGCGCGGAATTTGATTATAATTCCAGAAAATTTATAAAACAGCTTGAAAAAGCTTCAAAAATAGCTAAATTTGCAATAATATTAGGCGAAGATGAAATAAAAAATAACTATTTATCGGTAAAAAATATGGAAACATCCGAGCAAACAAGAGAGACTTTTGAAGATTTGGTTAAATAAATAAATTTTGAAAGGCGGATATATCTTCAAATTCTGCACCTGCTTCAAGCATTTCTTCCGATGATATACCAAATAAACATATTAATTTTTTTGTTTCTTCCGTAATATTATTTGAATGAATGGACTTGAGAACATTTTGGACTGCTTTATTACGTTTTAATAAAAGACCTTTTTTTTCCGTATTTTTATTAAAAATTCTTTTTTTAGATTTACCCATTATAAATATCCTTATATTTATTTTAAATGCAAAATTATTTACTTGCAATTAATACCAAATTATAAAATGTTAATTAATGTAAAATTTATGTTAAAAATTGTTAGAACAAGGCAAAAATTTACTTTGAGTGTTATTAACTTTGTTAGATAATTTTTCTATAAAGGAGATTTTTCATGAAAATAAACAGTATATCGCCATTATCATTGAATTATAAACAGATAAAAAAATCTGAAATGAATAAAGCAAATGAAGTTCCCTTTGGCGCTGATAAAAGAAAAATAGGAAAAGCGGCTGCTGCAACAGGTGCAGTTGTTCTAGCTACTGCAATTCCTGTTTCAATTGCCACAGCTCCCAAATTGGCTGATAGATACGCAAATGATGCACAATCTCAAGAAGCTATGTCTGTTGAAGATGGTGCGATGGCTGAAAATCTTGCCCTTCAGGCTGAGGCTTTAAAGGAACTTTCTTCTAAAGCTGTTTTGGCTGATGTAAGAAATTTTTCATTACCTATTACGGATTTTTATTTTGCTGATAACAAAGGTGAAGTAATAATTTATCCTAATGAAGATTTGCCAAGAAATGAAAAAGGCTCAATTATCGATACAATTTCATTATATCCTACAAAAGATGAAACCTCGGGTCATACATTAAATGAAATAATTTCCGAAGTATATTCTGATGCATTGGAAGAATATGATGATAAAGATAAATCATCCATAAAAAATAAAATTATGGATGAGATTATACAATCAAATCCTTCACTTGCAAAATATATTCGTAAAGAACTCGGAGATGATGCGGTAAGTTACGAAAAAATTGGAGCATTAAATTTATATAAAGGAGAAACAAGCAAAGATGAGGCATTGGATACAAGATTATTAACAATGCCGACTGCTGTTGTATATCAAGTTCAGGGAGAAGAACCGGAAGATTTAACATATTGCAGTTCTTCAAAAATATATACTCCGAAATATATAACAGGTACAGTTATAAAAGACCGTGACGGAGAGTTGTTTAACGGTGAATTTGCATCTATTTCAGATTTGATTTATGGTGCATACGGTAAAAATATTCCTGATGATGCATATAGAGATATTTTATATGCTATTGTAAATCACCCAAATAATGCTGTGGATTTTGAATATGTTATTGACAATATGAACTTTAATGAGATTGTCCATACGGCAAATATTAATGACTTAAACAGAACATTAGATGAAAATACAGATAAAGAATTGATAAGTATAGCATTACCTGCAGTTACATCGTTAAAAACTTATGCGCATAATGCTAATCTTGCTGCTGCAAAAGGTGACGGAATTATATATCAAATTTCACCTGCGGCTGTTATAGAAGGTCAAAATGATAGAATTGTTCCTATCGTTGATAATCCGTTAACTAATCATCTAATGAAATTAGGAGATGTATACAAGGCAGAAGATTTGCTTCAATTCTATAATTCTCCTGATTTAAACGGAAGATTTGCAGTCGTATTAAACGGAAAGTTAAAATTAAATGATAAAGTTAATTATGTAAAAGAATTTTCCGAAAATATATTAAAACAAATAGCTTATGCAAATCTTGATATTTTTGCATCAGAATATACGGATAAAAACGGAACACATTTTTATGGTATATTTGACGTTAATCCAAAATACAATACAAAAGATAAATCTTTAGAAGATATACTTAAGCATTCCACAATCAACATGGATAGATTACTTAGTTATACATTTGTTGATGAAGAAGGAAAATCACGATTTGAAGATGGTGTTACGGTTAAACTTCCGCAGTTTAATTATACAATAAGCAGCTGTGGTGTACTAAAAGAAAAAAATCATCCTTGTGATAATTGTAAAGTGATATTGAATCCGGAAGATGAAAAACCGAATAACACAACAACACCTACAAATCCATCGATATCAACAACTCCTAATGAAGAGCCTGCTCCTGATAAAGAAACAACTCCAGAGAAAGAAACAACTCCAGAGAAAGAAACAACTCCAGAGAAAGAAACAACTCCTGAGAAAGAAACAACTCCTGATGAAGAACCAAGTCATGAGCCGACTCATAAACCAACTCATGATACTGACACATCACATGATCCCGACCCGTCACATGAACCGTCACATGATCCGTCACACGATCCCGACCCGTCACATGATCCTTCACATGACCCGTCACACGATCCCGACCCGTCACATGATCCTTC
>CANQOQ010000031.1 GCA_947625495.1 Candidatus Gastranaerophilales bacterium | reverse complement strand
GAATTAATTCTGATATTTTTGCAGCCGTTATCCAAAAAAAGATTTATTAATTTATCAAAATCTTTTAAAATAACGGGTTCTCCGCCCCCAAAAATAATACACGATTCTTCCGGCTTTTTTATTATGCCTTTTTTAAACATATCCTTCATAATCGGATAGATGGGATATTCTTTAAACGAGTTAAAAGCTTTTTTATCGTCTTTTGTATAACAGTATGTACAGTTACAATTGCATCTTGTCCAGTGATTGAGTGTAAAATGATTTATATAATTTTCTTCATCCCAATCTTTTTCCTGCAAGTAAATACAGTCTTTACAGGCATCAAGATAAACACCTTTTTTATGCTCGCTTTTAAGTTTATCTTTTATCTTAAAGATTTCGTTCCAATCAATGGCTTCACCATGGTAATTTTCAAGTATGGTTGTCTGATATTCCGTTTCACGCCCTTGCAAATATCCGTAACAGCATAATCTAAGGTTATCTGTCCTGAACTCTATACCTCTATTTACCCACTGGCAGCTTCTGTATCTCATTTTATTGGTCGTATTCTTTTTCAAACCCGAATAATGAACTTACGGATTCGCCGTCATGTATTCTTGAAATAGCTTCACCTAACAGAGGTGCTACGCTTAATTGAGTTATTTTTTCGGGTAAAAAGCTTTTATTTAAAGGTATTGTATTAGTAACAACAACCTCTTTAATAGGTGCTTTTTCAAGTCTTTCAAGTGCAGGCCCTGAAAATACGGGGTGTGTTGCACATACATAAACATCTTTTGCCCCTTTTTCTTTTAACAACTGGGCAGCTCCGCATATTGTACCTGCCGTATCAATAATATCATCGAACATTATGCAGGTTTTACCCAAAATATCACCTATAATATTAACTGCAATTGCTTCGTTATGGCGGTTTCTTCTCTTATCTATAATTGCCATAGGTGAGTTCATTTGTTTTGCAAAATATCTTGAACGGCTTACTCCGCCCATATCAGGGCTGACAACAACAAGGTCTTCTGTCGGAATATTCAATTTTTTAACATAATCAACAATAACGGATGTGGCATAAATATGGTCAACAAGTATGTTAAAGAAACCTTGAATCTGCCCTGTATGTAAGTCCATGGCAAGGATTCTGTCTGCACCTGCAGTTGTAAGAAGATCGGCAACAAGTTTGGCGGTTATAGCTTCTCTGCCTGAAGTTTTGCGGTCTTGTCTTGCATAACCATAGTATGGAATAACTGCGGTTATTGACTTAGCACTTGCTCTTTTAAATGCGTCTATTATAATTAACAATTCCATAAGGTTTTCGTTAACGGGATTGCATACAGGCTGTACAATGAATACATCATCGCCTCTTATACTTTCCTGAACCTGAACGTATATTTCTCCGTCGGCGAAGTTTTTTACTATCATCGGGCCGACCGTTGTTCCTAAATATTCTGCTATTTCTTCCGCCAGCTTCATATTAGACCTGCCTGCAAACAGTTTTATATCGTGTGTCGGATTGATAGTCTTTTCTCCTTGTGGAAATGCCAATTCTAATTCCATTATTTTATGCCTCCTGAAAGCTGTTCAATTTTTCTTTTAACCCATTCGGGGATTATTTTTAAAGGCGAACGACTGACTGCAAGCGAGTATGCTTCTACGTCTTTTGTAATTACACTGCCTGCTGCAACTGATGCCATTTCATTTATCGTGACGGGAGCTACAAGCACTGAATTTGAACCTGTATTTGCTCCGTCTTTTATTATGGTTTTACTTTTAACTTTTGATATGGGGTTATAATTTGCCGTTATTGTGCCTGCACCGATATTTACTTTTGAGCCGAGTTCTGAGTCACCTACATAACTTAAATGCGACACGTTTGTATTATCCTTAATTGTCGATTTTTTTATCTCTACAAAATTACCTATTCTTACGTTATTTCCTATTACGGCTCCGTCTCTTATGTGGGAAAAAGGTCCTATTTTACAGTGTGTACCTATTGTATTTTTGCCTGTAATATATACATTCGGAAGTATCAGGGTATCAGCACCTATTGTTGTTTCAGGTGATATATATGTGCTATCCGGGTCAACTATCTGTACTCCTTCTTCCATAAGGCGGATTAGTGAATTCTTGTTTAATATTTTTGTTGCCTGCGCCAATTGTACTTTGGAATTAATTCCGAATATTTCATCTTTATTATCAAGAATATAGGATTGAACTTTTAAATTATGCTCAACCGACCATTTAACAATATCGGTTAAGTAATATTCACCTTGAGCGTTGTTATTTTGAAGATTATTAAATGCTTCATAAACGGATTTCCAGCTGATACAATATATTCCCGCATTAATTTCTTTAACGGCTTTTTGCTCGGGTGATGCATCTTTTTCTTCAACTATTGCAACAAATCTGTTATTTTTATCTCTTATTATTCTCCCGTAATTTTTCGGATTATCAAATATAGCCGACATAACGGTTAAATCAGCTTCATTATTATCGTGAAATTCAACAAAGTTTTTAAGTGTTTCGGCTGTTATTAAAGGAGTATCACCGCAAACTACTATTACATAACCGTCAAATCCGTTTATAAACGGAGCTGCTTTATTTACGGCATCACCCGTCCCCAGTTGCGGTGATTGCAAAATGCACTTTGCATTGCTATAGTTATCGTTTACAAATTTTTCTACCTTCTCGGCTTCATGCCCTACTATAACAAAATTTTCACTAACTAAATCAGTATTATTAACCGCATCAATAACATATCCCAAAAGAGGTTTATTAAAAATGGTATGAAGGACCTTTGGCATGTCAGACTTCATTCTTGTGCCTTTCCCTGCTGCAAGAATTATTGATTTGACGTTTTTATTTAACATAATTCCTTTCCTTCACCACATGATTATTCTACACGAAAAAGCTGCACATTGTTTAAAGTATTTAATCACCTGTGATAAAAATTAATATTTTATAAAATTGACATACCTATTACTGTTTAGTAATATATGAAAAAGGTGATATATATGAAAAGATATATAAAGATTTTTCTAATAAATATATTTTTACTGTTGCTAGTTTTAATTTTGGCTGAAATATTTTCTTTTTATAAATTGCATGAAAGAGATAAAAATTTTCATTATATATTTAATGAAAAGACTTTTGATTTTATGTATGATAACGGTTGGTTTAAAAAAGAATTTAGACCTGTTTTATATGCTGATAATAAAAAAGGGTCGATTATTGTGTTTGGGTGTTGTATGGCTTATAATGTTGCAGATGATTTACCCGAAGGTGCTCCTTCATACTATTTCCATAAACTAATGAAAAGAACTGTATATAATAGGTCAATGCCAGGATGGGGACTTCAACATATGTATTTCCAATTAAACAGACCTGAATTTCCTTCTGAAATTGATGTTGCTCCGGAATATATAGTTTATATTATAATTAGAGACCACTATCGCAGATTATTTTCAAACAGCAGTGCAAATGAACCTCATTATCTAAGATATAATATAAAAAAAGGTAAATTAGTAAAAGTTGATGAATCTATATTAAATAGATCCTTACTCGTATATTTGATAAAATCTTTATATTGTGATAATCATTATAATTCAAAATTAGTAGATTTTTATCTTACAGAGTCTTATAAAAAAGCAAAAAGTATTTGGCCGGATGTTAAGTTTATTGTTTTAGATATGGATGAAATAGACGAGATTAAAGGAGATAAAGTTTTAAAAGAAAATAATATTAAAGTGATAAATATTCCTAAATATTCTTTTGGTAAAACAATTCATGAACTCAAAGATTATTGGGGTGATGATTCAGGACATCCAAATAGAAAATATTGGGATTTAGTTTTCCCCGGAATTATTAAAGAAATTGAAAGTAAGAAATCGTGAATTTAAAAAAAATTTGTATTATTCCTTGGAATGTTTTACGTATATCTTCTAACGGAGACTGCTTTTTTTGTACCCCAAATTTTAATGAATATAAATTAGGTAATATAATAGAACAAGATTTAAAAGATATTTATAACGGAGAAATTGCTAACCAAATAAGAAAAAGTGTTCTAAATAACCAATATACATATTGTAAGACTGACTTATGTAATTTTGGTTGGCAAGTTGATATTAATCAAAAATTACCGGAACAATTCTATATTCCAACTATTAATTCAGATAGTTCGGAAATGTGTAGTTCAATTTCACCATCTATAATTTATTTTTCACACGATTATTCCTGTAAACAAAAATGTGTATTCTGCAGAGATAATATAAAAATGATGAGTGATAAAAATGGTAAATTGTTATATGATGCAATATATAAAAAAATACTGCCCATAATAAATAATGTTAAAATAGTAGAATTTATGGGTGAAGGGGAATTTATTGACAGTATATATTCTGTTAATCTGATAAAAGAAATTATACGAATTAATCCAAATATTAAGTTTCATTTGATCTCTAATGGAGTTGGATTAACAAAAGAAAAACTTGAAGAAATAGGTATAATTAATAATATAGAAAAAATATGTGTTTCGATTCATGCTGCAAATAAAAATACATACAAAAAAATTTTTAGAAAAGATAATTTTGATTTAGTAATGAAAAATTTAGAATTTCTTTCTGAATGGAAACAAGAAAAAAAGTTAAAAACATTGCAATTAATGTTTGTTATTTGTTCTTTGAATTATAAAGATATAAAAAGTTTTATAAAACTTTCAAAAAAATATAATGCTGAACCTTCTTTTTCAATAATTAATGACTCCGGAACTGATTATACAAAAAATGAGTATGAATATAATGTATGTCTTAAAAACAATAAAAATTATAATTCTTTTGTTAATATAATTCAAAGTAAAGAAGTCAAGGAATATTTATCTTATTTCCCAAATTATGTTAAATCTTTGAAAAAAAATAATATAATTGACAGCCTGAAAAATTTTTTTAATTAACTTATTATGTTTTTTCTTTTTTATAATCAATATTTTTGAGGAGGAATACCGTGGGAATAATAACCATTGCTGCGATTGAGAACATCCTGAATGTATCAACGAATCCTAAAAGCGTGGACTGCTGGACTAATTCTTTATATAAAACATTTTGCGCCATATATTGAGCGGTTACGGGGTGTGTTATACTGCTCATACCGGCTGTCATTGAAGCCAATCTCTCCTGAAATACAGGGTTAAGTTCATTAAGATTTTCAACCATACTGTACTGATGCATTTGAGAACATCTTGCAATCATAGTGCCTGACAGTGAGGTACCTATTGCACCGCCGATATTTTTTAACAGATTCTGCAGACCTGCGGCATTTGTCATTTGTTTATTATTCAAAGTAACGGCGGAAAGTGCTATACTTGGCACCATTGAAAATCCCATACCAAGTCCCAGTATGAAATTTGGCATTGATATAGATGACATTGATATATCAAGATTTACCTCACTTAGTTGAAAACCTGCTATTCCTATACATATAAGCCCTACACATAGCAAAAGTCTGTTATCTATTTTATTTGCCAGCGCACCCGATAAAAGTACGGAAGTTAAGCTTCCTGCACCTCGGGGCATCATTGTTAATCCGCTTAAATATGCGTTATATCCCATTAAGGTCTGTAAAAACTGCGGTAATATTGCCATGGAAGCTAATAATACAAGGTTTACAACAACCTGAACAAGTGTTCCTACCGAAAAGTTTCTGTCTTTAAAAACGCTTAGATCAACAAGAGTGTTTTTCCTTTTTAATTGTGAAATAAAGAAAAATACGGCTGCAAGAACGCTTACAATAGCCATTCTTCTTACCCAGACCGCATTAAACCAATCTGCATTGTTGCCTTTATCAAGTATAATTTGCAAAGTTACAAGCCATACCGTTAATAAGAAAAAGCCTATTGTGTCTATTCTTACATTCTTTTGTCTGCGCGCATAAGGAGGGTCTTCCAGAAGGTATTTTATTAAAATTACCGTTACAACACCTATCGGAATATTTATGAAGAAAATCCAAGACCAATGGAAATTATCGGTTATCCAACCGCCTAAGACAGGGCCTATGATTGGAGCGATTACTACTACCATGCCAAATAATGCCATGGCTTTGCCTCTTTCCGATACCGAAAAGTTTTCAAGCAATATTGCTTGGGCTAAAGGAAGTAATGCGCCGCCTCCGATACCTTGCAAAATTCTTGCAAAAATCATCATGCCTAAAGTATTTGATATTCCGCATAAAAATGACGAACAAACAAATAACAATACACTGAATGTGAAGAATGCTTTTCTTCCCATGAGCTTACAGAACCAGTCAACGGCAGGAATAATAATACCAGAGGCTATAAGATAACTTGTTAAAATCCATAATGCTTCTTCTCTTGAAGCACTGTATGTACCTGCCATGTGAAGAAGGGCTACGTTTGCAATTGTTTCATCCAACACAAACATAAATGCCGCACCGATTATAGGTATAGAAACAATCCAAGGATTAAATTTAGGTTTCCATTCTTCTTGTATTTCTTCTGTCATTATTTGACTCTTACTTTTGGTTCAACACTCATACCTGCAACAATATTGTATTCTTCGGGGTTTATTTCTTCCGTAAATACTATTTTAACAGGTATTCTTTGAACAATTTTAACAAACGAACCGACTGCATTCTCGGGCGGAAACAGGCTTGATTTTGCACCTGAAGCCTTTTGTATGCTTTCTATTTTACCTTTAAATTTTTTATTGGGATAAGCATCAACTTTTATTATAACGTCTTGTCCCGCTTTCATTTTGCCTACCTGATTTTCTTTAAAATTGGCTTCTATCCAGATGTTATCGCTGACAAGAGTAAATAAAGGCTGTCCTGCCTGAACATACTTACCTTTATCCACATTCTTATTTGTTACCGTTCCCGTATTTGGAGCTTTAACTTCCGTGTATTTTAAATATAATTCTGCCTGATCTTTTTGTGCTTTTAATACTCTTAAATTAGCGTCAGCGACTTTGTCGTCGGTATCGGATAATATTTCTTCCTGAGCCGATAACAGTTTAGCTTTTGCATCATCATATCTTGTTTGAGCGCTGTCAAGGGTTTGCTGTGATACGGCACCAGCTTCATAAAGGTTTTTATATCTTTCTAAATCCTTTTTTGCTAATGAAATTTCTGAATTTGTTGCATCCAGTTTAGCTTTTGCAATTTTTTGCGTATAAAGAGCTTTTTCATAGGCTGCCTGAGCCTGTGCATATTTAACTTTATAATCGGTATCATCTATTTTTGCGATTAAATCGCCTTCTTTTATTTTCTGGTTATCTTGAATGAAAATTTCTTCAACCTGACCTGAAACTCTCGCTGCTACTTGAACTAAGTCACTTTCTACATAAGCATCATCTGTTGTTTCATATCTTAGAGAGTTTACATAATATATAATTCCTGCTAATAATGCTATTAGGGCGGATATTATAATTATATTTCTTTTTTTATAATTAATTTCTTTTGTTTCTTCCTTATTTTCTTCCATTTTTTCTTCCGTTTCAAAAATTGATTTTACTTTACAAATATATTAATATGTAATTAAAATTAAGGCAAATTTTAAAAAGCTCTAAAGGCTAATTTATAAGGATAGGGTATAAATGAGTTTTAAAAAAATTACGGCATTATTTTTAATATTTACAATAACATTATTTTTTAATCCGGTATGTTATGCACAAAAAAAACCTATAACAGATGAAAAAACAATATATTCATATATAAATTTTGACTGGTGGCAAGGGTTTGAGGATTCATATTTGCTTGATTATATTATTAAAGCTCTAAACTGCAACCATGATTTAAAAATATCCACTTTAAAAGTTGAAGAAGCAAAAGAAAGCAAAAACATTACAAGAGCAAAAGAGTTGCCTACAATTGGTGTAGGTGCTGTTCCGGCTTTATATAAACTTCCTTCTCAAACAAGCTCCGACGGACTTATTTCTGTTCCTATGTTTGCTAATTATGAACTTGATTTATTCGGAAAAAATCGTGATAAAACAAAAGCTATGGACAGAATGTATGAAATTTCAAGATTAAATGAAAAATCCGCATATTTATCCGTAGTAAGCGCCGTAGGAAGTGTCTATTACAATATTGTTAAGCTGGATAAATTAATATCATTGCAGGAAGAAATAATACTTGATACAAAAGAGATTTATGACTTAATGAAAATAAGTAACGAGCAAGGTTTAATTTCAACGGCTGATACCGTTAATGCCAATAAATCCTATATAAAAGCCGATGCGGATATTATTGAACTTAAAAAAACACGAGAGAGAATGTTAAATATGCTTGCCGTTTTAACGGGTGAGAGCCCCGAAAATACTTCGGAATTTAATCGTATAGCGTTTGATGACCTTAAAATAAATAAGCCGTTACCTGATAGTATTGATTCAAATGTAATAGATAAAAGACCTGATTATTTGGCTGCCGAGAAAATGATTGAAAAAGCAGGGCTTGACGTAAGAGCCGCAAAAAAAGAATTTTTGCCTTCATTTAATATCTTAGGTCTGATTTCATTTAATTCAACCGAATTTTTAAGACGTATGAACTGGACAAATTCCGTTGCTCTGTTAGCAGGCAGTGCAATGCTTCCTTTATTTACGGGCGGAAGCAGAATTGCCAATTTAAAACTCCAAAAAAATAAATATGAGCAGGCTATTGAAACATACAGAAAAACTAACCTTACAGCTATTCAGGAAGTTAATGATGCATTAAGCGACTTAAAACTTGATAATGAAAAATATAATAAAACTCTTGAAAGTTTGAAGGCGGAAGAAGATGATTTTTACTATACTACGCTTAAATATAATGAAGGCGTAATTTCTAAATTGGATTTGTTACAAAAGAAAGAAGCTCTTTTGGTTACTCAAAAACAAGTCACCAACGATAAAACAGATTATTTTATTAACCAAATAGGTCTGTATAAAGCTGTTGCAGGTGCTGATATTTAGCTGCCTTTGTTATACCAATCTATATTTCTTGTTATATACATTATTAATGCAATAATAACAAACAGTCCGAAGCTTCCTATTAAAAGTGAATAATCCTGCATTAATAATAGTGTGTATAAAAATGTATATAAAACAGCCATTATCAATGATATTAATGCCGCAAAACCTATATTCTCTTTTTTTGTAATTACAAAATACGTGTAAAGGAATACAAGTGTTATTACCATTAATGCCGATATTAAATAGGAAATGATAAACGGCATAAATTCTGACATTGACGTAAGCAGCATATAGAAAACAAGTATTGCACCGCCTAATAAACAGTATTGCAGCGGATGTATTTTATTGTTTTTATCAGATATTAATTCAAATATAAAATAGCTTAAAAAAGTGAGTGATAAGAATAAAAAGGCATATTTTAAAGTTCTTTCAGCCATTCTGTAGTTATCAATGGGAACAATAAGAGATACTCCCGCTCCCGTATTTACCGCTAAAGAATCATTATTTGTATTTGAAGCGGCAATACCTGGTATTGTCCAGTGAGCATTAAAGTTTTCATTTGTTATTTCTCTTGTTGACGGCAGAAAATCACCTTTAAATCCCGGGTCTTTCCAGTTGCCTTGTATATCTATATTGTTGTTTTCTCCTGAAGGAACAACATATATTTCATTTAAACCTCTTAAATCATAACGTATTTCAAAGGGAATAACTTCAGGAGATGTTTTAATATAAGTATTAACGGAGGTATTATTAGAAATTTGTTCCGTATTATTTATTTTAAATACAGGGCTTGAGACAAAACCTCTCGAATCTTTTACTTCAAAAGATGTTTCAATTAATTTATTTGAAATATTACCGTAATTATTTATAAAATCACCATTTATCACAACATTTGCGGTATATACGGGAACTTTAAATATTCCTTTCTTCCTTATTTCGGTGTTAACTTTGATATCTACATTGTAGTTATTAAGATTTAAATATTTAGTTTCTTCTTTTTTGCCGTTTTGAATCTTAAAAGACATTTTCGGTCTTCCAATAACCTGAACTTTTGCCCAAGAAGATGCAACAGAATCTATGGCTTCCTTATTGTAGTCTTTTCTGTCGTGTATAATACCAAACATAAAGGATATGGGAATCAGCAAAATTAAAAGTGTTATTATTATTGTTCCTAACTTTTTTAATTTAGTGTCTTGAGGTTTTTTATTTTCAATTAAATCATTCTCTGTCATAAATTACTCCTTATCCAAAGAAAAATTTGGCAACTATAATTGACATTACAATTCCGATAAAATCAGCACTAAGCCCTGTTAATACGGCGTATCTGTATTTTTTTATACCGACGGCACCAAAATATACCGTTAAAACGTAAAAAGTAGTTTCACTGCTGCCCATCATAACGGCTGCGAGTTTAGATGTGTATGAATTAATGTCGTTGTTTGATACTATTTCGGAAAATACTCCTAATGCTGCACTGCCTGAAAGAGAACGAACAAATGCCAAAGGTAATATATCTGTTGGCATGTGGATTTTGTTTAATACCACAGAACAACAACCTGCGAGTGCTTCTATGGCTCCCGATGCTCGTAACATAGATATGGCAACTATTATTGCTACAAGATACGGGATAATATTGAAGCAAACCTTGGCTCCATCTTTAGCACCTTCTATAAAAGCCTCATAAACAGGTACTTTTCTGACAATCGCAACGGTTAAAATAATTAATATAACGGAAGGCAAAGCCCACAGAGAAAGTATATCAATAATCTCTCTAAAGTGCATTTACATCCTCCTTTTTAACCTGCGGAGGAAATATTTTTCCGAAGATTTTTGCAATTATAATTGCACTGATAAAAGCCGTTGCCGTGACAATAAGAGTAGGTACAATAATTATTGTAGGGTTTTCAAAACCGCTTGCGGCAAGAATAGCTATAACGGTAGCCGGAATTAATTGAAAGCCTGCCGTATTCATTGCAAGCAAAATACACATGGAATCAGAAGCACTGTTTTTATCCTTATTTATCTCCTGTAATCCTTCCATTGCCTTAATACCTATAGGTGTAGCGGCATTAGCTAAACCAAGCGCATTGGCGGAAAAATTCATTGCAATATCGCCGATAACGGGACTGTCTTTTGGTATTTCGGGAAAAATAAATTTTGCAAGGGGTCTTAACAGTTTTGATATAAATTCAACAATACCTGATTTTTCGGCTATTTTCATAATGCCGAGCCAAAATGTCATTATTCCGAGAAGTGTTAATATAATTTTAACAGCCAATTGAGTCCCCGAAAAAACTGCATTTGCGACTTCGTTTAAAGTTCCGTTCAAGGCTCCGTATACAATTGAAACTGCTATTAAAAAATACCAAATATAATTCATAGGTTTTATTTTATAATTTTTCAGATAAAAAATCAAAATATAAAGTTGACGAAAGAAATTTATCATAAGATAATATTTTAAGATGTTAGTGGTTTG
>CANQOQ010000030.1 GCA_947625495.1 Candidatus Gastranaerophilales bacterium | reverse complement strand
TTTCTTCGCTAAGAAGTTTAACTATACTACGCAATGGACTTTAATTTTTATATTATTTTCGCTTTTTGAAAAAATTTCACACAGATATATTTATAATATTTCTTATGTAAAAAAGCCCTAAGCGAGCACGATTTTGTTACCTGTGAAAGCTCCACAGGTGGGTAAGCGCCTTAACAAATCCGTTTCCTGCTGCTTTGGCAGGTCTACTGCATTGTTATTAGAGTCAACTTTCCCGTTTAATCAAGATGTAGGAACAAAATAAATACCCGCATAGAGCTTTTATATTATAACACTTTATTATTTATTTTTCACTATACTGTTTAGTAATTTTATTGCGGTTTCCATTTGTAAATCTTTTTCATTCGAATTGTTAATAATATTTATTTTGGGAATTAATCCTTTTTTATAAATATCTTCGCCGGAAGGTAATATATATTTATCCGTAGTAATTATTAAACCTGTTTTATTTGCCAAGGGAATAACCTGTTGAATTGTATTTTTTCCGAAAGTATTTTCCCCGATTAAAATGGCGTTATGATTGTCTTGAAGCGTACCTGCCAAAATTTCTGCGGCACTTGCTGTTTTATTATTTATTAATATTACTATAGGTTTATTTTTAAATATATTTTCATCGGCGGAGTATATTTGATATTCCCTGTTAATTCTTGATTTTATACTTACTATTTTATCTATATCAAGCATATAATTTGCCATTTGTATGGCATTTATAAATATTCCGCCGTAATTATTGCGTAAATCTATTATAAGACCTTTTGTATTATTTGTTGCTTTAATTAAATTTTGAAAATCATTTATGGCTTTTTCGCCCATTATATTTGACAAGGTTATTATCCCTATATTATCTTTTGTAATTTGATAATTCATTGTTTTTATAGGGATATCTTTTACGTCTAATTCTTTTGTTATTAGTTTGTCATTTCTTTTAAAAGTAATTTTAACTTTTTTGGTTTTACCTGTTTCCACATCTTCCAAAAGTTTATTAATGTCATTAACAGAAGCTTCTTTACCGTTAATGCCGACAATGGTATCGCCTGCATTAATATTTGCAATTTTAGCGGGTGAATTATCCAAAGTATGATTAACAATTACACCTTTATCAGTTTTATTAAGCACTAAGCCAAGTCCCGTAATTTTAGAATCCATCATTTTTATTTGTTTTGAAAACCCGTCTGATAAAAGAAATTGGGTATAAGGATCATTTAGGCTTAACAACATGGAATTTATTGCGATATTTGCATCTTCCATTGTTTTTATATGTTTGAAATACCTTAAACGCCATTTTGACCATTTTTGGTGGTTCATGGTTTTATCAATATAAGAGTTTCTTGTTATTCTCCATGCCTTAACAAATAAACGATTTGGTGCTATATTTTGATTTTCGGCTATATCTTTTAATAGTTTATCCGTCATATTTAATTGAAGATTATTATTAAAGCCTAATAAAACGATTAAAAATACTGCGGTTATAAAAATAAATATTAAACTTTGTTTTGAAATATCTTTGTCCATTTTTACAGTTTAAACTTTTTTTTAATTAATTACAAATATTTAATTTTTTGATTAAGCAAGATGTTTTGATATAATGAGATTATGAAAAAATTATTAAAAGACTGTTTATTTATATTATTTGTAGTAACCGTAATGTTCTTTTTAAGCGACCAGCCGTCGTTTTCAGGAACAATGAAATTTGTACAGCTTTCTGATATTCATTATTCCTTAGTAAAAGATGATACAAGTTATAAATTATTGTCAAAAACAAGACCGTTATTAGAAGATGCAATATGCCAAATAAATAAACAAAAGCATATTAAATTTGTAATGATAACGGGGGACGGAATAGACAGACCCGAAAAAGATTCTATCTTGGCTCTTACGGATGCTTTAAATACTTTGCATTACCCCTGGTACTATACTTTAGGCAATCACGATACCACAACAGACGGCTATCTTACTAAGAAAAATATTGTTAAAATTTTAAGAGAAAAAAATCCGAATTATACATTTGATACAACGTATTATACGTTTAAACCGCAAAGAGGTTTTAGGGTAATAGTTTTAGACGGAGCTAAGAATAAAGGAATTTCTTCGAACGGAATTCTGCCGGAAGAAGAACTTCAATGGCTGGATAATATTTTAAACCAATCAAAACGAGATACAGTCTTAATATTTATTCATTTCCCCTTGGTTACACCTTATGATTCCAAAAGCCACGAGATATTAAATGCGGAAGAATTTAAAGCAATACTTAAAAAATATAATATGCCGATAGGTATTTTTTCAGGGCATTATCATGCGGCAAAAATCACAAAACGCGGGAATATTCTTCACGTATCTTCACCTTCACTTGCGGGATATCCTAATTCATTCAGAATTGTTGAAATAAAAAATGAAAGAAACAGAGTAATATTCAAGTTGGATTTTAAAGAAACAAATTTAAAAGACTTACAGGCAAAAACAAAGATAATGACTTTAGGCGGAGGCATATATTACGGGAAACCTAAAGACAGAAATGCAGTTATAATAATAGAAAAGAAATAAAAGCATGAAAAAAGATACAATCAGTGTTAAATTTTGGGGTGTAAGAGGCTCGTATCCCGTTGCGGATAAAAATTTTTTAGAGTTTGGGGGGAATACTTCCTGCGTTGAAATTAAAATAGGAACTCATAAACTTATACTTGACGGAGGTACGGGAATAATCCCTTTAGGTGATAGAATTTTTGCCGAATATATTGCATCTTCAAGTAATGTTTATGACAGAAAACCGATGAACATAACAATTCTTTTAAGCCATGTTCATCAAGACCACATTCAAGGGTTAAATTTCTTTAAACCGATTAATGTTCATTCAACAAAGATGTCCATATTGGGTTACAGTGGTTTTGATTCATCATTGGATGAAACTTTAGCGGAACTTATTTACGGAAAATCTTTTCCCATAAATCTTTATGATATAAATGCGGATTGCGTTATCACGGATGTAGCTGATTCATATATTATTATTTTGGATAAAGACGGAGAACGTCCAACGCTGAAAAGGATTTCTTCTCCCGAGGATTTAAAACCGAAAAAAGACGAAATAATAATTTCTGCATTAAAATTAAATTCACATCCTAATTATGGAGTAATGTCTTACAAAATAGCATATAAAGATAAAACGATAGTTTATGCAACAGATACCGAATGTTATCAGGGCGGTTCCAAAAAACTTGAATTGTTTGCAAAAGATGCCGATTTATTAATCCACGACAGTCAATATACGACGGAAGATTATCTTTCTAATGTATTTTCAAAGCAGGGTTTCGGACATTCAACTTTTGAAATGGCATACAACAGCGCAGTTAATTCTAATGCAAAACGGCTTGCCTTTTTCCATTTTGACCCTTCCTATAATGACCAAAAATTGACAAAACTTGAAAAAATCTTTAAAAATAAAAATGAAAATTATTTTCTTGCTAAAGAAGGGCTTGAAATTTGCATCTAAAAAAATTTCTAATTATATTTTTTATGATTATGCTATTGGCGCAGACAGTTTATGCCGATGAAAAAATTGAAGCGCAAAGAAATGCCTACAGGCATAATAACAAAGGACTTTTATATTTAAAAGATAAATATTATTTCGGTGCAATAAAGGAATTTGAAATTGCTATTGATTTATTGCCGAATTCACAAGCCAGTGCTACTTTTTACTATAATTTAGGAAAAACTTATGAAACAATCGGATATCCAGATAAAGCCATGCCTTGTTTTGAAAAAGCCTTAAAGCTGAATGTACTTTGTTTTGATTATTACTTAACATTATCTGAAAATTATAAAAAATTAGGTTTGACCGAAAAAAAGCTTAAAGAGTTTCAAGATAAGCCGTATTATCCTTTAAATGATATTATGATAGGCTTATTGTATATTCAAAAAGGTGATGTTTCAACAGGCGTAACCACTTTAGACTTATTCTGCGATAAGGAGTCCAAATTGCTTGTAACGTCTGGGGTAAGAAAATATCTTGAAAAAATTACAAATGAAAAATTATAAAAGTTTTTTCCCGTGTGTATCAGAACCGCCTGTTTTAAGCATATCATATTTTTGGGCTATCTTTTGTATTGTTTCTTTTGAGTGAAATTTTACTATTCTTCTCAGACCTTTGTATGGATAATAAACCTCAAGCCCGTCAAGTCCTATATCAATTAAACTCTTAATAAAACTATCGGGATTAAAACACCAATAACAAGCAGGATGTGCAAGTATTGTAATCCCGCCTGCTTTATGTATTTTTTCTATAACTTTTTCGGGGTTTCTTAGATGAAGGGCTCTATATATTTTGCATTTACTTCCGGCTTTATTTTTTGCAAGAATACTTCTTAACTTTTTATTATCTATATCCACTCCGTAACCGAGTATATGGATTAATACTCCTTTATGGAAACAATCAAACTCAACTGCAGGTATTACAAAATCTTCTTTTAATATATTTGTTGAAAGATAGGCATCAAGAGTATTGTGGTCTGAAATCGCAATATATTTTTTGCCTGCTTCTTTTGCTTTTTCAATAATCTCAACAGGAGTCATTTTACCGTCGGAAAAATCAGAGTGAATATGTAAATCCGCATTTTTGTAAAAATCAGATTCCCTCAAGGTTTTTATTAAATTTTTTATATTATCTTTTTCCATTAATACTTAACTCAACTATAATAGTATGCTAATATAATAGATAAAAAAGGGGAAGTATGGCAAGAAAAAAAGTTAATAAATTTACAGGAGTTTTTCAAATATTTTTTTCAAGTTTAAGAACTTATTTCTTATATCTTGATAAATGTGCAAAATATCTTGCGTTTCCTATATTAGGGCAGCTATTAGGCATTATTCTAATTTTTGCTTTAACTTATTTTTATAATACTCAATTTTATAATTCAATAAATTTAACTACATTTTTTGTAATATTAATTCCTTTTTTTGTAATATTTATTAAAGCTTTTTATGATTATATTATTGCTTTTGCTTCATTAAATGTAATGTTTTACACGGTTGGCGGAAAAAGTAAAGTAAAAAATATTGATTTTAAAGCAAATGATAATGTAATCATTAGAAAATTGCCGAATTATGTATGTTTATTGTTAATCTTAAGCATAATAGGAATATTAATATCCATACCTCCCGTATTATTTATTTCACCTTTTATATGGTTATTTTTGGCATTGACGGTTCAGGTATTTGCTCTTGAGGGTGATGTTTCACCGTTTAAAGCAATATCAAGAAGTATCAATCTTGTAAAAAGTAATATAATACCGACAATTATTATGCTTTTATTATGTTATATATTTACATATTGGTTTTTACCCAATTTATTTATTTGGACTTTAGAAAAAGTTTCTTTAGTGTCAGCATTAATTTCTCCTTATGAAGAATTTTTCAAAATAGTTTCTTTAGACAGTATTAATTCACTTTTATCCTTAGTAAATTATCAATTAGATGCTTTAACTTTAGCTAAATTTACATCTGAAATGACTATTTCATTTATTGTTATAGGGTTCACTCTGCCATTTAGGTGCTGCTGTTTTACTGAACTATATAAAATCTTTGATTCTGATAAAATTAAAGAATTTTCAAAAGAAACCGATGAAATAATTACAAGGGCAACGGGTAGAAAAAGAAAGAATTAATTTTAGGATATGTTTAAATGCAGAAAATGTAATTCAATTGATAAATTTGAGTTTATGTTTAGTCCCGGTTATAAAGGTTCAAAAACTTTTTCTGTTGAATATACGCAAAATAAAGATATAAAAATAAATGTAGACGGTTATACTTTTATTCCTGATTTAACTTTTATGAATAACCATGCCGTATGTAAATATTGCGGAAATATTAATTGCTGGGATTATAATTAATGTTGCTTATGCAACATTAATTTTTTAAATATTAGTAGCAAATAATTTTTTTACGGTTATTATATAAAAGGAAAGTAAAGGAATTATTTATGAATGTAAAAGCAGTATCATTTTCGGGAATATATAACACAAGGAAAGTAGCAAATATTGTTGCAGGTAAAGAATATGCAAATGCTCAATTTCTATCTTCATTAACAGGCATTCCTCAAGGAAAATTATTGAGTACGTATTCTTCTGATGTTTTTAACGCAAGTTCTTCATATTGTGCAAATAAAATTGCGGAAATTAATCCTCAATTAAAACCAATAAGACAAACAGCTCTTGATATTAAAGCTATGATGCATCCGGATAAAATGCATGAAACTGATTTGAAAAAAATTAGTAAACTTATGGAAAAAAGGGAAAAAGAAATAGATTCCTTCTGTAAAAAACAAGGTGAAACTATTGAAATACCGGAATTCCCAATTCCTTTTTTGCATGAATAAACTATACTTAATTTAAATAGTTTGATATAATTGAGTAAAAACAGGAAATCTTATGCAAAAAAATAATAAGTATTTGACAATAATAGGACGAATTCTGTTTATTTTGTTTTTTTGCGGTGCAATTTTTTTTATATATACAAATCCGGCACGAAAACAAACTATATTAAATCAAACTATACAGCAAACAAATACAGACTCTGCTGAAATTAAACAAATGCCCGATTCTCAAAAAAATCAAGAGGTTGAAAATTATAAATTTAAATATACATATATAATAGATATTCAAGGATATGTAAAAAATTTAATTTTTAGTGTTCCTATCCCATCAAATTCAACAAGAAAGCAGACAATATCCAATTTAAAAATATCTTATCAGCCCGATAAAGTCTATAATGACGGTGTAAATGAGATAGGGGAATTTAAGTTTGAAAACTTGAATAATGAAAAAATAGAAATAATTATTGAAGGTGATGCTGCTCTGGTTAATTATGATTTAAAAACGGCAAAAACAATAAATGAAAATAATACAAAAGAAAAAGATTTATCAAAATATTTAAAACCCGAACTATACATTGAATCTAATGATTCTTTAATAAAATCAACGGCAAATAAATTAAAGGGTAAAACAACCGAAGAAACAATACAAAAAATTTATGAATATACTCAAAAAATATTAACATACACACATTTGCCGGGCATATCCGGTGCTAAAAGAGCACTTCAGGAAAGAAAAGGTGAGTGTAGTGAGTATTCTGCCGTTATGATTGCACTATGCCGTGCCAATGGAATTCCCGCAAGAGTTGTAACCGGTAATATCGCCAGAGAAAAAAATAATAAACATAATTGGGTGGAAGTATATTTTGATAAGTACGGCTGGGTTACTTTTGACCCTACAGTAATGGCAACCGTTGTTAATATTTATAATAACGGGAAACTTGTACGTCAGGAAAAAAGACTCGAACCTTTTGGTGCTTCCGCTAAGTATATAATTTCAGCGCGTAACCAATTTTCACCGTATTATATTTCCTATAAAATTGCAGATAACAGGTATGGCAAGGTCGCGGCTCAAGAAATTATTCAAATAAATAAGGTAAAATAAAAATAAATTAATACATGTAAAAAATTTATATAATAGATTAAAAGTATATTAGATAACTTTACAGTTTTTTAAATTATAGACAATTAAAAAAATATATATTATAAATATTATAAATAAAGGGAGACTTTAATGGATTTTTATATTGGTATAGAAGATTTAGCAGCTAATGCTTTAATAGAAATGATGAGTAAGAATGATACTAAAAGATTTGTTTCTTATAGAAAACTTGAAGAATATGGGGCAAAGGTTATTCAAATATTAGAACATATGGGGAAAAAAGCTATTTTAATTTTATCAAGAAATAACACTGAAGCATTGTTTAGAAATTATTCCGAGTTTTTTATAGAGAAAGAAGAAAATGGATATAAAGGAATTTATTTAAAAGATGAAAAATCTATAGATAATTTAATAGAAAAATTTACGGGGTATTTATCTACGGATGTTTTACTTGCTTTAGCTGATAAAAGCTCGGTCAAAATTTTAGGTGTAGCGTAGTGTCAATTTTTAAATTATTTAAAGATCCATTGTACGGATATATCGAAATCCCTAAAAAGTACATAGATAAAATAATAGATACTTCAGAATACCAAAGATTAAGAAGGATATCTCAGACAAGTTACTCTCCTCTTTATTCGTCAGCTTTTCATAATCGTTTTGTGCATTCGATTGGGGTATATTATCTGGGGCAATTAGCCAGTAAACAACTTGAAAAAGAAATATTAAAGAAAAATATTATTAACGAAGAGAACTTGTCTAATTATACTGAAATATTTAACCTGGCTTGTTTGCTACATGATGTAGGACATGCACCATTTTCGCATACGGGAGAATATTTTTATATAGAAAATAACAATTACACCAAATTACATGAACTTTTAGCTAAAGAAATAAATAAAGATTCTTTTTATAAATACACCAAAAATATAGAGCAAAAAGCCGCTCCGCATGAAATAATGAGTGCAATTATCGGTTTAAAAATATATAAGTCTTTATTTGACAATTCAGATGCTAAAGAGTTTTTTGCAAGGTGTATAACCGGTTATAATTATGATAATAATGATAAAGATTCTCAAATAAAAAATTGTTATATTTCTTTATTGAATTCAAAAATTATTGATGTTGATAAACTGGATTATCTAATAAGAGATGCTTATATAACCGGATATGAAACGGTAAATATTGATTATAAAAGGCTTTTATCGGCTATAACCATTACACAAGAAAATGAGCAATATAAAATTGCATTTAAAAAAAGTGCAATTAGTGTTATTGAAAATGTAATTTATGCCCACGATGCAGAAAGAAAATGGATACAAGCTCATCCGGTTGTTCTATATGAAAGTTATATTATAAGGCATATAATAAAAAATTTGATTAATATATTAGGTAAAAATTTGTTATCTATATCGGCATTAAGCAAAAAAGGAGTATCACTGAGTAATGGTGAAAAGGTCTGTTTATTATCCGATGATGATATTATTCATTATATGAAATCTAAATGTGATGATTCTTTCAGTAAAGAATATTTTGAAAGAAAACAGCGTAGACATCCTATATGGAAATCAGAAGCCGAATATCAAGCTTTCTTATGTTGTTATACCGGTGCTGACAGTAAAATATATGCTAAAGTTGAAAATGCATTAAAGCAAACGGCAACTTATTTAAATAGGATGACCAGCTCGCCTGTTATCAATGACGCTGCAATAAATAATTTGGAAAATGATATTGAAAACTTAAAAAATACTAAAATGAAAAATGATAGAAAATCTAAAATATTAAATGAGAAAAAAATGATATTAAGTATAATGACAACTTTAAAAAGTTATGCAGAAGAAATTGGAATAGAATGTGATTATGTGTTATTAGAAGCATCTCAATTTTCAAGCAGTTTTAGAAAGCCCGATTTTGCTAAGTTAAATATAATGTTTGAAGAAGAGGTTTTCTTGTTTGACAAAGTAGTTTCTTCTCTTTCCGGAAAAGAAAAGCAGAATGAAAATTATTTTTATTTATTTTATAAAAGAAATAAAAATAACAATAAAAATAAAATAAGCAGCAGAGAACTTTGTGAAAAACTTGTAAAAGCTATTATGTAAACGAACTTGATAATCCCGATTATAAATAGTTGACATTTGCAAATTTAAAAAAATATTATATTTTTTACAATTTTTCTTTTGTTTATTTTTATGTTAGTATCAGGATATTGGGGAGAGGTTGTAAATGATGAATGTACTTGGAGATTTGAGAGAAGGGTATATAATTGATTATATTTCAGGAATTGAAGTAAAAGCCACCCCCGAAGAGTTAGATGCCGTACAAGTTTTTAGCAGACAACTTGTTGAAGATTACGGATATCCTGTAAATCATATTCAAACAAGACCTCAATATAGAGTAAAAGCCCGACCTTCAGACATTAAGAAGGAATATCCTGTAGACATTGCCGTTTTTACAAGTCAAGATAAAATTGAAGATAATGCATATATAATAGTTGAATGTAAGAAAAAAAACAGAAAAGATGGGAAAAGCCAATTAGAAGACTATTTACGATTTTCACGAGCTTATTTGGGTGTATGGTTTAATGGAGAAGAAAGGCTATTCTTACAAAAAGTTGAAAAAGAAGGGAAAGTTGACTTTATAGAAATTCCTAATATTCCCAAGTTTGGGCAGAGAGTTGAAGATATAGGAAAATTTAAAAGAAAAGATTTAAAGCCAACTCATAATTTAAAGTCAACCTTTAAGGCTATCAGAAATCACTTGGCAGCAAATACAATTGGGGCGACAAGAGATGAGATTTTAGCTCAACAGTTAATAAATTTAATTTTTTGTAAAATATACGATGAAAAATTCACCAAACCGGATGATTTTGTTACGTTTAGGGCAGGAATAAACGAAGATATAAAAGATATAAGATCACGTATAGAAGATTTATTTACTAATCGTATTACACAAGTGGTGGGAATATACAAGGATTATTGTCTTTAACAAAGGCTAAATCTATGTACATACCCGTTCCTGAAATTGATGTGCAAAACAAAATTGGTTCTTTATATATTAAAGCTCTGGAATGCGAAAAGAAAGCTTTAAAATTAATTAAAGATGCTCAAAAAGAGCTTTTAGAAAATCTTTCCTTTAATTTTAAGGACATTAAAAAAATTAATACATATCAGATTGAATATAGTAAAATTTTAGATTCTGATTCTTGGTGCCAAGCTAATTTCAATCCATATTATATAGGAATTGAAGATGCCATAAGAAATAACTGCAATTTTGTCGATTTAGGTAAAATTTTAGATATAAAAAAGGGGGAAGAAATAGGCAGTAAAAATTATATTGACCCTAAAGACGCACATAACGCAAAATTTCATTATATATATTTATTACAGTATTAAATAATACTGCAATTTTCTTATCTCTATACTCATCATTTTCTTTTAATCCAACGGCTAATAAAATATTATCTGAAAATATTTTTATAAACATATTTTCTTCTTTAGAAAATATTCCTCCGCCGGATTCTGAAATTGCATCTTCCATAAACATATTTAAGCGATTTAAAAAACTAAAATTATTATCGTTGCATATTTTGTTTGTTGCACCAAGTATATCAAGATATGCGATAATATGATTTGAAGTTTTATAATTCGTTGATGGAAATCTTGCAAAACCTGTTCTTAAAACCATTTTAAATCCTTATTTTATTTAATTATAGCAAAAATATTAACTTGACTTTATTATTAAACGCGACACATTAAAGGATGTTATATAGATAAAGTCGGATTAAATATTACTCCAAAAGAGTTTAAGCAATTAAGTAAGTGGTCAGAAAATATTTATAATACAGCAGTTGTTATTGATTATTTTGTGACAAATCAGCCTGAAATTGAGGAATGTTATAATCTTGCACCAGTAATTAAACATTTACGAAATGATGCAGATGTTTTAAATGCATTTTCATTGATCACGAAAAGAGGTTAAAATTTAAAAGCCATGTAAATAGAGTTAATTACCGTTCAAATTGTGTTTAAATATGTTTTAAAAATTTATGCACTATATCACAAAAATCCTTTAACACGTCTTGGGGTATTCCATTATAAATATCATTACGCAATTTTTTAGCTTCAATTTTATTTGTGTGATCTAAAAATTTATTTAATTTAATAAATAAATCCGCATCTTTTGTTTCAACTGTCGTTCTTTTAAGAAATAATTTTTCTTTAAAATTTAGCATTATTCTACTCTCAATATACTGTTCTAAAACACTAAACCAAAATATTTTATAAGAATATTTTTTTAAAATTTCTTTTTCATTATCAGTTAATCCCATTTGATTTATAAACTGTTCGGTTGCTGCTGACACAATACCCAGTGTACCGTTTATCATACAATCATATAAATTTTCTAATGTACTTGCCATGCCTGTATTCCTTATTTTTTCTTACATTTATAAATTATAACAAATATTAAATCGGGCATTCGGGACTTTTTGTTTCTGTTTGATACGATTTTGCTAAACAACAGTTGATGTTTTTAGATACAAGAGTGATGAATTGTGTAGCTTGAAAGGAGCATATTATG
>CANQOQ010000029.1 GCA_947625495.1 Candidatus Gastranaerophilales bacterium | reverse complement strand
AGAGAGTATTTTTCAAAAAACGGTTTTAAAAAAGCGGTACTGGGATTATCGGGAGGTCTTGATTCTTCCGTTTGCGCAGTATTACTCGCTGACGCTCTCGGCAAGGAAAACATCTGGGGTATTTCAATGCCGAGTAAAATAACTTCAAGCGAAAGCAAAAGCGATGCTAAAATATTAGCCCAAAATTTGGGAATTAACTTTTTTGAAGTGCCTTTAGCAAACGAAATAGACATGATGAAAAAAATGTTAAATTCTGTATTTTATCAGGTAAAAACGGATAAATACGAAAAATCAACCACAATAGAGAATTTGCAGGCAAGATTAAGAGCTACGATTTTATGGAGCGTATCAAACGAACACATAAAAATGCTTCCTATCGCAACAAGTGATAAATCAGAAGCATACATAGGCTATGCAACGGTTAACGGTGATATGTCGGGAGGATTTGCCCCTATAGCAGATGTCACAAAAACTAAATTATTTGCTCTTGCTGATTTTCTCAATAAATCAAGGCAGGTAAAAAACGCTATCCCTAAATCCGTACTTGAAAAACCCCCCGGTGCAGAACTTAAAATCAACAAAAAAACAGGTAAAACCGTCTGTGCCGAAGAAGAAAATATGCCCTATGAGTTCTTGGATGAAATTATATGGTTTGTTGAAAACCTAGGATTCGGATTTGACGAGCTGTTAAAACATAAATTTTATTACGAAAAAAAGAATAAAATTTCACTTGAAGAAAAAACGGAATGGATAAAAAAATTCTTTTGGAAATCCAAGTGTGCAGTATATAAATGGCATATTATTCCGCCATCTGTAGTTGTTGATATGCATTCAATCAACTCTGTTGAATACAGGCAGCCGATAATTTCAAAAGTAAATTAAAAAAACTCCTCAATCGAGGAGCTTTTTTTATTTAGAAATTTTATCTGCCGTTTTACTGCTTGATGTTTCTTCAATATGTTGAAGCCTTAGAGCATCCAGTTTTCTGTTACTTTGGTAACCATACAAGAAATATATCACAACACCAAGAACAAGCCACAGAGGGAAAAGCATTGCTGATGTTTTAACTTCTCTTAAAGCTACTATCATAAGCCCCGAGCAGAATATTATACCTATAATCGGGAACCACGGACAGCACGGAACTTTAAATGAACGTGGTCTGTCGGGTTCTGTTTTTCTCAAAAGCAAGATACCGATACAAACGATAACGAATGATGAGAAAGTACCGAAAATAGCAAGTTCTGCGGCAACCTGCATATTAATGAACAAAGAACCTATTAAAATTAATATTGTTGATAATATCGTTATTACCCACGGCGTTTGGAACTTAGGGTGAACTTTCTTCATAACGGGCGGCAGAAAACCGTCACGTGCCATAGCGTACAATATTCTTGTGGTACCGAATTGAAGAACCAAAAGAACCGATGTAAGACCTGCTATAGCGCCGATTGCAATTGCACCTGCGAACCAATCCTGACCGACGAAGCTCATAGCGGCAGCAATAGGTGCTTTTAAATCTATCTGCCCCATAGGCATCATGCCTGTTAATACAATGGTAACAAGCCCGTATATTATAGAACATATAACAAGCGAGCCGATTAAACCAATAGGAAGGTTTTTCTGCGGGTCTTTTGTTTCTTCCGCCGCCGTAGAAATGGCATCAAAACCTATATAAGCATAGAATATCGCAAATGCTCCCATTAATATACCTTTTATTCCGGATGGCGCAAACGGAGTCCAGTTTTCGGGTCTTACATAGAAGGCGCCGACACCTATAAATAATGCAATAACTGCAACTTTAACAAAAACCATTATCTTTGCAAAATTTGCCGATTCTTGTATACCTTTGAATAATATTGCGGCAATAACAATAATAATAAACATTGCAGGCATATTAAAGCATATCGGAATACCTAAAAAATGAGGTATATGTGCATCGGGATTAGTCGCTATTGCCGTTTGATAGTCATTAATCAGCCATACGGGAGGATTTTTCATATACTCCGGAAGACAAGGGAAACCCTCAAACAGTTTTATTAAGTATCCCGTCCAGCTTGACGCAACGGCTATTGTACCTATAGCATATTCAAGCATTAATACCCAGCCCATCATCCAAGCGGGAAACTCACCCATTGTCGCATACGTATATATATACGCACTTCCCGATACCGGAATCATAGAAGCAAATTCCGCATAACATAATGCGGGGAATATACACGCAATTGTGACAAGAGTAATTGAAATAACAAGAGCAGGTCCTGCACCTACACGCTCTGTTGTACCTATAACCGCAGAACCTATCATAACAAATATCCCTGCGCCGATTATGGCACTAATACCAAGGATAATTAAATCAAAGGCATTTAATGTCTTTTTTAATCCGCCTTTAGCCGACTGTTCCAAAAACTCATCGGGGTTCTTAATTTTCAGCAGGTTTGACACAAATTTACTTAATAAATTCTGCTTAGGGTTCTGCATTATTTTATTCCTTTTCTATACTTTACACGGCTGATTTTTTAATAGAGGGAACCCGAGTTCCTTTCTTTGCTCAACATACAATTGAGCAACCATTGCCGCCATTCTTCTTACTCTGTTTATATAATTTATTCTTTCATCACGGCTTATTACACCTCTTGCATCAAGCAAATTAAATGTGTGAGAGCATTTTAATACATAATCATAAGCAGGTAATACTATTTTCGCTTCTATGCAAGATTCAACTTCAGCCTGAAATAAATCAAACATTTTAAATAATCTTTCAGGGTTTGAATATTCAAAGTTATATTTTGACTGTTCTATTTCATTTTGAAGATAAATTTCGCCGTATTTTAATTCTTTATTCCACATAACATCATATACGGAATCAACATTTTGCAAATACATAGCAATACGTTCAAGCCCGTATGTAATTTCAAGAGCAACGGGTCTGATTTCAAGTCCGCCGACTTGCTGGAAATACGTAAATTGAGTAATTTCCATGCCGTCAAGCCAAACTTCCCAGCCTACACCTGCTGCGCCTAATGTCGGTGATTCCCAGTTATCTTCTACAAATCTTACATCATGCTTGCTCAAGTCTATTCCCATAGCCTCTAAGCTCTTTAAATACAGCTCTTGAGAGTTTTCGGGCGACGGTTTTAATATAACCTGATACTGAAAATAATGCCCGAGTCTGTTAGGATTTTCCCCGTATCTTGCATCAGTAGGACGTCTGCAAGGCTCAACCATTGCAGTATTCCATGGTTCAGGTCCTAATGCTCGCAAAAAAGTTGCCGGATTCATTGTACTGGCACCTTTTTCTATATCATAAGGCTGTTGTATTATACAGCCGTAATCACTCCAATACTTTGATAAATTTAATATTAATTCCTGAAACGTTAAACCCACTATTAATAGTCCTCTTTTCTTTAGCTTTTATATTGTATTTCAAACATGATTTTTTTGAAAATAAATTTATTGTATTTTATACACTTCTTAAAATTATTTTTATATTAATATTATTATTTTATTTCAATTTTTTTTTCAATTTATTCAAAAATTTCCTAATTTTATAGGATTTTTAATCTGATATTTTAAAAAAAACGGAATTTATTTTAAAAATTTCGGTTTTTCTTAACGTTAAGTTTTATTAAATCAAAGGGATTTATCGCAATATAAATATGCCCGAGTAAAAATTTGCGAGCAGCAAGAATAATGTTGCAACACAAGATTAAATTTCTTCTTTTCTTCTCTCAATAAAAGTATTATTACAGTCAAAAAAGAACCGCTTAATTTTAAGCGGTTCTTTTAATAAGTTTATTCTAAAAACTATAATTTAGAAGCAACCATTAAAGTTGTTTCAGCTAATCTTGTAGAATAACCGCATTCGTTATCGTACCAAGAAATAATCTTAACCATATTTCCGCCCATAACTCTTGTAAGTTGTGCATCAACTGTTGAAGATTGGTGGGTACCAATGTAGTCTGAAGAAACTAACGGCTCTTCTGAGTAGCATAATACGTGTCCATCTGCACCTGCTTTTAATGCTGCATTAACTTCTTCAACTGTTACGTTTCTTTCAACTTCAAATACAACGTCTACTAAAGATACATCCGGAGTAGGAACTCTCATAGCAAAACCGTCTAATTTTCCTTTTAATTCAGGAATAACTAATGCAACAGCTTTAGCAGCACCTGTTTTTGTAGGAACGATATTTAAAGCACCAGCTCTTGCACGGCGGGGATCTTTATGACCTGCGTCTAAAATTCTTTGGTCGCCTGTGTATGAGTGAACTGTTGTCATTAAACCTTTAACGATACCGAATTTTTCTTTAATAACTTTAGCTACGGGAGCTAAGCAGTTAGTTGTACAAGAAGCCATTGATATTACATTGTGTTTACTTGGATCATACATGTTGTCATTAACACCAAGTACGATTGTAATATCTTCGTTTGTAGCCGGAGCTGAAATGATAACTTTTTTAGCACCTGCTGTGATATGAGCCTTTGCTTTTTCACCGTCTGTAAAGAAGCCTGTTGATTCAACAACAACTTCAACTCCTAATTCTTTCCAAGGAAGTTGAGCAGGGTCTTTTTCAGCATAAAATTTAATTTTTTTACCGTTTACGATAATACCTTCATCGTATGCTTCAACACTGCCTTCAAATCTGCCCATTACAGAGTCATATTTTAATAATCTTGCAGCGTCTTCTGCTTTTAAGCCGGGGTCGTTTATAGCGACATAATTAATTTTGTCAAAGATACCTTCTTTGATTGCTGCTCTTAATGTGTTTCTTCCGATTCTTCCGAATCCGTTAATTGCAACATTTACCATAGTTTTCTATCTCCTTTATACCTACCATGATTTATTGTTCATGTGTATTTATAAATTAAACATAAAGTTTTATCAAGTAAATTATTTAAATTGAAAAATACAAGATTAAACAAAATTTTTATTAAAAGAATTAAAATCCCAAAGATAATCCTGCACAGATATTTATTGATTGTCCCGTAATCCCTTTTGCTTTGTCGGAAATCAAAAATTCGCACATGCCGGCTATTTCATCGGGTGTCACAAATCTTCTTTGAGGAATAGTTTCAATAATTTCTTCTTTTGAAAAGTCAGATTCAAGGTTTTCGTTATTAATAAGTTCGGTATCAACCCAGCCCGGATTTATAATATTAATTGTTATATTATCCTGAGCAAGTTCAAGAGCCAGAGCTTTTGTCATTCCTATTAAAGAAGCTTTTGTCATGGAATATAAAGAGGCATTTGCCTCTCCCATAACTCCCGAAATAGAGCCTATATTAATTATTCTGCCCCATTTCTGTTTTTTCATATATGGAACTATATATTTTATCAGTTCTAAAGGTGCAAGGGTATTTAGCTTGAGTGAACCTATAATATCTTCATGATTTAATTTTTCAACCGGTGAATAGATATATTCTCCTGCATTATTAATAAGGATATCAAAATTTGTATTTAAACCTTTGTATAATTTTTCTGCGGCATTATCCTGCGTTAAATCGCAAGGGAAAAAACCTTTAAAATTATTACTTGAACATAATTTTGCAAGTTTATCAGAGCTTCTTCCCGTTATATAAACGTTAAAATCTTGTGCAAAATGCTTTGCAATATTCAGCCCTATGCCCCTTGAAGAACCTGTTACAAGTATGTTTTTTTTACTGATCATCGACATTTGTTACAAAACTCATTACTGACATTATAAAAGAATTAATAAGTTCTTTCTTTTCATCATCGGGCAAAGTTTTAATAAATTCAATACATGTATGAAGATTGTAATTTTCATCATACCACCTGTTATACCCTGGAGGCGGATTATCAGACATCGTGCGCATTTTTTCATCAAATTCACTCTGATATTTACTTAAAATAATTTGTATAAAATCCTGAGCTATTATATCAATATAATAACTGTCAACTTTTTCTAAAAGAGTTAACAATGTTTTTAATTCCGGATATTTATCATACCAACGGTTATACATAAAATTCTACCCTGCAGGCCAAGTAAATTCCCTGCCCGCCATTACGTGAACATGAATATGAAAGACTGTCTGTCCTGCACTTTTGCCTGTATTTATAACTGTTCTGTATTCTTTTATTCCCAGTTTTGATGTAATTTTAGGAATAGCTGAAAAAATATTTGCAAATGCTTCTTTTGAATCTATATCATTCAAAGAATCATAATGTTTTTTTGGTATGACAAGAAAATGAACGGGAGCTGTCGGATTAAGGTCGTTAAACGCTACCACATTATCATCTTCATATATAAATTCCGCAGGAATTTCTTTATTTACAATTTTACAAAAAATACAATCTGAACTCATATTAACCTCATTTTATTTATAATATAACTTTTTCTGATTTTAGACAATTTATATTTTTGGTAATATAAATATGAGGCAAGAAATGAAATATCAGTTTATATCAGATACAATTAGCGCAATTGCAACCCCTATAGGAAGCGGGGGAGTCAGCATTGTTAGAATTTCAGGCGGTGAAGCCTTTAATATTATTGATAAAATTTTCTCGCATAAAAACCTTACGGCAGGTAAAATATACCATGGTTTAATTATGGAAAATAATGAAAAACTGGATGATGTAATAGTTTTACCGTTTAAAGCACCTAACAGTTATACTGGAGAAGATGTTATTGAAATTCAATGCCATGGCGGAGTTCACATTACTCAAAAAATTCTTGATTTAACAATCCAAAACGGTGCAAGATATGCGCAAAAGGGTGAATTTACAAAAAGAGCATTCTTAAACGGGAAAATGGATTTATCACAGGCAGAGGCTGTCTTAGATTTAATTCAGGCATCAACGGAAAAATTCGCCGTTAAAAGCGCAAAAAATCTTTTCGGTAAACTTTCATCTGAAACTGCAATAATAAGACGGGAAATTATGGATTTACTCTCTAAAATTATTGCAGCTATTGACTTTCCTGAGGATGTTAAAGAACCCGATTACTCATATATTGAAAATACAATAGAAACTATATTGGAAAAGATTAATTATATTTTAAGTTTTTCAAAAAGTTCCAACATTTTCAGACAAGGTATAAAAATAGTGCTGGCAGGCAGACCCAATGTAGGTAAGTCCTCTTTATTTAATGCACTTTTAAATTTAGACAGGGCTATAGTTACAGAAATAGCAGGTACAACACGTGACAGCATACAGGAAACTATTGATATAGACGGAATATCGGCTACTATTATTGATACCGCAGGAATCAGGCACGGCGGTGATATTAATAAGGTTGAAGCAATCGGAATTGATTATTCAAAAAAATACGTCCAAGAAGCTGACATTGTTTTGTTCCTTTACGATTTAAACGAGGGCTTTAACAGTGAAGATGAAGAAATTTTTAATTCCGTTAAAGATAAAAAATATATAAAAGTTGCAACAAAATCCGACTTAACGGATAAAAGAGATGACAGTGCCGTTTGTGTTTCACTTAAAACAGGTGAAAATTTGGATATTTTAAAAACAAAAATTAAATCTTTGGTCGTAAATCAAAATTTGACGGAAATAGAATTTATAACTAATCAAAGACAGCAAAAATGTCTTGAAGATACAAAAAACTCTCTTATAAATGCCTTAATTGCCGCTCAAAACAGAGAATTACAAGATTTAATCTCCATTGACATAAAATCAGCTCTTATGTTTATAAGTGAATTATCAGGCGAAGTAATAACTGATGATATCTTAAACAACATTTTTGATAACTTCTGTATCGGTAAATAGTTAAATTAAATATACTCATGGGGGATAATTTTTTTCATCCGATTATTTAAATTTATATTAAAATCGGAAGAAAAAATGAATTTTACACAAAACTTTTTAAATAAAGAAATAAATTTTATAAAAGACGCATTTTTTGATGTAACAAAATATTCATCGGAAGAAATTATTATCACTGATGAAAAATTTAATATCGTCTTTCAAAATTTAAAATATATACAATCTGATTCAAAACTTAATTTTCTTGATATGTATAAAAGCTTTATAAATGAAAATTTTAAGAAAAATATAAAAAATTTTAAAACATCCGATAAAAATCACATGTGTATAAAAATGATTTTTAATGATAACAATGAAATAAATAATCTGCCCGTAAATATACATATTTGCAAAATTAAAAATAAAAAAGGAAATATAAACGGATATACAATAATAATTCAGGATATAACGCAAGAGATAGAAAACAGAATACAAAAAGAAACATTTATTGACATACTTTCACATGATTTGAGAAACCCTCTAAGGGCAAATATACAAATTTTAGAGCTTATACTTAATAAAAAATTCGGAGACTTGGGAAACAGCTTGCAGACTATTCTGGACGAATTACTCAGTTCATGCAGGTTTATGAATTATATGGCAGAAAATCTTATAATCAAATATAAGAATGAATTTAACCTGTATGAACTGAATAAACAACAATATTCTCTGGTAAAACTTATTAAAGAAAAATGTAATTCAATGATTAATATGCTGGACAAAAAACATCAAACAATAGAATTTATAGTGAAAGGCTGTATAAATGAAATTAATATGGATGTGGAAGAAATAGGAAAGGTGGTTAATAATCTTATTGTTAATGCATCAGAACACAGCAGTGAAAATTCTAAAATTATAATTCAAATTGAAAATAATAAAGAAAATATTAACGTATCATTTATTGATTTTGGAATAATGAAAACAATGAAAAATCCTAATGACATATTTGAAAAATTCATGACTTGCTCTAATAGATTCAGAAAAATAGGATTTGGATTGGAATTTTATAATTGTAAAAAAATAATAGAAGCACATAACGGTCAAATATCAGCTAAAAATATAAAAAATAAAGGAACATCCATAACATTCAGCCTGCCTCTATAATTTCAAATCTTAATTAAATATAAAATTTTTTAGATTTTTGAAAAAATACTATTAAACTAAATATATAAGGTTAAAAATAAAAACCTTATGAAAAGAGGTGTTCTAAAATGATAGATTTTAACAGGTTGACGGATTATACAAAGGAGATAATATACTCTGCACAGCAGATAATGTATCGGTATAAAAATTCACAATTAGAGCCTTTACACATACTGCTTGCTATTGCGGAAGATAATGAAGGAATTTCAAAAGACTATTGCGATGAGTTAAAAATCAACAATGATAATTTTAAACATCAGATTGTAAATGAGATAACAACTCTACCGCAAGTGCAGTCAACAAACCCTAATCAGCAGTTATATATTTCGCAGTCATCAAATACATTGTTTGACACGGCACAGGAAACCGCAGATTCTCTAAAAGATTCATTTATTAGTATTGAGCATATTTTAATGGCAATGACGGAATTAACAGGTTCTAATGTTCAGCAGATATTAAAAAATAACCGTGTTGATAAAAATACAATACTTAATGCTATGAAAAAAATAAGAGGAAACAGAAAAGTGGATTGCAAAAACGCAGAAGATTCATATAAAGCTTTGGAAAAATATTCAACAGATTTAACGCAAATGGCACGTAAAGGTAAATTAGACCCCGTAATCGGCAGGGATGATGAGATAAGACGTGTAATACAGGTATTAAACAGAAAGACTAAAAACAATCCTGTGTTAATAGGAGAACCGGGAGTCGGTAAAACAGCCATTATAGAAGGGCTTGCTCAAAGAATTATACGAGGAGATGTCCCTGAAAATCTAAAAGAATCAAAACTTATCTCTCTGGATTTAGGTGCATTAATTGCAGGTGCTAAATTTAGAGGCGAGTTTGAAGAAAGACTCAAGGCTGTTTTAAAAGAAGTTGAAGATTCAAACGGCGAAATAATAATGTTTATAGATGAACTTCATACGGTAGTGGGTGCAGGTGCAACGGAAGGTTCAACCGATGCAGGCAACCTGTTAAAACCGATGCTTGCAAGAGGAACTTTAAGATGTATCGGTGCCACGACCATTAATGAATACAGAAAATATATAGAAAAAGACCCTGCTTTAGAAAGAAGATTCCAGCCCGTAATGGTTGATGAACCTTCTGTTGAAGATACAATAAGCATTTTAAGAGGGTTAAAGCAAAGATACGAAGTACACCATGGAGTAAGAATTAAGGATTCTGCGCTAATAGCAGCCGCCAAATTGTCTGACAGATATATAACAGACCGTTTTCTGCCTGATAAAGCAATTGACCTAGTTGATGAAGCCGCATCTTCTCTTAGAATAGAAATTGATTCCATGCCTGAAGAACTTGATATGCTGGTAAGACAGAAAATGCAATTAGAAATTGAAAGAGAAGCCCTAAAACAGGAAGAAAATCAAGAAAATGCGGAAAAAATTTCCGATATAGAGAAAATATTAAATGAGCTAAATGAGAAAATAACAAAACTCAAAACCCAATGGGAGCTTGAAAAAAAGAGTATTCAAGGTGAAGCTTCAATAAAAGAAGAAATAGAAAAAGTTAAAATCCAAATTGAAGAAGCCGAAAGAAATATGGATTTACAAAAAGCGGCAGAACTTAAGTACGGGAAACTTATTGCACTTGAAAAACAGCTGAAAGAAGTTAATGAAAACGTACAAGAGCATAAAAATACTCTTTTAAAAGAAGAAATAGATGAAGATGATATTGCGGAAATAGTAAGCAAATGGACAGGCGTTGCGGTAAGTAAGCTTCTTGAAAGCGAAAAAGAAAAACTTATTAAAATGGAAGAATTTTTGCATAAGCGTGTAGTAGGTCAGGATGAAGCCGTTGAAGTGGTATCTGACGCAATAAGACGTGCAAGAAGCGGGTTAAAAGACCCCAATAGACCGATAGGTACATTTATCTTTTTAGGTCCGACGGGTGTAGGTAAAACAGAACTTGCTAAAGCTCTTGCGGAATTTATGTTCAATGATGAGGACGCTTTAATCAGAATTGATATGTCAGAATATATGGAAAAACATACGGTAGCAAGATTAATAGGAGCGCCTCCGGGGTATGTCGGCTATGATGAAGGCGGACAACTGACGGAACACGTAAGAAGAAAACCTTACTCTGTTATACTTTTTGATGAAATTGAAAAAGCGCACCCAGATGTATTTAACATAATGCTTCAAATATTTGATGACGGCAGATTAACTGACTCTAAAGGCAGAACCGTTGATTTTAAAAATACGTTAATTATTCTGACAAGCAACATTGGAAGCGATATTATTCTTAAAAATACGCTTGAATCAATGTTATCCGAAAAGCAGGCAGAACAAACAAAAGAAGAAGTAACGGCTTTAATGCAGCAGCATTTTAAACCTGAATTTTTGAACAGAATTGATGAAATAGTATTCTTTAAAGCTTTGACAATGGTTCAACTTGCAAAAATTGTTGATATTCAAGTATCTCATCTGCATAAATTACTGGCAGAACAAAATATCACCGTTGAAATAACAGATGATGCAAAAGAATTTCTTGCACAAAAAGGGTACAATCCCATTTACGGGGCAAGACCGTTAAAGAGAACAATAAGGCAGTTAATAGAAAATCCGTTGTCTAAAAAAATCTTAAAGCAGGAAATTACTCCAAACTCAAAAGTTATTATTGATACAGATAGTGATGAGTTGATTTTTAAAAGTGAAAAATTATAATAAATTAAAAATCCGAAGATTTACTCTTCGGATTTTTTTTCTTTATTAAAATTATTGTGAACGGCAAGCCAGAAATTTTTGATTTTATTGCCGATGGAATCTAAATCTTCTTCAATTAAATCAATATCGTCATCTTTTTTATTTGAAGATTCAAAGACATCTTGCTCTTCTTCATCTTTCTTTTTTCTTTCCTGCTGAAAATATCCCAAATTACCCGCACCTCCATCATTGGTGTGATGTGATTTTTGAATGGAAGGAATATTATCGGGACCATTTATTCCAAAAGACATATTTTTGCCTCTTTATTTTAGAAAGTGAACTATATATATTATATACTACTTTTGTAGAAATTATAATCATTTACTTGCAGGATTATTAAGTTATATAAAAATATTAAAGATTTTCATTTATTTGCCGACATGAAATATACAAGTATAAGAAAAGGTAGTATATGTCTGTCGGCAGATTATCGGGTGATTATGAATA
>CANQOQ010000028.1 GCA_947625495.1 Candidatus Gastranaerophilales bacterium | reverse complement strand
GTTTTAATCTCTATTTTGTTGAACTTTTACTGCGTAAAAGATTCAACAGGCAGCCGTGCTATGGGCGCATTTGTTTTTCTTATATGATATAACATAAATTTTAATTAGCAAGAATTATAATTCTTTTTAAATTTATTTGCATCTGAACGAAAACTTAATACCAAGTATTCTCCATACGTTATGATTATTTTCAGTTTTAACTGAAAAAATCTTCTGTAAAAGTGTTAAAGTTTGAATATTCTTGGAATTTAATATAATTTCAATTTGTTTTCTTCCGCTTAGTGACGAATAAGAAACTCTTTCTCCGTGCCATTTGAACTGACAACCTATATTTGAACATTCTCTGTATATTTTACAAGCCGCCTTAAGTGCTTTATCAGGAAGCATATCGGTTTTTGTGAATTTTGATTTAAAGAATTGCGTTGTGTCACCGTCTATAACAACTGAAGTTATGTTGGGATTAGCCTTTTTTACTTCTTTTACAAGTTTTATAAAACCGTTAATGTCATTGTCGCCTGCATTTGAACAGTCATCAAGAAATATGTATTTCAAAATTATATCGTCAAATGCATTACTTTTAGCTGCTGTTAAGATATTATTTCGCATTGTATTATATAAATCAAAGCCTCTGATTTTCTTATATGATTTTCTTGTTCCGCAATCAACAGATGTTTTCAGATTAGCTTTAATTTTTCTGTTTATCAAAACGGGAATCAATTTATCTATACGGTTCGTTAATGTAAAATTAGATATGAATTGTATTGTTGACTTGGGATAATATTTTGATAAAAACTCTATTGATTCGGGAATACCTTCTAACAGCATAGGTTCGCCGCCGCCCAGTTCTATACCGAAATCATCTTTTAATATATTTATATCATGCAAATGAGATATAACTTGATAAATATTATATTTTTCTTTATCAAATTTTTCTAATACCTCTCCGCTTCTTGCATAACAGCAATATGAACATTTTAAATTGCAGGTTTTGTGAGGATGAAAAACTACAAATGTTAGTTTCCCTATATCAATATTTTCTTCTTCCGCTTCATACATAAAACAGCAATTTTTACAGGGAGATGTTTCGCTGTTCATTTTTTCAAAAAGTTCTTTACGTTTATTTTGAATTTCTTCATAGCTCATTTTCGTAAAATCAGTACCTTTTTCAAGCAAAATTAATTCTCTTGTACAGCAAGCTGCAACGTGACCGTGTCTTAGTACTAAAGAGCCGTATTCTGTTGAATTCAGCCATTGACATATTTTTTTCTTAGCCATTATACATCTCCCAATTCGTTTATTGAAAGATGATAACACCCCCCCCCGTGCTGTCAAGTGCAAATAAAATAACAGAATCTGTCACTTTATTAAAAAGAAAAACGGAGGAAGTTTGTTTTATATTAAAAAGATTTCGCAAAAAAAAGCTGCATTGCAGCTAATACTTAATAATCTTGGGAGGAGATTTGGGGATTTATTACAAATATAATAATTCAGATTTGTCAAAATGTTTATAATTTTTAATATAATTTTAATAAAAATTTACATTGTATTGCTTTTATTTAAGTTTGTATATAACTGGAAAAAAAATTCTTTTTTTCTTAAAATTAAAATAAAGAGGTGTGGGCATGTTGAATAGTTTATTGATATTTATTTTGGTATTTTTCTTTTTATATATAGCAATTTTTACCGTATATTTTACAATTATAGTTATAGTCAGCGCAATTCGTCCTAAAAAGAAGGATGAACCCGATAAACTTGATTATAAAAATTTGATTGTTATAGTATATTCGCATAATAACGAAAAAACCGTAGTAAAACTATTAGAACAGTTAAATAAACAGGATTACCCGAAAAGCTGTTATCAAACACATATAATTTTGGATAACTGTACGGATAATTCATCAAATAAACTGGAATTCGTAGGCGGTGCAAAATTATGGAGATTAACGGATGATACACCTTTCGGCAGAGATAAAGCAGTTTCTTGGCTGTTAGAAAATCTCATGTCTTTTAAAAAAGTAGACGGGTATGTGTTTTTAAATGCAAACAGAATAGTAAGAAATGACTTCTTGTCTTGCGTTAATGAAGCTTTGGAAAAAAATGCCGTAGTTGTAGGCTCCAGTGAAATATATCTGGAAGATGCTGATTTTTATGAAAAAGTATGGTCTAATGTTAATGAATATAATGTCAGTATAATGCGCCAAGGCAGAGCAAATCTCGGTTTGGCGGTTCCTATTGATTCTGATGTCATGGCAATGAGACATTCAGTACTTGAAAAAATTCAATGTATTGATTTTAAAGATGCTAATTCCGAACTTAAATATTCTTTCTTATTGACTAGTGTTAATTATCCTCCAATATTTGTGCAGAAAATGAAAACTTATGTTTCCTCACTTGATTATGAAGTAAGAAGACCTACTTTTGCATTTAAAATGTCACTGTTTCTGCATTGTATAAATTTTAAATCATTAATGAATCCTAAGTTTGCGGAATTTTTATTGTCTCTATTTAAACCAAATCCGATTATTTTGGTCGGCCTGCTCTTATTAATAGGAATTTATTCATTTAACTATTATTTCTTATTTGATTTTCCGTGGTCTGTAACTTTAGCGGTAATATTGGCTGTTGCCTTTGGTGTATCTGTTTATAAATCGCATTTGTATGTTAAACCTTTAATATATTTGGCTTCGTGTCCGTTCTTTACATTATGTGATGCTTTAGCGGATATGCCGATTTTTAAAAAAATATTTAAATTAAAGAAAAAAATGCAAAAACCTTTGGTTGAAAAAATAGCCGTTCCCGTTACCGTAACTAACGGAAAACATATTTTTTCATGTTCTTTGGAACTTATTTCAGACGGCGGATTTAAAAAGGCTGTATTCAGATACAAAAATAAAAAACAGGAAACAACTCAAAGTTATGTAAGAATGTGTGATGCCGTAAAAAATATTTCTGATTTACTTGAACAACACGGATTTAGAATGAAAATATGTCAGTCCTGTGCTTATTTCGCTCCTAAAATCGACGGTACTAATAATATGATTAAAGGTTATTGCAACCAAAAAGCCGTTGAAGACCAAAATTGTACCGATTTGCCTGAAACTCTGCTTTGGTCTTCATGTGAGTATTATCTGCCTGAAGAAGTTAATAAAGTTATAGATATTTCCGATTATATTAAAAACAGATAATATTGAGAATTGTTAAGATAATTTCCATAAAACCTTAAGTTTTAAATAAATATTCCGATATAAATAATACAAGTAAAAATCGGAGAAAGGCAATATGGGATTATCATCATCACAAGGCAGGCTTTTAATGTTAACATCACGTTTGAGTGATATCGAATTGCAGGAAATTATGATATCTCAAAGACAAAGTCAGCTTGCAATGAAATCAGAAGCTGCTGCTCAAGAATATAGTGAGGCAATGAGTAATTATAAACTTACTATTAAAGTTGATGATTCCTATGAAGAAAAAGGTTATAAAAAAGAAAATTTAACTTATGATAATATGACCAAAATGGGATATTTGGCAGCTACTGCTAATAATCAAATTTATCTGAAAAAAGATGAAAATGGCGAGTGGATTATCCCGAAAGATTTAGACGGAAATGATTTGCTTTCTATTGATAAAACAACCGGTAAAGCTATAATTGGTGAAGATAAATTTGAAATTTTAGACGGTACAAAAAATCTTGATAATGCAAAAAAACTCCAACAATCTATAATAAACGGTACGATGTTTATTCTTAATGCAAAAAATAATAAGGATAAAATTTCTTTGGAAAATATAGATTCTAATACGGAAATGGAATATGTTCTTGATACCTCCGATGATGCGGAAGCTCAAAGTAAATATGATTATGAACTCTCCCGTGTTTCAAAAAGTGATAACCAATTGGAAATGGATTTAAAACAACTTGAAACCCAGCATGAAGCAATATTGAAAGAGTATGATTCCGTTAAAGAAGTCATCAGTAACAATGTTGAAAGAACATTTAATCTGTTCTCAAACGGCTAAAATTTCATATAATATAGTGAAAAGACTGATAGAAATATCAGTCTTTTTTATTAAATTTTGTTAATTAAAAAATAAATAAAAAAATTCTAGAGCAATAAAAATATTTATTTGTTTTAATAAATATATAGAAATAAAGTGGTAAAAAAATGGTTAATTCCGTAAACATTAATAATAATTATCCCGTTTCTAATACAGGGTTAAAACAAGAAGATATACAAAATACATTAGCAAAATCCAAACAAGCAGTAAATGAAAATTTGGAAAGTAATTCTGCTGTTCAAGTTTTATCAAATAATGTCAATAAAAAAGATTCAATGTATAAAAAGTTATTATTTATACCTATATTAAATATATTGGATAAGGCTGTTGACAAAAAAATAGGCGGGGAAGCAGAAAAAAGTTTGCTTAATAAATTTGCAAATGCAGGTGACGCTGTTTCTCATTTCCTGCATTTGGATAACGTAGTCTCTTCTTCTAATTTGAATAAAATCTCTAATTTCATTAAAAATAACAAATTTACAAAATATTTCACAAATGAATTCAGTGCAGTAGCAAAATGCCCGTTTGCTAAATCACAGACAATGGCAGAAAAGTATTCAAAAGAAATATTAGATTCGATAATTAAATTAAAAGAAAATCCTGAATTTATTGCGGAAATAGAATCAAAAGCAGGCTCTTTAACTGATGATACCGTAAATTTAATAAAGGGACTTACTAAAGAATCAAATTATACTATAGAACAAATTACAAATATTGCGGAGAAATTGTCTGCTAACAATATAGAAACCATTAATTCGGCAGCATTCACTCAGCTATTGAATAAATTTAAAGCGGCAAATTCTAAATTCGGACAAACATTTATAGGTAAAGCATTCGCAAAAACCGCATTAAAAACTAAGGATACAATTACCTTCGGCGGCGGATTAATTAGTTTATTTTTTACAGCAAGCGCTTTATATGAAGCATATCAGGCTGCAAAGGAAGCTCCAAAAGGTGAAAAGAAAAGTGCATTTATGCATGTGCTCTCTGAACAATATATAGGTATACTATTGTTCCAGCCAAGTATCAATTTACTTTATAAAATAGGCGGTAATAAATATAGAGGTATGACCGTTGAAGCCAGAGAATATTTAAAAGATTTAATTAAAAATACAAATGTTGATGAAACACTGACTAAAGAAGGACTTAAAATAGCAAAACTTCAGAGAAATTTATTGATAAAAGGTGTTGATAAAGATAAAGTAGCTCAGCTTACTGGAAAAGGATTTAAAGAGGCTGCCGCTATGGCTAAGACTCTTAAAAAAGAAGGCGCTAAACTGAAATTATGGGAAAGACCGCTTAAGTTTATGGGCCGTATATTGGATATGGGGCTGGATAAACTTCAGAAAGCTACCTATGTTACATTACCGAAATTAGGCAAGGTAAAACTGCCTAAACCTACTATAAAAGGTTTTGCAGGTGGTCTTGGACGATTCCTTCTTATAATGATGGTAATTCAACCTATTATTCAAAAGCCTGTTACTAAACTTGTTCATAAAATATTTGGTGAGCCTAAAGAGTATCTCGCAAAGAAAAATCAGGAAAATAATAAACAGGAAAAGAATACTCCCGCAAAAACAGAAGAACAGCCGGCTATTCAAAATCCTCAACAACAAAACGGAACTAATTTGTTAAATTTATATTCCAAAAATAATCCTTCAGCCGGTACTTCAGCGCAAAATATACAAACACAGATACCTGCACAACAACAAACACAAACTCAAACTCAAGCTCAAACTCAAACTCAAGCTCAAACTCAAGCTCAGCCTCAAGAAGCATTGCCGGCTTTTAATCTCTTTAAGAAAAAAGATGATAGTCAAGAATATTCAGGCTATATCCCCGATATAAAAGTTGATAATTCTTATATAGATAAAAGAGAAAAAGAAATAGAAAAACAGGTTAACGAAACACTTAAACATACGGATAAAATTGTTAAAGAAACTAAAAAAATGCTGAATTAACAAAAAAATAAAAAAATGCTAAAATCTTTTTATGTTAGTTCACTATATTTCACTATATATTGAATACTTAGAAGTAGAGCGGGGATTAAGTCATAATACTATTGACGCATATAGAAACGACTTATATTCTTTGTCTGACTTCTTAGTTCAAAATAACCTTGAAGAATTATCTCAAATAAAACGCTTACACTTAAATATGTACATAAAAAATCTTTATGATAAAGGCTTTACACCTTTTAGCATAGCAAGAGAAATTGCCTCAATAAAAGGTTTTTTTAAATGGTTAAGCGTGAGTGAAATAATAAAACATAATCCCGCATTGGCTATAGAACAGCCAAAACTGCCAAAAAGACTTCCTAAAGTCCTTTCTATGAAAGAAATAAAAGAGCTGCTTGATTGTCATTTAAATGTTTTGGATAGAGCTGTTTTTGAACTCTTATATGCATCAGGTTTGAGAGTTTCTGAACTCGCTGATATTAAATTTAATCAAATTGATTTAAACGCAAAATATGTCAGAGTGCTTGGAAAAGGTTCAAAAGAAAGAATTGTTCCGATAGGAAAACAAGCCTGTCTTGCACTTAGAAAATATTTGGATGAACGTGAATATATTTTAAAAAAATATAAACTAAATACTAAATATTTTTTTATTAAAGAAAACGGAAAAAAACTGTCTAGACAAGATGTGTATATTTTTATAAATTCTTTAGGTAAAAATATAAATAAAGATATATCACCCCATACGATAAGGCATTCGTTTGCGACGCATTTATTGGAAAACGGAGCTGATTTAAGAGTCGTTCAAGAACTATTGGGACATAGTGATGTCTCTACTACTCAATTGTATACTCATATCAGTAAAAAAAGGCTGAAAGATATTTATTTCTCTATTAATAAGTAAATTTTTTTATATAAATAGCAAAATTTATTTTTACATTTTTTGTATTAGTAAAAATATAAAGAGGAATATAATGAAAATTTTGCCGGTACATAATTACAATAATACAAAAACTCAAAATTTTAACGGTTTATGGGGAAAAACAACATTCTTGGTTGATAGAGATTCTGTTTTAGGTGTAACAACTGATACCGAAACTTATTATTATTATCCGTTTATTGATGAATCTCAGGAGGATATAGATAAAGTTCTTAATAGAAATAAAACAGCATATTTTGACCACGATGCGGGTGACAGGTATGTTATAAAAGAATGTAAACTTTGTACAACTCTCCCTTTTAAAGAAGCTCATTTTAATAATTATAAAAATGCGGATATTGCAACAAAATTAATTCCAAATATTAAAAAAGTTCATTATTCCGTTCTAGATAAATATTTAAGTAATATAGGTGAACAAGATTCTGCAATTAACCCTGTAATCGCAGCAAGACTAAATACTAAAGCGTAACCTATATTAGCATAGCAGCCATACAAGCTGAAATATAAGATGTAAGCGTGCCGCCGATTAATGCTCTTATACCCATTCTTGCTAAGTTCTTTCTCTGATTCGGTGCAATTTCTCCGATACCTGAAATCTGGATTGCTACGGAAGTAAAATTAGCAAAACCTGATAATGCAAATGTTGCTATAATAAAACTTTTTTCAGATAACATCGCTTTCATTGAGGCTAAATCTGTAAATGCTATTGCTTCATTTAATACAAACTTTGTACCTAAAAGTGAACCTACTTTTGTTACTTCTTCAAAAGGAATTCCTATTAACAGCGCAAATACTGAAAACAGTTTACCGAAAATCATTTTAACGGATAAATGTTCTATATCCATTCCTATAAAAGAAAGATTTATATGGAGTGTATTATGAGCAAACATACCGAACTTTCCTAAGAAGAAATCAATTAAAGCGATTAAAGCAATTAGAGCAATTAGCATAGCAATAACGTTTAATCCGACTTTCATGCCTTCAGATGCACCCTTTGAAATGGCATCAAGAACATTAACATCGGTTCTTCTCCTTCTGATTTTAAAATCATTTTTAGTTTGAGGTTCAAGTGTTTCAGGGTAAATAATCTTAGATACGACAAGCGCACCGGGGGCTGCCATTATACACGCTGCAAGCATATATTGTGGAGGTATACCTATTCCTGCATAAACTGCAATTAATCCGCCCGATAAACAAGCCATACTCCCCGTCATTGAGGCAAGTATCTCTGATCTTGTTAAGTTAGGCAGATATGGTTTAATCATTATTTGCGCAACAACCTGTCCCACAAATGAACTTGCAACATTAGACAGAGCCTCAGCTCCTGATACATCCATCAGCTTATTTACTATTTTCCCGAAAAATGCCACTACTCTTTGCATTATTCCGTAATAGTATAATATATTTACAAGAATCATCATAAAAATTAATGCCGGAATAAGCTTTATGGCAAACATAAATGCCTTATCTCCGAATATTTCTTTTAATATTTCAGGACTGTTAGATAAAGGCCCAAAAACAAAATCTGCACCTTCATTTGCAAATTCTAATATCTTTTCTACGAAACGTCCGATGTACTCAAATAATAATTTTCCGGGTTCAAATTTTAATATAAAAACCGCTAATAAAAATTGAAGGATTAATCCCACTATAACTGTTTTATAATTGATTGCTTTTTTATTATGCGACATAAAAAAAGCAATTAATAACATTAAAAATATACCGACTAAACCTATAATAACGTTCATTTTTCCATCCTAAAAAATCCTTATTTATTAATTATAGTATAAAATAAATTAAACAGAAAAATTGTAACATTGCAGAATAATATTTTTAAAAAAATCGGATAATATTGTAGAATATTTACATGAAAAAAATTATAGTAATTATGTTCATATTGTCTTCTTTATTTCCCCAAGTATCGGCATACGAAGGAAAAGAAATAAAATTTATATATATAAACGGGTCGAATAACAATGATAAAAAAATGAAAAACTGGTTCTATGACGGAATGAAAAAGATGCATCCGTATATGAAAAAAGAGTTTTCGTCATCCGATTTTGTAAATATTCATTTGTTAGAACAAGGTAAATATAAAATATCACAAGAACCTGAGGCATTCTTTTGGGGTGATAAAAGCAGAGAAGAAATATCGAATTTAAATTATGACCTAAAAATGACGAAAGTATTCAGTCCCAGAATTGCTCAAACGGTAAGAACACTAATTGCACATTATTTGCATGATGCTATTTGGGTTTCTCATTATCATAATATGCATCCTGTTGTGGAGGATTTGCATTCTCAGGTAATGGAAAATTATAAAAAAGGAATACCTGTTGTTTTGTTCGGTTATAGTGCAGGTGCTTTTGTTTCCTATGAATATATGTTTAATAAACTTCCAGATATTGACACTGTTGATTATTTTAACAGGACTGCAGTTTCTGATGAATTTAAAAATTTTATTAATAACAATAAAGCTAAATCGACCTGTATAGATGCTCTGATTGATTCTAAGCTGGCAGTATATAGTGCGGAAGGAAGACTTGTTCCTAATTTAGATACTCGAAGTGCCGAAGAAAATTATTTAAAATTGGATGAATATACTAATAAAGCTTGTATTCCACAAGGCGCACTAAAAGGAATAGTTAATTTCGCAAGTCCTTTAGTGCTTTTTTATTCTGATATATCAAATCCTAATTATTCACTGACATATTATAATAAACTTTTATATAAATATTTGCTTGAAAATAATATGTTTTGGCTGACAGTAAACTATGCCGATGATCCTCTGGGATATCCTACGACAAAAAATATTTCTTATAAAGATTTGAGAAATAAAATACAACTTGAAATCAATCCTGCACAAGGTTTTTTGTACAGTAAGTCAAATGTAAAAAGCAGAAAAACCTTTCTTGGAGCTCATACTTCATATTGGGCTACGGCAAAAAAATTCTCAAAAGCTGTTGTTGAAGCGTTTGAAGATGGATATTGCCTTTATAATTATGATGAATGCAGAAAAAACGAAGAGAGTCTATAGACTCTCTTCATTATAACGATTTTCTTAATTCTTTGATTCTATTATCACGTTCTTTTATTGCTTGATTTCTTTGTTCGGTTAAAGATTCTTTTTCTTTGCTCAATGTATAGATTTTATTTTGACGTTGAACTTCCGTAATTGTAGTAGATACTTCGGCAGCTTTTATTTGAGCATTAACATCTTTTATCCTTGAATCGTATGCTTTTTTTATTTGTTGTTTCTCATCTTTTAAATTTTTAATTGCAGCTGAAGCTTCAAGCCCTTCTAAAGTGACGGTTTTATTTGGATTTAGATTATCAATTACGCCTTTTGCTTCTCCCGTTAAATCTTTTGTAGTTTCAACAGTTTTTTTATACCCTTTTTTTGTAGCTTTAACGGATTTATCGGTTAGGTCTTTTGTGGTTTCAACGGTTTTGTTATAACCTTTTTTTGTAGCTTTTATAGCTTTATGATAACCTTTCTTCGTAGCTTTAACGGATTTATCGGTAAATGCCTTTGTTGATTCCAATGCTTTCGAAGTTTTTGAAGGTTGTTGTTCTTTTTCATATTTTACATCAATACTATGTATTTCTGATGCGGGAATTTCTATTTTTACAGTTGGTTCTTCTTCGGCAATTGCGGAAATATTCCAGAAGCATATACTTAATACAGCCGTAAATGCGATTATTAGTTTTTTCATTTATTCTCCCCTTTTAATTTTAACTAAAAATAAAGCCTCAATTGAGGCTTTATTTTGTTATTTTAATGAATTTTTTAAGTTGTTAATTGAATTATTTGTTTCATTTTTGAAATTGTCAAAAGCTTTAGCTCTTTGTTCTTTTTTTGCTTGAGCTTCTTTTTTCTGTTGTGCTTGTTTTGCTTTAGCATCATTTTGAGCTTTTTGGATATCGCTCTTTGTTTTTTCAACATCTTTTTTTACATCATTTTTTAATTTGTTGTAAGCACTTTCTTCCTGATTTGTATTAACTTTTATAGAAGGTTTTTGAACAGTAATCGTAGCAGAATTTGCTATTGCTGCAAATGATAATGTAATAAATCCTGCAAGTACTATTGTTAATAATGATTTTTTCATTCTTTTCTCCTTTTCTCTATCTTAAATGTTTATTTTATAACAACATTATTGAAGTTAAGTGATTTTAAAAACGTTTTAACTTGATCTGCACTGTATTCTGCTTCTCTTAAATCTTCTTTTTTATAACTGTATGGTTCTGCTACCGTATAACCTATATTTAAACCTTTAACGTAAACATTGCCTTGAGGAATGACAGTTATTTTTTTTGTTTTAAAAACTGAAGGATTAAAGGTAGAAGGTAAAAATGCCAGCTTATTTTCACCTGAGGGTAATATCTGATCTTCATATTTTACATTATGCAGTGTAAGTTTTTTTATTATAAATTTCTTTGATATTATGCTTGAGGGAGTAGTAATTAATTCTGCCGTTCTTGCTCTAAACAGAGGCTGATTGTCGGGATAAAATATTTGTAATTCTTTTAATTTTATAATTGTTTTAAAATTTGGTCTTATTTTTACGTCAATATCATCAAATGTTACATTTAGCCCCGCAGCAGGCAGCATTTTTTGTGTAAAATCATTTATATTAAAATGCTTTGTATAAAATGAAGGGAATATACTTATAAAACCTGCATATATAAATAAAATAATAGAAATTATAATTAAAATTGCATTCTTATAATTAGACATAATAAACCTTCCTATTTTTCTATACCTATTTATAATACCATATTGTTTGAAAAAATAACATATTTAATTTAACCTTTACATTGAATAAAAAATAAGTATTATATAAATATGAGAAAGCATATTTTATTTTTTGTTTTATTTTTTTGTATATTTGCACAAGTTACAAATGTCAATGCAAAAGAAACTGATTCTTCAAAAGTATGGGGAGAAAATACCCAAGTATTTAATAAAGGATTTACGGGACAAGAACCTGTTTCTGATAATAAGTTTCAACAGACATTAAAAATGATGAAAGAGCGTTCTTTAACAAAGAAACAGAAAAAAATAAAAGAACAGATAACGCCTCTTTCTCCTTATGAAGAAACTGATTATTTAAATACTTATACAAAACAAAATATAGATTCATTAGAAGCGGAGAATAGTCATACCGTTATGATTCCCGTAAAAGTTTATAATGAAGAGGGTAATTTTATTAATCCAGGATATTACAGACTATCATATAGAAAATTATCAAAAGATGAATATGTAATTGATTTATCGCAGGGGGCAAATAAGTTAATATCAGTAAAGGCTTTTCAAACAAAGGAGGATTTAAATCAAGAGTCTATATCTTTTGGGAATGCCGAAATTATTGATAATTCAAGAATTCGGCTTATATATGGAAATATTGATTTAAACCTTGTTGGGTATTTATATTTTAAATAAAACCTTTTCTTTGTTTTAACTCTTTTAATTCTTTTTGGAACGGAGAAATATTATTAAGTTTATTAATAATTAAAGGCATTTTTTCAATGGTATAGTCAATTTCATCTTCTGTTGTATATCTTGATAAACTGAATCTTATACTTCCATGAAGTGCGGTAAAAGGTATTCCCATTGCTTTTAAAACATGGCTCGGATCCAAGCTGCCTGATGTGCAGGCACTTCCTGAGCTTGCGCATATCCCGTAATCATTCATATTTAATAAAATTAACTCACCTTCAACATATTCAAATCCTATATTAGTAGTATTAGGAACCCTGTTAGAAGAAGCAGAATTTAATCTGGCATTAAATATTTTAGACAAAAGAGCGGTTTCAAGTTTATCTCTGAGTCTTTTTACCTGTGTGGCTTCAATACCCAAAGCATCTTTAGCCATTTGTGCGGCTTTTGCCATACCAACTATAAACGGAACATTCTCAGTTCCGGCTCTCCTGCCGTTTTCCTGATGACCGCCTATTATTAACGGGGATATAAGAGTGGATGATTTAACATATAAAGCACCTACTCCTTTAGGCGCGTGAAATTTATGACCTGATATCCCCATCATATCTATTTGAGTATTTTGGACATCCAGCTTTATTTTTCCTGCTGCCTGAACAGCATCAACAAATACTTTTGTATCTTTGTTTATTTCTTTAACTTTTTCAGCTATTTCTTCAACGGGGAATATAACTCCCGTTTCATTATTCGCATACATACAGGAAACTAAAGCGGTTTTTTCGTTAACAGCATCAAATAATTCATCTTTATTTAATTCACCTTCCGAGTTAACTCCGATATAAGTGATATTATAACCTTCTTTTTCAAGTTGTTTATGAAGATTCAATACACAAGGATGTTCTACTTTTGTTGTAATAAGATGATTTTTAGATTTATCTGCATTAAGAATTCCTCTTATAGCAGTATTTGCACTTTCACTTCCGGAGGCAGTAAAAAGAATTTCTTTGGCATTTTTAGCTCCGAAGAAATCTTTGATTTTTTCTCTTGCTTCTTGTATGGCACGTGAGTTTCTTCCTCCAAATTCATATATACTTGAAGGATTTCCATAGCTTTTTGTGAAATAAGGAAGCATTTCTTCCAAAACTTTTTCGTCAACTTTTGTAGTTGCATTGTTGTCTAAATATATTATTTTTGTATCAGTCATCTTTTACACCTGAATAATTTCTATATTTTCATCAATATGTTCTTTTAAAGTAGCTTCGACAAAATGAGTTAATGTTAATTGGGAACGATTACAAGATTGACATCTTCCCGATAATCTGACTTTAATTTTATTTTCGTCAACATCAATAAGTTCAACATCTCCGCCGTCTTTTCTTAACTCCGGCGAAATGTATTTTTCTATTATATTGTTAATTTTAATAATTTTTTGTGTTTTTGTAAGCGTCGTTTCTTGTTTATTTGCAGAATTATTGATTTTATCGAGGATTTCTTTTATTTTACCGTGGCATCTGCCGCAAGCTCCGCCCGCTTTTGTATAGTTAATAACATCTTCTATAGTTTTAAGGTTGTTTGTTTTTATTTCATTTTCCAAAAATGATTTAGAAATATCAAAACAATGGCAAACTATTTCTTCATCAGGTTTAATAGTAATTTCTTCGTTATAGTAGTTGCTGATGGCAGCTTCTAATGCTTCATGCCCCATAACGGAACAGTGCATTTTTTCAGGCGGCAGTCCGCCTAAAGCATCAACTATTTGTTTATTAGTTATTTTTCTTGCTTCATCAATATGCTTGCCTATAACCATTTCCGTTAAAATACTGGAGCTGGCGACGGCACTTCCGCATCCGAAGGTTTGAAATTTAGCATCTGTTATAATTCCGTTCTTATCAACTTTTAAATATAGCTTTAGCATATCTCCGCAGGACAATGAGCCTGCTTCACCTATTGCGTCAGCATCTTCTATTGTTCCTACATTCCTTGGATTCCTGTAATGATCTATAACTTTATCAGAATAATTCCACATAATTTTTTCCCTGTTTGTTTTCCTATTTAATTATACTCCAAAGAAAAAAAACAACTCTTTTTATAGATTATTTTAAGCAAAAAAAGTTCCATAAATAAAAACGAGGAACAAGTAGTTCCTCGGATATAAAAGAAATAAAAAGATACGAAAATATAGAAAAATGTAGAATAAAATACGAAAAAAAGGAAAGTAATGGAAATAATTAACCAACGCCGTTAAATTTAGGTGTAGCTCTGTCGATAGCTGAG
>CANQOQ010000027.1 GCA_947625495.1 Candidatus Gastranaerophilales bacterium | reverse complement strand
TACTCTATAGATGAGAATATAAAACTTTTAGATATAGGAACGGGAGGAGGGTTTCCATCTGTTCCTCTTGCTTTTTTATATAGAGCAATGGAAATTAATGCTGTAGATTCAGTTAACAAAAAAATAAATTTTATAAAAACGGTTAAGGAAAAATTTAATTTAAAAAATCTAAATCCGATTACCTCGAGGGTTGAAGATTTACCAGAAAAAAGCATATATGATGTTGTTGTATCAAGAGCAATGGCTCAGTTTCGGATTATACTTGAATATGCGATTCCGTATCTTAAAACGGGCGGGTTTTTTATTGCGTATAAATCAATAAAAGCAGATGAGGAAATAAAAAACGCTCAAAGGGCTCTTAGCGTTTTAAACGCTAAAATTATTGATAAAATCGAGTATTCACTGCCTTTAAAAGAAGACAACAAAAGGATATTAATACTTGTGAAAAAATTATCTGATACACCTGTTATTTATCCCAGAAGCAACGGATTAATTAAGAAAAAACCTCTGTAAATTTTTTAAATTCGTTTATTATAGATTCCTTATCATTATTTTTAAGTTCTAAAACGCTGCCGAGAATCGGAGTATCCGTATACATTTTAAGTTCATCGGTAAAATTTTTAACCGCTAAATCATCGGTAGATATTGGAACTCTATTTATAATAATCCCTTTTATATTGATACCGTTAGTTTTAGCGTAGTGAACGGTTAAAAGTGTATGGTTTAACCTTCCTAAAAATGGAACCGATACAATAATAACGGGTATATTTAAAAGCTTAATTAAGTCGGCAAAAAGCATATCATCTGTTGCGGGTGCTAAAATCCCGCCTGCTCCTTCAACCAGAGTTATTTGATTTTCCTTTTTAAATGAATCAAAATCACTTTTAATTTTATTCTTATCTGGTTTTATTCCCTTAAGTCTTGCTGCTAAAGCGGGAGACACCTCACCTTCCAATAAATAAGAGCATTTAGTATTTATTGTTTTTGAATATTTTTCGATTTCATATAGGTCGGGCGCAATAAACCCATCAGGTTTAGATATCGCACCTGACTGAAGGGGCTTATATACACCTGTTTTTATTCCTCTGTTTTCAAAAGCAAGCGCCAGACCTTTTGTTACAAAAGTCTTTCCTATATCAGTATCAATACCTGTTATAAAATATTCCATATTATTTCTCCTCGGGTAAAACCTTATTCAATGCTTTATATGCAATATCAGTAAGCTTTTCAATTTCCTTTTCGGTTATTATATAAGGAGTTATAAAATAAATGCAGTTCCACATGGGGCGAAGTATTGCTCCTAATTTTAAACCCTCTAAATATATCTTTTTGCCTATTCCTTCTTCATAGCTGAAAGGTTCTTTCGTTTCTTTATCCTTAACAAGTTCAATAGCGCAAATCATGCCCGTCTGCCTGATATCACCGACATTTTTATGCGAGCGGAATTTTTCGAGTTCTTTTGAGAACTTGGCTATTTTGGGTTTCAAATACTCTTCAATATTCATTTCTTCGAGTATTTTAAGATTTTCATAAGCAACCGCAAGCGCTAACGGGTACGCCGTATAGCTGTGACCGTGGTAAAAAGTCTTATATCCGTCTAAATCATCATCATAAAACGCATTAAATATTTCATCCGTGGTTAAAGTGACTGATAGAGGCATATAACCTGCCGTTATACCCTTTGCAGCACAAACAATATCAGGGACTACACAGGCATGCTCATAGGCAAAGAGTTTACCTGTCCTGTAAAATCCCATAGCCACTTCGTCATCAATTAAAAGAATATTGTATTTATCGCACAGCGTTCTTAATTTTGTGATGTATTTGGGCGGATACATAATCATACCGCCTGCTGCCTGAACCAAAGGTTCAATTATTATGCCTGCAATGTGAACGGAATCTTTTATTAAAATATCTTCAACAGATTTAAGGCATTCACAATTGCAGGTTTCTTTATTGCAATTCATCGGACATCTGTAGCAGTACGGGCTTATAGCCTGCTCAATTTCAAATAAAAGCGGTTTATAGAGCTTATGATACATATCAATTCCGCCAACCGACACAGCGCCTAAAGTATCTCCGTGATAAGAATTTTTAAGAGCTATAAACTTCCTTTTTTCACTTCTTCCTTTTAATACCTGATACTGGTATGCCATTTTTAAAGCAACTTCAACTGCCGTTGAGCCGTTATCCGAAAAGAAAACTTTTGTAAGCTTGTTATTCATCATAGTAACAAGTTTTTTTGAGAATTTAACGACATTTTCGTGGGTAAAACCTGCAAAAATAACATGTTCAATCTTTTTTGCCTGTTTATAAATTGCTTTATTCAGCCTTTTATTTGAATGCCCCAAGGTATTAACCCACCATGAAGAAACGGCATCAATATATTTATTGCCGTCAATATCTTCTAAGTATATTCCTCTGCCCTTTTGAATGACAATAGGTTTATTAGAGTCATTTTCAAGTGTTTTCATCTGCGTAAAAGGACGCCAGATGTATTTTAAATCATCTTCAATAATATGTTTTTTCTGCATTTTTAAGCCTTTATAAATGTACTATATAATTATAGTACGAAAAAAAAGCTTAAAAATTATTTAGAAATAAAAGAGGCGCTGTTTACCTTGGACATTAAATCCATTGCACTTAAAATACCCGAGTCATTAGCAAATAGGTTATTAAATAAGGATTTTAGTCTTTCATATTCCGATTGAAAAATATTCAATCCTGAATTGTACCCGACTTCACTAAGTTCTTCAAGCCTGTTTTCAACAAGAGTAAATATATGTTCTATTTTATCATTGTCTTTAACCTGTATGCCCAGTTGGCGTGCAAGTGTTTTGATATCCCTCAGCAGTTTTTCTTCACGTGTAGAGAGATTACTTTTTTTCTCCTGAGTTTCTTTAACGGGGGTATCTGCATTTTTTTTGTCAATAGCGTTTTTTGCTTCCGTTTCGGAGTGAACGGAAGTAACATCAATCCCTAATGCTATCAGCTTATTTATTGTATCTTGCGATAGCCCTCTGTTTTTTGTAAGAGATACGCTGCCCGCAAGATAACTTGATATTGACAATATCGAAGGCATATTACTACCTCATATATATTTTGTATATCGTCAATATATATAAAAACTTTAGTTATAATTTACAAAAATTAATATAAATATTCTTTTATTATTTTTTTAACTTCATTTATATCATTTTCACTTGCATAAAATTCTTCTTTAAGCTGGGTATTAATGCCGTTTGATTTTATATATTCGGAAAATTTTTCAGGATAAACATATTTAATAAGATTATCATTATAGGGATGAAATCTTCCGTATGCAAAACTTCCCGATATACAAATTGTTTTGCAGCCAACTTCATGTGCGATATGAACATTACCAGACTCTACGCTAATTAAAAATTGGCAGGATTTTAAAATAATCGGGATTAAAGAGGTATTACCCCCCCCCATATTAATACATTTTTCCGGAGAATTTACATTTTTTATAAGAGTATTAATATATTTTTCTTCTGATTTATCGCCTAAGAACACAATTTCATAACTGCTGTCAGTATTATCCGTAATATAATTAATTATATTTTTCCAATCATTAAATTTCAGCATGCGTTCTTTTGATGAAGCAAAAATGGAGACAGCGATGTGTTTTTTCTCATTTTCCAAAGGAATTTGAATGCCTGATATTTTATTGTTAATAGATATTCCTAAAAGATATTCATATTCCTTTCTCAGTCTTTCTTCTTCAAACATCAGCATTTCATTGTCACCAAAATAAAATAATTTATTGAAAACGTCATTTTTTAAATTAGGATTATTACCGTAATATGAAGTATATTTATTTTTTGCTTTAATATTTTTAAACAAGCTGTAATAATTATCTGAAACAACATCGTGTTTTGGTTTTATTTTATTCAAATTTAGGCAGGAGGCAAAATATAAGTCATCAGGTTTTAATGAATTAATTTTTGATATAATTGAATTTCTGTAAAAAATGTTTTTTAGTTTATTTTTATCAATTTCAATAATTTCGTCAAAATATTGTGAATCGTATGTTCTTACAAAATCAGTAAATGCATTTCTGCAAACAAAGATTATTGAAGAATTTTTATATTTGGGTGAAAGTTTAATATACTTGAAGTATCGTCTTTGTAAAATATAATCACCCATACCATACAATGAGAACATAACTAATACAGGATGAGATAATTTTTTCTTTAATTTAATTTTAAATTTTATTTTTAAAAATAAAAACTTGAATAAAATATGGTTATTTTGTTTTTTTATGCTGTAAAATTTCATTTTAGTGTATATTTGTAATTTTTATATCTAAGGCTGTCTGAATTATTATACATCAAATAAAAGCTATAATACAGACGGAAATTTCAAAATTATTAATCTAATTCTTTTAAGTTTTTAAGTGATTTATAAATATACATTAATTGTTTAGGTGAAAGAGTATTTATATCAGAGATTATTTTTGTTTTAAGTTCATCATTTGATAGAATATGTCCGAAATCAAACAAGTCTTTAATATCTACATTAAGTGCTGCGGCAATTTTTTCGAGTTTTTCTGCGGACATAAATTTTTTTCCGTTTTCAATCCTGCTCAAATTATTTGTATCTGAGCCGATAATTTCTACAAGTTCTTCCTGCGTAATATTTTTTGATTTTCGTAATTCTTTAATTCTTGCTCCCAATAGAGCTTTTATATCAGCCATAATGCCTCCTATTACATAATAAAATTAAAAATTACAATAATAATACGTATAAATATCCAAGTTCTGTTGTAAAATTTGTCATTTTATACTAATATCATTTTGTAAACTTAGTAAAATATGGCAAATAATATAAGAAAATTTGCTAGATTTTATGAATGATTATAAAAAATGAGGTGATAATATGACAAAGATTAAAACGTGTAAATTTTTGGATGCAAAGCAGCAGGGAGCTGTTATTTTAATTGGAGACGCATCGAAAATTTGTTATGACAGGGGTATAAAAATAACAGATATAAAAGATTATGGAAATATGGATATAGATAAAATTATAGAGGGGAGGAGGGCGTTTATAAATGACTTAATTTCAGGCAAAACAGATAAATGTGACGGGTGTGCGTGTTTACAAATAAGGGAAGAAAATGAAGTTGATAAAGAAAAAATTTCATGGTTGAACATTGCGAGTTTTACTACATGTACACTTAGATGTAAATATTGCTATTTTAACAATAACGAATTAGGAGCCAAGTTAGCTGATGAAAACAGATTATTAATGCCGATTGTTATGCAATTACACAATAAAAAGATTCTTACGGATAATGTTTGTCTTGCAATAGCGGGCGGTGAGCCTTTATTATTTAAAGATATTCCTGAAACATTGTTATTTTTGAAGAAAAATTATAACAATCCGAGATTTAATTTTCAATCGAATTGTACGATTACACCAAAAGTAAAAGAGCTTGCAAATGTATTAAAAAACACAGAAATGTCTTGGAAAAATTTGTATACTTCTTTGGATTCAGGGACTAGGGAAACATTTAAAAAAATCAGAGGAAGAGACCTTTATGATGTAGTTAAAAAAAATATTTTAACTTTCGCAAGAAGTAATTGTTTTACGGATATTCAGCTAAAATATATTTTATTAGACGGTAAAGACGGTAATTATAACTTATCGAAAAAAGATATTATCGGGTTTTGTAATTTTGTAAAAGAAGTAAAAAGAAATACGAACAGCCGAGTAAGTATTGCAATTGACAGGGATTTAAAATATGGAAATCAAGCTTTATCAAAGGCTTTATTAGATTCTGCGATTAAAATTGCTAAATTTGCCCATAAATATAATATTCAATATTATTTATCAAATTGTGGTTATATTTCAGAAGAAGACAGGCAGAAAATAAATAAAGAAGTTTTAGAAGTTAAAAAAATACCGTTAATACAGCAAATTTTTTCTGTAAAAAATGAAAACTGTCATAAAGTATTTAGAATTATGGGAATAAAAATTAAATTAAAGAAAAAGTCAGCAATATAATTAAAAAACTATAAAATAATTAAAAAGCTGTATGTATTATTTACATACAGCTTTTATTTTTTGATTCTAATTATTTCTTTTTGAATAGTCTTATGAATTTAGTGTAAGTGTTGTGAGTACCGTCTGAAATTGTGTTGACGGCATTTGAAATTCCTCTGCCGGTAGCTTTAGCGCCTTTTTCTACTGCATCGCCCGTAGCTTTAGCGCCAGTTGCTATTGCATTTCCTGTTGCTTTGGAGGCAGTGACTATTCCGTCACCTGTAGCTTTAGCACCAGTAGCTATTGCGTTACCAGTCGCTTTTGAAGCGGTAACAATTCCGTCACCCGTAGCTTTAGCGCCTTTTGCTATTCCTCTGCCTGCTGCTTTTGTTCCGTTCTTTACATTTGCAACAGTATCATTTAAGTCAAACAGATAATTTATACCTGCCTGAAATCCGATACCGTTTATACCTGCATTACGTACATTAACTTGTCCATAAGCAGCAAGTCTGTCGTTCCAAACTTTTGTACCGCCTATGCCGTATTGCAGATACCCGTGATCCATTCTTACATTCGGCAGATGAACGTTTCCTGCATAGCCGTCTACTTTATCGTTAGCAAAGTACATATATGATACCGTAGTGTATAAGCTCCAGGTATCTTTTTGAAGTATTAAGTTTAACCCCGGTGCTATATTTATACCATTCAGCATGCCCGAGTTCATGCTCATTACACCAAAATCAGTACCCCAATTTTGTTTTCCGAATGCATTATATGCGATAAACAAATTAGGCTGAACCGTAAAGTCTTTAAACAATTCATAGTTATAAGCTGCTTTTGCTGCAGTGCCGGCGAACCAGTTGCCTGTAGTATCATTAAAGCCTGCAACATCCATATCGTTCATATATCCGCCGCCATAAGCAGTAACAGAACCTATGAAGTTATCTTTAATGAATGTACCCATAACGCCAAGCTGACCGCCATTTTGATACATGCTTACGCCGTCAAAGTGCTGATGTCCGCCGTTATAGCCTACGTAACCGGTCGGGATAAATTCCCAATCATTTTTAAGTTCAACGGCAGGGAGGTCTGCGCCTAACAGCATACCGTATATATTGTTTTTAACGCTTAATCCGTGGGTTAAATCCATTTTATCGAATGAAACATAGGATTTAGACCAGAGTCCGCCTTCTTTGTATGTTTTTTGGTACGGTGCAAATAGAGCCGAAGCTGCCGCATATTTGTTAGCAAGTTTAGCGTTATCTAAAAGTCTGTCATTATGGAGTATAAAGTGGTTTGTAACTATATCATCAACAAGTAATTGGCTTGTATACATTGCGATTGTAGCCACCTGACCTCTGAATACCTGAGGGTTATAGTGGTCTAAGAATGCTCTATAGTTGCCTTCACCCAGTGATTCTAATCCATAATAGCCGATTGGAGTGAATTTTAAATCTTTTGTAGCGTCAAATTCAACACCTGATTTATCACCCGTAAACAGAGTAAAATCAATATATCTGTCTATCGGCGCTCCACCTGTGAAATCAAAGTCTGAAACGTTTAATGTACCGTTTCCGCTAATTGAGCCGAAGTCAAATTCATCGCCCGTTTTGTTTCTTGCATTTAAATCAACCGTAAAGTTAGCAGTACCGTCAACGGTAACTTTTTGTGCATGAGCTGAATTAATTTCACCGTTTAATATACCAAGCTGTGTATTATCGTTCATTGTGAGGTTATCGACATTCAGGTCTTGTATCCCTGCCGCAGTGAAGGAAAGTTTTGATTTGCCCTCAAGTACTACATCACCGCCCGTTATAAAGCTGTCAGAATCTGATATATAAATATTTGATTCATCGGTTAATGTAGTAGTCCCTTTTGTCTGCTGAATACCTCCGCCGTTGCCTTTGGTATTATCCATACCGCTTACGTTAAAGTTTCCGCCTTCATTTTTAACAAGCCCGTTCCATTTATCATTTGTTGCGGAATCGATGTTAAATTCGGCGCCTTCTTCTTTTATATCAACGGTTGCGCCTTGCTGTATATCAACGGCTACTTTATCGGCAACAGAGCTTGTTTTTTCGATGTTAAGAACAGAATCACTTAAAAGGTTTAAATTACCGCTATCAGCTTTTAATGTTCCTATATCTTGAGCATTTTTCATGCCGTAGTCAAAAGTACCGCCTTGAAGATTGACTTGCCCCTGCCAAATATCCGAAGTATTTTCTTCATCGTCATTTAAAGCCAAATATCCGCCTTCTAAGAGTGTAACAAATGAATCAGCGTCAATATTTGTTTTAACATTTTTTCCTATACCGCTTGTTTCGCCGTCTTTACCTTCAAATGTAATATTTGAGCCTATTCCTGTTACTTCATCTTTAACGATATTTATGCTTCCTCCGTCAGCCAGCAAAGTTCCCATGCCTGTAGAACTGTCATAACCTGAGAATGTAAGTGTACCCTTAGAATTTTCATCAAGTACTATAGTACCTTCCCAAGTGTCTGAACTGTCCGCTCCATTGTCTAAAGTAAATTCTCCCTGTTCAAGGAGCACGGTAGAGTCTTTTCCTATATTTGTTTTAACATTTCTTTCAACAGAGCTTCCGTTGCCTAAATGAAGCACTGTAAGACCGTCAAGGTTTAATTCGCCGTCTTTTGCAACGAGAATACCCGTACCCTCTTGATATTTGTTATTTGTACCGTTTAATGTCAGCTTGCCGTCAGAGAGTTCGACTTTTCCGAGCCATGCTCCGTCGCCCGATAAAGCAACGTCACCGCCGTCAACGTTTAATATACCGTTTTTGAATACATTTGTAATTACGCCGTCAGCTATAGTGCTGCCGCTTCTAAATGTTATTTTACCTGCGTTAGCATCGTTATCTCCGACATTTAATACGGTGCCCGTGCCTGAAACATTAAGCTTGGCACCTTCTGCCAAATCATTTTGATTGAACCAGTTTAAAGAACCTGACTCTACTTTTGATGTTCCGCCGAAGAATGTACCCGTTACCTCTGTTATTGCTTCATTATCATCCTTTTGAGTAAAATTACCCGTGTATAAGGAAGCGTCACCTTCTAAATCAATTACGCCTGAGTTGTTAATATTTCCCGTTTCACCCTTAACCGAAGAATTTTTACTTATATAAAGATATTCTTCATTGTCAAAAGTTCCCGTATTCGTGAGGCCTTCTCCGTTAAATTCCAAAACACCCGAGTTATTGAATGTTCCCGAATTATCAATTGTTGAATTTTCACTAAATGTCAAACTTTCAGAATGGTTTATGGCACTGCCGCTATTTTCAAAACTGTTTGTAACGGTATTTTCACCATAAAACGCCATTGAATATTCTTCATTCGGGTCGGGTAAATATGCTGTATCAGAGTTATTTACCAATTCAGAGAATGTATTTTTACCCGTGAAGAACGAACGTCCGCCTTCATCATTTGTATATAAGGAATTAAATGTATTTTCTCCCTGGGTTAAGGTAAATCCTTTATTATAAATATCATTCTTTGCGTCACCTGATGCAGCTTTCGTAATTACACCATCAAGGATTAAGTAGCCTTTTGTATCATTATATATAGCGCCTCCGTCACCTAAAGCTTGATTTCCGCTAAACTCGGAATCTTTAATCCAGAGCCCTGCCGTAAATGCCCCGCTTGCTACATCTTTTTGTCCGCCGTTATTGTAGATGGCACCGCCATTGTCTGCTTCTGCCGAGTTTTCTGTTATAAGGAGGTTATCCATAACAATTTTTGCGTTATCGCTTTTGTTACTTAGGACTGAGCCTCCTCTATCCGTAGATTGTGCTTCCTTAATTGTTAAGTTGCTTACATTAAGATTAACTTCAGTTTCATCATCTATTTTAAACAGGCTTCCGTTTCCACCGTCTTTTAAAGCACCCGAGAGAACAGATTTTCTGGTATTTGTTTCTTGTCCGTCATGTGAACCGTATATACTGAAATCACCTTTGCCCGTTGAAACACTATCTGTATCAAGCGATTTACCAATATTATACACACCGCCATTTACTGTATCATCAATAAAGAACCTTCTTGTATCTGTCTGTTTATTAACGTCATAGAGGGTATTTTCATCAGCATAGCCCGTAACTTTTAAATTGACCGTTTTATCTTGTATATCAAGGTCATAAGTAAAGCTGTTTGAACCTATGTGAACTTTATCACCGGAAGGTTTGGTTTTATCAAACTTAACACTACTCGAGGAGCCTTCATTTTTAATAATATCTTCTTTTGTATTAAAGTCATAACCGTTTTCAACATTTCTGTCACCTTTAATATAAACATTACCCAGCCTCAAATTACCCCAGCTGTTTCCTTTAAACGTCAGTTTATCTGAATCCAGATATCTGCCTGAATCATTTTTTATTTCAAGATTCAAGTCAACAGAGCTGTTAGAGGAATGGAAATTATTTAATGTATAGCTGTCTATTGAGTCTCCTACGCTTTTTCCCAGCTTCAAAGCAGAGTTGTTAAAGTTAAAACTTTTGTAATCATATTCTTTGTTCTCGCCCGTAAGTTCAAGATTAGCACTGTTAAAGGTTATAATGTTATCTTTTGAACCTTTAATTCCGCTATCGAGTACAAAATCGTTTACTGAACCCAAAACACCAAAAACAGCCTGTGCATCAGAACCCGAGAATGTAAGAACTGAATTATCTATTGTGCCGCCTTGACCTTTATGGTTAAACTGTGCATTACTTCCGAGAACAACGCCGGTATAATTTATAGCACCCGAGTTAACGTTAAATACACCGCCGTTAACATTTTTTTCACCGCCAAAGATATTTGAGCTGTTACCTACGTTTGTTGTACCTGCCGTTTGGGTAAAAGTACCTTCAAAATTGCTTGCGCTTGCATTTACGTTAAGTTCTCCGCCTTTTTGTTCTAATGTACCTTTACCTGAAAATTCACCTGCAAGTTTTAACGTACCGCTTTCATTTGTTATTGTACCGTCATTTGCAACTTCATTGAGTTCTCCGCCTTTTGTAGTAAGACTTGCCTTCTCTTTATTAGTGAGTTTACCCTTAACGGTTGTTGTTTCCGTTGCGGTTACGGTGCCCGAGTTTTCAAGAGTAGAGCTGAATGTTAAATTTGTTCCCGTTATTGAAGAATCCGCTGTCTGATTATCAACAGCACCTGTAGCGGATATTTCATTCGATGCTGTAATTGAACCGCTGTTGTTTACCGTTCCCGCTGCGGTTATATTATTACCTGATTCGATAGTACCAGAGTTTGCAATATTTTTAGCTGATATATTGCCCTTTGTAGAAGTAATTTGAGCCTCGGCATTATTTGTTATATCCCCGTTAGTTAGAGTAATATCGCCCGTTTTAGCGGTAATTGTACCCGAGTTTGTAACACCGCCCGCCGTTACATTGATAACAGCAGCCTCAATAGTTCCCGCATTTTCTATTACGTTTGACAAGATTTCATCACCCGTTATTGTTAAGGTGCCATTAAGTGTAAGATTTGTACCTTCACCCGTGCTGTCATTATAGCTTCCAAAAGTTGCACTCTGTCCTTTTATTGTACCTGAAGAATTTTGGACGTTATTCGTAACAGTAAATGTGCCGCTGCTTTGCGACATATCAAATGTACCCGATTCATTATTCAGGCTTTTAGCAGAAAATGAACCGTTATTTGTGCTTGTAAATTTATTTTTATTCAAAAAACCTTCAGAAACAACAATAGAGCCTGTATTTGTAATTTCACCATTTGAATCATTTGTATTTACGGAAGCGTTTAAATTCAAAGTGCCTCTATTGTCAATTTTGCCGTTGTTTTCTAATTCGCCTGATATCGTTAAAGTGGCATTACCCTTGTTAACAAGTGAATAATCAATACCTGAATCGGTGTTTTCTATTGTAACTTTACCTTGAACGGTTGTATTGGCAGCGATTCCATTCGTAACAACACCTTTTCCTTTTATGGTTATATCGCCGTTATAATTGTTGTTTGTACTGTCCTGAACAAAATTAAGTTCTTTAATTGCAGTTCCGTCAACGGTAATATCAACATCAGCTTCGCCGCTTACATAATCTTTAAGGTTTAAAATAAGATTTGTATTGTCTGCATTACTTCCTGCAATAACATTTAATTCTTTAGCACCGTTAGAAACACTTTCTATATTAACCGTAGCATTTGTTGAAGAGAATTGAAGGTCTTGTCCTTCATCATCAATAACTTGACCGATTAATGAGAGTTTTTTACCGCTAATCGACAATTTACCACTGCCTTTAATGTTTGTACCATTTGTGGTTGCATCAAAAGTTGTGGTACTTTTACCGAGAGCCAGTTCACCCTGCTTCTTAATGGTTATAGTCTTTGCCCCTTCAATGGAAACATTATCGGCAGTTGTTAATTTTGCCTCGTCTGTTCCGTTCCCTACGGTTAAATTCGCATTGTCTTTAAGTGTAAGACTTGAGTTATTGACAAAAACATTTTCTTTATTATTTTCCCATTTTAACTCGCCGCCCGTAAATTCAGATTGACCGCCGAAGAAGGTATTACCGTCTTTATCAAAAGTCAAAGAACCGTCTGAATTTGTGTATGTACCCGTGTATTGTCCGTTATTACCGCTTAATACTACACTGTTTTTGGCGTTGTGGGTAATTGAGGCATTTGAATCATAAGAAGCAATTCCGTTACCGAATGTAACTGTTCCTTCATCACCTGTTATGTTAAGGCTGCTATAGTAAAGAAGAATGTCAGGATTATTGTTGCTTGAGTTTTCAACCTTTTGAAATTCTACATTACCGCTTCCGTCAGTTTGTATTGTGAGGTTAGCATCCTTGTTATTATAAATAATACCGCCCAAGCCAGGGTACGGTCTTCCGCCTGCAGGAGTTCCTTTTACTTTATTATTTGTAAATTTAACTCCGGGGCCTATTGTAAGACTACCGTTATTATCTATAATTTGTCGTTGGGTCTCATCACCAAAACCATTAATGGTTATATCTTTAAGCGTTAAGTTGCCGCCGGAATTTACGCTAAAAGCAGGTGCAACATACGGATCTTTAGCAGCAGGGTCTGTAGAAGGTTTCGGACTAAAACTAAAAGTCTTAGATTCTGATTCAGAGGCAGAATTTTTACCGCTGACCTCTTTTGTGCCGCTTACAGTTAAACTACTTTCAAATTCTATATCACCTTGAACATTAACTTCTTGTTCACCATTTTCAATAGCTTCTTTTAACGCATTAAAATCCTTAATTTCATCCGCAGAATACACGCTCAAAGACGATATTGCCATTGTACACAATAACGCTGCCGCTCTCAAACTCAATTTATTATTCAATTTTACCCCCCCCCGTGGCGGGAAAACTACCACAGGAGACTAACTTCTAACTACATTAACCATTATACATTAAATACCCACATTTTCAAATAGTATTCAAAATTTGAAACAATATCGTAATATAAATAAATTTTAATATTATGTTTAAAAATCAAAAAATTGGGAATAGTATTATTACGTTGATTTGTGCCTAAAATTAATTTGAATATAATTATAAATTTTATATAAGTAGTTTAAAACATCTTTAAAATCATTTTGCGACACCATTTTGATGCCGGCATTATGATGTGAAAATACAGAAAGGACTTTTTATTATGAACGAAAATAAATTTTTAAATGAATCACCCGAACAAGTTATTATAATCCCTTCAACAAGAAAAATTAAAATAAATTACTCCTGCCCTGCAAGAGCATACGGACTTTTTGATTCTCAAACAGGCACTCAAGTCAGCGATTTTGTTAAAGGAAACGGTGGACAAATTGAAATAGACCACTCAGAACCATTAAGGCACTATGACGTCGGAGTTATAGAAGCTCAGGGAGATAAAAAACCACAATTTGCAATAAACTGGACAAGGGGAATGAAAGACGACACAGAAGCTGCATTAAAAAATTCGGGTAACTTGCCTGTAGTATATCCTCAAATCTATGAAATAACAGATGACGGCAACTCCAACGGAATTTATAATCTGGTAAATGCTGAAGGCGAAACGGTCGGACAAGTTATTAATTTATCTCAGACAGGCGATAAACCAAGATTTAAATGTGTTCACTCTTTTAAAGTGGTCGACAACACAAAACAATAATCTTGAATATCATTACAGAAAAAAGCACCCAAACGGGTGCTTTTTGAAAATAAATAAAAAACGCGCCCGGAGACTCTGCCGAGAGAAACGATTGAGTATCGTTTCTCGAGAGGTAAGAACCCCTTGGGGTGAGAATCCGTTAAAAAACCATATAATAAAACGCGCCCAGAGACTCTGCCGAGAGAAACGATTGAGTATCGTTTCTCGAGAGGGGAGAACCCCTTGGGGTGAGAATCCGTAAAAAATCATAAAATAAAACGCGCCCAGAGGGATTCGAACCCCCGACCTTTTGGTTCGTAGCCAAACACTCTATCCAGCTGAGCTATGGGCGCATTTGTTTTATTTTGTCCCTTTTGCACCGCAGGATAGAGTGTTTTAATCTCTATTTTGTTGAACTTTTACTGCGTAAAAGATTCAACAGGCAGCCGTGCTATGGGCGCATTTGTTTTATTTTGTCCCTTTCGCACCGCAGGATAGAGTGTTTTAATCTCTATTTTGTTGAACTTTTACTGCGTAAAAGATTCAACAGGCAGCCGTGCT
>CANQOQ010000026.1 GCA_947625495.1 Candidatus Gastranaerophilales bacterium | reverse complement strand
ACCGTAGTTCCTTTTACGTCATCTACGTTTATGTCTGCTCTTGCACCTGATAGGGGGTTCATTAACGAAACCACCTGCCCGTTCCTTGATAATGTCCAGATATCTACGCTTGTAGAATTTTGAAGCTCTTTATCCGTTGACTTTGTACAAACGGATACCACCTTCCAATCACCAAAAAAGCCTGAAGGTACTTTATCCGACATCGCAACTCCGCCTTCTATCATTTGAGCATTGCAGCAAGACGAAAAAATAATCATTAATAAAATTAAAAATATCTTTTTCATATTATTAATTTAATGCTCAATTTTAAAAAATCAAATAGGCTGATTTGTATAATAACGTTTATTATCTTTTGCGAGGTAAAATAATTCTGAAAATTATAACATAATTTTTGAAACGTTAATTTCTTGAATGTCTTTTACATTATAAAATAACTCGGATGCTTTTTTAAAATGCTCAGGATCGGAGCTTACATAAAATTTAGGCTCAAAATTCCTTTTATTATTTATTAAATTGCAGTTTCTTAAATCATTATATATAAATTCCGAAAAATATTTGGCAGGATTTATAAACATATTACTTTGGGCAAATTTTGATAATGTTTCTAACAAATAAGGATAGTGTGTACAGCCTAAAATTATTTTCTCTACTTTATTTGACAGCATTGATTCAACATAAAATCTAATGTTTTCCATACTTTCTTTATCATTTTGAAGCCTGTTTTCAACAATATTTACCCATTTCGGGCATGCTGTTTCATATACCAAACAATGAGGATTATATTTTTGAATTTCATTTTTATATGCATGTGAGTTTATGGTTGCCTGCGTTGCAAAAACCCCCACAGATGAATAATTTTTAAGTGCAATTTGCTTTGAAACACTCTGTACTACAGGATAAATTTTAAAACTATATTTGTCTTTCAGCTCGTTATACACCGTTGCAGAAGTGGTATTACAAGCCATAACCACAGCTTTTACATTGTTCTCATTAAAAAAATCAAAAATTTCGCTGCATATTTTGATAAGTTCTTCTTTTGATTTATCACCGTAAGGAAGATTTTTTGTATCGCCAAAATATAAATAGTTTTCATTGGGCAGAAGCTTAATAAGTTCGGCAAATACACTTAAACCGCCAATTCCTGAATCAAATATACCTATAGGATTATTATACATTATTATTGCTCCATAAAATATTCAGTAATACCTTCTGCTATTGCTTTTGCAGAATCAGACTGTCTCTTTTCCGAATTTAAAAGACTGCGTTCGCTTGCATTTGAAATAAATCCTAATTCCAAAAGAACTGCAGGTGCTTCCGTGTGATTTATAACATAAAATTTAGACTTAAACAATCCTCTGTCATTAGCATCAACACGCGACATTAATTTTTTATGCATAATTTTAGCAACATTATATCCGCTTTCCGAGTAATAATGTGTTTCTATTCCGTGAATTTCATTTTTTACGCTTGAATTAATGTGAATACTTACAAAGATATCAGCGTGATAATCGTTAGCAATTCTTACTCTGTCTGCAAGTGCGAGTGTAGAATCTGAACTCCTTGTCATAATAACGTTAGAATAACCTCTTTTTTGGAGTTCTTTTCTTACTTTTTGCGCAATAGCAAGTGTTAAATCCTTTTCCTGAATGTTATTTCGCAGCGCTCCTGTATCGTTACCTCCGTGTCCGGGGTCTATAATTATTATTTTATTCCTTATTCTTCTTGGTATTTGACCTTCTCTTGTGTGACGTTTTGGCTGTTTTTTGGCTAAAGGACGTTCCAATAGATTTGCAAACGGACTTTCTTCTTTATTTACTTCCGGCTTGATTTTGCTATTTAAGTTTCCGCTTATATTTTCTTGTTCTGTTTTTGTAAATACTAATCTTAGTTGTGATGCATTTAATGCCTCATAACAATCTACAAAAGTTGAATTATTAACGGGGAATGATAATTTATATGTATCGGCGCCTAATTGTTCCGCTCTGATTCCGTTTTTTTTACTTTGCGCTAAAGCATTGAATGATGCCATATTGAAATTAGCTAAATTGTAAACAATAATATTTATTTTATTTACTGACCTGAATATTGAATAAATAACAGGTGCAGAAAATATTATATTAATTACATCAGTATTAGTATTTAAATTTTGTTCCTTAAAATATGTAAGTTCACATAATGAACCTGCCAAATTGACACCTGAAAGTCTGTTTGTATTTGCTATTAACAGCGTTTGCAAGTTTGTTGAATATATCGGTTTGTATAATTCCGGATATTGTGTTTTAATTACTATCCTTGCTTTTGAATGTTCAAATTGCCCTATTTTTACCGTTTCATTCTCTGATATACTTATTTCTTTATCTCTTAGTTCTTGCAGTACCACTGTATTGGGTAAGTCAAAAATTATTCTCGAAGGTTCTTTTAGAATAAACGGTTTTTCAATATTGATTACTCCAATTCCGGATAATAAAATATTTCCGTTTTTTATTACTGCTTTTTCCAAAAAGAATCTTGATTTTAGCCTTGCTTGTTTCTGTTCTATATTGGGTCTGACAATTTCTTGATTATCTTCTTTAAAAGCTTTTTGTACTTTATTAAAAATTTCATCGGATTCTATAGGTTTGGCTGGTGTATCCTGCAGGTCGGGAATTACTACTGTCTTATCATAATATTCTGATTTGGATCCTTTTGTCTCTTTATAAATTTGTGTCATGTATTGCTGTAAAAGGCTGTCTGAACCAAGCTTTATTATTATATTATTCTTTATTTTCAATACTTTTATTTGATTGGAATCATAATTAAGTGAATTCCATATTACAATTCTAACTACGTTCGGCTCGGTTGAATTTTGAGCAATTTTTAATTTGGCAATTCTGCTGTTTTGAAGTTCAAATTGTTTATTCGGAAATGTTAATACCGCATTTTCTATATCGAAAAAAATTCGATTTGGATTCGTAAGTACTTTTTTTGTAATTTTTATATCCGATGTTTCTTCTGTTCCTGCCATCCCTAAAAATATTATTGCATCTGAATTATCAAAGTTTATACTGTTTATTTTTAATGCTTCCTGAGCATAAACTTTTTGTGAAAAAATATCCCTAAAACAGATTCCCCCAATATTTTGCGGGAATAACAAAGTTAGAATATATATTAATAATAATATTAAAAGCTTGCGTATCATTATATATTAATAATAAACTTAAATAGCGGAATATCAAATATTTAACAAAAATATTTATAAAAAAACGGGGGCTAACCCCCGTTTTTATGATTTGGATTTGGAAGTTAAATCCGGCTGAAGTGTATCTAAAACGCTTGATGTATCATCTTCTACTCCGTCATTATAATATAAACTTGTATTTGAAGCTTTAAAAGATTTATATTTTGCTTCTACATCGTATCTTTGACAATCATAGCCGAATTTTGTTATTTCATCACTTGTAACTCTTCCGTCACCGTTTGCGTCTATTTTATTAAAATAAGTTAAAACGGTAGATAGAAGCGAAGTATCACCGTTTCCCGTTGCACATAATGATTGAAGTTCTGAATAAGTTAAACCTTTTGACTGCATCGTTGACATTAAATTACTAAGGTCATTACCTGTTATTTCTCCGTCACCGTCTTTATCAAGTGCTGCAAAATTACTTGTTAAATATTGCAAAAATGAATAATTATTGCCTAAACTCATTAATGTCGCTGTTGATACATTTGATAAATCGTCAAGTGTCAGTCCTTTACCCGATGAACTGTGATTGCTCATTAAAGTTGAATATGTTGAAGACAAACCTGCCATTGCACTTGCCAGAAGTGATTGACCGTTTAATATACTCATATATTACTCCTCTTTTTATACATTGCCGTATCAACATGTTAATGATTTTTTTCTTAAAGTAAACCCTATATTTATAGTATTTAAAAAAGAGCTTTTAAAGCTCTTTTTATTTTCTGTGTTTATTATATTCTTTTATCTGCTGATTTGATAAAGTCGCTTTAAATTGCTTTTCATAACAATCACATATTTTTTTAACTTCCTTTTCAAGCTGTTTTATTAGTCTTTTTTGTTTTCTTATCTCTGAACCCTTAGCGCAAGTTTTTTCAAGCTGGCATAATTTTTGTTTTTCACATTGAATCCTCTCTTTCATGCTATATACTTCCTGATCATATTTTTCTTGAATTTTATGTGCATTGCAAAGTTGAGCTTCACTTAAATTCATGCATTTGCCTAAATGTTCTAAATTGACTTTTGTACATAAAAATTTGTCACAAGTTGGAACACAAGGCTGCGGACATCTCGTTTCACAAGGCTTTTCACAAGTCGGCATAGGTTTTGACTGCTCTGGGCAGCAGGGTGTGTCTGCTTTTACTGATAATGAACACAGGCAAATGAATGCTAACAATAAAAGGTAATATTTTTTCATTTTTCTTCTCCGTTATTACTTAGTACAGTGATTAGTATTAAATAATTATACGGATTTGAACATTACTTATATGAACAGTAATAAAAATGTTAGGGACTTAGGTCTTAGGGATAACAAAAAAAGAAGTTGCAATTGCAACTTCTTTTTTGTGTTTATTTCACTCGGGCTCGCTCCTTACAGTCGGCTGCGCCCTATAGAAAATCCGCTTCTTGGATTTTGCTTTTTCTCGCAGCTGTCACTCCTGCGGCTTCGCCTGTCGTCGTTTCGCAACTCACATAATCGAGCTTCGCTCTACGCAAAATCCGCTATTTAATTTCAACGGTTGCGCCTGCAGCTTCAAGCTGTTTCTTCATAGCGTCAGCTTCTTCTTTTTTAACACCTTCTTTTAACGGTTTTGGAGCGCCGTCTACTAAGTCTTTAGCTTCTTTTAAGCCTAAACCTGTGATAGCTCTTACTTCTTTAAGAACCGCAATCTTATTAGCACCTGCTGATGCTAATACAACAGTAACTTCAGAAGCTTCTTCAGCACCTGCTGCTGCACCTGCTGCTGCCGGAGCTGCTGCTGCAACTGCTACCGGAGCTGCTGCTGATACGCCGAATTTTTCTTCCATTGCTTTTACTAATTCTGCTGCTTCAATTAATGTTAATTTTTCAATTGATTCTAATATTGATTCTACACTCATTTTATTTCTCCTTTTTTAATTTTTTTTGTTGTAATTAACTTGCTTTTTGTTTAGCAACTTGATCCATTGCTCTTACTAAACTGCTCATTACTGCATTAACAGCTCCAACAATACCTGTAGCAGGTGAGTTTATGCTGCCAAGCATTTTTGCGTAAAGTTCTTCTTTTGACGGTAAATTCGCAAGAACTTCTGTTTCTTTTGCACTCAGTAATTTTCCGTCTAATACTGATGATATTATTTCACCTTTTTTTACTTCTTTAATAAACTTAGTAAGTATTTTTGCCGGTGCAACTTCATCTTTGAATCCGAATGCTATAGCAACAGGTCCTTTTAAATTATCTGCAAGAACTTCAAATTGTGTTCCCTTTGATGCAACTTTTGCTAAAGTGTTTTTTGTTACCATATAGTCGCTGTTTTCTTTTTGAAGATTACGGCGCAGGTTTGTTATCTCTTCTACCGTAAATCCTCTGTATTCAGTTACTACTGCAACCTTAGCCTTAGCAAATTTTTCTTTCATTGCTTCAATTTTCTCTTGTTTGAAGGCTTTTGTTGACATTTTTTGCTCCTTATTTGTTTTGTATCGACCTTTTTCGACATAAAAAAATTTACGTCTAACCGTAAATTTATCAACAAATATTTATAACCAATCCGTTAAATTGACTTATACTTTTTTGATAAACCTCTATAGGGTATATTTTAAGGAGCTTTTGGATTTAGCCATCCGTGTCTTTTGACCGCTCCCCCTATTGTCTACGGTTATGCTCTTTAATATATATTAAACATATTTTAAAATCAATTAAAATTTTTTAATCCGTTTTATATTATAAGTTTTGTAAAATATCTAACATATATTTTTTGTCTGAGAAAATTTTTACGGGTTTATCGAATATTGCGGCACGGAACTAAATTATAACTAACTATTTGCAAAGTTGTGTTATCTTTGCTACAATAATTTCGTTAGAAATAAGGAGGATACTGCCATTAGTAAAGATAATAACCAGCCCAATACATTGTTAAACAGAAATATAAGAGCTAAAGAAGTACGATTAATTGATGATGAAGGGAATAATCATGGAGTTGTTTTAACCTCAAAAGCTCTTATGATGGCGGAAGAAAGGGGTTTGGATTTAATTCTTGTTTCTCCTAATCAGGAGCCTCCTGTCGCTAAAATCTTGGATTACGGTAAATATAAATATGAAATTGAAAAACGTGCCAAAGAATCAAAGAAAAAACAGCATACCGTTGAAATTAAAGAAATAAAAGTTCGTTATAAAATTGATGTTAATGACTATAATGTTAAAATTAACAGCATTAAAAAGTTTATATCTAAAGGAAATAAAGTAAAATTGGTCGTTATGCTCAGAGGCAGAGAAATGCAGCATAATCATTTGGCTTATGACCTTGCTAACAGATTTCTTGCTGATTTAGAAGGCGAAAAACTTACCGTTGAAAAAAAACCTTCTATGGACGGAAGAAATGTAGTTACTATTCTCGCACCTTAAAATGTGCTTGCATTAAGTAATGTTTGTTATAAAATATTTTATAAAGGTTTGAATATGCGGAAAGGCATGTCGTACATTCAGCCTGTATTACAGTCAAGTTATAAAGGAGAAAACTATGCCAAAAATGAAAACTCACCGCTCCGGTGCTAAAAGGTATAAAATTACTGCCGGCGGTAAAATCTTAAGAAGACAAGCCGGTAAAGGCCACTTACTTCAGCACAAAAGTGCTTCCAGAAAAAGAAAACTTTCTTCAATGGTCGAAGTTTCTGCTACACACACTAAACTTGTGTTAAAAGAACTTCCCTATGCGAAGTGCAGGTAATTTAGGTTTATGAAGAAAGGAATTTTATTATGAGAATTAAACGTGGTAATGTCTTAAGAAAAAGACATAAAAAAATATTAAAACTGGCTAAAGGATTTAAAGGTGCCAGAAGCAGAATCTTTAAAGTGGCTAATACTGCTGTTATGAAAAAACTTAAATATCAATACAGAGATAGACGCCACCTTAAAAGAAATATGCGCCGTCTTTGGATTGTTAGAATTAATGCTGCAGTTAGACAACATGGTTTAAGCTATTCTAAATTTATGAATGCGCTTAAAAAATCTAATGTTGCTATCAACAGAAAAATGCTCGCAGATTTAGCCGTTAATGAGCCTGAAGCTTTTTCTTTAGTTGTTGAAACTGCTAAAGCTTCTAAATAATCGTTTTTTTATTCATTATAGGGAACTCATATTTGAGTTCCCTTTTTTCATGTTTATATTTGTTAATATATAAATTATATATATGTTATATATACTAATAAGCGGGAATATAAATAATATAGTCAATTTCTTTATTACTTATTTTCCTTCACTCCTTTTCTCCATAACAAGACTGTGGTCGCGTAGCGACCTTTTTTTTATGTCAAAATCATGTCAAAAATTACCGATAAAAAACTCTTTGATTATATCAAAGAGTTTTTTAAACTTTAATATTAAATGTCGAAGTTGGTTGTCCGTCTCTCATTACTTGTCCCATCGAGTACATTTGAGCTTGATATTTTTGTATCTCCTTTGCAACTTCGCCCGAAAATACTTTGTCATTTTCCTCAAAGTATTCATTAAGTGGATTTAATGAAATTTTTTCCAATTCGTGTTCTGCGGCTTTTTGTACTTTTTCTATTGTTTGTTTTGTTTGTGCAATATTTAAGCCGAATGTTTTACTAAATATATTATTTTGTGAAACTGAATCTGACATATTTATATTTCCCGTGTATATAATATCGGTTAATCTTGGTATAACTTTAATGTTTTTATTTTTTTTGTAAAGAAGATTTTAGTATTTGTTACAATTTAATTCTTCTTTCTGCTAGAATGTAAAAAATTAATAGTTTGATAGCAAAAAAAAATTTTATGACTGTTAACACATTGGGAAAATAAAATCTATGTTAGATAAAATTGGTAAGCCGAACGTATTAACGAATAAAAAAAATGAAACAAGTTTTAAAGGACCGGGAACAGCTCTTTTAGCAGGTTTGAGAGGATTGAATAATTCGCCGGCACTTGGCGCTTGTGCTGTTGATTTCTGTTCAATGGTTACACCAAGAACAATTGTTGAAACTAAAAATAGAGGTCCTCAATCCGGGTTTGAAACATTTTTCAGAGAAGTTTCAAGTTGTGTAATACATGCTTGTGTCGGACTTATAGGGCTTGGTGCCGCAACCTTATTATCAGGTAAATTTAATGAAAAATACGCTGTTAAAGCGCAACATATTTTCGCAAGCGGTAATACTATTAAAAATATGTCAACTTTGTATGAAAATGCTAACGGCAATTCCAAGGAGTTTTTCTTAAAATTTTTAAAAAATATTAGAGGTTTAAATGGTACCGAGTGGAGAAATTTAACGGCTCAAGCTGAAACTGAGATAGCTGATGATTTGGTTAATCTGGCTGAAAAAACTAAACATTTAATTTCGTCTTCAGGTAATGAGAAAAAAATACTTGCCGATGAGATAAAACAGCAAAAAAATCTTATTTTATCAAAAATTATTAAAGATACCGGAGCTTCTGCCGCTTATGAATTTAAAGCTGCGGGAAATATGAAAACAGTTTCTGCTCCCCTGTCGGAATTGGTTGATAATGCGGTTGTCCTGACAAATTCATTTAAAACAAAAACTTTGGATAAACTTCCGAATTTTGTAAATGCCTTAATTAAAAATAAAACGGCATCAACTGCTTTGGGACTTGGGATATGTGCTGTTCTTTGTATGTCGGTACAACCGGTAAACAGATGGCTTACTAAAAAACGTACCGGTCAGGACGGTTTTGTAGGTGTAAAAAACAGAAAAGCCGATGATTCAAAAGAATTTAAAACAATGAAAACTGCTATAGGTATTGCATTTCCTGCTTTTGCTATTTCTACAATAGGTAAGTTAAGTGATTTTGCTTCTAATGTCCAATTTAACAGTAAAATACCGACTATTAATCAGTTTAAATTTTTATACGGTCTTACTATTGGAAGCAGGTTTATGTCTGCCAGAGATAAGGATGAACTTAGAGAATGTGTTATAAAGGATACTTTAGGCTTTACAAATTGGTTAATTTTGGGCGGTATGGTATCAAAACTTACGGCAAGAGCCTTGGGCGGTAAAGAGCTTATTAATAATCCCATAGCAAAAGAAAATTCTAAAAAAGGTTTGGGTTACGCATTTAAGTGGCTTACAAAAACCTCTGTTAAATCTTTTGACGAAGTTTTGCTCCCTAATGCTAAAGAATTGATTAAAGACGGAAAAGTTTTGAAATTTACCGAATTGTTTAAAAATGCGGATGCTTCGGTTAAGTCAAAAATATGGAAAATAGCAGCTTCTCAGATTGCGGGTTATTTATACTCAGGACTGGTTTTAGGAATCGGAATTGCTAAACTTAATATATTTATTACTAAAAAACTTGAAGAAAAAAGAAATGCCAAAAATCCGCAGCAATCAGATAAATCGAATTTTTACGGATATGATTATTTTAAAAATATTGAATTAAACACTGTATTTAAAGATTTTCAATAATTTGATATAATTATCTTTTGTGAGGAATTATGTCAATATTTTTAAAAGATAATTTTGAACGTATGCTTTCTGATGAAATGAAATATGCAATTCGTCAGACAATTTTACAATCGGAAAAAGCTAAAATAAATATCTATCTTATAGGTGGAATAGTTCGGGATTTAATATTAAATAATCGGATTAAAGATATTGATATCGCCGTTGAAGGCGATGCCGTTTGTTTCGCTGAGAAATTAGTGCAGCATTTAAATTGTGAAATAATATCTGCACAGGAAAATCTCAGAACTGCTAAAGTGAAATTCCCCTCCGGTATTGAAATTGATTTCGCTTCTACAAGAGAAGAACAATATTTAGATTCGGGCATGCTCCCTGTTGCTTGTAATTTCGGCTGCAAGCTTGAAAAAGATGTTAAACGCCGTGATTTTACTATTAATACCCTTGCACTTATTTTAACTGGTGACGAAAAATTTAAATTAATTGATTATTTTGACGGATATGCTGATATTTCCAATAAACAAATAAAAATTCTGCATGATAAGAGTTTTATTGATGATCCTTCCAGAATTATCAGGGCTTTAAAGTTTAAAAAACGCTTTGATTTTGAAATAGAACAAAATACGTTTTCTTTGATTGACGAATATTTGAATAATATTAATAAAAATATGCCTTTAGAACGAATAAAAAATGAGTTAAGACAATATTTCTCAATTAAAAAACAAAATATATATGGTGAAATTATAAAAACAAGAGCATATAAACTCATTTCAGATAATCCCGTTCAAGACTTTAATTATTCAAGACTGCTTGAAATTACTGATTATGAATTAATTGATGAAAAAGATGTTTGGTTTATATATATTTGCCTATTATTGGTTAATGATAACTACCATAAAGAAAAACTTAATATGACTGCTTTTGAAATAAAAGTTCTTGATGAAGTTAATGAACTTTTATCGGAAAAAAATATAAAACTTAATGACAATGAAAGAATCTATAAATTATATAATAATAAAATAGATTTATCTATTGCTATATTTTATATTTTAACGGGAGAGAAAAGTGTTATTAAGTTTTTAACCGCATTAAAACAAATAAAAGTATTAATTACCGGCAAAGACTTAATAAATCTTGGTTTTATTCCTTCTAAATATTTTTCGGAATTATTTGATAAGATTTTAAAAGAAAAATTAAAAGGAAAATTAACAAAAAAAGAAGATGAGATAAAATTTGTACAGAAATTCTTAAAAAAACAGAGCAGATAAACTGCTCTGTTTTATATTTTATACACTGAGTGCAAATTTTTGTGCTTGTTGTTTTAAAATGTCAACTTTATCTAAATGCTCCCAAGGTACATCAAAATCATTTCGTCCCAAGTGACCATAAGCAGCTAATTTTTGATAGAATTTACCGCCGTTTTTCTTCGGAAGATTTCTTAAATCAAATTGATTAATAATTGCAATCGGTCTTAAATCAAAGTTTTGTTCAACAAGAATTGTAATATCATCGTCAGAAATTTTACCTGTTCCGAAAGTATCGACAAAAATAGAAACAGGCTGAGCAACACCGATTGCATAAGCAAGTTCTATTTCGCATTTATCGGCAAGACCTGCTGCAACAATATTTTTAGCTACATATCTTGCTGCATAAGCTGCACTTCTATCAACTTTTGTCGGGTCTTTTCCGGAAAATGCACCGCCGCCGTGTCTTGAGTAACCGCCATAAGTATCAACAATAATTTTTCTTCCCGTTAAACCTGCATCACCTTGAGGACCGCCTATAACGAATCTGCCTGAAGGATTTATTAAATATTTTGTTGAACTGTCAGGTTTTAACTCTTCTTTTTCAAATACATAATTAATTACATGTTTTATAACATCGTTTCTTATTATTTCTTGGATTTTTGTATTATCGGTAATTCCGTTTATTTCTTCATCGTGTTGAGTTGAAATAACAATTGTATCAATTCTTACGGGTTTGTCATTTTCATATTCAACGGTTACCTGGGATTTTCCGTCAGGTCTTAAATATTTAATTACACCTTGTTTTCTTGCTTGAGCAAGTCTGTATGAAAGTTTATGTGCTAAGCTTATAGGCAATGGCATTAATTCAGGTGTTTCATTGCAAGCAAAACCAAACATTATTCCCTGATCGCCCGCACCTATATTGTTTGTTTCATCTGCAGAAACTGCTGCATTATTATCTCTTGTTTCAAATGCTTTATTAACACCGCCTGCTATATCTGTTGATTGTTCATCTATACTTGTTATAACAGCACATGTTTTGCTGTCAAATCCGCCTGAAGATTTTCCCGTATAGCCTATATTCTCTATAGTTGTTCTTACTACATGAGGAATATCAACATAACAAGAAGAAGTGATTTCACCCGAAACCAATACCATACCGGTTGTAACCGAAGTCTCAGCTGCAACTCTTGCCTTATTGTCTTTTGTTAAAAATTCATCAAGTATTGCATCTGATATTTGGTCGCATACTTTATCCGGATGTCCTTCCGTTACAGATTCGGATGTAAATAAATATTTTTTTGAACTCATGTTTATTTCCCTTTTTGCTTGTATTCATTGAAAATTCTACAATTAATATAAATATTCGTCAAATAAATGTAAAAAAACCGCTTATGCGGTTTTTTTACTTATTTTGCTTCTCTTATGTTCAGTTTCTTAATAATTTTTCTGTAATCATCAAGATTTCTGTCTTTTAAGTAAGAAAGAAGTCTTTTTCTTCTTCCTACCATCATTAATAAACCTCTTCTGCCTTGAAAATCTTTAGCATTGGTTTTTAAATGTTCGGTTAATTCTGCTATTTTTTCGGTAAGTAAAGCGATTTGGGTTTCAACGCTTCCTGTATCTTTTGCATTTTTTCCGAACTTTTCTATTATTTCAGCTTTGTTCTTTAAGTTAATCGTCATTTTAAATTCCTTCTTAGTTTGTGACTTTTTGGTGGTGGGTAAGTCTTTATATTATCTTAGTATCAAGATAATAACATTTCAAGATTAATTTGCAATGTGATATTAGTTTTATTAAATTTTATGAATTAAATACTTTAAAAAACTCTTTTAAAAATTCATAGCCTTTTAAATAACTTATATAGTTAATTTGTTCATTGGCAGAATGCATATTATAAACATCTGCAAGTCCGATTAATGCCGGTTTGAAGGTTTTGCCGTATTTATTTGTATTATTTGCATAAATGTGTGTTTCTGCGCCGGCGTGGAAGGATGATATATCTAAATCCAAATTTAAATTCTTTCCTGCAATTTTGGCTGTATTTATTATTGTTTCATCGTCACTTTTTTCAAAGGCAGGCATGTGTTCTGTTGTTTGAATATCAGCTATAGCAAGACCCTTATATTTATTATTAAAATTATTTATAATTTCTTTTATTTCGTTTAACAGATTGTTTTCATATTCTCTGTTTGAACTTCTTATAGAATATGTTGCACCTGCTTTTGTATTAATTATATTGGTAATGGCATTATTAATTATAAAATCGAGATATTGATTACTTTTAATATCGGAAGTTTTTATATTTTCAACGGCAGATTCTATACCGCCGCCTATAATAACACCGAGATTTATGGAGGTTATTACACCGAAATTATCTTGTTTATAAACTCCTTGAGGAATCTCATTAACAATTTCAGCTATAAGTTTAGCTGCATTTAATCTTGTAGTATCACCGATATCAATACCGGAGTGACCGCCTTTTAATCCTTTTATATTAATAATTAAGTGTCTGTAATTCGCGCCTGCAAAAAGCACCTGCCCTAATTTATCGGCATCAAGAACAAGCACATGCTCTGATTCAATCTCACTCATATTAACATGCTTAATACCTTGCATTGTGTGTTCTTCATCACGGGTAAAAATTATTTCAAGCCCGCCATGTTTAAGTTCTTTATTTTGAGATAATTCAATAGCAAACAATATAGCAGCGGCAACACCTGCTTTATCATCGGCACCTAACGTTCTTGTTTTATCCGTTTCAATAAAATCTCCGTTTAACTTGATATTTACAGGTGAATTATCACCTACAACATCCATGTGCGAACTCAATAAAATCGGTTTTTTTGTTGAATCGGTTGCTTTTACTTTTGCTTTTACGTTCCCAAAATCATCCAAATCAGCTTCAATATTATTTTCTTTAAATATTGATAATATTTTTTGAGCAACTTTTTCTTCTCTTAATGAAGGTGAAGGTATTTCAGCCAAAGTGCAAAATATATCTATTAATTTATAACTGTTTCTTAATGTGTTCATTTTTATCTCCTTTTTGTAAAAATTATAGACTATATTAAATAAATAGTATAGAATTATATATACGGGTAAAGTGAAAAAAGTGTAAGGAAAAATTATGGCAAAAGTGTTATTATCAATCCCTGACAAGTTTCTGAATCAGATAGATGAAGTTGCTAATAATGAACAAAGAACCAGAAGTGAATTAATCAGAGAAGCGCTTCGAAATTACATGAAAAGAAATGTCATGTTTGATATAAAAAAATCTAATGCGGACGCAGAGTTATTAGAAAAAATACTTGATTAGTATAAGCTGAAAATATTCAAATTTTGGGATTATTTGACATAGTCTCCGTTCGACTTGAAATTAAATATTTTTGTAATAAAATCTTAATATACAACTTTAAAAGCATATAAAATAAACATTAGAGGTTTTACATGGCTCGAAAAGTAATAGTAAGTATTTTGTTAGTTTTAACAGCTATATTTTTTATACAGTATGATGCAAATGCACAGGCTGTTTCTAAAGTTACAGTAAAAGAATTAATAGTAAAGCATGCGATAGATATGGGTTTAGAGCCTGCTATGGCGCTCAGTATAGCAAAAGCAGAATCCGGTTTTTGCCATGAAAAAACCAGTAAATACGGTGCGGTTGGCGTATTCCAGTTAATGCCTTCAACTGCTAAAAAAATGGGTTATAATCCATATCATATTAATGAAAATATTAAAGCCGGAATACAATATTATAAGCAGATGTATAAAATGTTTGGTTCTAAGGAGCTTGCACTTGCAGCATATAATGCCGGACCCGGAAATGTGAAAAAATATAACGGTATTCCTCCTTTTAACGAAACAAGAAAATTTGTTTCATCAATAATGACCAGTTATAATAATTTGAAGATAAATCCGGATCCTGCCATTATTTCATTTAAAAATTCTGATAAAAAAATTTCTGATATCAGAACAGAAGATGAAACTGATTTCAGAAAAGAGCAAGAAGCCATTTTAACTATGTATTTAACTAATCAAGGGATTTAAGGATAGAAAAACAGCATGTTTCAGGAAATAAAAACACATGAAATCACGACCGACGTAGTAATATTTACTATTAAAGATAATAAACTTCAAGTGTTATTGGTAAAGCGTGCGAATGAACCATTTAAAGGCAGATGGGCAATCCCCGGCGGATTTATAAGATTATCCGAAAATCTTGACAGTGCTGCATTACGAATATTAAAAGAAAAAACAAATGTAGATAATATTTATTTAGAGCAGTTATATACATTTGGTGATCCATTGAGATATCCAGGTTCAAGGGTTATAACGTGCGCTTATTTCGCTTTGATTAGAAGTGATGACATAAAACTTTCATTTGATAACTCTCAGGGGATTACACAGGTTCAATGGCATGAAGTATATAATTTACCTACTTTAGCTTATGACCATAAAGAGATTATAGAATATTCAATAAAAAGAATGAGAGAAAGGCTGGAGTTCTGTCCTATCGCATTTCAGCTTTTGCCCGAAAAATTTACGCTTACCGAACTTCAAAAATCTTATGAACTAATTTTAGATATGAAATTAGATAAAAGAAATTTCAGAAAAAAAGTTTTAACGGGTGCTGTGTTAAAAGAATTAAACGAATATACCAAAGTCGGTTCAAAACGCCCCGCAAGATTATATTCATTTGATAACATCACACTGAACTCAAAAAGGGGACATTTCTTTTCATAAAAAGTGTACTTTTTGTATTTGTAAATCTTTATTTAGATTAAAAATAATTTTAAGATTTTACTTAAAATTTGTGATAAATTTGAAAGAGAAAAGAGATTATAAAAATACTTTGGCGGTTAGGTTATTTTTTTCCAAAGGTAAGATAATCCCGAACAGTTTAAAATAGAGAGTCAAGGAGATTTACAGGTATGAGCGAATACTTGAGCAAGGAAGAAATTCGTAAGTGGAGAAGCTCATTGGAACGCATTACTCTTGAAGAATATGCGGCAAGATTAGGTAAGGTTATTCAGGAAGAAAAACATGATGACAGTTTGGTAGACAGCGTTATGCTAAGGTCTTTAAGTTCAATGTCTGTTGATACTTATATGCCTAAAACAGAAAAAATCCAGTCATTAGCAATAAAATCCTTTAATAAAGAAAAAGAAATAACAGCAGTAAAAAAGGTTGTAAAGCCGGCTGTAAAAAAAGATGAAACGATTAAAAACAAGCAAATAAAAGAAAAAGAAATAAAAAATAAAGAACAAAGCAAAATAAAACCTCAGAAAAAACAAGAGAAACAGCAAAAATCCGTATTTTCGTTCAAGAAAACATTAACTGCCCGAGAACAGTTAGTTTTTGATCATTTTCTAGCCAATAAAAATACAATAGTATATGCAAAAGATTTGGCAAAAATATTGGAATTGCCAAGAGATTATGTATATAAATACATTAAAAATCTCAGAAGCAAATTAAATGAAGATATTCTTCATAACGCTGATAACGGCGGATATTTGCTCAAGGTATAGCAAAAAATGTCAGAAGAAAAAAAAGAAATTAAAGTTGCATTTCCACATATGGGAAATGTATATATTGCGTGGGCAGCGGCATTAAAGAAACTGGGAGTTGAACCTTTAATCCCGCCGCATACAAACAAAAGGACTTTGGAACTTGCTTCCAAATACAGTCCAGATTCAATTTGTCTGCCATATAAATTGGTATTGGGTAATTTCTTACAGGCTATAGAAAAAGACGTTGACTATGTTGCCATGATATCTTCACCGGGTATATGCAGACTTGGTGAATATGGTCAAAGTATTAAAAACGTACTTAAAGATTTAGGATATGAATCTAAATATAAAGAATTGCAACTATATGACGGATTTAAGGGTATGTATAAGTTTATGAAGGAACTTACTAACGTACAAAATCCTATATTAATAATAAAAGCAATTCATATAGCCGTAAGAAAAATGTTTGTTTTAGACAGAATCGAAAATCTATTCTCATATTATAGAGCAAGAGAAATAAATATAGGCGATGCGGAAAAACATTATAACCGTGCACTTGCTTTAATTATTGAAGCTTCAAATACAAGAGAATTGAGAAAAGCTGAAAAAGAGGCGGTAAAAGAACTTAAAAAAACAGAAACAGATAAAGACAGAGAAGTTGTAAACGTTGATATAACGGGAGAAATATTTCTGGTTCAAGATCCTTTTTCAAATCAAAACATTGAAAAAGAGCTTGGGAAAATGGGAGTACAAACAAGAAGAAGTCTTACGGTATCAGGATTTTTAAAAGATGCCATAATCCCAAAATGGTTTAAAAAAGGAGAAACTCATTTAGAAAGAGCATTCAGAATGGCGAAGCCGTATTTAATGCGAGATATCGGCGGAGATGCTTTAGAATCCGTCAGTGATGTTGCTTATGCTAATGAAAGAGGCATAGACGGTATAATTCATATCAGTCCGTTTACTTGTATGCCTGAAATTATGTCGCAGAATATATTTCCTTCTATGAGAGAGGATTGTGAGATACCGATATTAACTTTGATTATGGATGAACAAGCCGGAAGAGCCGGATATATAACAAGGCTTGAAGCTTTTGTTGATTTAATGAAAAGACGTAAGTTTATAAAAAATAAGAACATTCAAAAAAACGGTTCTACTTAATATTAAAATATTAAGTTATGTAAAATCCAAAAAATGTTAGTTTTATTGAGTTTATAGGAAATAATAAAAAATAGTAGTTCTCTTTTAGCAATTATTTATTTTGTATATACTTTATATATATGTAAATGATAAATCAATAAATCAAAAAATCAAAACCTAATAAAACATTTTATATTCATACTTACCTTACTTACTACCTTTACTAACACACGAGGAAATTGAAAAAGATTTCAGAGGAACAATTAAAAAAGTTCCTTTTTTTTTGCGGTTTTTACGTAAGGTGAAGCGAAGCGAAACCGGAGAATGTGAATGCCCGAAGTGAACGGAAGCGAAAGCGAGGTGAACGACAGGGCAGAGAGAGAGTAAAAACCAAGAGGCGGTTTTTACGTAAGGTGAAGCGAAGCGAAACCGGAGAATGTGAATGCCCGAAGTGAACGGAAGCGAAAGCGAGGT
>CANQOQ010000025.1 GCA_947625495.1 Candidatus Gastranaerophilales bacterium | reverse complement strand
CGACCGATTCAGATTATGTTATTTATGATGATGCTTCTAATCAATTAAACAACAATATATTTAACAACCCAAAATTAGACACCGCTAGTCTATCTTCTCAAGAAAGTGCACTTGTTCCTGCTCAAAATGATTTAAGTCAAACTTCTATTACAAATCCACCAAAAGTTGAATTCATTGATTCTACTATGGCTCAATATCAAGCACAAAATGCTTCTATAGCGGCGGCAAATGTTTCTGCGTACTTTGCTTCTAATGGGGGTATTTCTTCCGCTGTTAATTCGGCTAATAATCCTCCTATTCAATCTCAAATAACTCAACCTACAGAAGATGTTAATAATATAGAGCCTCCTTTTGATTTAGAATTTACTGAACCTCAATTCCCAACTCAAGAAGAAATTCAGCAGAGAACTGATTTCTTAGAAGAAAACTATCCAAAAATGAATACCCAGATTATGTCTGAAATTGCTGAATTTGATAATATTCAATATGAAAAAGCTATTGAATTAAAAAATTCAGGTGTAGATGATTACTATATAATAGAACTGTCAGAATTAGATGATGCACAATATGCAAAAGCTGTTGAATTAAAAAATCTTGGTGTAAAGGATTCCTGTATAAGCGAACTGGCAGAATTAGATGATGAACAATACTCACGAGCTGTTGAATTAAAAAATCTTGGTGTAAAGGATTCCTATATAAGCGAACTGGCAGAATTAGATGATGAACAATATTCACGAACTGTTGAATTAAAAAAATTAGGTATATCCAACTATGCTTTAAAAGAACTAACAGAATTAGATGAGAAACAATACTCAAAAACTATTGAATTAGCAAAATTAGGTGTATCCGACTATGATTTAAAAGAACTAACAGAATTAGATGATGAACAATACTCACGAGCTGTTGAATTAAAAAAATTAGGTATATCTAACTATGCTTTAAAAGAACTAGCAGAATTAGATGAGAAACAATACTCAAAAACTATTGAATTAGCAAAATTAGGTGTATCAGACTATGATTTAAAAGAACTCTCTGAAAATCAAGAGAGGTATACACGTGTTATTGAATTAAAAAACTTAGGGTTTAATAATTACGATTTAAAAGAACTTTCCAAAAATCAAGAAAGTTATACACGAATTATTGAATTAAAAAACTTAGGAATAGATAATTACTATATAAAACACTTCTTATATAATTTAGAGGAAGAACAATACACAAAAGTTGTTGAATTAAAGAAATTAGGTATAAGTGACTATAATTTAACAGAAATATCCGAATTAGATGATAAACAATACTCGCGAGCTATAGAATTAAAAAAATTAGGTGTAATTGATTGGAATTTAAATGAACTAGCCCAATTAGAGGATGATGAATATTCCAGAGTCATTGAATTGAAAAATTTAGGAATAATGGATTGTGATTTAAAAGAACTGTCTAAATCACAAGAGAGGTATACACAAGTTATTGAATTAAAAAATATGGGTGTAAATATTGATTATTTAAAGTCCCTGACTGCTTCAAAAGAGATATTTGATAAAGCTATTATTATGTTAAATAAAGGCATTAGTGATGAACAAATATTAAACTATTGTGAAGCACTTTATTTTTTACAATCCGATGCCTTTTTAAATATGGATATAGAATATCAAATAGTATATTACGATATTATATCTAAATTTAAAATTTCTGCACAAAATACAGGAATGGACTCTGAATTAAAACTACTTGATGATTTAATTGCAAAAATAAGAAAAGAAACAGATTCTGCTGCACTTATTAGAGCAATGGATTTTATGGATAATAATGTCAACGGAACAGAAGTATTTGAAGAAATGGGAACGGTAGTTAATGATGATGTAAAATATAAAGAAGTTAACTCTCTGATAAATAAAGGTATAAATCCCGAATTAGCTATAAAATATGTTGCGCTGGGAAATAATATAGAAAATTTACCATTAGAAAAAATGGTCAAAGCTTATTCTACTCTGACACAAATCAAACCTCAATTAGAATCAATTAATGAACCAAGTGAAAAATTATTACAAATAGATTCATATATTCGAGAGATGAAGAAGAAACTAAATCAAACAATACTCCCCACAGATATTTCTGATGAAGTTCAACACACAATGATGCAGGGATTTTTTGCAAATAATAATAAATCCTTGGAAACTTTATTATCCAATACTGATTTTTCTCAATTTGGGAAACAAGGCTTACCTTTACAATATTCAAGAACTGAATTCTTAAGTGATTTAAGCAGTGTTTTGAATGAATTATCCGATTCAGAACAGACTGCCATACTAAATAAACTCGGAATCTCTCCAATAGAAGGAGGAATATCTAATGGTTATAACGGAATAATTAATGTTAATACAGAAAATACGGAACTTGATTTAACTAACCCAGTTGAAGCGGAAGTATTTGAACTCGCTAATAAATTTATCAGAGAAAACTCTGTTGTGACAGGTAATCAAGAACTTGATGAAGCACTTAATTCCTTAATAAAAGGCATGCCTGAATTTATAAACATTATCGGAAAACAACAGCACGCAACTCAAGAACTCTCGGTTGATGCACATATTCTAAAAGTTTTACAAGAATCAATGGCTAATGAAAATTATCAAAATTTATCAAATCTTGATAAAACTGTTTTAAAATTCTCCGTAATATTTCATGATATTGCTAAATCAGAAGGTGTTACAGACCCTGAACATCAAATTGTTTCGGCATTTTTTGCAAGAAATATTTTGGAAAAATATTCTCTGCCAGTTGATGTCAGAGACAGAATATTTGAACTTATTAAAAACCATCATTGGCTTGAAGAGTATAATAATAGTAAAATAGATAAAAATTATGCAGCAGCAATGTTCAGACATAAAGATGATTTTTCCATAGCAAAAATAATGGCTGAGGCAGACTTAAAAGGCGTTAGTGAAAGTTTCTATAGTGACCATAAACAAGCTCTGGATAAAACCGGACCTATCGATACTTCACTAAATAAAATAAATCAAACAGGACAAATCGTGTTTACAAGTAAAATTGTTAAACCTGATCTTATTCCTACACAAGAATATAACGGACAGACCTATAAAGTTATTAATTTCTCGCAATTACCAAATAATTTTGATTTATCTCAGTACGGATTTACTCCAAATACAACACCTGATTCATTAAGACTGTACGTTCACATGGCTGATACAAAAACAAGTCTTGATATAGTAGATATATTATCTGATGTGGCAAAAGGCGGATTTTTATGTACTTCTTACATATCCTTGGCAAATAAATCAACATATTATGGTGCAATAATGGGTCTTAGTTTGGAATCTGAAAATGTTAATATTGCTAATGCAGCCCATGAAAATCAAAGTTCGGGCGGCGGCAAAAGCAAAGATTTTAAAACCTTGAGTAATATAATTACGGGAAACAGTACTTTAAGCAAATATAGAACTATAATACCTAATACAATAAAAGAAGAATTAAATTTAACTGATGAAGAATATAAATTATTCTACGAACAATTTGCTAAAACTCAATATGAAACACAAATTAAAGATGACACGGAATATACTATAGGCTCAAAAACAATAAAAGGCTCCGATATTAAAGCTGCTATAAATAAAGCAAATGACAATTTAATTAATACTAAAGGAACAAGCAATCATAACGAATCTAATCTATATAATCCTAAAATAAATGCCGTAGTCGCAAAATTTAATTCTTTGGAAGAATTGGCACAATACAATTCAGACCTATTAGAGTTTGCACAAACTCATAATCTGCCTATTTACTTATTAGGTAAATAAATTTATTTAATGATGTAATAAGTTTAACAATATTGTTATAATAAAATCATTATGCAGGAATTAAATATAAAAAATTATGCACATATAGGAGATGCTGTCTATGAAGTATTTATCAGAGAGCATACCATATTAATGACATCAAATCTTAAAAAACTGCACAAATATACGGTATATTTTGTAAATGCGGGGTTTCAAACAGAGCTTTTGGAAAAAATAACTCCGTTTTTAACGGAATCAGAACTGGAGCTTGCACGCAGGGCAAGAAATATCCCGACATCATCCGCAAGAAGAATTAACAGGACACTGCATTCATCTGCAACATCATTAGAAGTAGTTCTCGGGTACAACTATATCCACAACAAAGCAAGATATAATGAACTTACTGTGATTATGGAAAATTTGATAGACTTTTCTTTATTCAAGAGCGTTTGAGAAATCCTTAATATTTGATTTTAAATCACTTGATTCAGTGCCGGTTGTACTATCTTTACTTTCATCATATACCCATCTTTTCCCGACCATTTCAGGGCGCATAGCAGCATCCAATTGTTTTAAAGACGTTTCATTGGCGGGAAGTTCGTAAGAAGAATAGGTTTTTTCTTCCTGTTTTATTGTATCTTCAGCAAAAACAGTATTAATCATAAAAAAATTACATAACAAAATAAACAGACAAATTTTTTTCATAATAACCTCTTCTACTTATAAATAACACTTTCTTTCCTGTCCCGTAACTCCGGCAAAAAGTTCAATAAATTGTTTAGCGGGACTTGATTCAACTTTAGTCAATAAAACTTCTTCTATTTGAAAGAATCCCACATCAGCAGACATTTCTATATCAATTTTTATCGGTTTTTTCTCTCCATGGTATATACCAACTCTAACAATAGCGTTAGCGGAATATTTATGAATATCCCCTACTCTGGGAGCATGGTTTATGGATAACGGTATTCTTGCTCTACCCTTTGTCATATCACAGCCGTCAGCTATTAAAATTATTCCCGCTTCAACGGAGTGAATTTTTCTTGAAGACATATGTCCTACTATTGCTTCAATTGCCACGGATTTTATAATAACACGTTTATGAACATCATTAGGGAACATTGAATTTAAAACTTTATCAATTAATGGAACAGCAAGAATAACAGACATATCTTCATGCCCCTGCCTGCCTATCATCATTCCCAAATCATGCATTAAAGCAGCCATAACAACAGCACACATACTGTCTTCAAACGTACCGATTTCCTCTTCTTCTAAAGAAGTTTTTATCCCTGATTCATGAAGGATTTTAAGCATTTTTATAGCATTAATTGCGACCTGTCTCATGTGAACAGGCCCATGGTCATTAAATCCCAATCTTTTTATTGAAACATTATTGGCATAATCCTGCATTTCCTGAAGTTCTTCACTGCGAAAAAGCTCCTGTGCCAATTTTTTACAGGTTGGAAATTCTTCTAATTTCTCTAATATTTTTGATTCTGTTGCTACTTCTTTTACTGATTTCATATACCCATAATTATAAGCGAAATTTATTAAAAATTGCAATAAAACTTTACTTTAATTTTTTTTTAATTATGCTATTATAAAATTATGTTGATTAGAGAAACGGTAACCCGTTTCTTTTTTATTTAGATAAGGGTTTTAAGAAAGGAGATAGAGTTGACAAAAGATAAATACAATAAATCAGATAAAAATGCTCCTTTTGAATATGTTAATAAACGCGATATTATGGAAAAAATAGAACCTATCATTGATAACACATTAATGAGATACGGTTTCATTCCTGTTGAAGTTGAACTTATAAAAGAAAATCACAGATGGTTTTTAAGAATATTTATGTTCTCAACGGAAAAAGAAGTAGGCATTGATGATTGCGAAAAGGTTTCAAGAAGCCTATCCGATTTTTTGGAAGAACTTATTCCGTTTAAATATTATTTGGAAGTAAGTTCCCCCGGAATGGAGAGAAAACTTAAATCCGATAAAGAATATTTGATATTTAAAGGTAAAGATATAAACCTTAAATTGAAAAATGCCGTTGATGAATCGGGAGAAAAGCAATTTGTTGCCAAAATAGTTGATTTTGATGAAAATGAAGGGCTTACAATTTATTCATACAAAGACAAAAAAGAAATATTAATCAAAAAAGAAAATATTATATCAGCAAAATTATACTCAAATGAAATATAGGAGAACGGACTATGATAAAGATTGGAACAGCATTATTTGAAGCCTGTGAAGAACTCGAAAGAGAAAAAGGCATATCAAAAGAAGTTATTATTGCATCTTTATGCGATGCAATGGTTACTGCTTATAAAAAACATATAAAACAAAAAGAAGTCCCTAATGTTGAAGCTATATTGGATGAACAAACAGGTGAAATCGGTGTATTCAGAACAAAGCTTGTTGTTGATAAAGTAGAAGATCCTGATATAGAAATCTCTTTAAAAGATGCAAAAGAAATTGATGATGAAGTTGAACTTGAAGATGAAGTTAAAATAGAAGTTACTCCGGAAAACTTCGGACGTATTGCGGCACAAAGCGCTAAACAGGTTATCACTCAAAGAATAAGAGAAGCTGAAAGAAAACTTGTTCTTGATGAATTTATGGAAAAGAAAGGTACTCTTACAACAGGTATTATTCAAAGAGTTGAGAACAGAAATGTTATAGTAAATATTGGTAAAACCGATGCTATAATGCCTCAAAAAGAACAAATTCCGGGTGAATACTATAAGCCGGGTAACAGAATAAGAGTATTTGTTCTTAATGTAAAAGAAACATCAAGACTTCCTCAGGTAATAGTATCCCACGCACACGCTGAAATAGTAAGAGAATTGTTTGAACTTGAAGTTCCCGAAATTGAAGACGGAATTGTTGAAATAAAATCAATTTCACGTGAAGCCGGCTACAGAACAAAAATAGCAGTAACAAGCAACGACCCTGATGTTGACTCCGTTGGTGCTTGTATCGGACCAAGAGGCAGCCGTATCCAAACAATTATCGGCGAACTTAAAAATGAAAAAATTGATATTGTAAGATATTCCGATAATCCTGTTGAATACATCGTTAATGCACTATCACCCGCAAGAATTTTATCGGTTGATATATTAGCAGATGATGAGTATTCAAAAGAGGCATTTGTTATAGTACCTGACGACCAATTAAGTTTAGCTATCGGTCGTGACGGGCAGAACGTCAGACTTGCTCACAAATTAACAGGCTGGAAAATAGATATTAAAAGCCAATCACAGGCTGAAAAGATGGAATCTCAGCCACAGCCACAGAGAAATGAGCAAAAAGAAGAAGATTCAGAGGACGACGATAGTGTTGATGAAATTGCTGATGAAATCAGAGAACAAGAAGAATATGCCGTTGATGAAGAAGATATGGCTCAATTTGAAGGTGACGGAGAACAGGAAGAATCATCTGAAGAAGTATAGATTTAACAGATATATAAAAATCCCGAAATTAAATTTCGGGATTTTTGTGTAAATATAATTGTTAATAAGTTGCCTGAAAATTAAAAATATTATTCAATAGAACTATGTCAGATGATATAGATAATAAAGTTATAAATCTTTTTAACAGGTCTTCAGATAACGAAAACTCTATTCGTCAAAGATTTTTTAAGGGTTTTCAATATGTAAAAATTTTAAAAGATGAAAACGGCAATTATTTTAAGGAAGAAGCGTTAAGAGATTATGCAAAAAAGTGTTATTTCATTATTACCGTTATGAAAAATAACGGTATAGGAGTGGCTCTGTATAAATATAAGGTACCGTACTCATCTTTACTTGATTTCTTTAACGTATTCAGAAACAATGGATTATACGGGGAAATTATTGATATAGAAAGATATATTCCGGAAGATTTGGCTTAAATGTATACAATCCCAAATGAGATGCAATGTGATTTATTAAAGGTAAAAAAGCCGTATCAATATACGGGCGGTGAGTATTTAAGCTTTAATAAAAATTTTGATGATGCTCTTGTAAGGTTTGCGCTTGCTTTCCCTGATAAGTATGAGATTGCAATAAGTAATCTCGGGCAGAAGATTTTATATGAAACTGTTAACTCTGATGAAAGGTTTATGGCAGACAGAGTCTATGCTGTAGATTTTGACTATAAAAAAATTTTGGAAGATAAAGATGAATGTTTAACTGCTCTGGAATCAAAAAAAGCGGTTAATAAGTTTGATATTGTAGGATTTTCGCTGCAGTATGAATTATGTTATCCGACAATGCTCGAAATGATAAAAATGTCTAAAATTCCGATTTTAAGAAAAGAAAGGACAGAAAAAGACCCTATAATTGTTGCGGGAGGACCCGCCTGTTTTAATCCCGTTCCCGTTCAAGATTTTATTGACTTATTTATGATTGGTGACGGCGAAGAACTTATTATTGAACTTTTAGAAAAGTATTATGAACTAAAAAACAACGGATTAAACAGAATTGATATCATAAAAGAATTAGCCAAAATTGAAGGAATATACTGCCCAGAATTAAAAAATAAAACAAAAAAAAGAATTTATAATTTTAAAAGCAATGACAATATAACAAGAAGCCCCGTACCGTATTCGTCGGGCGTTCACGACAGAACAATAATAGAAATAAGACGTGGCTGCGGCAGAATGTGCAGGTTCTGTCAGGCAGGTCACGTTAATCTTCCGATAAGAGAGAGAAGCGCTGAAGAAGTTATTAAAAACGTTAAAAAATCGGTAAATCTCACGGGATATAATGAGTATTCTTTATTGTCGCTGTCATCTAATGATTACACAAACATTGAAAGCGTTATTGAATGCTTATCTGATGAAATGAATAAAAAAAGAGTTTCGGTTTCGCTGCCCAGTCAGAGAATAGACCGTTACAGCCAAAAACTTTCGCAATTGGTAAGAGGCGTAAGGTCTACAACGGTAACACTGGCGCCTGAGGCGGGAAGCCAAAGGCTTAGAAATGTTATTAATAAAAATCTTACGGAACAGCAAATTATTGATACTATACTTAATTGTTATAGAAACGGGGCCAATCACGTTAAATTATATTTTATGATAGGGCTTCCCACGGAAACTTATCAGGATTTAGAGGAAATGGCTGAACTGTTTAAAAAAATCAGATATCAATCTAAACTGATAAAAAAAGAACTTGAACTCAAAGACGGATTAAATATTACATCAACCGTCTCCATATTTGTACCCAAGCCCCACACTCCGTTTCAATGGTGCAGCCAAAATTCTTTTGAAATAATAAGAGACAAAATAAAATATCTGCTTGACCTGACAAAACCCATAAAAGGTTTAAAAATCAACTATCATAACAGTTTTGTATCAAGGCTGGAGTGCGCTTTTACGAGAGGAGATGAAAGATATAACGATTTTCTTTATGAACTCAATAAAAAAGGTGTTTATCTTTCAACATGGGATGAGAATATAGACAGACAATTGTGGCTGGATACTGCGCTTGAATGCGGTATAGACATTGATAAGGAAGCACAAAGGTCATATCCTTTAGAGGAAAACCTTCCGTGGGATATTATTGACACCGGGCTTGATAAAAAATGGCTGAAAGAACAGTATAATAACGCTTTAAATGCTCAAAATATAACTCCTTGCGAATTTAACTGCGTAAATTGCGGAGTTTGTAAAAACTTAAAAACTCATAAAATAATTGATAAACCATTTGTTTTTGAAAAAAATGAAGAAAATATTCCGCACGAAGAAAGACCATCCTATAAATACAGGCTTACCATAACAAAAGAAAATGAATTAAGGTATATTTCTCACCTTGATTGGCAAAATACAATAATAAAAATGCTCTACCGCTCGGGGCTTGATTTATGCTTCTCGCAAGGCTATAATCCAACGCCCAAAATATCACTCGGAATAGCACTTCCTATATTTGTGGAAGGACTTAATGAACTTATAGATATAGAAATTTATAATGATTTACCAGTAGATGAATTAAAAGAAATATTAAATAATGTCTTAACAAAAAATATGAAAGTCATAAGTGCAAAAAAGATAGATAAAACGACTCAATCTATTGATATTACTGCGCAATGGGCTATGTATTCTTTTACTCCGTTTAAAGAAGGTATTTTAAAAAATCAGGATTTGTTGTATATTAAAGACAAGATATCTTCAAGTAATGAAATATTTATAGAGAAGATAAACAAAAAAGGTGTAAAAAAACTTATAAATATTAAACCCTCAATTAAATCAGTAAAGGTAGAAGATAGTACCTTGTATATGATTTTGAAAACGGGACAGTCGGTTGAGATTCCTTCTGTAAAACCTGAAGATGTTATAAAACAATTTATTCAAGATGTTGATTTCAGGATAATCCGCAGGGAATTCTATGATAAGGATATGAATAAGTTATAAAGGTTTATAAATTTTAGAAAAGGAAAGAATATGTCAAAAGCGATAGTTGTAGCAGAAAGAGATAATATAGCAGCAGTTATAGAAGACGGCAAAATTTGTGAGTTTTACGTTCATAGAGGAGATATGCTCTTAAATGATGTTTATCTGGCTACGGTTGACAATATATTACCAAGTATTGATGCGGCATTTGTAAATGTCGGTTATGATAAAATGGGATTTTTACACGCAAATGACGCTATAGGTAAAGGCACACTAAAAGAAAAATTATCACCAAAACAAAAATTAATAGTTCAGGTTGTTAAAGAACCCGTAGGACATAAGGGGCCGAGAGTTTCCACTTTAATCAGCCTGCCGGGGCGTTTTTTAGTTTTAATGCCGCAAGAAACCGGCATTAACGTATCTAAAAAAATTGTTTCTCAAAAAGAAAGAGCAAGATTAAAATCAATAGTTGCACTTTCAAAACCTGTAGGTATAGGAGTTATAGTCAGAACAGAGGCCGAAGGGCAATCAGATGCCGATATTCAGGAAGATTTGGAAATTTTGCTTGATAAATGGAATACTATTGTTACGGCGGCAGAAACAAGACCTGCTCCAAGTCTTTTACATAGAGATCAAGACCTGTTATATATGGTTATGAGAGAAGCTTGCAGTGAAGATGTTGATGAAATAATACTTGATACTTCTTATGGTGTTCATAGAACTCAACAGATACTTCAAAATTGGAATATGAATAAAAATATTGCAGTTAACGTTTATAAAGGTTCAGAAACACTTCTTGTTGCTTCGGGTATAGTAAAAGAAATAAAAGCTGCACTTCAAACAAAAGTTAATCTTCCAAGCGGCGGCTACTTATTTATTCAAACAACGGAAGCTCTGACGGTTATTGATGTTAACAGCGGCAAATTTGTAAGTTCTAATACTCAGGATGAAACAATTGTAAAAACCAATCTGGAAGCAGTCCATGAAATAGCCCGTCAGCTTCGCTTAAGAAACATCGGCGGTATGGTTATTGTTGACTTTATCGATATGAACTCAAGGCAGGATAAACTTGCAATTATGGAAGAACTGGAAATAGCTCTTGAAAAAGATAAAGCAAAACCGCAGGTCGGACAATTATCCGACTTGGGACTTGTTGAATTAACAAGACACAGACAGGGGCAAAGTTTATCTGAAATTTTCAGTAAAAAGTGTCCTCACTGCCAAGGTAACGGTTATATTGCTGATGATTTGACTTTTTCTGCTCCTGTTGTTGAAGGTGAAATTAAAGCTAAAGCAGCAAAACTTAAAGTCCCTGTTCAGCAAATTAAAAATAAAACTCCTAACTATAAACAAAACAGAGTATTCAATAACCCAAATAATAATCCGTTAAATGATAATAATAACGAACACTCTCAGCAAAACAAAAAAAATAACAATTTTAATAAATTCAACCCTCAACAATCTGAAATTTCATCAACTAATGAACAAAAAGAAATAGTTGTTGAAGAAAAACACGAAGAAATATCTGCAACAATCACTGACAAACAAGAAGATATAAAACCTGTTGAAGAAATTAAAACAGAAAAGAAAACAAAAAAAGGCAGAAAAAAATCTTCCAATAAACAAAGTAACATAGAAGAAAAAGCAGAAGAAAAAGCAGAAGAAAAAAAAGAAGAAACGGCTAAAAATACTCCTGCCGTTAAAGAAAAAAAGAAACCGGGAAGAAAACCTTCCAAAACAAAACAAACTAAAAAAGAAAGTGAATCTAATTAATGAACACTATATATATTTCTAATGAGGTTGATGATTTATTTCTTCCTGAACTTCCGAAAGAATCGAAAGTTAACAAAGCAAATTTAAAAAATGTACAACCTGTTGCAGAAGTTAAACAACCATCCGTTTCAACTCAAAAAGAAGCAGTAAAGACGGATATGACACACCAATTAAATATTTCCATTATTTCTATAATTGTTGTTTTTGTTTGTTTAATATTATTTTGTTTATTCAAAACAATATTTAAGCCAAAAAGGATACAGCAGGAATATTCAATGCCTGAATATAATGTATCCGCAGAAAAAAAACCTAAAATAAAAAAGGAAATAAATACAATACTCCAAAGTACACAAAATACTAAAAATCCTTTAGATAGTTTTGATACCCCTGATTCTATAAAAGACTGTATTAACTTATTTTTGGAAAGAACTCTATAACTAAATCAGTTCTTCTATTTTCTCTATAATTCTTTTATTATAAAAACTATTATTTTTAGAAAACGGAAAAACCTGAAAAGACAACTCTTTTTCGAATTTAGAGCAAACATTATTAATTTGAGATTTTGAGATTTGATCAACTTTTGTAGCAATAATAAAACAAGGCAGATTATTATATTTAATCCATTGAGCCATCTGGCGGTCGTTATTTTGAACATCATGCCGCGAATCTATTAATAAAATAAGAGAGACTATTTCATGTCTTTTTATAAGATACTCTTCAAGAGATTTTTGCCATAGATTTTGAAGTTTACCGGACACCTTTGCATAACCGTATCCCGGTAAATCAGCGAAAATAAACTTATCATTAATACTAAACAGGTTAATTAATTTAGTTTTTCCCGGGGTATTACTCGTCTTAGCTAAGCCGTTAATATTAACAACAGAATTAATAAAAGAAGATTTTCCGACGTTAGAACGTCCTACAAGCGCAAATTCAGGCATATTTAACTCAGGGCATTCTTTAATTGAAGGGGCGCTCGTTATGAATTTGGCTTTTATTATTTTCATCTCTTTGTTTTCTTTTATACATTACACTTGATAATAGTTTATATACTTTTTTATTATTATAAACAGTTAATTGAATATCATCATCAAAACTAACATCTATTGGCATTTGATTGGCAAAAATGTTTGTTTCAACATGCATGATTTTTATATCACGTTTTTGAATGATACTTATAGGAGCTGATAAAAATATTTCAAATGTTTTTAATATATTCATTATTTAATGATACCAAAAAATTATAAGGATTTAATTAAATATCAATATATGTAAATAAAGAAGAACAGATTTATACAATCTGTTCTTCTTTAACTAATAGATTAACTATTGTTTTTTATTTTCGTTTTTAACAACTGTATATTGAGAAAGATTTTTGTTTTTAACAGTTTCAATAACATTTAAGCTGTTTTGAGTTTCTCTAATATTTTGGCTGTTAATTAATCCCGGTTCATCAGTGTCGCCGCCTAAATCACCTGAATCAATTCCCGGAGTAGGAGCGCAACCTTCACCGTCTCCGCCTGGTTGTTGACCACCTCCGCCAGGACCTTGAGGATCAGGTTCAACAGGATCTACACTAGGTCCTGGTTTACCGCTGCCACCTTCAGAAGATCCGGGGTTTTCAGGATCTGCGATATCACCTTTTCCTGCACCCGGTAAATTGGGTTCATCTTTTTGATAATTAACCGGTCTTTTATTTACCAATAATACTTTTTCGTCATTGTTATTACCAAATTCAATTAAGTGTTTTTTGTTATATTGACCATCATTAGTTAAGTCAGTTGAATCCGAAACATTAAATTTATCTTTTCCTTCTTCATCAGCACCTCTTGCAGTTTCATAAGTAGTAAATGTACCGCCTACTTCAATATATGCTCTCGGATCATCACTATCTTGAGAGTGATCACCGGGGTTTTTGAAGTAATGGTCATTTGATGCTTTAGGACTACCTGATAAAATATTATCGGCTTTTAATGTCATATTACCTTGTGATATCAATTCTGATACAGCTAAATTGCCTTCTGCGGTAACATTCATATTTTGACCTGCTTTTGCAATTAAAGCATTACTTCTTTCGCCTGCACCTTTTATTTTAACATCAATATCTTTACCGGCTTCCATTGTTGTTTGGATATTCTTTAAATCAACTGCATTTGTATCAGTAGTAATATCTGTTTGAGCTTTTAATTTAATATGTTTAGCTGATTTAAAGTTATCTGCTGCATCTTGTGCAAATTGAACTTTTCCTGCTTTAGCTTGTAATAATACATCATTACCGGCTTCAAAACTCCATTTCGGAACCGTTAAGTCACCTTGTTCCTTAACTATTTCTATATTTTGAGCAGCTTTAAACTGTGCGGGGTCAATTGCAGAATTAAACTGTTTTTTATCTAAATCACCAAGTTTAATATTTCCGTTAGTTGATTCAACAGCTACAACGTTACCGTTAAAAGTTGAACCGCTTACTGAAGCATCTGTAATATCATTTTTAGCTGTTACTTTTACACTTGCAGCTCCAGTAATACCACCATCTTTTGTTTTAGCAAAAGTTGAATCAGCGAGAGAAACATCACCTTTTGATGTTACTTCGATATTATTATCAGCCAGAATATCAGAAGCTACTGTTGAAATGGAATTATCAGAAGATATTGTAATATTTTTAGAAGCATTTAATTTAGAATTTAAAATATTTGCTTTAGAAACACCGTTTATTGCAATATTATCTGCAGTAATTTTAGAACTTTTTTGTATACTTGCTATATTTTTAGCTTTAATATCAACATTTTTTCCTGCATTTACTATAGAATTTTCTACAATTGCATTTGAATTTACAGATTCACTCTTTATATTACCAACAGCATCAAATTTACTGTCTTTTACAGATGCTATTTTTCCTGCCAGTATTTGTATATTCCCGCCATCTACAGCATCGGCACCTTCCATATTGCTGGTTATTAAATTGGAATCATCTACTACCACATGGTTATTCGCTGTTAACCAGATGCTTCCGTCATTTCCTTTTACAGCTTTTACTGCTTTTATTGTTCCTTTATATACATTTAATTCACTGTGTACATTGCTGGAATAATTTCTTATATCTACTTTTCCGCTCTCTATATATCCCTGTACATCTATATTCATTTCTTTATTTGATGCTTTAAATGAATCCTGCGGCATATCTGTCGTAGCACCGTTATTCTCATACTTGAATGTTACTCCGTCCGCAGTTACCAATCTTACATTTCCCATTGCAAGAGGTGTCCCGCTTGTATACTTCGCATTGTTCCCTATATTCGTCTTTATCTTTGAACCTTCATATAATATGATTCTGTTATCTGCTGCAAAGTTTACAGCTTTATCTCCGTATATCGTTGCACCGTCTTGTACTGCTATTATGCCTTTGTTTTTTCCGTTATATGCTTCTGATGTATTTGGAGTTAATGTTAAACTGCCGCCTTTTGTTCCGTCTGCTCCCGGTGTATATTGACCGTCAAGTGTTGATACCGTGAATGAGTTTAAGTTTACATTAGCTCCTGTTCCGAATAATACACCGTTCGGGTTTATTAATATTACTTTCCCTGTTGATGCATATCCGCAGTTGCTTCCGCATGAGTTTGTCATCTGTCCGTATATTTGTGACATCCCGCCTGCTGCTTCAACTCTGTTTAATGATGTCTGGTTATGTGCCGTAAATTCAAAATTTACATGCTTATTACTTCCTATATCAAAACTGTTCCAATTTGCTGTTCCTACTGAACCTGCATCACCTTGTATCTGTACGTTCATATCAGGTTTACCGCCGGTAAAATTCCCTGTGATATCCCCTCCTGTTTGTACATTTACATTATTTCCGTCTTTAAATTGCGGTAGCGCATTTACGTCTACTATTGCAAATACAGGAGCACTGTTCATTACCATCATCCCTGCTGCTACTATAGCTGCACTTATTTTTCTTCTCATCTGACTCACTTCTCCTTTTTATATTGAGTTAAAATTTTTCTGATATATTAGAATACTTTATACATGACATATTATTCTTTTGTTTAATATAAAAACAATAAATTTTTTATTTGCTATATAAATTTATTTTTATTAAAAAATATTAAACCCCTTTCCCTATGGATTAATTGTATATTAAATATATTTTCATAGCATAAAAAAAAGCTAAATATTAACTTGTATTAATATTTAGCTTATATTTATATTTTTAAATATTATTTTAATTTTTCAATTCTGGCTTTTGCATATTCAATGGCATCACTTGAACCATAGAAATCCTTTGGAATAACTTCTAAGAATTTTTCATAACACTCATAAGCACTTATTCTCTCGCCAAGATTATCAAAAGCTAAAGCCAAATAGTAATATGATAAAACACTATTTTCATCAATTTTAATTGATTTACTAAATTCTGCCGTAGATGCCGCATAATTATTTTTAGCAATGTATATAAGCCCTTTATAAAAATGAAGAGCTGATATATCATCACTTATATTCAGTGCCTTTTCTATTTGATTCCAAGCTTCATCATAGCGCTGCTGTTCATATAATTCTACTATATTATCAACATACTTTTCAGCTTCCATTTGATTTATAGTTTTTGTAAAATCATCAAGTCTTTTTATTATATCATTATTATCATAATCCTCATTTTTAAGTGTTTTTGTTTGTTCAATATATTTTCTTGCAGTTTCAATATCGCCTGCTTCAATATAATATTCAATAAACGCAAAATAGACATCGGGGAGCTTACTATCAAGTGCCATTGCCTTATTTAGACACTCAAGAGCTTTTTGCATTTCATTTAGACGTATATAACATGTTGCCATTGTACAGTAAAGTGTTGGAGTTTCAGGAATATTTTCATTTTCCAGAAGTTCTAAAGCCTTTTTAGGATAGCCGTTTTCCATTAATTTTTGTGCTTCATCAAGGGGTTTATTAGAAACTTCAGACATAAGCATATTATAATCGTTTATTTCAAACTCTGAAGTTATCTTGCTTCTAGTTGAATTTAACACCTTCAAAGCTTCATCAGGTTTATTTTCATCAAATAATAAAACAAATACCTTAATTAAATTTGCCTCAGGAGAATCAGGATATTTTTTATTTAATTTTTCTATTATCCAGCTTGTATCTTCCGTTCCTTGAGCATATTTTATAACTCTGTATAATAGATAATAACCTTCAGGCTCAGGATATTTTCCAAACATAATTTTCATTATTTCTTTATCACTTTTGGATTTTTCTTTCAGAGCCGTATATAATAATTGTTTAGGACCTATTCCAAGTTCATAATCCAAAGATTCATATTCTTCTATAGCAGCACCAATATTACCTGATTTAACCAAGCTGATAAATTTTAATGTTTGAATATCATTATCTTTATTATCAACATATAACAAATATCTGTTACATACATTTACTAAATCTTCGTAGTATTTATGTGAATAAATTAAATTAAATGTAATTTTTAAATTTTCTCGGTTTGTACAATTAATAATTGCTGATTGAATATAAGAAATAGCTTTATTTTTATTATTTAGTATTAAATTTAAAACAGCAAGATTAATATAAATAGAAGATTTATCTTTTGAATAATCCAAAAGTTTCAATAATTCATCATTTAATGCTTTTAATTCCGCAATATTTTTTTCTGACTTCAATTCTTCATATTTATGAGGTCTTTTATTGAAATCTATATTCCACAATCTCCTAATGTAGGGGAATCCTTTTTCGGGAGTATTCGCAATATTAAATATTCTCAAAATAGAAATAATATCTTGAATATTTTGTGGATCTATTTCCAGTCTTTGTTCTAAGGCACTTATTTGTTCAGTATAATCATCAATACTTTTATCATCATAGACTGAAGAACGAACGATACTGCTAGTATTTTTAGAAGGTTTAACATTAATAATTCCCGATTTAGATTTTGTTGAGACAGGTACTTGAGAATATACGAAATCAGAACATATAAATAATACAGCCAAGAGTATACTTATTTTAATTTTCATACTAACCTCACATAATTAATTATGCCACAAGAAATATAATAAATAACAATTTAATGGTATATTATTTTGAGTGTTTCGTCAATAAAAAAGGAGCCTTTATTTTAGGCTCCTTTTATTTTTGTTTAATTATTTATTATTCTTCTTCGTCGTCTGCGATTTCTATCTGACTAGCTGCTGCGAATACATCTACAAATGTTGTTCTACCGTTATTGATAATTGCGTTGTTGTTATATGATTCAGGTTGACGAGGTATTCTGTTTAACATTTGAGCTTGATCATCAGCGTTGATAGAAGGTTGCTCCGGAGCTACAGGGTCTATAGAAGGTTGACCTGGAGTATAAGGTCTATCATTTACTAATAAGATTTTTTCGTTACCGTATTGGATGTGATGTCTTTTTTGAGCTGTTTGATCTGCATTCAATTCTGCTGATTTAGTTACTGTGAACTCAGGATTTGAAGTAAATGTACCGCCAACTTCTATATAAGCTCTGTCGTTGCTGTCACCGGCTTTTTCTAAGTAGTTAGTTGTTTTACCTGCACCGGCTTTAACTGCTTGTGCTTTTAAGTTCATATCATTTTTAGCTACTAAGCTTGATACTGATAATGTAGAGTCAGTTGTTACATTCATATTACGACCTGCAGAAGCAACTAAACCGTATTGTGAATTTAAACCTTTAGAGTTTGATAAATCTACATCCTGACCTGCTGTTACAGTTGTCTTTTTATTGTTGAAGTTTACGTTATTTGTTTTTACATCATTAGCAGCTTCGATTGTAATTTCATCTGCATCAAGGTCTGAATAAGAAGCCCAAGCATCTTTACCTGATTTAATTCTGATATTTTTTGCAGTAAGTTTAGAATTCTTTTGAACAGAAGCTATATTTTTAGCATTTATATCAATATCTGTTGCAGCTGTTAAGATTGAGCTGTCAGCTACAGCGTCCCCTTTTTCTGAGGTAATTTCAATTGAGGTTGCAGAATTTAAATCAGAAGCTTTAACTGAAGAAAGGTTACCTGAATATATTCTGATTTTTCCGCCCTTTTCAGTTGATAATCTTGATTCATCAACTACTGCTTTATTGTTAGCTGTTAAATAAATGTTACCGTCATTTCCTTCAACTGCTTTAACAGCCTTTAATGTTGAACGATTTATGTTTATATCGCTTTCATTGTTGCTTGAATAGTTTCTGATATCTATTTGACCTGATGTTAAATTTGAATCAGTAATTTGTACATTCATTTTATCGTTAGAAGCTACAAATTCTTTCATATCAGAAACTGCACCGTTGTTTAAATATGTGAAGTTTACACCATCAGCTGTAACGATTTTTATTTTACCTAAAGCAAGTTCATTACCATTTGTATAATGAGAATTGTTAACCGTGCTTGTAGAAAGTTGTGATTTTTCATATACTGTTACGTTATCTGAAACTAAGTTAAGAGCTTTATCACCGTATAATGTAGCACCTTTAACGGTAATACCTTTGCCTTGAGTTTGACCTTTTGTCAATTCCAATTTACCGTTAGCATAATTGCCGTCTAAAGTTGAAACAGTGAAAGAGTTCAAATTAACATTTGCGCCGTCACCAAACAAAACGCCGTTTGGGTTAATTAAGATAACTTTACTTGTTGAAGCATAACCGCAGTTGCTGCCGCAAGAGTTTGTTAATTTACCGTAAATTTGAGACATACCGCCTGCTGCATCTACTCTGTTTAATGATGTTTGGTTATGAGCCGTAAATTCGAAGTTAACTGTTTTGTTAGCGCCGACATTAAATTCTGACCAATTAGCAGTACCAACAGATCCAGCGCCGCCGTTAACTTTAACGTTCATGTCACGTCCTGCTGTTCCCGGAGTTGTTACATCTACATTTGATGAACCAGTTGCATTAAATTTAGGCAATGCATTAGGATCTAAAGCAAAAGCTTGTGCTGCACATGCTGCTGTTAAAATTCCTGCTGCGATTGTTGTACTTAAAAGTTTTCTCATATTCTTCTTCCTTTATATTAAATAATTTTTTCTTAATCTTATGTACTCTATTTAAATATTGTAATTAAAAAAAATTGCTAAATTATGTTAATTTTCTTGTTACAATTTTTAAAATTTTATTTGCCTTTTGTTAACTTCAGTTTTAATCTCTCTTAAGAACATATCCTATATATACTATATAAAAAATTTTACGGGTAAATTATTTACATTTTAATTGTCTTTTGTTAAGATTTTGTTACAATAAGAAAGAATGGTCAAAATACCATTCTTTCTTACTGTTTTATGTGTTTTATTATTTTCCTGATTTAAAATTTATATACTTATTTGTATATTCCGTATTTAAATCAGTCAGAACCAATCTGTTTAATTCATTATTTGCGTTTAATGAAATTACTGATGATTCGCTTGAAGAAGGAGGTACGGGAAATTTTTCATCACTCGAAGGATTATCATCTAATGTCGGGTCTTGCGGCGCAAGAGGTGCACTTTTATCTTTTGTATAAAGAAGTATATTATCTTCACTTTCCTCACCTATTTTACCCAATTGTCTTTTTTCTTGATATCCCTCTTTTTGTTCAGTTTTAGTATCACCATTTGCTTTAAATTCAGGTGTTGAAGTAAAATTACCACCTGCATCAATTATTGCTTTATCAGTACTGTCGCCGGAATATTCATAGAAATGATTTTGTCTGTTTTCGTCA
>CANQOQ010000024.1 GCA_947625495.1 Candidatus Gastranaerophilales bacterium | reverse complement strand
TAAGGTGAAGCGAAGCGAAACCGGAGAATGTGAATGCCCGAAGTGAACGGAAGCGAAAGCGAGGTGAACGACAGGGCGGAGAGAGAGTAAAAACCAAGAGGCGGTTTTTACGTAAGGTGAAGCGAACAGGAGCAGGTATCAGTTGATTTTTCGAATAAAAACATTAATACATTAAATGATGTATTTTAAAATACTTCAAAAAAGTTCATACTTAAATATGTAGAATTAGCTGCGGATTTAGTGTAATTGTAAGGCGGGTCACATTGTACAATTCAATATATCCGGCATACGTTAAGTATTATCCGGGTATAAATAATAATCAAATAACCAAAAAACAGAATGAGGAAAAAAATTCTCAATCTCCTCAGACTGCCGAAAATGATTTGCAGGAGAAACGCAAAAATCAGCAGGAAATATCGGCATCTCAAAATTATTTTCCCAACGGTGAAAAAGTTGCTATAGATTATACCAGAAGAAAAATAAATATAGATCAGGTATTATCAGACTTTAAAAATACGGCAAATGCAATAGGAACGCCTGATGATATTAAATCGGAAGTCAATTCATATCTTGAGTTAGTAAAAAATCAATCAAAAAAAGATAAACCAAATCAACAAATAATTCAATCAAATTTAAAGAGTGCATCACAGATACTTGATGAATATATTACCAATACGCTTAAAAAACCTTCTAAAGTTGTGGAAAATTGGGTAGATGCATTATTCCTTCAACAAATAGATTATAAATCGACTGTTACAGAGGCACTGACTGAAACAGCTGAAACGGAACAAACAGATAATTTACTTTCTGAAACAGCTGAAATTCCTGATAATTCATCTTATATTACTTCAAGAAGTGATATATATATACCAAAAGACCCGCATTTAAAAAGAATGTTTATTCAGGCAAAAAAATATTCATTAACGAATGAAAATGAAAAGGCGTTAAATGCATTTGAAAATGTACTTGATTATGCAGAGGAGATAGGAGACAGCCAGATTGGAGCATTAGCTCATTATGAAAAAGCGAGAATATATGATAAAACAAATTGTATAGAAGATGCCTTATACAGCTATAATCGTGCTGCATATCAAACACAGGATAATAATATAAAAGCAAAATCTCATTTATATATGGGAAAAATATATGATGATTTTGTAAAATTCGGACCTGCTGTTGAGCATTATTGTGCCGCAGTTTCGTTTTCTGGGGAATCTGATAATATAAAACTTCAAACAAAAGCATTATCTGACCTTACGGTTATTCATACGGACAGATATGATAAAGAAAATGCATATATGTTTATGGGTTTGGCAGATACTATGGCTGATGAGACAAAGAATAATAAGTTAAAAGCAGGAGTATTTTCAAAAAATGCGAAATGCTGTGAAAGGTTAAATGATAATAATAAAGCATTAAAATATTTGAGTAAATCATCAGAAGCATACAGCAGGGAAGAAGATATTGAACATCTTGCGCAAAATTATGCAAAAGCCGCAGATATTATGCTTGGCTACGGTAATAAAGCAAAGGCTAAAACCTTGCTTTCAAAGGCATATTCTCTTTTACAAAACTGTGATAATCCCGAATTAAAACAAGAAGTTATAAACCGTATTACAACTATTTAATAAGTGTTAAAAAATAGACAAAACATGCTTTTTGTTTTATAAGTATATAAACAAAAGGTGATTTTATGAAAATTGTTATATATGGTGCAAATGAGCTGGCGAGTTTAATTGCTGCAAAGTTATTTGAAGACCATGATATTATAATTATAGATGACGATACATCAAATAAAGACAGTTTTGAAAAATTGGATTTGGAGTATGTTCAGGGTTCAGGCTCGAATATAAATGTTCTTGAATCTGTCGGAATTAAAAATGCCGATATTTTTATAGCTTGTACGGATAATGATGAAGCAAATATTGTTGCTTGTCTTACGGTTACAAATATGACAAAACTTAAAACGGTTTGTTTTGTAAGCAAACGGGAAAATGTAGATTCGTTATCAATAGTAAGAGGGTCAAAATATCAAAGAGAGTTGATGATTGATTATGTATTATGGCCTGAAGAGTTAATGACCCAAGAAATTTTTAGGATTATTACAGTACCTAATGCCATAGATGTCGAAAATTTTGCTAACGGGAAAGCAAGATTGCTGGAATATAGGATTGATGATACGACTAAATTTATCAATAAAAAAATTAAGGATTGCAGTTTCCCAGATGAAACTCTTATTGTAGGTATAACAAGAGATAATACATTATTTATTCCAAATGGTGATACGGAACTGTTGTTAAATGACAAAGTAATTTTTATGGGGTCTTCTTATTCTTTAGATATATTGGCGAATAAGTTTTTTCAGGATAACAATGATGTCAAGCAGGTTGCTATAATAGGCGGCGGAAGTGTAGGGTTAATGCTTGCACAGAACCTTGAAAAGGCTAACATAAAAATTAAAATAATAGAATTTGATTATAAACGCTGCGAGGAGTTAACGGAGAGTTTAAAATCAGCACTTGTACTAAATGGTGACGGTGCTAACTTTGAGCTTTTAGAGTCAGAAAGAGTCGGAGAATCTGATGTTGTTGTCAGTGTTACAAATAACGATGAAAAAAATCTGTTGTGTTCGCTTCTGGCGAAGCAGTTAGGTGTGCCTAAAGTTATAACAAGAGTCAGCAAAAATGCCAATGCTAATTTATTTGAAAAAGTCGGTATTGATGTCGCAATATCTCAAAATGGTGCGGCTATAGATGATATAGAGAATCGTCTTATAAAAACGGATATTGAAATCCTTGCTACAGTTGAAAGAGGTCAGGGCGAAGTTCTTGAAATTTGTGTTCCGTTTAATTTTAAAACTGATACCATTATGAATTTACATCTGCCTTGTAAAGCTATCATTGCTATTATACAAAGAAGAAACAGGGTTATTATTCCCAAAGGCACAACGCAGGTTATGCCGTTTGATAATTTAATTATATTTACGACAAAAGATAATTCCTCTGTTATAAAAGATTTTTTTAAGAGGTAAGTATAATGAATATAACCTATATTCGAAGTATTATTAGTATAATATTAAGGTATATATCGGTTTTTATACTTATACCATGTGTATGTGCATTGATATATAAAGATTATTCTTCAATGATACCGTTTATATTATCGTCTGCCTTATCATTTATACTGGGTATAGTCTTAAAAAGTAAGGATACAAACGGGGAAGAATTAAATAAGATAAATAAATCGGAGGCACTTTGCATAGTACTTATGTCGTGGCTGGCGATATGTATGTTTGGAATGATTCCGTATATATATTTCGGACTTAATCCTATAGATGCAATTTTTGAAAGCGTTTCGGGGATAACTACTACAGGTGCTACAGTACTTAGTGATTTTTCTTTATATCCCAAAACAATGTTTTTTTGGCGCTCATTCAGCCAATGGCTTGGCGGTATGGGAATACTGGTCTTATTTACCGTAATATTACCTCAATTTTCGGTAGCAGGACGACAAATGTTTTTTGCGGAATTTTCGGGTTCAAAAGATAACAGGCTTACTCCCAGAATCAGGCAGACTGCTGCAGTTTTATGGAGTATCTATTTTACACTGACTATTATTGAAGCAGGTATATTATTATATTTAAAAATGCCTATTTTTGACGCAATATGTACTTCGTTTTCATCAGTATCAGGAGGCGGGTTTTCTCCTCAGGCTGACAGTATTATTGCTTACGGGCAGGTAAAATATATCTGGACAATTGCTGCTTTTATGTTTTTTGTCGGATTTAACTTTACACTGCAGTATAAAGTATTTTTTAAAGGGAAAATTTTATCTTTATTCAAAGATGAAGAATTTAGAGCTTATTTCCTGATTTTGTTAATATTTACAATAATGATATCAGCAACTTTGGTATCTCATCACATTTATGATTTGGCTAAAGCTATAAGAGAGGCATTATTCCAAGTTTTGACAATATTAACAACAACGGGTTTTGCTTCCGTAGATTATTCGGAATGGAATTTAAGAGCAAAACTGCTTTTATTTATATTAATGTTTTCGGGTGCTTCCATTGGTTCCGCATCAGGCGGATTAAAGCTGTTAAGGTTAATATGTCTTTTCAAATATATAAAAAGGCAAATAGCTAAAATCCATCATCCAAACGGTGTTTATCCCATAAAAATTAACAAAACAATAATTTCTGAAGATGTTGTAAGACAGATGATATCTTTTGTTATATTTTACTATGCTACGTTTGTTTTAACAGCCGTATTAATAGTATTTATTGAACAAAATCTTGTAGTGGGCGTTACTGCATCCATAGCTACCTTAGGCAACATAGGTCCTGGCTTTGGAGTAATAGGCCCTATGGGGAATTACGGTTCATTAAATTATTTATCAAAAATATTATGTATTTTTAATATGATAGTAGGCCGTCTTGAACTGATACCGTTTTTAGCATTACTTCATCCAGATTTTTGGAATTTTAGAAGAAGAAATAACTTGCAATTAAATAAAAAGATATGATACAATCTTATCGGTAGATAATAATTCGAGAGTAATATGTTTAGAAGAGCTTTAATGTTAGGTATTATATTACCTGTTATAGTTTATGTTGGTAAGCTTGTAGCTGTTTTTATAAGCGGAATACAATTAGGTGAATTCAGACCAGTGTGCGCAATATTTTTACTTGATGTATCTGCTTCAAACAGAAATCTTCTGTATAAAGAACAGCAAACAGTTTTGAGATTAGCAAAAAGACTGGATTCTGAGGATCACGCAAGAATATATGTAGTTACGCAGGATGCATACGAAATATATGACGGATTCCCCAATAAATTGGTCGCAATGAGAACTGCAATGGAAAAGAATTCTCAATTTGATGCAAATGCTTATGGAACGGCATACGGACTTGCAATAAAAAAAGCTGTAGGCGATGCATTAAGATATAAGGCAGAAGGATATACTCCTGCTATTGTTGTTTTAGGAGACCTTGAGAATGAGGGTGCAGTTGATAAACAGATTAACTGGAATACATTCCCTACAAACTTGCAAAAAACTTTAAAATATATTCCTGATTTATCATTAACATTTTTATATGCACATCCGCAAAAATTAGATTTCGTAAGACAAACATTGCTTCCGGCTATAACTGCTTCGAAAGCAAAAGAAACTCAGTTAATAATAGCATCGGAAGAAAATGTTGATATTGCAACAAGAAAATTCACAACAGCAGTAGGAAGATAAGAGGATTAGAATGAGAGTTGTTATTGCTTCTTTAAATGATGAAAAAACATTTGATGATTTAAGTGTAATAAATATAGGAACTGCTCCAAACTGTAATTATAAATTAAATCTTGATTTTGATTTAATACTGTCACTTCAGCTTCAGGAAAACGGGAGATGGATGGTTCTGAATAATTTCAAAAGTAACAAAGTATTATTCAGAGGACAACCTATAGGTTCTTGTATAGAAATAGGTTCATTATGTAAGTTAATGATTGCCGATTCAGATGAATTTATCAGTATAAAAGTTACTGTTGCAGGTACAAATCCAAAAATAGTACCCGGATCATTGGAGTTGGCAAATAAAAGGAATGCAGAACAAATTAAAAGAGCAGAAACGGCTAAAAAAACTATTACAATGATTGAGGATGAAGAACTTAATGAACAGGATATAGAAACTCTATACGGTAAAGGCGCCGGCGCTCAAACTAAAATTAAAATTGAAAGAAGAAAAGCTGATATAGAAAGAAGAAGAGCACTTATCACAAAAGAAATTGCTTATAAATCAGACTTTTTAAGAAATAAACTTGGTCAAAATGAAGTTCTTTTAAGTGTTCTAAACGCATTTATAGGTATAATTCCCTTTACAATGGCTTATATATTAAAAGATATAGTAAGATTAAATGGTATAAACGGTGAATTGCAAACGAAAGTGCTGTTCTTGATTGCTGTTGTATTCGTAATTAATACATTACTTCTGAAACAGGGGCAGTTTTTAAGCTTGCAGCATAAAGGTAAAACAAAGGTTCCGCCATCATCTATTCAGATTCAAAGAATGAGTATGATAACATCTTGCGGTGTATTCGCATTAATAATTATAGGCTCTATGATAGAACTTGCATCGCATTATTATAATTTCCCTGTTTTAGTTCCGCAAATGCTTTTGTTATGTTCTTGTTTGTCAATATTCTTAGGTGCATTTGCAGGATTTATTAAAAATATAAATACGGAAACAAGCGAGGAACTTGACAGCTATGAAAGCAGAGAGGATTTTCAGGCTGTTGTTAAAGATTATCAACAATGGATTACTTTATTTGTAAATAATATTTCAAAAAAGAAGTTAAAGGATATAAATAATAAAATATTCGGTTTGCAATTAAAATCATATTTTGAATATTTTTTGGGAATGGTAACAGCACCGTTCTTGGCTTATGGTGTATCTCAGACCTTGGCTGAATTCTTCCCTGAAGCAGCAGCTTGGATTAGATTTTCGGCAGGGTTTAAAATTTCACCGGTATTCTTAACCCTTGCTTCTTTAATGATTATATTTGCTTTCCATTGTTTCTCGACTTCATTTGCTACAACAAAAAGAGTTCATGCTTCAAATGTAATAAGAGAAGATGGCTTTAGTGATTATAATATTCATGGTGTTAATATTCATGGTGTTGAAAGTAGTAAAAACCTAAAAAAAGAAGCAAAGAAATTCTTTCTTATAGCTCTTGCTGTTGTTATTATCGAAATGTCAATGAACGTTTCGTATTTCGTAGGAGTTATGGGCGGTGATGTTATGGGTATTTTATTAAGCTTTATCGCTGCTTTAGTTCCTACTGCTATACTTATTATGGAAACTAATATGTTAGGCAATACTAAATTTGATATTATAATAAAAGAAGAATTACTTGAAAAAGTTGATAAGGATTATTAATAATTAAAGGAATATATGTAATGTATAGATGTACGGAATGTAAAACTGAATATACTAAATGTCCTGATTTTTGTGAATGCGGTAATGATACGTTTGAAGAAGTATTTGAAGAAGAATACGAAGAACCTGAAGAAAGACATGTCAAACCAAAAATAAAGTCAAAAAAACCAAAGTTATCACAGGAAGAACTTGAAGAAATAGAAGCTGATAAAAAAGATAAAAGAAATACTATTATTGTAATGTCAATATCTTTATTTATATGTATTTTAATACTGTGTTTTGCACCGCCGCATATGAAAAAGAAAGCAGATGTCGTAAAGAAAGTTTCATCAAGTGTTACAAACGTTGAGCTTCCGGATGTTAATTCTTATTGGGACAATACTGTTGCATCTCCGTACAGAAAATATGATCCAACTCTAAATTTACCTATACTTAACAAAAATTTGGGAAGGATTTCTCCTGTTTTAAGAGAGTATTTAATTAACATAGGTGCTGAATTCAACAGGTTATGGGATGTTAAACTTGTTGACGGGCAAGGTGAATGTAAAGTTGAATTTGTAATTAATAAAGAAGGTAATATAAGTTCTAAAAAAATTGCAGTGCGTTCACATAATGAGTCTTTAGACGATTCCGTACTTTTATTATTATCTAAACTTAACAGTTTTGAAATACCGCCGGATGATTATAAAGGTGAACGTATTATTATTGCTTTTAAAGTTGATAAAAATAAAACAAGCAAAGTTTATTATCCGATGAACTAATTTAGATTAGAAAATAGTTCTAAAAATTCGGGAAAAGATATATTAACCCATTGAAATTCATTAATTTTAATGGGTTTTTTGCATATTAAACCTGCGATGTAAAGGCTCATTGCTATTCTGTGGTCATGGTAGCAATTTATATCACAATTGCCCTCTAAATTATTTTTACCGTTAATTATAAAACCGTCTTGAGTCTCTTCAATATTGCAGCCAATTTTCTTCAATTCTGTGGTTATAGCGCTTATTCTGTCAGCCTCTTTATTTCTTAAATCCTGAGCATCTTTTATTATAGTGGTTCCATCTGCCTGCGATGCTATTGTTGCAATTACGGGAAGTTCATCTATCAGTCTTGGAATAATTTCCCCTTGGATTGTTGTTGCTTTTAAGTCAGAATATTTGACATTAATATCCGCAACTTTTTCGTTCGAAATGAGTCTTTCGTTTAGTATTTGAATATCAGCATTCATTTTTTTTAGGATATCTAAAATTCCTGAACGGGTTTCATTTATTCCTACATTTTTAATTAATAAATCCGAATCCGGAATAACCAGAGCAGCAGCAATAAAAAATGCCGCAGATGATATGTCGCCAGGTATTGTAATGTCAACGGGATGTAAATCTGACTTTTGAATTGTAACGGTATTTTTATTCGTATTTAAATCAGCTCCCATATATTCAAACATAAGTTCCGTATGATTTCTTGATTTATAAGGTTCGGTAAAAGAAGTCATACCTTGGGCAAATAGACCTGCTAAAAGCAGGCAGGACTTTACCTGTGCGGAGGCAAGCGGTGATTGATAGTTTATACCATGCAAACTGCTTCCGTATATTTCAATTGGCAGTTTATAATCATTGTGAGATATTTTTGCGCCCATAAGTTCAAGCGGCGCAATAACTCTTTTCATAGGTCTTTTAGAAAGACTTTCATCTCCCAATAATGAAGAATTAAAATTTTGACCAGCCAGTATCCCCATCATAAGCCTTGTTGTTGTGCCGGAATTTCCGCAATCAAGAGCATTTGAAGGGGATTTAATTATTTTAGGTGCTGTTATTATCAATTCTTTTTCATTTATATAATTAATATTACACCCGAGTTGTTGGACTATTTTGAGTGTAGAAAGGCAGTCAGCACCTTTAGAGTAGTTAGTGACTTTTACTTTACCCTTAGTAAGGGCAGAGAACATAAAAGCCCTGTGTGTAATTGATTTATCGGCAGGAATTTCAATTGAACCTTTAATCGGTTTAGATTTTTCTACTGTTATATCCATATTTTTTATTAAACAATAAATTATTTTAATCTGCAAATTCTATATAAATAATATTAGTTTAATTTTATATAATAAAAAATAAAATCTTCGGCTCGGTATTGATTTCTATATTGCTAAACTCGGCTTAAGGCTCGCTAAAGAGAGCTTCGCCTTGCCACTGCCTCGTTAAGCAATAAAACGAAATAAATACAGGCTTTCAGATTTTATTTTTTTATTATCGTTTACAAATAAATAGAAATTGAGTTCATTGCGCAGTACAGTTAAACATCTTACTGAAACAACAACAAAGCCCCGTTTGTTTGAGGAGCTATGCTCCGAGTTACGGGGCTTTTGGTTGAAGTTAGATGTTATCTGTACGAAGCACAGAACGAAAATTTTATTTATTTGCAAAGATTAAACTAATATTATTTATGTAAAATATTATCAACAATACCTTTTAGTGCAATTTTAACATGAGCATAATTTAAACCGCCTTGCATATATACGGCATAAGGAGGACGGACAGGTCCATCCGCTGAAAGCTCAATAGTAGAGCCTTCTATAAAAGAACCGCCTGCCATTATTAATTTACAATCATACCCCGGTACTTCATCAGGTACGGGAGTAAGATATGATTCAACAGGGGAAAACATTTGAAGTGTTTTACAAAACTCAAGTAGTGGTTTTTCTTCACCGAATTTTATTGTTTGAATTAAATCAGTCCTTATTTCAGAAGGTTTTGGAGTGGAAATAAATCCTATATCTTCAAATACCTGAGAAGCTAAGATAGCACCTTTAACAGCTTCAGATACAATGGAAGGAGCCATAAACAGTCCCTGAAATATTAATCTTGACTGATTAAGCATAGCTCCGCCTTCTGAACCTATCCCGGGAGCTGTTAATCTATATGCTGCCTGATTAACGTATTCTTCTTTCCCTGCGATATAACCGCCTGTTTCAACGATACCGCCTCCCGGGTTTTTTATTAATGAACCTGCAATTAAATCAGCACCGACCTCTAAAGGTTCAAGCTTTTCAACAAACTCGCCGTAGCAGTTATCCACAAAACAAATGCAATTTGGATTGTTCGTTTTTACAATTCCTATAATTTTTTTTATTGTTTCTATATTTAAGGATTTTCTTAATGAATAACCTCTTGAACGCTGAATTAAAACCATATTTACGGTTTTATCAATTTTATTTTTTATAGCTTCAAAATCAACATCCATATCATTAATGAGAGGAATTTCTTCATATAAAACACCATGCCCCATTAAAGATGCTCTTTTATCGCCTCTTTTTCCTATTACTTCTTCCATAGTGTCATAAGGTGCGCCTGCAACGGAAACAAGTTTTTCTCCGTGTCTTAAATTTCCGAACAGACAGCAGGCAAGTGTATGAGTGCCTGATACAAAATGATTTCTTACTATTGCTTTTTCGGCTTTAAAAACATCGGCAAAAACACTGTCCAGTGCATCTCTTCCCATATCGTCATGACCGTATCCTGATACCGTGGAAAAATGCTCTAAACCTATTTTATTTTTATAAAAAGCTTTTAAAACTTTTTCCTGATTATATTCTTTGACTTCATCAACAAAATCAAAATATTGTTTTACTTTGTTTTCTGCCTCTTGAACTATATTATTTTCATTTCTTTCCATAGTTTAATCAAATCATAAATAAGTATTATATTCAACCAAATAGTCTAAATTAGCCTTAAGAATATACTAATTTTATTTTTTTTAATGTAGAATAGAACTAATAACAGGATAAAAGCAGATGTCAGAATTAAAAAATAAGGATGAACAGTATAGTGTTTTCTTAAAATATAAGGAAAATACTGAAGATACGAAAATGTTTTTTACCGTAAGGATAATATTAGTAACATTCTTTTTTGTTGCACTTACTGCTTTTACAATGTTTTTGATAAACAATTTTGATGATATATTTGCTCTTTTTGAAAGTTTTACCGATTCCAGATTGAGAGGAGTAAAAGTACAGCAAAAACCTGATTTAATGCCTTCAAAATTTAATTTTAAAATGTTGAGCAGGTATCAAAATATATTACTGTTGGGTGTAGATTCAAACGGGCCAAATACTCTGCCGTATTCAGGCGTACGTTCTGATACCATGGTAATAATAAATGTAGATTTACACGGAAAAAGTGTAAATGCAATTTCTATCCCGAGAGACAGTAAAGTTTATATAGCAGAGGAACATGGGATTCAAAAAATCAATTCGGCTTATGCTTTAGGCGGAATTGAACTTACTAAAAAAACAATTGAAGAAACTCTAGGTATAAGAATTCATAATTATATAATAGTCAATTCAGAAGGGATAAAAAAGTTAATTGATGCAATAGGCGGTGTTCCTATTCATATTGACCATAATATGTATTATAACGATTTTTCAGGTAAATTGCATGTTAATCTGAAAAAAGGCGATTATGTATTAAACGGAGAAGAAGCGGAAGAATATTTAAGATTCAGAAAAGATGCACTGGGCGATATAGGCAGAGTACACAGACAGCAGAAGTTTATAAAAGCATTACTGGAAAAAGTTAAATCACCTGAAACTGTAAAGAAAATACCTGAAGCATTAAAGATTGCAAGTTTATATACAAGGACAGATTTAAATTTGTATCAAATGTCACAATATGCAGCAGCGGCAAGAGAAATAGATTTAAATAAAGTTGAGTTTGTAATGCTGCCGGGAGCTCCAAATAAAAAAGGGATAATAAGTTATTGGATTTTAGATCCTGAACGTACTCAGCAGACAATTAACAGACTTATTTACAGAAAAAAAGTTATTCTTGATGAAACGGAAGTTGCTGTTGGGATTATGTATTCCAAAGATAAAGAAGTTGAAGCTTTTGAAATTAGAGAAGAATTAAGGAATTTAGGATATGAAGTTAATTGTATGGGTAAATCCACACAAATAGCTGAATCTGAGATTATCGGGCATAATACAAATATTTCGACAGATATGATACGCTCAATAAAAAGAAAAGTGCCTGAAATATCTAAATTTAATTTTAACCATTCTCCCGTGAGAGATTTTTGCACAACAAGTGATATTGTTGTTACAATAAAGGGTGAGGAATAATAAATAATAAAAAAAGGATATGTAATGGAAATGTTAAAGATAGCAATCCCGAATAAAGGCAGATTGTCTGAAAAAATATATGATTTATTAAATTGTGCGGGACTTGTGTTTCCTTCAAAAGATGAAAGAACTTTGCAGGTAACAACTAAAGATAATAAATATTCAATAATTTTTGTAAGAACGCAGGATATTCCGATGTTTGTCGAGAACGGTATTGCCGATATCGGTTTTACGGGGTTTGATATTTTAACCGAGTTGAAATCAAATGTTGATAAGATAATGGATTTGGATTTTGGTTACTGCGAAATGGTTGTTGCAGTTAAGGAAGAAGATACATATAAAACCTCTGCCGATTTACCGCAAAATTTAAAAATAGCCACATCGTTCCCTAACATTGCAAGGGAGTATTTTGAAAAATTGGAAAAAACTCCTAAGATTATAGAAGTGTCAGGCGCAACAGAAATAACACCCCGCTTGGGTTTATCTGATGTTGTTGTTGATATAACATCATCTGGTTCTACTTTGAAGTCAAATAAATTAAGAATAATAGATAAAATACTTGAATCTACGGCTATTGTTATTTCAAATAAATTTTTAAGCGAAGATAAAAAAGAGAAGACTCAAGTTGTTTTAAGAGCATTAAAATCCGTAATAGATGCGAGAGAAAAGAAATATTTAATGGCACATGTCCCCAAAAAATCATTGGATGAAATAAGAAGCTTTCTTCCGGGGCTTTCATCACCTACAATAATGACATTAGCAGGAGATGATGAAAATGTTGTTATGCACGTTGTAGTAGATGCCGATAAGGTTTTTGACAGTATTGATAAACTTAAAAAGCTTGGCGGTAAAGGTATTCTTATAATGACTGTTGACCAGATGGTGCGATGATGAATTATCCTAATTTAGAAAAATTAATTGAAATAATAGAAATTTTAAGAAGCGAGAACGGCTGCAAGTGGGACAGAGAGCAGACTCACTATACTCTACGGCGAAATATGCTTGAAGAAGCCTATGAAGCTGTTGATGCAATTGATGATAATGATGTTAAACATTTACGGGAAGAATTGGGAGATGTACTGTTGCAGGTTGTTTTGCATTCTCAAATAGCAAAAGAAGCGGAAGAATTTAATATAGAAGATGTTGCAAAGGGGATTTCGGATAAATTAATACACCGCCATCCGCATGTTTTCGGGGATGTTAAGGTTAATTCAACAGATGAAATATTAGATAACTGGGAAAAATTAAAAAAAGAAGAAAAACCGCACAGAACATCAGTAATGGACGGAATTTCAAAAGCGCAGTCGGCTCTTATGAGCGCCCAGAAAATAAGTAAAAAAGCTGTAAAAGTCGGGTTTGAATGGCCGAATGAAGAAGCTTTATATGATTGTGTTATGTCCGAAATTAAAGAATTTAAAGAGGCTGATAATTCTTTAAATAAAGAAGAAGAACTCGGAGATATCCTTTTTGCGGTTGTAAATCTTGCAAGATGGAATAAAATAGATGCCGAACAGGCTCTTTTAAAAGCTAATAAAAAATTTATAGCAAGATTTAAAGAAATGGAAAAAAACGCTGATAAAGAACTTGAGCACCTTACTCTTGAAGAATGGGACGAGTTGTGGAAAAAGGCAAAAAAAAAGGAACTTTTTTAATTGTTCCTCCGAAATCTTTTTCAATTTTCTCGTGTGTTAGTAAAGGTAGTAAGTAAGGTAAGTATGAATATAAAATGTAAAATTTGTAGCTTAATTAAATCTTAATTGAATCCTCGTATTTATATAAAGTAATTTTTATCATTGAAATTGCTTTATATATAAAAATCTTAACAATTGTTTACAAATAAAAACTACTGAAAAAATACTGATAAAATATTAAAAACAGGTAGATTGGGCGATGACTAAAATATTATTGATATCTCAAAATCAAGAAATAGCTGAAAAAGTTAATGAGGTTACAAAGAATCATTCTTTTGAAATAATAATGCTGTCAAATTCTGATGATATAGAAAAAAATCTTCTTGATGAAGAGATAGGTGTAGTTATATTTGATTCTGAATTTCCTGATATCATTTCATTATTAAGACAGGTAAAACTTGAACTACAGACAAAAGATATTCGTTCAATAGTAATATTAAATAAGGATAAAATAAATTATGACTGCCTAAAATATACAAATACTTATATAATGACACCTATAGATGAAAATATATTGGTATCGGTAATAAATTCATCACTGCAGCTGCGAGAAACATTCAGGGTCTTATCAAAAAATAATACCGATTTGGCAAAGAGTTTATATCAGTTAAATGTATTATATACAACAAGTACAAAACTGGCAGGTTCACTTGATAAAACAAAGCTGGTAGAGATTATAACGGAGGGATTGGAACAAAGTTTATCATTATCATTGTGCTATGCGCTTATATTGAATGAAGAAAACGATATTAATTTAATAATAAAATCTGTATACCCGATAAGCCAAAGACTTGAAAATGCTATAAAATTAAGGGCATTATTAAGTTATAAAAATTTATTTTCGATAAATCCCGCAATGGAAGATATAAAAGTAATAAAATCAACAAAAGACCAGTATGGGGAATATGATTTAAATGTATTCGGGTATGATAATTTGTTTGCCCCTGTAAATATTAAAAATAAATTTTACGGAATAATAGAAGTATTTAGGGAAAATGATTTTTCACGAGATGATACAAAATGTTTTACAACGCTTGTAAAACAAGTATCTTTGCCGTTAGAGAGCGCAATATTGTATGAAGAGATAAAAGATACCAATATTAAATTGGAGAAGCTGGAAAGATTAAAATCTGAATTTATATCTATTGTATCTCATGAATTAAGGACGCCATTGACTTCAATAAACAGTGCTTTAGATATTATATTAAAAGGTACAACGGGGGAAGTTAATGATGCAATGGAGAAGTTTTTAAATCTTGCAAAACGAAATGTTACAAGATTATCGGCAATAATATATGATTTATTGGATTTATCCAAAATTGAAGCAGGTAAAATGGAGTTTAGATTTGAAAGAACAAATATTAATAATACTATTGAGCTTGTAAAAAATACGTTGGAAAATCTTGCAAAAGAACAAAATATTTCAATAAATATGGATTTGGATAAATCACTTGATACCGTATATATTGATACTCAAAGAATAGAACAGGTTTTGACGAATCTTATATCAAATGCAATTAAATTTACGAACGAAAACGGAACAATAGAGATAAAATCATCAGGAATAGATTCTGAGGAAATAAGAAATAATGCGTTTTTCAAAACATTGCCGGAAAAGATGAGTAAAAAATATATAAAGATATCGGTAAAAGATAACGGAATAGGAATAGCCAAGGAGAATTGGGAAAAAGTATTTGAACAATTTAAACAGATAGAAAATCCGTTGTCCAGAAAAGTAGGCGGGTCAGGTTTAGGGCTTCCCATCGCAAAACGATTAATGGATGCACATAAAGGATTTATTTGGCTTGACAGTGAAATTAATAAGGGTTCGACATTTTATATTGCAATACCGGTTATGAGCGAGGAAGAAATATTTTTCCATTCACTTGAACAGGATATTTCAAAATCAAGGAATGAGCATATAAATATTGCCATAACAGCTCTCAGAGAGAATATAGTTGAAGAAAAATCTTTGATAAATACAATATTAAGTGAAAACCTGATAAGAAAAACCAAAGTAAATAAAGAATATACATGTGAAAAAGATTCAAAGAGGTATTATTATTCATATTCGGTAGATATGGATTCTTTCGTTTTTGATTTTGAGTCAAGGAAATTGGATTCATATATAAAGACACAAAGACAGAAAAACCCGGAATATGATATAGTATATTCAGCGGTTTTGTATCCGAAAGACGGAGAAAATATTAGTGAGTTAATAAAAAAAATTAATGTTTTTTCAGAAGGGGTAGCAGATGAAGAAAATATTAATAGTAGATGATGAAGCGGATATAATAGAAATATTGAAGTTTGTGCTTGAGGCTCAAGGGTATGAATGTGTAACGGCAATGGATGGGGAAACGGGATTAAATTATGCACGTGAAATTAATCCTGACTTAATCATACTGGATGTTATGATGCCAAAAATTAACGGATATAAGATAAGCAGGCTTTTAAAATATGATAGTAAATATAAAGATATACCTATTTTAATGATAACAGCACGCTCACAAGAAGAGGATAAAGCAATAGGTGAGGAAACAGGAGCGGATGAGTATATAACAAAACCGTTTCAGGTTGATTATGTCGTTGAAAAAGTTAAAAGTTATTTGGGTTAAAAATGGAACTTGTTACAAATAAAACACTTGAGAAATTAAAATATGATTTGGTCAGAGACGGACTTATAAGTTATGAGGATATTGAAAAAGCACATGAAATTGCAGTTTCTCAGAATGTAAATATAGGTCAGATTTTGATAAAATCCAATTTAATTACGGAAAAATCGCTGTTAAAATTTCTTGAATCTAAGCTTCATATACCTTATGTTGATTTAAAAGATTATACTTTAGATACCAGATGCTTAACATATATAAATTTAAATGATGCAAAAAAATATAAGATAATTCCGTTATTTAAGATAGAAAATGTTTTGACTGTTGCAATGGCTGATCCTTTGGATTTATTTGCAATAGATAAAATAGTAGAAAAAGCCGGTTGTGATATAGAGCCTGTTTTAAGCGCAGAAAGTTCCGTGCTAAAAAAAATAGAGGAATATTATAAAAGCGACAGTTCAGTAGGTGAGATAAATATAGAAAATAATGAAGCGGTCTTTAATTGGCAGGATGAGTTAAATAATGATGTATTGTCGGAAGAACATATACAAATATTAATACGTGCAATTTTAAAGCAGGCTATATTAAATAATGTTCATGAAATGTTTTTTGAACATGTCCCAAACGGAATCAGCGTAAATTTTAGGATGAATTCACAAATAGTAAATACAGGTCTGATACCGTCAATATTGACAGCAGCATTTATAACAAAACTGAAAGTATTGTCAGGTTTAGATGCAAGTGTATGTGAATTGCCGCAATTAGGTAAATTGATATTTAAAGTTGATGATATTGTTTTAACCGCAGGTATATCAGCTTTTCCGACTATAAACGGAGAGAGGATTTCATTAAAGATTTATAAACCGCCAAAAAAATTAAATGAGACAGTTTTGACTGAAAACCAGATTTTTTCTATAAAGACAAGTTTAGAAACACCCGGAATAACACTGGTATGCGGTTCTTCTTTGTCAGGGAAAACTCATATAATTTATTCGATTTTGAACGATATTTCTACTTCAGGTAAAAATATTATGACAATAGAATCCATAGCCAAATATAACCTTGAAAACATAAATCAGTGTGAACTTAATGAAAATATAGGATTTAATATAGAAAAGGCAATGAGGTTTATAGAATTTCAATCGCCGGATATTATATATTTTGAGGGGATAACAAGTAAAATAGCACTTGATTATTTTAGTTCTTTGGTTTTTAAAAATAAAGTTTTGATAACTGAGTTTTTAGCCGATAATATGGCAGAATTAATAAAGAAATTATCATACAGCGATTTTGAAATGTTTAAGCCTTTAATATCTTGTATTATATTTGTTCATAACAGCGAAAGTATAGAAGTTTTTGATAAAAGCGAACTAAAAAAATTTACGGGTATTGCCTAATGTAAAATTATTGTAACATGTCCTTTTTGACTGAGTAAAAAAATATTTACGTGTTTTGAAGCGTTTAAATAAGTCTATAAGGATTTTTTAATGAGAGTAATACCTGTACAAAACTGTAACACTTTAAAACCATACAAAATTGATAAAAACAGATTAAAAACAATTGGTCATAATGAAGGATATGAAAATAAAACAGAAATATCAAGGATATATTACGGAAAAGATATAGTATCATTCAAGTCTGAAAGTTTTGAAAATACATTACAAAATAATTATTATCATCTTCCTGCAGGTGCAAAAGCAGATGAATTTCAAATAGACGCAGGGAAAGCAATAAACGCAGGTAAAAACGTAATAGTAGAAGCACCAACAGGTACGGGAAAAACGGCAATAGCGTACTACAGTGCCTCAAAAAATATGCAAGAAGGTAAAAAAACATTTTATACAACACCGTTAAAAGCGTTAAGTAATCAAAAGCTTAATGAACTTAAATCAATATACGGCGAAGAAAATGTAGGTATATTAACAGGTGACAGAAGAGAAAATGTAAATGCGCCCATACTTGTAATGACAACGGAAGTATATAGAAACATGGCACTATCAAAGATGTATGGAGAAGAAGTGCCTTTAATGGATAATTTAGGCTCTGTAATACTTGATGAATGTCATTATTTAGGTGATTTATCAAGGGGGCAGACATGGGAGGAGTCAGTTATGCTGACACCCGATGATGTGCAAATTTTGGCATTAAGTGCTACAATAGGCAATTCTAATGAATTAACATCATGGATGGGAGATATAAAGGGCAAGGAAGTGCATTTAGTCAGCGTTCCTTCGACAGCCAGGGCTGTTCCGCTTGAATATAATGAAATCTACACAAATTCATATAAAGAGGAAGAAAAAAGAATACAGAGAAGTATAAAGAAAAATGGCTGTATTACTCAGGATTTTGATATAACAATATCTCCTAAACCTTCATTAAGTGATTACAAACATGCAGTGGAGACAGTTCTGAAAAGAGGACAAATGCCTGCAATAATATTTATATTCAGCAGGAAATTTTCAAAGGAACTGCTTGAATATTTATCTCTAGAAGGACCTGTTTTAACGACAAAAGAAGAACAAAAAGAGATTGAAAAAATAATAAATAAATATAAAACAGATAAATACATAGGACAAGAGCTTGATACGGAGGCGCTAAAAAAAGGCTATGCCGTACATAATGCTGGGATAGTTCCAAATCAAAAAGAGATGATAGAAGAATTATTTCAGAAGAAATTGATAAAAACAGTATTAGCGACAGAAACATTGGCAGCAGGAATAAATATGCCTGCAAAGACAGTAATAATATCAAATGTATATAAGCCTGATGATGAAGAAGATGGAGCAGGATTAAGAGTATTAACTCCGAATGAATTTAAACAAATGGCGGGAAGAGCAGGCAGAAGGGGTATAGATACAGCAGGATATGTATATACAATGCCTGCGGACAGAAACAGTGAACAAGAATTTCTAATGCTTGAGGCTGTTGAGTGTAATTCCGTAAAAAGCAGGTATAATCCTGAATATTCATTTTTAACGGGATATTTTAAATATAATGATTCGGTTCAAGGGTTAAATGATATCTTTGAAAAGTCATTTTACGCAAAAGAAAATGAAAACGGAACAGATAAACTGAATGAGGCTGCCGAAGCAAAATTAAAAGTATTGGAAGAGCTGAATTTTATTAGAAGATATGGCGATAAGACCGAGAATACAATATTAGGTGAAATGGTATCAAAAGTCAGAGGATATAATATAGTCGGACTAATTCAGGCAATAAATGATAAAGAATTTGAAGAAATAACTCCGGAATCATTGGCAATGATAGCGGGTAGTATTGCAAATCCTGCAGATCCGAAAGAAAAAGCGAATGTATCGGATACGGGTTCTTCTTGTATATTTGACAATCAACAGGAAAATATTGAGTTTATATATAAAGAACTGCATAAGACATTGAGAGAAAATCTTAAAAGACTAGGTAAGAAAGAAGAGGATTTCAGCTGCTATGAAGAAATGGCAGACTTTATAAATTATATTGATAAGCCTGATATATCTGTTGATATATTAAGAGATGAAATTGAGAGACTAAAAACTATAAGGGCGGATATATATACCATCTTAAAAGATACAGGGAAATATTCATTGGAAGAACTTGTTAATTTACTTAAGAACGGAGAAAAAATTCCCAATAAAGTTCTTGAGAAATATTTAGAAAAATTGAACAACTATAAAAGTAAAATCAGAAATAATGATATTAATTCTTATATTGAAAAACTAGACACGGAAATAGAACAAATAGATGTTTCAGCCAAAGGAAATAAAGCTAAAGCGAGAAATGAACGAAAAATAAAAGAAATTGAGCAGGAAATTAATACTGCAAAATTAATGAAATATTTAGATGAAGAAATAATAAATGCTTTAAGTTCAAATCAGGCATTTTTAAAAAAGAATCCGCCGGAAAGAATTAAATCGGAATATGCCAATGTACAAAGGAAATATGCGATACTTACGGCAGGGGATGATTTAATAAACAAAATAAGAGCTGTAAAGCAAATAGAAGAATATGCTAAAAGCCACGATATAAAGGAAGAGAATTGTATAAATTCAGCAAAAATAAAAGAATGCAGCGATAAAATTAAAGAAAAAAATATAAAAGTAAAAGAGATAGAAGAAAAGAACGGAATTAAGACTAAAGAAGAGGAAAACAGTATAATATCGGGAGAAATACTATACAGCTGGGCATATTTAAATAAAATAAATCCCGATAGTATGGGAAACTGGCAGCAATTAATAAAGACAGCTTCAAAAAATGATATGGATGAGGGAACAATATATCGAAAAATAATGCAAACCTCAGATTTATTAAGTCAAATAAAAGATATAGCGCAAGCAGGTATAGAAAATTCAGATGTATTTGAAGATATAGAATATTATAAGAATTTAAAATATACCGCAACAGAAGCAAGGAATTTAATAATAAGAGAACCGATTGAACCGTAAAAAGAACAGGAATAATTATTTGAAAGAAAGTCAAGAGATTTAGCGAAAAATAAAGAAATATTAAGAAAAAAATAAAAAATAAAAAAATATTAGTTGACGAAGGAATATGTTTAATATAAATTTAATATGCTGAGATAGGCAATTGTAAATTACATTAATGGCATAAACAAGAGAGAAATGGTTTTAGCGTAATACAACAGCCGAGTCAGTAAAAGCCATAAGACAAAAGGAAGTGGAAATGAACGAAAGCAAGCAGCAAAGAATCAGAGTTTGTTTGAAAGCTTATG
>CANQOQ010000023.1 GCA_947625495.1 Candidatus Gastranaerophilales bacterium | reverse complement strand
TATCGTGTCCCCGTCTTCTTTTGCTTTATCAATTCTTTGTTTCATAAGTTCATAAGCATTATCATCAAAGGTTCTTAGGTCTGAATTTTCAATTTTTTCCCTGAATTTAAAAGGGTCAATACATTCTTGAGTTTTTACGTCATAAATCTCGGATACATAAGAAATTATCTCTATATTAAACTCTTTAAGAAGACATTTAGCTATTGAACCTGCGGCAACTCTTGAAGCCGTTTCTCTTGCGCTTGAGCGCTCAAGAATATTTCTTATATCGGTATGGTTATATTTTAAGGCACCTGCAAAATCCGCATGCCCAGGGCGTACATTTACTATCTTTTTTGATTCTATAATTTGATTATTTTCTTCGTTATTTTCTACAGGATATGGATTCATGGCAACAGACCAGTTTTTCCAGTCATTATTTCCTATTTCAAGGCAGATAGGTGCTCCTGTCGAGAAACCATGGCGAACACCCGATAAAATCTTTACACTGTCAGATTCAATCTTCATTCTGCCGCCTCTGCCGTAACCTGCCTGCCTGCGCTTTAATTCATTATCTATAAATTCTTTTTCAACTTTAACTCCCGACGGCATTCCCTCTATAATGGTATTTAATACCTGACCGTGAGACTCACCCGATGTCAAAAATCTAAATAACATAGCTCTTCCTAATTTTCTGATGTAAATATTATATAACATGTTAACATGCCTGTTACATTAAAAAATCTGCTATTTTTATAGTAAAAAGTTAAATATCAATAATTTAGAGAACATGACGATGTCAAGCACAAAAAATTAAAAAGTGTCAAAATTACCATTATTAACGAATGTAAAACTTTTTTTGCTCAAATATTTCAAGGGGCATGGTCATTTGTAAAAAATGATTAAAAATTATTTCCTTGAAGCACTTATAAAATCGTTTTACTATTTAATAACAAACGAAAACAGCTTGCGGAAGGAGTGATGGCAGAGCTTTCTTATTGGGAGAGAGAAAAACAAAAAAGGAATATTTTAGGTTAGACATTGATAAAAAAAGTTTGATTTTGTCAGATGAGATTAGGGGATTTGAAAAAAGTTCTGTTATAACAGAGCTTTTTTTATATAATTATAAAAGAGGTTTTAATATGAAAAGAGTTATAGTAATTGTTATAGATTCAATGGGAATAGGCGCTATGCCTGACTATAAAGAATATAATGATACAGCTGAATGTAACACAGTATGTAATGTTGCAAAAGCTCATAAAGGTTTAAATGCCCCTAATTTATATAAACTGGGACTCGGGAATTTAGCCGATATTATGGGAATTGAAAAAAATCCCAATCCTATAGGTCAATATGGGATTATGAAAGAAACATCAAAGGGTAAAGATACAACAACAGGTCACTGGGAGATGATGGATATTATCCTTGATAAGCCCTTTAAAGTATATCCTAAAGGTTTTCCCGATGAATTAACAGCAAAATTTATATCGGAAACTAAATGCGGCGGTATACTGGCAAATTATCCTGCATCAGGTACAAAAGTTATTGAAGATTTCCACACGGAACACTCAAAAACAAAATTTCCCATTATATACACAAGTGCAGACAGTGTATTTCAAATTGCGGTTGATATTGATGTAATACCACTCGAAAAACTTTATGAATACTGCACAATAGCAAGAAATATTTTGACGGATGAATATAATGTTTCAAGAGTTATAGCACGTCCTTATAAAATGGTTGACGGTAAACCTCAAAGAATAGGAGCTTTAAGAAGAGATTATTCCGTTGAACCTTTTAAGGATTCAACCTGCGATATAATTCTCAAAAATAACGGAATTGTACTCGGTATAGGCAAAATAGAAGATATTTTTGTAGGAAAGGGTATATCTCACGCCATTCACACGGGAGGCAATACCGAAGGGCTTAATATTACACTTAAAGCAGTTAAAAACGAACTTAATTTGGATGAATTGAAAACTAAAAAATACGATATTAAGTCTTATGATAAGGAATTTATTTTTACCAATTTGGTTGATACTGATATGCTCTACGGCCACAGAAATGATGCTGAAGGATACGCTAAAGCGATAGAAGAAATTGATTCATATCTTCCAAAAATCTTTGATAATATGACAGAGGATGACCTTCTTATTATAACTGCCGACCATGGCTGCGACCCGACTGTTAAAGGAACAGACCATACAAGAGAACAAGTTCCCGTTTTGATATATTCAAAAAATATAACTCCTAAAAGACTTGAAAATATTAACTCGTTTAACTACATTTCAAAAAGAATAAAAGAATGGTTTAATATTAATTGACACGTGAAAATTACAAGTTAATAATATATTAAGTTTAAATAAACAGATTCAAGGTTTTATGGATATAAAAGAAGAAATTCTAAAGTTAAAAAAAGAAAAAAATGCAATTATACTTACACATTGCTATCAAAATATTGAAATAGACGATGTATCGGATTTTGTCGGAGATTCTTTGTACTTAAGCAGACAAGCCGCTAAAACAAATGCGGATATAATTGTTTTTGCAGGCGTTTATTTTATGGCGCAGAGTGCAAAAATACTTTCGCCCGAGAAAAAAGTTCTGCTGCCTAATATGAATTCGGGCTGCCTTATGGCGGATATGATTGATGTAGAATCATTAAGACTTTTTAAATCACAACACCCGAATATTCCTGTTGTGTGCTACATAAATTCAACAGCCGAAGTTAAAGCCGAATGTGATATATGTTGTACAAGTTCAAATGCAGTTGAAATCGTTCAAGGCTTAAATACTGATAAAGTATTGTTTGTGCCTGATACTTATTTAGGGAAATGGGTAGAAAATAAATTGCAAAATGTAGAAGTAATAACATTTAACGGTTTTTGCCCTACTCACTTAAGAATACGCCCCGAAGATATTATAACTGCACGCAAAAATCATCCTGATGCACTTATTTTAACTCACCCCGAGTGCCATATTGAAGTTTGTAAAATGTCAGATTTCGTAGGGTCTACTAAAGAAATAATGGAATTTGCGCAAAAGAACAATAATAAAAAATTCGTTATTGCAACAGAAAAAGGCGTAGCAGATAGGTTAAACCGTGACAGCAGACTCAATAATTGGAATAAAGAATTTATTTTAATTAATCCTAATATTGTCTGCCCGAATATGAAACATAATACACTCGATGATATATACAGAGTGCTTGATAAAGAAACAAATGAAATAACGCTTGAAGAAAATATAAGAATAAAAGCTAAAAACTGTTTAGACAGAATGCTCATGCAAAAGAAATTGTAAAAAATATTTTTTTTGTTATAATTAATTTGAGCTTTTTTTTTAAAGTGAAAATATTAATAAAGGAGAAATCATGAAAGTAACTGTTAATGACAATTGTATAGCATGTGGTGCTTGTGAATCAGTATGTGACGCAGTATTTTCAGTAGAAGATATGGCAAAAGTTAATGCTTCAGCTATATCAGGAAATGAAGACTGTGTTAAAGAAGCTGCTGATTGCTGCCCTGTTAACGCTATAGAAGTTGAATAATTATTTAAATTATCAATAAAAAAGAGAGGCTAAAACCTCTCTTTTTTAATATAAAATTTAAGGATTTTATTTAGTTATATTTATTTTTATGCCTTAATTTCATTTGTATGCTTTTATCGGGTATTAAGTTTATAAGAAACTTTTTTAAAAAATATATAAAATTATTGAAAATATCATAAAACGTCATTTTTAATTTATAGTCACTCATTATTTTTTTACTGATATTTTTCTTATAACTAATTTTTATATTTAAAAATTTTATTATTTTTTGTTGATTATTAATTTCATCAAAAATAATCTTAAGGTTTAAAATATGATTATAATATATATATTTTTCCTCCTTAGAATTAATAATATACAAAAAATATATTTCTGATTTAGGAAATAATCTTTCTAAATAATTCTTTCTTGATTTTAACTGTAATACGATATTATCAATTTTCTCAGGAGTTTTTGTTATATAAACAATCAAAATTTTTTTACTGTTATTCATTTTATATAACAAACGTTCATATCTCCTTTTATATTTTTGATTCACAAACTGATATTGTCTTTCAAACTTTTCGCCGACAGGAAAATCATGTACAAAAAACAATTCAGTTCTTTTATTATAATAACAATCATTAACATGATTATTAGAATCCTGAACTATTTGCAAATCTTCTTTATTAAAAAAATCTTCAAATTTATTAATAATAAGGTCAATATTTTTGCCAAACTTTGAATTTCCAAGCCAATCAAAAGGAAAAGAGTTTGTCTGCAGATTATTTCTGCGTAATATTAATGAAGTATCGCAATTTTCTCCAATTCCAAAAATTAAATCAAAACTTTTTTTCATTAGTTACCTTTCTTAAATTTATTTAATTATTTGAATTACAATACTCCATTTATATTACCACAATGTTAGTTGTTTTAGTACCTAATTTTATATATTTAATAATATTGTATTTATTTATAAATTAAATTACCTAAATTTCAAGGAAGTTCATTGAGCCTTATAATAAAAATGAGGTTAGTATGCAAAATTTAAATCAAGATGAACCGTTTTATCAAATAAGTCAAGCAGCAAAGCTTTTAGATATATCAAGCGACAGATTAAGAACCTATGAAGAAGAAGGTTTAATTTCACCATACAGAAAAAATAACAAAAAAGACGGGAAAAGATTATACAGCCTCAATGATATAGAATGGCTTCGATATATCAGAGATTTAATAAAATTAGGTGTTACAATTCCTGCTATTCGTATATTATTAACATCAAAATTTTATATAAACAAAAATATACTGAGAGAAAAAGATATTGAAATAATAAAACTTGTAAAAAAGCTAAAAGATAGTTCCGTTTATCAGGAGTTGATAAAAAATAAATAAAATTTTAGGTAACTATATACAATATTACAGTAAATATAGCTAAAGTACTTTTAGCTATTTTGTTCCCATATATTCAATATTCTCTACCCTATTTTAAATTCTAAAATTTTATATTAAAATATGGAAATATTATTAAGTATAATTATTTTTAGGGAGTGTATAGGATGTTCAAAAAGCCTGATATTATGCAAATTGTCGGGGGGGGGGTACAGCCTAGAAGATTTTTCAATGATATGGAGGCATGCTTATGAATAAAAGCCTCTATAATGATTTAAAATTCTCTAAAAATGAAGAAGTTAATTATAAGAAAAATTTTTGTGAAAAGTATTTTAATAAAGGTACTTGGGATTTAGATGTATTAAATCAAGTTGATATACTATTAAAAGATAATGCAGGTAAGAATCTTTTATATATTGAATCAAAATATATTATTAAAAACGAAACTCAACATAGACAAGCACTCGCACAAGTTATTCTCACCAATAAAAAACAAGAATCCATTTTAAGTAAAGTTGCTTTAATATATCAAAATACAAATTATGATGATGTTTTAGAATTTATTGACTGTTCTGATAATTCAGTTATGTATAATAACGATATAAATTGGAAATCCGAACGACCGAGCAATCCTACAAAAGATGCTATAGATAGAATAAATGACAGAATACAAGGAAGAATAACAGTTTTTAGAAATGAAGAAATTAAAGAATTTTATTCACTTTTAAAGACACATCAAGATATAGTAATAGATATAACAGAAAAAAACTTAATTGTTGTTTATAACCAATGGAAAAATGAAGTTAAATTTATAGAAGATATAGATGATGAACAAGATTTAATTAATCTTTTTCTAGTTGATATTTTAAACAATACAAAATATAAAAAGAAAATTTATAGTTCAATGCTTCCTGATAAAGCAATAGAACAAGATTTGATTAGGGAAGGTACAAATCTTAGTCAGTATCAAATAATGTTTAGAAGTGAAGGTGCTGTTGACGGAATCAAATATTCGGGAACAAAAGCTTCCAGATATTATACTATTCAAGATAGTAAAAAATATAATTTCTTTTGGAAAAAATACAAAAGATACAGGAGGAGAATACACACCAATATGTTTTGTTGAAAAACAAAATGAATTACTGTATGAAAACTATAAAATGGATGATTATATAGTTTTTGACCCTTGTGCGGGTGTGGGAAATTTGGAAAATCAATTTGGCAAAGATTATAAACAGTATTGTTATCTTTCTACCTTAGAACAAATGGATGTTGATACCTGTAAACTTAAAGACTTTGATAATGCAATACAGTTTGATTATTTAGCTAACGATAAGCAACCAATGTTTAAATACGGAGGAACTCCACTTGATATAAAAGAAATATCAAAACGGGAGAACCGAAAATTAATGATTATAATGAATCCTCCTTATAAGGGTATGGGGAATAAAAAAGATAAAGCTATAGAATTTTTTAATAAGGTAATAAAATTAGAACCAGATGTAATTGTTTATTATTGTAAAACCGAGTTTTTTTTAAGAGATACTATTTCATATTTTTTAAAGTCTAACTATAAGATAAAATCACATATTTTTAGTAATGCAAAAACTACTTTTAAATTATCAAGTTGGATGGTTAGTTTAGTAATTTTTGATAAAAAAAATGGTGAAAAATTAGATAAAAATGAAATCCCTATTGATAGATATGAATTAAATGCGAAAACAGAAAAGTTAGAATTTCTCAAGACATTAACATACAACAATGAATCATATAATACGATAAAAGAGATTGAAAATATAATACGTCAAAATGATACAGGTATCAGACTGGGACAATGGACTAATCAAAATTATTGTTTAACTCTTAGTGAGCGAAAGGAGTTAAATAATAAAATCACCACAAATAATTTAAAATATTGTTTACTATTAAAAGGGATAAATTTTAATACCCATGGAAAATATTTTGAAACAAGCAACTTAGTTTATAAAGGAGAAGTTAAAAATATTTCTTCTGAACTATTTAATAATGCTATAATGTTTTCACTTTTTTATAAGGGAATGATGTTTACCAATAAAGGACAAAAGAACTATATAATGCCTTTTACTTCTCAAGAATTAGGTTGTGCCAAAAATGATTTAAATATTCTATATCCGGAAGACAATACATTACTTGCTCAGCTTGAGCAGAATAAAAAGCCTTTTGATTTTAGAGAGTTTCTTGCACAATTTGAATTTTCAAAAGAAGCAAAAGACCTGTATAATTCTGCCTTACAGATATTCAAGTATTATCATAAAAATGATGAATATAAAAATAAAGATTGGAATGACAGTTTTTACGATATTACAAATGCTATAATGGGAAAAGATATATCTTCCTTTAAAACAATGGATAAAGAAAAGGATACAAGAATAACAAAAGTAAAAACAATAGAAGGAACAAAGGGCTTTGGAAGAAACACCATAAAATATGTAGTAAATTCAAAGGACTTACCAATTTTTGAAAATTTTTTTGAAACTCGTGATATTCTTGCAAAGAAAATAAATAAAGAGTTACTTGAAGACGGTATTCTTCTTTGGGAAAGAGAAAATTTATATTAAAAGTCTTAATCTATTTTCTTTTTAGTTTGAAACGGATAATTATATAAATATTTTCGATAGAATTAGTTAAAATATAATCATTTAAATAAATTTTGCCTTTTGGTTTTTAAATTTATAAATTATCAAAATCTTTAGTATAATATATAAGATACACTAATTTATAGTTTTACTATACAAATACGTGTACAACTGAAACTAAATTATTATATAATAATACAATAGCAATAACAACTTTTCTTTCGATTATCTCTCTCTGACATGTAAAACTGAAACTCTAGCAAGATGAGATGCGATATTTAAAGCTGCTGCTTCTTCTATTGGAATAGGCTTAATATTCCTATGTTTAGACTTAGAAAAAGTACGATAGACTTTTAAATTACTATTGTTAACTGATTTTATTTTTCTAACATCTTCTATTCTAATATCTGCCCTGGCTTTAGTTCTTGGATTTTTATTTTTATATACTTTGATATCCCCAATTTTATAAATTTCTTCTATTTTGTTATTATTAAGTTCTTCTGTAATATCATAAACCGATATTTCCATTTTTCCTTTGTCTTTTTCGCCGTAGAACATTGCAGAAGAAGCACGACTATCAACTTTATCAAAATATCTTTTGTTATTAGTATACCGAGTTAATATTCTATTGTTATTTTTATCTTCAAATTCAAGCACTTTTTAATATTCCAGATATTCTATCAATAAAATTTAGTTGGTTTATTTCTGTTTGATAATTTTCTCCATAATCATTTATAGTATCAGTTATAATACTATAAATATACTTATTATTACCACAAAATACTATAACAATAGATATATTATTATAGTTCCATTCAAACCCCAAACAATCGTTTTTAAAGGGAATTACATTTGGTAGAACATTCAAGTTTTTTAAATAAAAAGCAAATTCCTTCATATTTAAATAGGAACTATATAATATACTTTCTGATTTTACCTTTGCATCATCAACCCCAACAGCTTTTTGACATTCTTCAAAGACTGCATCAATTTCCGGAGATAATATAGTTCTTGAAGTTGATTCAACTTCAATTAATCTATAATTATCTGTATTTGATTTTATAAAATTTTTTTCGAAAAATGTATTTACTTCATATAAAATAGGTTTTATATTATAAGTCCAAGCAAAAGCACAATTAACCGTCATTACATAAACTCCTTGATAATGTAGGCATTTTCAAAATTAGAGAAAAATATTTCATTTTTAAATTTTTTTAATTCAATAAGTTTGTTCTCAATGTCTTCAGTTTTACTTAAAGTATACTCTAGTGTATAATGTGTATCAATATCAAAGATAACATTAATTAAATCAGATTGGTTAGTTGGATTATACTGAGTTTTCACAGTAGCAAACATTTTATTATTTTCAGAATTAAAAATATTAGAAACTAATAATGAATTACCAATATAAGCATAGTAGTTTCCTTGTATACGATTGGTCAAATTGATAGTGGGTCTAATATAAAAAACTTTACCTATATCTATATTTTTTAAATTAAAACTATTAATATATCTTAGACCTATTTCTTGTATTCTAAACTCTTTAATGCTTGAATTAAAAAAACAATTTAAAATGTTGTAAAAATTGCTAATAAAAGTTTTATAATCTATATATTTACTGTTATCAACATATAATATTCTATTAGGTTCTATTAAAACTTCAATTGAATTGTTGCTATTTGTTAATTTGAGTCCAACTATAATATCTTGAGTTAATTTTGAACTATCACCCAACTGAAAAGACATTATCTGGGTTTTTTCCTTCTTAGAAAATATTTCTTTTAATTTAGAATTTTCGTAAAGTTCTATAATGTCATCAATTGATTTAAAAATTTTCTCAAACATTAATCCAACAATTACCTGTTTTATGGGCGGGTTATTTAATTTATTATTTTCTACAGAATCCATAATTATTTTTTACTATAATACTACTTCATAAACTATACAAATGATTATACCATATAATTATATTAAGTTATAAAAATTTATCTATATTATTCTAATAATAAAATAGCTAAAAATTATTATAGCTATGTTTACTGTAAAATTGTATATAGTTACCAAATTTTATTTAACTTTTTCTACTTTATGTGATTCAATCAAAACCATAAGAACAGAAATATCAGCAGGTTTAACACCGCCTATTCTTGAGGCTTGCCCTAATGTTGCAGGACGGATTTTCATTAATTTATCTTTTGTTTCGGTTGATATATGTTTGATACTTTTATAGTCAATATCATCGGGAATTTTAATTCTTTCAAGTTTAGATGACATATTTACCTGTTGTATCTGACGCTTGATATAACCTTCATATTTGATTTTTACTTCAACCTGTTCATAAATATCCCGTCTGAGATTTAATTTTTTTGTATTTTCATCAATTAGACACAAGGTCTCATAAGTTATATTGGGTCTTTTTAAAAGTTCTGAGAGCTTCATACCTTTATCAATACTTTCATCGTATTTTGAAAGTATTTTATTTACTTCATCAGAAGGTGAAATTTTATCAGTATTTAATCTTTTTATTTCATTCTCTATAGTTTGCTGTTTATCAAGAAACATTTTATAACGCTGTTCTGCTATCAGTCCTGCCTTATATCCAATTTCCGTAAGTCTTTCATCTGCATTATCCTGCCTTAATAAAAGCCTGTATTCAGAGCGTGAAGTCAGCATTCTGTATGGCTCATTAATATCTTTAGTTACGAGGTCATCAACAAGAGTACCAAGATATGAAGACTCTCTTGAAAGAGTAATCATTTCTCTATTTTGCAAATAAAGTATAGCATTTAACCCAGCCAAAAGCCCTTGAGCCGCTGCTTCTTCATATCCCGAAGTGCCGTTTATCTGTCCTGCACAAAATAGTCCCTTTACTTTTTTTGTCATAAGAGTATGATTTAACTGAACAGCAGGCATGTAATCATATTCAACGGCATAAGCAGGCTTCATAATATGAACATTTTCAAGTCCCGGAAGCGACCTTAACATTTGTATCTGAACTTCTGCAGGCAGGCTTGTAGAAAAGCCCTGAACATACATTTCATAAGTATTTTTTCCTTCAGGTTCAATAAAAATGTGATGTGAGGGGTTATGGCTGAATCTTACCACTTTATCTTCAATAGAAGGACAGTATCTTGGCCCTACTCCGTGGATTAACCCCGAGTACATAGGTGATTTATCAAGATTATTTCTTATAATCTCATGAGTCTTTTCGGTAGTTCTTGTAAGGTAGCAGGGGTATTGTTCTCTAATAGGTCTATCAGGCAGAAACGAGAAAAATGAAGGATTTTCATCCCCCGGTTGAATTGTCATTTTGTCAAAATCAATTGTTCTTGCATCAACTCTTGCGGGAGTACCTGTTTTTAATCTGCCAATCGCAAACCCTAAACTTTTTAAAGACGGAGAAAGACCTTTAGCGCTTGCTTCACCGAGTCTTCCAAACTCTAAATATTGAAGTCCAACCCATATTCTTGCCTCAAGAGAAGTACCTGTTGTTAAAATAACGCAAGGAGCATAATATTCAAGCCCGAATTCATCTTTTACACCTTTTACTTCGTCATTTTCAACCATAAGCCGGGTCATAGTACACTGTTTTAAAGACAGGTTCGGTTCACTTTCTAGAAGAGAGCGGACATATCTCATATATTCTTTTTTATCGGATTGAGCTCTTAAAGCTCTAACCGCAGGGCCTTTTGATGAGTTAAGCACTTTAAGCTGCATATAAGTTGCATCAGCAGCTATACCCATAATTCCGCCGAGTGCATCAATTTCTCTAACCAGACAGGACTTAGCAGGCCCTCCTATAGCGGGATTGCAGGGCATTAGCGCAATATTATCCAAATTTAAGGAAGCCAATAGAGTTTTGGCACCCAATTTAGCACACGCAACTGCGGCTTCACAGCCTGCGTGTCCTGCTCCTACTACTATTACATCATACTTAAACATAACTTGATTATAGCCTAAACAAATATTTTTAACACTTTCATTTTAATTGTAAAAAATTTGACTATTTCTCTTAATAAATCAAAAAATACCATGACAAATTTTATTATAAGTTCTATTATAAATATCAAAGATAACTATACACTAAATGGAGATGGGGCAATAAATAACTCGGTTTTAAATGCAGCTTCCGGTAAATTATTTTTAGAAAGCACTAATTTAAGTTCATTATCCGCAGAGGATGATAAATTCAGTTCGCTGAGTATGTCTGCTATGCTCGCAAGAGGTGAAGTACCTGAATCACATAGAAGAGTAGCAGATAACTATATGGTACTAAAAAAAGTATACGGCACCCCTGTTGTTCAACCGAGAATTAATGCTAAAGAAAAAGCACTCTTAGCTAAATATGACTTTAATCCCCTTGAATACTCAACAATTAAGCAAATAAATGAAGAACTTTCATTCTTAAAACGCTGGTCTTTATCTTTAGAACAAAATCTAAGAAATGATGCCAACGAAATAATACAAATAAGAGCAAAAGAATTAAAATTTTTAGTAGCATCAAGATATGTAACTTTAACAGGCGAAATTTATTCAGGCTACAAAGCTATTGAAAGATATTTTGAAGAAATATCAAAATACTAGAGATATTTTACTAATTCTTCCCTAAGTGCTACCGCAATATTAATTGCAGCTGTTTGCACATTTTGATTTTCAAAAAAATCAGCTCTTTCTGTATATTCTTTAACGATTTTTCTTGCATAGCTTCCTAATGCAACGCCATTTACATTAACACTGCATTCTTTTGCGAGTTTTGTTGATTTTGAATTAGTCCCGCCCGATAAAATTATATAAACAGGCAGATTATTTGTTTCAATAAGCTGGGCGAATGCCACAGTTTGCAGAGTTGTACTATATGAATCATCTAAACCTGACATTGCTTTACCGTCAACTTGAACAATATATGAATAATCAGGCTTATCACTTATCATTGCTTTTAAAAGTGATATTATGCCTTCATTGCCAAGTTTTGAGCGGTCAAGACATATACTTAACATCCCGTTATAGATAGATTTAATTTTATTAAAATTATCAATAATATCATCAGTTTTATCGCTTGAACAATGAAATTCGACGCAGTCAATGCCTTCTGAAAGCATTGGCAGAAGCATTGTATAAGGAGCCTTATATTTATGTTCCGCTATTATAGCATTAAAAGGACAATTTTGAATACAAACAGAACACCCTATACACCTTTTTTCATCCACAATATAAGAATTATCCTCTTCAAAAATTGCATTATGAGGACAAACAGAAATACATTTTGAACAGTTATTACACTTTTGTTTATTGATTACGGCTTTTTTTAAATGAATATCATCAGCAAGACCGACACTAACACATATAAAAGCTTCAACTTGAGCTAATTTAAGAGCACGTTTAGCAGCCTTAACAACTTCCGGTTTAGCACTTATATCAAACATATTAAAACCGGCTTTTGCATAGATATATATAAGCTTTTCTATTTCTTTTACATCTTCATTGCCTGCTCCAAGTATGAGCTTCAGGCACTTTTTCGTTTCAAGTATTTCTTTTATCTTTTCCATATCGCATTTATTATATAATAAAGAAAAAAGGAATTAACATGAATAAAATAAATATTGAAGATTGTCTTATTATAGCCGTTGATATTCAGGAAAAACTGGTAAATATGCTAAATGACGGAAACCGGCTTGTTAAAGAAGCACAAAAAGTTTTAAAAGCAGGTGATATACTAAATTTACCGATAATTATAACGGAACAATATCCAAAAGGACTCGGAGATAGTGTAGAAGAAATTAAATCATCGGTAAAAAATGCCCGATACATAGAAAAAAACAGTTTCAGTATTCTTAATGAAGACAATATTTTAAATCTGATAAAAAAATATAATAAAAAACAGATTATAATTTTCGGTATTGAAACGCATATATGTGTGCTTCAAAGCGCAATCGACCTTTTAAATAAGGGATTTGAAGTATTTGTCGTGCAAAATGCTTCAGCTTCAAGGAATATAAATGAACATAATGCCGCAATAAGACGGTTAATTCATTTTGGAGCTCAAATTGTTACCGTTGAAATGGTTATTTTTGAACTTTTAAAATCATCAAGACACCCCAATTTTAAGGAAATTCAAAATTTAATTAAATAGATTTCAAATTATTTATTCTCTCATACAGTTCAAAATTAGTCTTAAGCTCTCTTGAACGGTTTTTAACATAAGAAAGTAAGTCGTATATATGTTGAGGAATATTATTTTTATTTAAATTAAACCAATTTTCTTCAATATCCAAAATTGTAAAAGAAAGATTATCATCCTTATTAGCAATAAGCCATTTTTCAAGTTCATCAATATTGTCGTTTAAAGGAGGAATAATAATATATTTAGCGCTGACATTAGCAAATCCCGAAGAAGTTTTACATTGCGCATATCTTTTTATATTAGCTCTTACGATATCGTAACAGTCGACATTTTTAATTTTTTTATATGTTTCACTGCAGCCGGAATCAACCGATATAGTAATATGGATTTTCCCCTCACGTAAACCTTGTTCTATACAGGGAATGTATTTAATACCTGATGAATGAACCCTGATATTTTGAAAACCGTTATCTAGTAAGAAATTGATTATTTCTTCAAACTCATCAAGTAAAGCAGGCTCGCCGCCGCCAAACATTATTTTTGAACTGCGCCTTAATATACCATTATTTGTTAAGTTTTTTATAATATTAATTAAATGATAATTATCATTTTTAAATTCTTCAGGATGCCGGGCAGAGTAGCAATATATACATTTTGAATTACAATTTGACCAATGGCTTATATATAAAGAATTAATATAATTTCTTTCATCCCACGCATCTGACTTTAAAGACGGACAATTCATACAATTAATATGAATTTTGCCTTTTTTATGAAATGCCCTGAATTTATTACGTACTTCAAAAATCCTGTCTATTTTGAAATTATCACCATAAAAATTATCTTGAATAATAGTCTGGATACCCTCTTTTACACCCATAAAGCAGCACATGGAAATTTTAGAAGGAAAAAAAACAAGTCCATGTTCAATCCACTCACAGCTGTAATAAAATCCTTCTTTTTTAGGTATATAATTCGGGTTTAATACAAACATTTATTTTCTCTTTATTAAAGCTAACAGCGGATTTTTTTTGACTTTGTAATTATTATACACATTTTGCAGCCGTTCATACAATTCAAAATTTGTACGATATTTTTTAGAAAGCTTTCTGGCATACTCTACAAGCTCAAAAATATGATATGGAATATTATCTTTATGTTCAAGATAATAATTTTCTTCAATATCAAGAACTGTAGTATACAATCCTGCATCTCTGTTAGCTTTCATCCATTTTTCAATTTCTGATTTATTATCGTTAATTCCCGGAACAATAATAAATTTAGCACTGACTAAAAATCTGCTTAAGAAATTTGTTTGAAGTGCATACCTTCTTATATTTTCACGAACTTTATCAAAACAAGGAACTTGTTTTATTTTTTCATAAGCTTCTTTAGTACCTGAGTCAACAGAAACAACAACATAACCTCTTATTTCATTAATTGCTCTTGCAATAGCAGGACTATATTTTATACCTGATGTATGAACTCTTATCCCATAGAAATAATTATCAAGAAGATAATTCATAACATCCTCAAATTCATCCAGCAGTGTAGGTTCACCGCCGCCGAATGAAACATCCGTATCAGGCAACAATATACCTTTTTCAAACATATCTTTTATATAAGGGAAAACGGAATAGCGTTTGTTTTCTAAAAAATCCTCAGGATGCTGAGTTTCAAAACAATAAATACAATTTGCATTACAGTTTGCCCAGTGGCTTATATATAAGTGGCTAATATAATGCCCGTTATCAGCCCATGTATCTTCTTTTAAGAAAGGACAACCTATACAATTTTTGTGTATTTTACCTTTTTTATGATAATGCCGAAACATATCTTTTACTTTAAAAATTCTGTTCCAGTCAATATTTTGACCAACAAAATTATTTCTTAACAAAGTATGACCGCCTGCCGCATGCCCGCAGAAACAGCAATTTGCAAGCTTATATTGAAAAAACACAAGACCATGCTCAAGCCAAGGACAGCTGTAATAATATCCTTCTTTTTTACTTACATAATTTTCATTATATATAAACATTCTGCCCTCTACTTAGGTATTATACTTATTTTTTTCACTATTTTTTATCATTTTATATATTTTATCCGCTCTGTCATATAAATCAAGCTGAACATTATTTATTTCAGACATTTCTTTTACGAAAATAATTAATGACTTTACATAATCAGGAATATTTCTCTGTATTTCATTATACCAAGCAATGTCTAAATCAACAGCAAGCCTTTTTACACCGAGATTTTTACATAACATAAACCAATCTAATATTTCTTTATTATTATCATTTATTCCTTTTAATATAATAAATTTTATAATTACTCTTTTTTCCGAAATTTGTTCATATTGAAGATATCTTTTAATGTTATTAATAACAATATTAAAAGTATCGGAACCTTTAATTTTTTTATAAAGAAAAGAAGAACTTGAATCTAAAGAAATACAGATTTGAGCACAGTTTTTTGCAATAGCCTCAGCAACAGAAGGTGCAAATCTAATACCTGAAGAATTAACCGTAATATTACTAACGGAAGCTTCCAAAAGGAAATATATTAATTTATCAAACTCGGGATATATGGTAGATTCTCCACCGGCTATAGAAAAATGTGTATTTTGATTTATGAGCTTAGAATCAAACATCTGTTCAAGAATTGGAATTATATTATAAATATTCTCATCAGAAAGGTTATTATCTCTGACGGCGGGACAATAAATACATCTTGTATTGCAGTTTGTCCAATGCGTTAATAAAACCTCGGAGAAATAATCTTCGTCATCCCAATAGTCTGACTCGAGGAATTGGCATCCCTTACAAAAGTCAGGAATTATTCCGTTTCTGACTTGATTTCTTAATTGTCTTTTTATATCAAGAATTTTTTGTTTATCAAAAAAAATACCATTAAAATTATCATCAAGTATAAATCTGCCTTTTCCCTCATGGCTTTGTTCACAGCAGACTCGGATTATATTTGCATGGTCAAAAATAATACCATGTTCAAGCCATTTACAACTTAAAAATTTTTTTTGTCCTTTAGCTATTTTAGGTACATCATTTAAGAATTTATTAATTTTTAAGAACATACACTCCACCTATGTTCCGGATGAATATTGTAATTTATTATCCCTGTCAATCTTAAGGTTAGAAGCCCGTTCGTATAATTCACAGCTTTCTATATTATATTGGGTATATGATTTATAAACAAAATCAAAAATAACATAAATATAATTCGGTATATTATTTCTGTTATTCTTAAACCAATTATCTTCTATATCAAAAGCGATATGTCTTATTCCTGAATCATAAGTCATTTTCATCCAATTTTTAACTTCTCTTAAGTTATCATTAACTCCTGGGATAAGAACATATTTAGTTCTGATTAAACCATTTTTTGATTTTGCATAATTTCTAAGATTTTCCCATACTTTATCAAAACAAGGAACATGCTTAATTTTTTCATAAATCTGTTTAGAACTTGAATCAACAGAAGTAATAAGAGTAATTTTACCTAATCTTAAACCCTTTTCAATAGCCGGAGAATATTTTATTCCGTCAGAATGAATTCTTATATTATAAACATCATAATCTAAAAGCAGGTTAACTAAATCTTCAAATTCATTTAAAATAGTAGGTTCTCCGCCTCCAAAAGTAATTGTGGCATTTTTTGATAATATTTTTTTATCAACCATATCCTTTATTACAGGATATATATTATACGTTTTATTAGAATTAAAAAACTTTTTATCTTTATCGGTATAACAATAAATACAATTACAATTACAATGTGTAAAATGCCCGATAAGAACTTCATCAATATAATTATCGGAGCTCCAGTCATTTTCTTTTAAATAATAACATCCGCTGCATTTTTGAGGAATAATTCCTTTTTTTAAATCTTCTCTCATTAAGGCACGGCTTTCAAATATTTTATCCCAATCAATTAATTCGCCTTTGTAATTATTGATTTGAACAATATTACCACCGCCCGGATGAGAGCTTATACAACAAATCTGCAGCGAATTCGAAAAAAAAGTTATTCCATGTTCTATATGTATGCAACTTGTATATTTCAAAACTAATTCCTATACCAATCTCATAAAACAATTATACAGTCAATAAAAAATGAAGACAAGAAACTTTGTATTCTTGACTAAAATATGATGAAATGATAATTTTATATTATATAAGTAGGGATATTTTAGTGAAATATTTAAGCTGCAGATATATAGAACACGGGATGGATTTTGAACATACAAGACTGGAAACTTGTTGTTTTACATGTCATTCGGGCGGAGGCAGAATCACCTTACAAAACAAATACGAAGGTGAGGATATTGATTGGCAAAAACTTTTCAGTAAAAAGAGAAAATACAGACAAGAACATAAGATGGGCAATTTAACTCCAAATTGTATCGGTTGTATTTTTCTGGAAGAAAAAGATTGGGATGATGATGATTATATAAATTTTCTTCAATTTAATTATTGGGTACAATGCAACAGCAAATGCAGTTATTGCTACGAAGTACAAAACAGAAAAATATTTGACAAGATTAAACCATATAATACTGTTCCCATACTAAAAGATATGATAGAAAAAAAGATACTTCGACCCGGCGGAGAGGTGTCTTTTGGCGGCGGGGAACCAACTATTGCTCCTGAATTTGAAGACTTAATAAGACTTTTAACCGACAATAATTTTAGTAATATGAGAATTCATTCTTCTGGTATTAAATATTCGCCTGCTATTGAAAATGCCATAAAAAAAGGGGTCCTTAATGTTGTTATTTCAATAGATTCAGGGTGTGAAAAAACATATAAAAAAATAAAGAACGTAAATGCATATAAAAAAGTTTTAGAAAATATGAAAAAATATGCAGACGCAAATACCAATAATTACGGATTAATGACCTCAAAATATATTATTATTCCCAATATCAATGATAACAGAAAAGAAATTGATTTATGGATAGAATCCGTTAAAAATATCGGAGGAAAATGGCTTGCGGTTGATATTGAGGATGTTTGGTATAAAACTAACAGGGCTACTATTTCACCTTACTATTTAGACCTTATTAATTATATAATTGATAAAGCAAATAACTATAAAATGAAAGTTGAACTTTATGACAGAGCTAAAGGTTTAAAGGAAGGCAAAAACCAAATAATTGTATAATTATTATGTTACAAAGTGTGACTTCTTTATCTTTTCCGTATTATAAAAAGCAATTTTTTTAGTTTTAATTTTTTATAATATATGAAGGTATATGTATTTCTATGTTAAAAATTACTCCTGTAAATAACTTTAATATATATAAAGCTGAGCCGAATATGGACAATTCGGCTAAAACTACAGTAAATAAGAACTTAAACAGTAATAAATATAAACATTTGGATAGCGAAAATTTAAAAGCATATATACCTTCATTTTGTGCAGCGAGAAAAGTAAATACAAAAAAACAACCTTCAAAATCAGAACAATTAAAAACAGTAAAATCATTAATAGACAAAGAATACGCACAAATTCTTGACGAATTAGATAAAAACGGAATACTTGATAACAAAGAATCAAATGACGGATCAAGCGTTTTGGATAATCTATACGGCATAGCAACAGAACCAAGGATAAGAGGATTATCCGAAAAACTTATTATGCAGGAAGTAATAAAAGCAATAAGTAATCCGACAACAATAACACAAAAATTCGGCGATATACCTCAAAACGTTGCAAAAGAAATAGAAGCAGAAACAAATCAACCGCTTCCGAAAGAAGCATTAAATGTAATATCTTCTTCTTGTACTGTGAGCTGTATAGAATACAATCTGGCAAGCAAATTCCCCGCTGAATTTGCAAGATTTGCAAGAGGATTAAGCTCTTCAGACTACAGTGTTGATAAAACAGTTAAAATGACAGATATTTCTCCTTTGTGGTCTGACGCCTTAAAAAAATTAAAAGAATTTAAAACAGAAAATAAAATTCAAGATGATTGGAATCACGTAACAGTAAAAATAAAACCGGACAGAAATGCTATAGTAAGAGCCAGAATACAAACTTCATATAAAGATGCCGAAGAAAGATCATGTGTTGATGTATTAATTCAATCAGCACTCTTAAATTTAGGTTCACAAGATACATATAATGCCCTTACTGACGAAAGAACAGGTGAACTAAATCCTGATAAAACCGGTTTGACAGAATATGAGAAAAATTTCACTGAAGAAATTGTTTTAGGCGCTCCTAAAATTTCTGTTGTATATCAGCAGATTGATGAAAACGGAATTTTACAAGGTTATAACTGTTCTTTAGAAGAAACAAAACAACATATATTAAACTCTCTAAAACTGGGACATTTCGTTATTATTGGATATACACACTTAGATTCAAATAATAAAGTAGACGGAGGTCATGAAATTACTATTACCGGCTACAAAACCGATGAAAACGGAAACGGTGAATTTATATGTAATGATACAGATGATGATACATCTTCTCTTGTAATTATAAAAGAAGATAAACTGTTGCCATTAATTCACCATGCAGGAATTGTAAAAGAAGCGCTTAATAACGATGATACTATTGTAGAGCCTTGGAGAGAAATTCTTGATAACTTTCAAAATTCTATAAAAAATAATCATTAATTATGTCCGAACAAGATTTTATTCAATATTGAATTATATTTTTATAATAAAAGAGGCTTATAAAAGCCTCTTTTATTTTTATTATATTCAATTAATTATGCATACATATTAAATGAATCAGCTTTTTTATCTTTATTACCTGTCATTTTAGATAATACAAAAGATGTTAATTTTGAAGCTATGGTATCATTTTTTGCTGATGCCGTAACAATCGGTTCAGCAGCTTCACCGCTGTCAGGTAATACTAAATCAGGTTCATCATTTACATTATCGGTTTGCGGTTGAGATTCTTGTACCGTTTCATTTGCCGTTTGAGTAGCAGGTTCTTCTAGAGAAGGAGATACTATCTCAGGTTGAGATTCTTGTACCTGTTCATCTGCCGTTTGAGTAGCAGGTTCTTCTACAGAAGGAGATACTATCTCAGGTTGAGATTCTTGCTTTGATTCATCTGCAGGTTGAGAAGTATTTTCTTCTATTGAAGGAGATACTAACTCGGGTTGAGATTCTTGCTTTGATTCATCTGCAGGTTGAGAAGTATTTTCTTCTATTGAAGGAGATACTAACTCGGGTTGAGATTCTTGCTTTGATTCATCTGCAGGTTGAGAAAGTTGTTCATCAATTGAAGGAGACTCCATCTCAGCTTGTGATTGCTGTACTTCGGACTTATTTTGAGATTCTTGCTGTGCTTCAGTTGTCTTTTGCTCTGTATATTCATCTGCTATAGATGGAGATTCAGGCTTTGATTCCGAATAAACATTTTCTTCAGCTTCTGAAGAAACTATATCAGATGATACACTTGGTTCTTCTTGATTTGATTGAGATGAAGACTGCGAATCATTGTTGTATGAAGTTGAGTCATTTGAAACTAAACCGGGAGAGTTTTCATTACCTATTGGTCCTTCCTCAATTCCAGGAGCTTCCATACAGCTATCTTGGGACGGTTCTTCAAAACTTGGTTCATCTGGTTTAGAGCTGTCTCCTTGATTTTCGACAAGACCGGGATCTTGTGATTCTGAAGGTCCTTGATCAATACCTGGTTCAGGATCGCATTTTTCCGTCTCTTCAGGTTCAGCAATTTGTCCTCTATCAGGTAATTCTATTCCCGGTTTTGGTCCCGGTACATTAGGATCATTATGATCATCAGGATCCGGTTCAACAAGTGAAGGCGGGTCCGGTTGTTTTGTATTATCTTCTTCTATGCCCGGATCAGGATCACAAACAGGCGGGTCTGGATTATGTGTTGGATTTTGAGTTGGATCATGTGACGGGTCAGGATCGTGTGACGGGTCATGTGAAGGATCATGTGACGGGTCGGGATCGTGTGACGGGTCATGTGAAGGATCATGTGA
>CANQOQ010000022.1 GCA_947625495.1 Candidatus Gastranaerophilales bacterium | reverse complement strand
TTATTTAGTTTTCATTATGTAGCGCACCTACGGTGCTTCCTCTCACAAAATGATACTCAATCATTTTGTTCGGCAGAACCAAGCTGCTACATTTCCTATTTTAAAACGGAAAAAAAATTTTTAAAAGTATTTTATAAAATAAATTATAATAATCCTTCCGCAAGCATAAATCTTCCTGTTGGTATCACTTTACAATAATGACTTAAAGATTCAACAAAACATTTATTTTCACAAAATCCGCCGGATAAATATAATTTATCAGGTTTTTTAGCAAATATCCATGCATTATATGCAATACCGTGAATAAACTTTGCAAGAGCAGTTTCAGGATTATAACCGTTTGCAATATCATCCATAATTCGCTCCAAACCAAATATTCCGCACGTTATCACATATTTATCATCCTGATATTTTAATTTTTTGATATCTACATTATAAAATTTAAGGAGCATTTCTATTGTAGCACCTGTTGAGCTTGAACAGCTGCTGTTCCAATCAAGGTCTTTAAACTTACCGTTTCTAAATACAGCCCATTTGGAATCTCTGCTTCCCATGTCCAAAATCAAACAATCTTCTTTATACTTTTTTCTAAATCCCTGAATTAATGCAATTACCTCATTTTCATAGTCATTTTTAGAATTAAGCATACTCAAAGACATGTGTCCCGTGGCTTTATCAAATTTGAAATTTATATTTTTCAATTCATTTGATGGTAAAACATAATATTTACAGTCTTTTTCTGTTTTGTATAAATATTTTTCAAAATCTGACATTAAATCAGAATCAGTTTTTTCAATTATTTTAGACCAAGTCGTACCCGCATCAAGAACTATATTAATTTTTTTCATCTCAACCTCAAAAATGCTTCTATTTTAGCTCTTGTAGAATTTGTAGCAATATCATCTATATCAATAAAAAGTCCGTTATACTTATCTGCCAAATACTTAGCAAGCTGCGCTTTAGAACAAAACGACTGAGAATAAAAAACAGTAGGAACATCTTTATCAATAAACATTTCAAGTTCAATATCCGCAGGCGACATAGCTTCTACACACCTTGTCCATCCGTACAAATGGGTTTCATCAGGAAATAACTCCAATACAGACAAGTCATTAGGCGGTACACCCCAAAATCCGAATTGAGCCTTGCACTGTTCGTAATTATTTCTTACAGGTTCATATATCCCTTTTGTGATTAATTCCACTTTCTGTCTTAACGGCATATTTGAAGTTGATATACAAATTTCTTTTTTGTATGTTTTCTCTTCAAAAATACTTGATATGATATTAAATCCCAAATCTTTTAATACTTCATAACAAAACCAACCGCTGTCACATTTATCTTTTCCCACAGGTGCAAGAATAACAGTTAATTCATCCTTATAATGAAAAGCATTGTTAACAATATTTTTTATAATTGCACAATAAGATTCCGGCAGTATATTTTGTTTAACAGCCCCGTAATCAATATCCAAATCAATCCATTGCGCTATCGGATACAATTTTTTATATTTATTTATTAATTCAGGGTGCGGATAACCCCAAAATCCTATTTTATTTTTTTCTTTCATAAATAAATTATAATATAAATGGTTTTTTATTTTTTATGCGTGTATAATTTTTCTATGGCAGAATTATTTGAAAAAACCATAAAATCAGAAGAAACATACAATGGTAAAGTTTTTAAAATTACCAAAGATGATGTTGAATTATCTGACGGATATAAAACGATAAGAGAAGTAGTGCATCATAATGGCGGAGTTGTTATAGCTGCCGAGATTGACAATAAAATTATTATGGTTAAACAATTCAGATATCCGATAGCTCAAGTAATATATGAGCTTCCTGCAGGTAAACTCGATAAACAAAATGAAAGTATTATTGAAGCAGCAAAAAGAGAATTAGAGGAAGAATCGGGTTATATTGCAAATGATTGGCAGTCTTTAGGTTTTATTTGGACTACACCCGGATTCTGCACAGAAAAATTATATCTTTTTAAAGCGCAAAATCTTTCTTTTGTAGGTCAGCATCTTGATAAAGGCGAAATCCTAAATTATGAACTTATCGAAAAGAATAAAGTATTTGAAATGATAAAAACAGGAGAAATTAACGATTCAAAAACTATATCCGCATTAATGAGGGCGTATAAAATATGATAAAAATGGTTGTAACGGATATAGACGGAACAATATATTCCCCCAATATCGGAATAAAACCCGAAGTAAAAGAATGTATTAAAAATTTACAAAAAAACAATATAATAGTTGCAATTGCAACCGGCAGGACATACGGAAGCGCTAAAGCAGTTGCAGATATTATAGGAATAAAATGCCCCCTAATTTGCTATCAAGGCGGACTCGTTAATACTTATGAGGGTGAAATTATTGATGTTAAATACTTAAACCCTAAAATAGCAAAAGAAATTATCAAAGACTTCAGAAATCGTAATATACATTTAAATGTTTATGTTGAAGATACTTTATATGTTGAAGATGATGATGAATATATAAAAGATTATATCGGAGACAAAGGAATAGATTATTTTAAAGTAGATTCCTTTGAAGAACTTGATTTTAATAAATTAAATAAATTGCTTGCAATTAAATATGATACAAAATTTATAGACAATTTAATAAAGGAACTTCAACAAAAATACCCCGATATATATGTAGTTAAATCTAACAATTACTTTTGTGAAATAGCAAACAAAGAAGCAACAAAAGGTAATGCCATAAAGATATTAGCTAAAAAATACGGAATAAACATTGAAGAAGTAATGGCAATAGGCGATCAAAATAATGATATAGAAATGGTAACAACAGCAGGTATAGGTATTGCCATGGGCAACGGCACCAATGAAATAAAAAAATCTGCTGATTTTATAACAGATACGGTAGAAAATAACGGTTTTATTAAAGCGGTTAATAAATATGTATGGGGGCAGGATGTATAGAATCGGACAGGGATTTGATATTCATAAACTTGTTGACAACCGTAAATTTGTAATAGGCGGTATAACTATTCCTTATCATAAAGGACTACTTGGACATTCCGACGCTGATGTTCTTGTTCATGCCATAATTGATGCGCTATTTGGCGCTTTAGCTCTTGATGATATAGGTACTCATTTCCCTGATAATGATCCAAGATATAAAGATATAAATAGTCTTGAACTTCTAAAAGAAACATATAGACTCGTAAAACATCAAGGCTACAAAATAAATAACATAGATAATACTGTTATTATAGAAGAACCAAAAATGAAACCTTTTATTCCGTTAATGCGAGAAAAACTCGCACAAACTCTTGATATAGATAAAAATTTAATATCAATAAAAGCTAAAACCATGGAAGAAATGGACTCTGTCGGAGAAAAAAAATCAGTTATAGCTCAAAGCATCGTTTTATTAGTTAGAGAGGATTCATAATATGAAAATAAATTCTGTTAATAATACCTTTAGTTTCGGAAGGGCAATAAAAATAAATTCTGTTTCTAATTCTGATTCGGTAAAAAATCCATATATTATTGATAAATCAACGAAAGAAATAGAAAATGTATTAAATAATAAAACATCATATTATAATAAAAATCATACAGAACAAATCAAAAATTTTTTTATTAATATTTTAGGTGATTATGACGGAAATAATCTTGTCTTATTCCGAAAGATAAAAGACGGTACTATTGTTCTTTTATCAGGTAAAGACGCCGAAGACATAAAAAGATACGAAGAACATTGTAGAAAAAACTGCAAAAAAGAAAATGATTTTCCAAAAAAAGACAGGATGATATTAAAAAGATTAGAAAACGGATTTGATTATAAACCGGAATCTACTTTAACATTTTTATCAACAAAAGATAAAACAGAAAATAAAACAATCAAAAAAATAAAAGGTAGAAAACATATTTTTACAAAATTAGATTATATAGTCTATTCAAACTTAGTTTATACATATACAGAGAATCAAGACGGATTTTTACTAAAAGGAGCAAAAGAGATTGAAAGACCAAACGGTGAGAAAACACTTATGAATATAGCTTATGACCAAAAAGAATTAAAGCTTAACTAAGCTTGAGTAATCGAGATACTGGTAACACCGGCATTTCGTGCTTCATCCATAAGTTTAACAACACATCCGTGAGTGGCATTATCTTCGGTCATAATTAAAAGTCCGTCAGGATTGTCTTTAGATTTTTCACTGATAAACGAAGCAAGTTCATCAGGCTGTATTTCAACATTATCAACAAAATATTTATTATCGGAAGTAACAAGAACTTTAATTAGTTTAGAATCTTTTATTTCATCTTGGACTTCAATAAGATTAGGCACGGCAAGATTTAATCCCTGCTGATCCAGTAATGGTGCAATTACCATCATAATTATCAACAATACCAAAAATATATCCGTCAATGGTGTAATATTAATTTCGTTAAAAGTTTTTCTTTGTCCCGCCATAATTATAATTCCTTATTCATCCCAGTTATAATCCTGAGTTTTAGTAGTAGAAGGTAGTTGTTTAACTATAGGTTTTTTTTCGTTATCTTGTGCATTTTTTTCTAAACTGCGCTGTTCTTTTTTTGTTAAAGGTTCACCGGCAACAACCAATTTAGTATACTCAGCCTCTTGAGCAGCTTGCATAATTTTAAGGATTTCACTGCTTTTAGCTTCAGTATCCGCTTTAACGACTACTTCAGGTTTTTCAAGTGATGGTTTTAAGGCAAGCATTTCACTGACTAAATTATCGGAAGAAATCGGTTTTCCGTTAATATAGTATTGACCGTTTTTAGTAACGGAAATAGTAGCATTTTTTTGTTCAATAGAAATACCGCTGTTTATTTCAGGGATATTAATATTATTATCAACCGATTGAAAAGAGGGAGCTATTACCATCATAATAATAAGCAATACCAGAAAAATATCGGTTAAAGGTGTAATATTAATCTCTGTAAACAGAGTTTTTTTATTATTTGAAGAATTAGAAAATGCCATTTTTGATGTCCTATACTAATGCTTTCGACTGAACTTTTTCTTCTGAGTCGGTAAAACTCAAGAACAATAATTTAATGAGCTGAAAATCATCTTCGTATCTTTTAACGGTGGATTGAAATAAGTTATAAAGAACAACAGCAACAATAGCGACACCAAGACCGAAAGCTGTAGCAATAAGAGCAGAACCTATACCCATTGCGACAGCGGCAGATTGATTTCCCTGAGAAGCTAAATCTTGGAATGTATAAAGTATTCTTACAACCGTACCAAACAAACCTAAGAACGGACAAACACCGCCTACTGTACCTAATATTGTTAAATATTTTTCCAGTTTTCTTGTTGCTAAGTTAGCGGAAATATCAAAAGAACGTGAAAATCCCATTTTTTGTTCCGAAAAAATTCTGACAGCTTCTTCAGCAACTTCACCAATAACACCGCCCAGCTGAATACTTAAACTTTTAGCGGCTTCCAAACGATTATTAACAAGTTCTGTTTTAAGAGATCTTATAAATTTAACAACATCTCTTTTATTTTTGTTGTAAAAACTAAATCTGTTAATAGCAACAGCAACAGTAAGGATTGAACACAATAAAATCGGTAAAAGCACCGGCCAATCCATCTGAATTGAATGTAATAATAATTCCATAATTTATTTCCTCTTTTCTAATTATATTTCTAATGACAACATCTTTAATACATTGACGCATCTAACACATTGTAATCAAATGTAAACTGAATATCTACACTATTACCTCTAAACTCAGGCGGAAGCGGTCTAAATGGTGCAGTTAGTTTAACCGCATTAATAGCAGCATTATCAGCGGCAGGCAATCCTGAAGATTTATGAATACCAACAGATAATAATCTTCCGTCTTTACTTATTTTGAATAAAAGAACAACACGTTTACTTTCATTACCCTTAGGCGGATCCCAGTTCATTTTAATACGTCTTTGAAGTTCTCTCATATAAGGACCGAAATCTGGTTCTTTAATGGCATCAATTCCGGGAGCACCATTTGGATTACCGGGACCGGGATTTCCAACATTACCCCTGCCGGAGCCGTTAGTTCCCGAGAATTTACCGCCGCCTCCGCCATTAGAGCCTGAACTTCCGGCAGAACCGCCGGAGCTTGACTTTGAGAAACTCGGAGAAGGTGCACCTGAACCTGAACCGCCTCTAAATCCGCCGCTTGAACCACCGCCTATTTTAGGTGCGGGTGTTAAAGGAGCAGTCGGCTGTGCAACTTGAGGTATACTTGATTTTGGTATTGGTATATTAAAATTTGAAGATGGTTTTGAAGTTGGTTTAGCACTAGAAGGTTTTACAACAGGCTTTGGCATAGGCGGAGCTTTTGGTACCGGAGTCTGCTGAACAGGTTTTTGTACTTGAGGTTGAACTGCGGGTTTTTGAACAGGCTTTTGTACTTGCGGTGCAGGTGAGGGCTTTTGCACTTGTGGTTTTGCCGGCTGCTGTTTTGGCGGCTGAGGCTTTTGCACTGGTTTTTGCGGAGCTTGTACCTGAGGTTTTTGCGGTGCAGATTTAGGTGCCTGTGGTTTTTTATCAGCACCTTTCGGAGCCGGCGCCTGAGGCAGTGACACCGGACGCTTGGGATCATGTTTCCCGCCTGCTCTTGAGTTTTTATCTGCCCTATTTTTTGTATGTTTATCTATTGGTTCACCTTCTTTATCCACCAATACAAATTCTATATCTTTCGGCTTTAAATCAGGTTTTTTAAGCAGATTTAAATCAATTCCCAAAATTCTTAAAATTAAAGAAGTTAGAAGTATAACAATTACCAATGCGGGATGAAGAATCAAAGAAATCATTAAGGCTTTTTCAAAGCTTGATTCATATTTATCTTTTCTGACAACAGCAGGAAGCTCATACGTTGACTGAGTTTTCAATTTTTTTGTTTTTACATTGTTATCGTTTTTTAAAACAGACATCCCTATATTCCCATTTGCCAGTTATTCTATCAAAAAAAGAATGATAAAACAAATAGCCTGTTTACTTAATCAGTTATCTAAAGAATTAGTACATATCAGGTGCACTAATAGTAATTGGCTGATCCAAAATTATATTTAATTGAGCACCTTGGGGAATATCAACATTTCCACCTTTGTCAAAAACGGTTTGGATTAGTCCCATACCGCCGCCCAGAGCAGTACCATATATTGCACCTTTTCCTACACTGCCTGATGATAAAGCACCCATGGCAGTACCAAGAGCAGCACCTGCTGCAGCTCCAAGACCTACATCTTTTATATACTCTTTTGTAGAATCCTTTGCAGTTCCGGCTTTTAAAATTCCCGTTCCGTCATTTGTTTGAATTTTAGCGCTAATAGGTATCATTTGTCCGTAGGGTGTAACTATATTGGTAAATTTAATATTAATATTACCGTTTCTGCTGGCAATACCGCCCTTTTTAGCGGATAAAACTGTTCCGTTTACACGGCTTCCTGCTGATGCTATTAATTTATTGCCATAGTAAAAATCTGATGAAAGATAAAAAGTTACACTGTCACCCGATTTAACAAATTCAGAATTTAACGGAGATGCAGCTGTTGCCATAAATATAGTATTAGCGGGCACCATTGTAACATTACCCTGCAATTGAGAATTATCGTAGTAATTTTGAGTTTGATATGAATTTACGGGAAGCGGATATTGAGTCTGCATTTGAGTTTGAGGAATCTGAGGAGTTTCTATTTTATAATTTTCCGCAGCTAATGTTTGTATTGGCAAAGACATAAACATTGCTAATATTAAAATTGATATTTTTCTTTTTTCCATATTTTCTCCTTATACTTTTTCATATATTAAAACTGTTTTTATACAAGAAAGTTCATTTTATAATTAAATCTTCATCGAGAATAAGAAATAATTCAGCTCCCGGTTTAACAACGGTATGTTTGCCTTGTTCCAGAACATTTAACGGAGCAGCTTGAAGCATTGGTTTCATTCTCATTGTATAATGAGGAACTTTTCTGTAATAAATGCTTTGGGTAGGTTTCCCTCCTATATAATTATCGTTTTCACTATAAATATGTCCTTTTACTTTATATATTTTTTTATCAGGGGTTATTATTTTATTAATAAGTATTTTAATAGCCCCGTCTCTACCTTGAACCGGTTCAAGTATATCTTCTACTTCACCATATATCTTAGTATTTTGAGGCAGAACATTCGTTTCATATAAAAATAAATCTGATGTATTTATAAAGTATAATTCATCTCCTATATCGGAAATTAAAGTTGAAAATTCAACAGGATTCATTACTTTTATAAATGCACCTTTTCTTATTTTTAAAGAATCAGATATTTCTTCTGCCGTAACAAATAAAGGCAAAATTAATAAAAAAAATAAAAAACACAATATTTTCTTAAATATGTCCATAGTAATAGTTTAATCTTTTCAATAAAAAAAGCCAAAAAATTAATAAAATAATTTACACAAAGTATTACTTATATAGAATTTTATTCAAATTTTGTTATAATTTGAAATATGAATGCATATATAACAAGTTTAAATACAAAGAGCGGAAAGACTGTAATATCAGCAGGAATAGCAGCAGTAATGCAGTCTTTGGGATATAATGCCGGATTATATAAACCTATACAGCAAGGTGCAATAGATAAAGGAAACTATCTTATTTCACCTGATTTAACATTCGTAAAACTGCTTGACCCTTATATAACAACTCATTCCAGTTATATGTTCACAAAAAATTCTCTGCCCGCAACAATTGAAGATATTAACCCTGATATACAAATTATAGAAAGAGATTATCAACTGCTCTGTAAAAAAGCTGAAACCATATTAGTTGAAGCACCTTGCAGTTTAATGACACCAATAAATGATACATTCTTTACATATCAAATACCGCAGATATTAAAATTACCTGTTATTTTTGTAATAACACCAAACGATACCATAGGACATTATCTTGCTGAAATAAACAGTGCAAAAGCATTAGGGCTTGATGTAATTGGTGTAATTATTAATAAATTTACAAATTCTGCAGAATCGGAAGAAATAAAGAATTTTCCATATTTAATAGCCTCTTATTCTGACGTAAAAGTTATCGGGATTATCAAAAACTTTAAAGGTAAAAGTATTAAAGCTAATATTCTCATTAATGAAATATTAAACGGTATTGAACTGGAACAAGTTTTTAATATGAAAATCCCGAAATTGAGTATTTACTGAATCTATATATTAGTCATATCTTTAAAGATTTTACTGCAATTATTTTGGTCAGGCAGATTCTTTTTATATTTTGAAACTAAAGATTTGCGGATTTTATCCTTATATTTATTTTTTTGCATAATTTCATCCGAATCCGTATTATTATAAATCCTGATTTTAAATTTATTATTTAATAAATTTAAAAAGGTACTAAAAGGATTATTGATAATTTCTTTAGCAGTAATAACCAATTCTTTAATATATTCATCTTCAACAGAATTAAAAATACTATTTTCTTTTAACATTAAATATAAAATAACAAACAGATTATCCCAATATTTATCATTTTGCTTGTGTAACAAAAGAACTTTTAAACTTTCGACAGCCTTTTGTTTATCATGATTTTCTAAATTTAAAATAAAACTCAAAAAATGATTCGGAATATTTTCTATAAAATAAACTTGTTTATCATAATATTTATAATACAAGTTATTAATTGCTTTTGCCATTTCAGAAATTGTAATTTGTTCCGATGTAAGTTTTTTAGAAAAATAGTCAGAAGTTTTTATTTGACATTCTATACCATTTATTTCATCAGAATTATATTTTCTAATTTCGGAAAGTCCCGGAATATCAACAGTAAAAGAATTAAAACCCAAAAAAGACACATCTCTTATATAAATTTGTTTATCTAAATTCTTTATTAAACATAGTAATTCATTTAACATTTCTTTATTTGATTTATCCAAGCTTCTATCAAAATACCCAAGATCCAATTTAAAATCCGGTTTATTTTTATTTAAGTTTTTAAAAAATGGATGAGTACAATCAAAGAATATAGATCCGACACTTTTTATAAAAATATTATCATATTCTTTCTTTTCAACCGAATCTACTTTTAAATTTAATTCAAATATTTTTTTCATAAAAGGCTGAGAGAACCTGAAACCTTGAACAAATTCCGTAAGACAACGTTCTAAAGCAATTGTAAAATCAGGATGCGCACCAAAACTTAAAGAAAAATTATTGGTTTCATTATCTATAAACATAACCATTATTACGGGAAAATGTTTTTCCAAAGAGGCATCAAAAACTTTTACGGTATATTTACCGACATCAGATATGTATTTTATCAAATCTTTAATTTCTGTATATTTTTCCCAATATTGAGCAGGTACTAAAGGCAGAGAATATTCATTTAAATAAACACGGTTAGTAACATACCTTTCCAAAATTTCAGAAATACCCTGTACAAGAGCCTCTTCTTTAGAATTACCCGCACACATACCGTTTGATGTATTTTTTGCCCGCAATACTCCGATTGGAAGTTCAACTGTTTTTTTTTCAAATACGCTATAAAAAGGAACTGTTATAAAATTATTTATTTTTTCGGGTGAAATATCGAAAATATGGCTGGATAAATAATTTTGCGGTATAAGAAAGTTTAGTTTTTGTATTTTTGATAATAAATTTTGTGATAAATCATCATCACTGATAAGAAAATTTTTAATATAATTCTTAGAAAAATCAGAAATATTATGTAAATCGTATATTTTTTCATCAGGAGCATAAGTAAATTCATCATTAGTAAAATCAATAATAAAACCGTTCTGTAATCTTTCCATTAATTCGGCATAAGCACTGCATAAAGAAGCAATTAAACTTTTTCCTTTTCCGTTAGCACCTAAATCATTATATGTTTCCAAACAAATATGATGAGAAAAAGGCATTGTACAATTTTTCTCAACATTTTTTACCTGTATTTCATTTATATTTATTCCCAGAGATTTATATATTTTTTTCAGATTAATAAGAGTTTTTTGGAATTTACAGTCTTTTTTTGTTTTATACGTTTTCAACATAGCGATAAAGAACCTATATTTCAGGAATAATAACAGTTTCATCGGAAACAGGAGGTTTATCTTGTTTGCGATTTTTTTCTCGTTTTTCTTTTTCTTTAATGGAAGCCCTTAAGAGTTTTTCATCAAAAGGAACAGACATTTGAGGAGGTATTGCTTTAAAACTGTCTATTTCTTTTTTTGTTTTATCATAATCGGGATTTTTATCATTAGATTCATTATTTAAGATAGTTTCCTGAATAGTATTTTCACCGTCGGAATTTTCACTTTCCTCATCTTGATTTTCATTTTCACTAATGGGAACTTCCTGCCATGAAATTGAAAAATCAACAGGGTCATAATCAAATTCAGGACTGCCATATTTTGCAGTGGCAATTTTCATCATATCTTTCCAAATTTTAGCAGGAGCGCTGCCTCCCGTAAGACCAATACTATAATTATCATCATTTCCGATGAAAACACCCGTAACAATATCAGGAGTATAACCGATAAACCATGCATCTTTATTTTCGTTGGTAGTACCTGTTTTACCTGCCATAGGTTTAGCGATATCAGCTCCTCTGCCGGTTCCGTTAGTAATAACTTTTCTGAGCATGGCAGTCATAACTCCTGCCGTATTTTTATCAAGAACCTTTTCTATTTTAGTTCTTTTAGCTTCATATATTACTTTACCTCTTTGTGTTTCAATTTTTTCAATAGCATACGGTTGTACTTTATATCCGCCGTTTGCAAAAGTACCATATAAAATAACCATATCGAATAATTTAACACCGTTAGAACCTAAAGCGATAGTATAATCGTGGGTTAGAGGTGTTGTAATACCGAGAGATTTCGCAAGATCAATAACAGGACCCACGCCGACATCCTTAATCAATTTAACTGCAACAACATTGGAAGATATTGCAAGAGCCTTATATAAAGGTATTTTACCTTTATACTTATTGCCGTAGTTATGAGGACTCCATTTTCCTATGGTAACAGGAGTATCTTCAACAGGGTCATTAGGCATCCAGCCTTTTTGAACCGCCGCAGCATAAACAACAGGTTTAAAAGCAGAACCCGGAGGTCTTACTGCTTGAGTTATTCTGTCATACTGGCTCTGTGAATAATTTTTCCCTCCGCAATATGCTATTATTGCGCCGGTTGTGGGTGAAAATGCAAATAAGGCGGCATTTTGCTTTGGTTTTTTAAGATTCCAAGCGGCAAGTGTTTTATTTATTGCATCATTTGCGGCAACTTGTGCATCATAATCCAAAGTAGTTATTATTTTATATCCGCCTTGAGAAATTTCCGTTTCATCAAAGCCTAAATTTTCCAATTCTTTTAAAACATAATCTATAAAATAAGGCGCAACATTTGTATTTGATTGATTTGAACTTTTATTTAAAACAATTTTTTCTTTTATAGCTTTTTCGTATTGCTTTTTAGAAATAGTTTTCATTATATACATTCTTTTAAGAACTTTATTCCGTCTTTTTTCGGCGAGTTTAATATTTTTAAACGGAGAATAAACACTGGGAGCCTGAGGAAGTCCTGCTAAAAGTGCACACTCAGCCAGTGTCAATTGAGAAAGTTTTTTATTAAAATATGTAGAAGCAGCCGCACCAACACCGTAAGAACCTGCTCCAAGATACACATTATTTAAATACATTTCAAGAATTTTATCTTTAGATATTGTTTTTTCAATTCTTGCAGCTATTTGTATTTCTTTTATCTTTCTCGTAAATGTTTTTTCATTAGACAAGAATAATATTCTTGCAAGCTGTTGAGTAATAGTGCTTGCACCTTGTGAGGCCTTCTTATTAATAAGGTTAACAAATATTGAACGAACAATACCAAAAATATCATAGCCTTCATGGGCATAAAAGTTTTTGTCTTCCGTTGATATTATTGCATCTTTTAAATATTGGGGAATTTCATTAATCGAAACCTGTTGATAATGAAAAGTCTGAAAAGTTTTAATAACATGCCCGTCTTGAGAAAAGACTTGAGTTACAATGTTTCTGTTATATTTATTCAATTGCGGAATAGGCGGCAAATCATCCAAATAAATTTTAACCGCAAAATAACCTGCAAGAATAAAAGCTGTAGCAACTACGAAAATAACTTTTATCATTGAAATTAAAGTATTTACTTTTCTATATTTTTTTGGCTGCATTATTTCCTCTGTTTATTTTTATTTTATCAAATAATAATTTTAATAAACTCAAATGTAAACAAAAATCCATAATTAAGTTTGAATAAATTCATTCCAAGCAAATTCAAAAGAATTTTCAAGTTCTTTTGTAAAATCTGAAGCATTTTGTCTTATGATTGAATTATTAACTTTATCACGCAAATTTTTTCTTAAAAATTCAATTTTAGAAGGATTATTAGCCAGACTAACTGCTATTTTAACATATTCATCACCGTCAGAAGCAATTAAATCATCCAAACCCAGAATATGATTAATTCTGCCTGTACCTCTTGATTGAAGACCTTCACCTAATAAAGTAACAGTAGGCACACCCATAAGAGCAGTTTCAATTGCAATAGACATACCGTTAAAAGGATATGGATCCAGTGATATATCAGCCTGATTATATGCAAAAAAGTGAGTATCAAACTTATGAGAATTGAAACTAACCCTATCCATAGGTGCGCCTCTTTTCTCAAGTTTTTCTTTTATGCATTTTATTATTCTTTTTGTAAGCTGAGTTCTATATATTAATAACTTTGAGTTTGGTAATTCTTTTAAGAGTTTCGCCCACATATATATTGTTAAATCAGAAATTTTAGATGTACAGTTAAAACTTGCAAACGTAATATATCCGTTAGTTTTAAAAGGAGCTTCGGTAAGCTCTGGCAGATTTTTTTCCGTAAATATTTGATAATTGTTAATATATAAAGGTTTTTCAGTATATAAATCTTTTGTATTTTCAGGAATTGAGAATTTATCTGTCAAAATATAATCAACCTCTTTTATACCAAGAGTATTCAAATATCCGAGATAAGAAATAATAACAGGTGCCGGTTTATAAAAATGTACATAGCTTTTTAAATGCGTATAACCGCCTACATCAACCAATATATCTATATCATTTCTATAAATTAAATTCGCAAGTTCTTCTTCAGGCATATTCGCGCAATCAAACATCTTAAACCCGATATTTTTTATTTTTTCCGTTATTGAATCTACTTTTGTTGAACAATTAAAAATAAAAAAATTAAATTCATTTTGATTATGATTTTCCCAAATAGGAATCATATAATTCATCATAGTGTGAGCGTAGCAATCGGAAGATAAATATCCTATATTTAACTTTTTATTTTTTTGGCTTTTTTTGTTATCAAAACTATATTTTTTAATATTTTTAAAAAATTTATTTTTTATTTGCTCCGCTTCATATTCTGATTCGTCCTTAATATCACTTTGAGAATAAAAAGAGGACTTTAAAAGATTGAATAGCTTACTGGCAGAATCATATTTATTAACTTCAATATTTAAAGCTTTGTTATGATAATCAATACTTTTGTTTATATCAATATTATAATATGCTTGAGCAAGTCTTGAAAAAATACTCATTTGACCTTTCGGAAAATCTTTTAAATATTCTTCATAGTAATAAGAATATTTATCCAAATCAGAGAGATTATAATAAGAATTGGCCAATTTTATATAAAGCATTCCAAGCATATTTTTGGAAATATTTTTAGACATAATAAAAGCAATTTTATAATTTTTAATAGCTTCTTTATAATTTCCGTCAGAATAGAAACTATCGCCTTCTTTAATAAGTTCATCCAAAGAATTATTATTATCTGTTTTATCGGACACAAAGACACCCCGTTTATTTCAAATTATATTCATCTTCTTGTTTAAGTTTTCTGTTCATCAATTTATCAAGGATTTCCTGCGGAGTAATATCCGTATAGACAGCCTCATATATAGCAGAAGAAACAGGAACATCAACATTTAATTTAGCAGCAAGTTCGCAAAGCGCTTTAGAGGTTTTAACCCCCTCAGCAACCGAACCTAATTCATTTAATATATCATCAATTTTTTTGCCTTGCCCCAGCATAGAACCAACGGTAAAATTTCTGCTAAAAGGACTTGAACAGGTTGCAATTAAGTCACCCATACCGGAAAGCCCGTACAGTGTTGAAGGTCTGGCACCAAGAGCAACAGAAACTCTGACTATTTCGGCCATACCTCTTGTCAATAAAGAGCCTCTGCAATTATCTCCAAGTTTCATAGCATCAGCAAATCCCGATGCTATTGCAATAACATTTTTTAAGCTTCCGCCAAGCTCAACACCAATAACATCTGTATTAGTATACAATCTGAATTTAGAAGGAACACTTAAGTGTTTTTGAACAAACTGAGCAGCAATTATATCATCACAAGCTACAGAAGCAGCAGTAGGACAGCCGTTTAAGATTTCTTTTGCAAGTGTAGGCCCTGACAAAATAACTAATTTTGACTCGGGCAGTTCATCCTTTATAACTTCAGACATACGCTTTAGTGACGGAAGTTCAAGCCCCTTTGATAAATTAACAAGAATTTGGGTGTTTTTAAGTCCTGCTTCTTTTAACTGCTTGCAGACAGGACGAATACCGGATGTTGCAACAACAAGAAGAATAATATCCGCACCGTTTATTGCCGATTTTAAATCATCGGTTACATCCACTTTATTATCCAATTGAACGGACAAAGGCTTAGAGGTTCTTTTATAGGTTCTGAGTTCATCAGAAATATCTTCTTTTCTTCCCCAAACACATATTTCACTAAAATTATTATTAAGAAGCCAAGCAAGCGTTAACCCCCAACACCCCGGACCTAATATAGTTAATTTCATAAATGCCTCCGATACTTCTTTTTTAAACTGATTTTAAACTTTCCGCTGCGGACTGTTAATTTCATAAATGCCTCCGATATTTTTTAGGCTAGTTTTAAATCCGCCGCTGCGGGAAAAACTTTTCTCGCTTCTTCTCTGTCATCAAAGTGAATAGTTTCGTTTTTCAAAATTTGATAATCTTCATGCCCTTTACCTGCAATAACAATAACATCCGAATCATTGGAAATATTTCTTAAGAATTTAATTGCAGAGCGTCTATCCGGTTCAACGAAGATTCTATGGGTATCAACAGTTTTAATACCCGTCATTATATCTGAAATTATAAGCTGAGGGTCCTCGCTTCTGGGGTTATCAGAAGTAACAACAACTTTATCAGCCAATTCATCAGCTATTTTACCCATTTTCGGACGTTTAGTTGTATCTCTGTCACCGCCGCAGCCAAACAAGCATATTAAATTACTTTCTTTAGGAGTAAGTTCTCTTGCAGCTCTCAGTACATTTTCAAGTCCGTCGGGAGTATGAGCATAATCAACAATAACCAACGGTCTTTTAGATACAATTTCGAATCTTCCCGCAACACTTTTTGTATTTTCAAGTGCTTCAGCAATAATTTTATAATCAATATTCATGGCATAAGCAGCGCTAAAAGCAGCCAAGGCATTATAAACACTAAACATACCGTTAAGATGCAAGTTTAATTTAACTTCAATATTATTAAATTTAACGGTTAATTTTGCACCGTCGACGGAAAAATCAATATTTTCCGCTTTAACATCAGCATTACTTTTAACTGCATAAGTAACTACCTTAACTCCGTCAGGAATAACGGAAAGAAAATCCTTAGCATATTCATCATCAGCATTAATAACAGCAAAAGAGCCTTTTTTTAAATTTTCGAAAAGAATGGCTTTTGCCTTAAAATAATTTCTCATAGTTATATGATAATCAAGATGATCTTGAGTAAGATTAGTAAAAACAGCTCCGTTAAACTCACAACCTCCGACTCTGTTTTGCTCAAGAGAATGAGAACTAACCTCCATAACAACATTTTTTATATTCCCGTCCGCCATTAATCTTAAATCTTTTTGAAGTTCAGGAGGCTGCGGAGTTGTATGTTTAGCTTCTTTATATGAATCCTCACTTGACATTTTATAACCTAAAGTACCTATAAGAGCGCAAGTTTCATTATTGTGTTCAAGTATTCTTTGTATTAAATGCGTAACGGTTGTTTTTCCGTTAGTACCTGTTATTCCGATAAGATTTAATTCTTTGGAAGGATTGTTATAAAAAGCTGAGGCAATATAAGCCATAGTCCTTTTTGTATCACTAACAATTACCTGAACGGTGTCTGAATCAACCTCGTGTTCACAGAAGATAGCAGCAGCGCCTTTTTTTAATGCTGAATCAACAAAATTATGTCCATCAGAAGTTTCACCTTTTATACAAATAAACATGTCGCCTTTTTGAGTAGTTGCTGAATTATATGACAATCCGGTAATTTCAATATCTTCAAAATTTTTAGTTTGATAATTATCAATATTTTTAAGCAATTCACTTAATAGCATATATTAACCTCACTGTACTTTTACATCTACATTTTTATCCGGTGGAATATTAAGGATTCTGGCGCTTTGAAGGGCAACTTCTTTAAAAATAGGAGAAGCAACTGTATTACCCCACACAGCCCCAACCGATGCCGAATCTACTATAACATAAATTAATATTTGAGGATTGCCGGCAGGCAGATACCCGATTGCAGAAGCGTAAAGCGCATTTGAATAACCTTTTTTATGTTCCATCGGTTTTTTAGAAGTACCTGTTTTAGCAGCAACCGTATAATTTTCAAGATTTAGGGGAGTTTTAGTGTTAGCAACACTTTTCGCAAGGAGTTGAGTAACAGTTTTAGCAGTTTGAGGACTTATTGCCTGAACTCTTTTTACTTTATCCTCTTCTTCTTCAGGGCTGTATTTTATAACATGAGGAGTAACCCTGACTCCGTCATTAGCAAGCGCAGACACAGCACTTACCATCTGCATTGCAGTAACGGAAGCTCCATAACCATATCCCATGGAAGCTTGCCGTGATTTATCCCATTTAAACGGTTTAGGTAACAATCCTATTGACTCACCTGCCAAATCAATTCCGCTTTTTTGTCCTATTCCGAGTTTAGAAAGTATATTGTAATATTCAAGCGGCGACATCATTAAAGCAATATTTGCACTTCCGACATTACTTGAATGCTCCAGAAGATATACCAAATTTATCATGCCGGGATACGGATGTTTAGCATAGTCATAATTTTGGATAGTCCAATTGCCGAGCTTCATTTTCCCCGTATCAAGTATTCTGCTTCCCGCATTAATTTTACCGCTTTCTATACCTGATGCAACCGTAAGAGTTTTAAATGTAGACCCCGGAGGATAAACATCAGTCAATGACCAATTTTTAAGCGTTAATGCATTAGTCGTCTTATATTTATTAGGATTGTATTTGGGGTAAACGGCATAAGCTAATATTTCACCGTTTCTAGGATTCATAACAATTACAGCGCCTCTTAGAGCTTTTTTCTCATCAATAGTTTTGAACAATTCACGCTCACAAACATGTTGAATTGCAGAATCTATAGTCAGTGTAACAGTTTTACCGATTTTCGGAGTTGAGGCTAAAACAGGGTCAGTACCCGCTTCATATATAATATCCCCTTTTGGTGTTCTTTGGATTTTTACATCCATGCCTACATCTTCAAGCTTGTTTTTTGCGGTAAGTTCAACACCGGAAGCAGTATCCGCATCAGGATTATAATAGCCTATAATGTGAGCGGCAAGATCTTCCTGAGGATATACTCTTTCATTTTTCTTATCAAGACTAATTTCTCTTAAACCTAATTTCCTGATTTTATCTGCAATTGGTCTATCTATATCTTTTTTTAATAGTATTACGGTAGAACCTTTATTTATGGATGAAATAAGATTTTTTTTACTTATTCCCAAAATGGGAGATAACATATCGGCAAGTTCTTCAGGTGTATGGTCAAAATATTCCCTGTGGGCATAAACATTGTATGAAGTTTGGTCTGTAGCAAGTCTTACCCCGTTTCTGTCGACTATTTGACCTCTTAATACAAAACTTTTACTGTATCTTTGATTTTTTGCTCTCATTCTGTAATGTCTTATATCCACAATCTGCAGCAGAAAAAGATATATTATGGCAAAACAAAACATTAACAAAATAACGCTGTGTGCATCTTTTATACGTTTTTCAACTTTTCTGAGTTTTTCTTTCTCTTTTAAATTTATCATTAAAAATCCCTCAATTACAGGGTAGCACAATAATTTAATTGAGAAAATAATTTTACTAAAGTTAATATCCTAAAGACCAAGAATAATTAATATTGTTTTCTTTTATTTTAACAATAGGAAGAACATCCGACTCGGGTATTTCAATAACTCTTTTAGCGGTATCAAGCATGGTTTTGTTATGAATTGCCACATCCACCTTATTAAATGAGTGTAAATTATCTATTTTATTTTGGAGTTCCAGATTTTCATTGGCCAAAGATACAATTTCATGCCCGATATTATTCATTCTCTTTTCACGATCAGAAACAAAATAATAACTAACTGCAGAAATAACAACTAAAATCAAAAGAACCAACATTAAAAATTTATTGAATCTGTCCATAGCACTTTTTCTACCGGAGTAAGCAGGAAATTTACCGTAGACAACAGAATTTTTATTAACGGGTACAAGCGGTTTACGCTTGTTAGAACCATAACTGCCATTAATGTATCTGATTGATGTCCTGCCCAACTTATCTCCCTGAATTAACTTACCTAACTTATTTTTCTGGCTATTCTCAATTTTGCCGACCTTGAAGGAGGGTTTATTTTTATTTCCTCCATGCTTGGAGTTAAAGGTTTTTTTACAACCAATTCCAATAATGGCGGGATATACCTGTTTTCCTCCTCGCTGTAACTTTCTTTCGAATAATCTCTGAATATATTTTTGACTATTCTATCCTCTAGCGAATGAAAAGTTACTACTGATAGTATAGCATTATTTGATAATAATGTAAGCACTTCTTTTAATGTATTTTTTATATTATCAAGCTCATGATTAACTTCGATTCTGATTGCCTGAAAAACTCTTGTTGCGGGATGAATTTTGGATTTTATTCTTGGTGTTGCTTCAAGTATAATATCTACAAGCTCTTTAGTAGTTTTTATATGTTTTATCTTACGTGTTTCAACTATTTTCTTTGCTATACGTTTTGAAAATCTTTCTTCTCCGAATTCGCTGAATATTCTTACAAGTTCATCTTCTCTATAATCATTCACTACATCATAGGCTGAAAAATCAGCATTTTGATTAAACCTCATGTCTAATTTTGAATTTTTCATAAAGCTGAATCCTCTGGAATCAGAGGTTAATTGAGGAGTTGAAGCTCCCAAATCAAAAACTATCCCACCTGTTATTTCTTTTATATTATTTTCTAATAAATATTTCTTAATATTTGTATATGAATCGTTAACAATAGTTAAATTTTTGTAATCTTTCAACCTTTCTTTTGAGGCATTAACGGCATCTATATCGATATCAAAGGAAATCAGCTTTCCTTCAGGCTGAATTTTTTTTAAAATCAACTCGCTGTATCCGCCGCCGCCAAGCGTAGCATCAATATACAACTTGCCATTTTCGCAGTGAAGTGCATCAACAGCTTCATTCAGCATAACAGGATAATGCTTATATTCCTGCATTTTAACAAATATCCCCTTTAATTAATTTCTGCCAATTTTTCAAGTTTTAACTTTTGGTCATGAGCCATTAAAAGTTCGATTAATTCATCCAAATCACCGTCAATAACAGTCCAGACATTAAGGTTTTGTCCTATTCTGTGGTCGGTTAAACGGCCCTGAGGGAAGTTATATGTTCTTATACGTTCTGACCTGTCGCCTGTTCCCACTTGTGAACGCCTAAGGTCGGTTACTTCTTTCATTTGTTTTTGCACTTCCATATCATAAAGTTTAGCTTTTAATATTTGAAGAGCTCTTTCTTTATTTTGCAGCTGCGAGCGTTCTTCGGTGCAGAATATCATTATTCCCGTAGGCTTATGAAAGACTCTGGCTGCGGTTTCAACTTTATTAACATTCTGACCGCCGGCACCGCCCGAGCGTGCGGTTGTTATTTCTATATCATTCATATTGAGTTCTATTTCAACATCATCAACTTCCGGCATAACTGCAACAGTAGCAGTTGAAGTGTGAACTCTGCCTTGAGATTCTGTTGCGGGAACTCTTTGAACTCTATGTACTCCTGATTCATATTTAAGTTTAGAATAAATGCTGTCACCTTTTATTGAGATAATAACTTCAGATACGCCTCCCGCTTCACAGTCTGTTTTACTCAAAATTTGAGTCTGCCAGCCTTGTTTATCAGCATATCTTAAATACATTCTCATCAAATCGCCCGCAAATATATTGGCTTCGTCTCCTCCGGCAGAACCTCTTATTTCAAGCATAATATCTTTATCATCCATAGGGTCTCTAGGAAGCAAAAGAACCTTCATCCTTTCTTCAAGTTCTGCCATCTTGCTTTCATTTGATTCGATTTCGCCTCTGAGAAATTCCTTCATTGACTCATCGGTTTCGTTTTTCATCATTTCATGAGCATCATTAACAGCCTGTTCACAATCTTTCCAATTGTGATATACTTCAACGGTTTCTTCCATAGCTTTTCTCTGCTTGGAAAGAGTTTTAAACCTGTTATAATCTTGTATAACCTCAGGGTCAGACAGAATTTGACCGAGTTCTACATATTTACTTTCTATTTGAAGTATTTTATCAAGCATATCTTTCATAATAATTACACCCTAACCGGCTTTCTGCCGCATGATTTGTCTTCGTC
>CANQOQ010000021.1 GCA_947625495.1 Candidatus Gastranaerophilales bacterium | reverse complement strand
AGTGTATCAATACACAATTGCTGACGTTCATTCGGTTTATGTTTTGGTTTTATTTCAGCTTCACTCATAATTCAATTTTACTATATTTAGTTCAATATATCATCATTTAGCTAAACAGAGCTTAAAAAATAATTAAGTAAATTTTCTTCATCACCGTCAAAAATAATTTCTTTTGCCGTATTAATTCCGGATATTGAATTTAATGACATTATATTAAATATATTTTCTTCTATTGATAATTCGGAATCAAAATTATAAGTTTTTTGCCAAACTTCTCTTTGCTTAAGACCGAAATCAGGATGATCCATTAATTTAGGATATATAACAAATAAATTCTGAGCATTATTCAAAGCTACAATATCAACAAGCCCGGAACGAAACATAATTGAAGCACGGCATTTTTTAGCAAAAAGTCCAGTTTCATTTAACGGTAAAAAAATATTTTTGTAACCCGTAAAATCATTATCAAAGGCATTAAAAACAACATTGTAGCCTTTATCTGTCAATTTTTGCGCAAGTCTATACCAAAAATCTTTTGATAAAACCTTCCAGTTTAAACTTGTTGCATAGGGAGAGATAAATATTGTTTTATCATTTAATCCCATATCCTGCCATTTTTTATTTACATTTTCTTCATCAGAAAGTGTCGGATATAGTTTATACTCAACATTTTGAGAAGTATTTATATTAAGTACATATTTATACAAATCACAAACATTATACGGTTTTATATTTTCAGTAAAAATCATCATATCAGGACTAAATAAATATAATTTATTTTTTCTGATTTTGCAGGGATAGTTAGAATAATAAGTAAATAAAATATGGAAATATAAAGATTCATCAATAATTTCAGCTTCTTCAATAAACGGAAATGATTTAACAAAGTCATATCGCATTTTATCTTTAACTAAAAGTACGATTTTACCCCCCCCCATTTGTTTTTTGAATATTTTCAAATTATTGCAGAAAAGCATTAAATCACCTATACAATGTAAAGGCATGAATATATAATAACCTTTATATTTTTGCTCATATTTATGTGCAAAATTCCAATATTCCAAATATTTTTCATAATTTTTACATATTTCAATTTTTTTAGTTTCATTTGAAGCATAAAATTTGCTAATTAATTTAGGAACTAAATTGTTCATAATATTATATTTAAAATCAAAATACATATAAAAACCTTAATCAAATTATAACTATGAAAATTATAACAGAAACTACATAAACAGTGATAATAATTATCGTTCTACATTATTAACATTCCGTATGGTAGAGCAATTTCAACATTATTTTTTAACTTATCACTATAAATATCTGATAAAAACATTTTTATTTTCAACAGGTGTTTTATCAGGTCTCATTAAATTATTCCTTGATTCAACAGAACATTTAATTTCAATTAAAGATAATTCGTCTTTCATTTTTGCATTATTTAATTCCGTATCAAGATTAATAAAATTGTCAACACAAACAGCATTAATATATCCGCAGCCTTTTGCGATAGAGCAAATATCAATTTTATCAGCTACGGTAGGCATACCCCCGACTGTTTCATGTGCTGAATTATTAATTATTATATGGACTAAATTTTTGGGTTTATTTGCACCAATGACAGCCATTGCCCCCATATGCATAAGCATGGAGCCATCTCCATCTATGCACCATATTTTCTTGTCAGGTTTGTTTATTGCAACGCCAAGTGCGACAGAAGAACAGTGTCCCATTGAACCAACCGTCAAGAAATCGTGATTGTGAGTTTGTTTATTCCGTTCACGTATTTCAAAAAGCTCTCTTGAAATTTTCCCCGTTGTGGAAATTATTGTATCTTCGCCCGAAAATTTAACTATATGCTCTATCACCTCTTCACGTCTCAAATTATAACCATTTTTATAAACCGTATTCCCCGAATAAGTCAGAGCTTCTTTTGTAATAACAAATGCCACCTGCTTACCTTCATCAAGAATTTTCCTAAATTCAGACATTGTTTGCACTAATTCTTCTTCAGTTGTTTCTTTTGAGACAATAAAATATTTAATATCCATAACATCTAAGAGTTTTAATGTAATTTGCCCCTGAAAAATATGCTGCGGTTCATCTTTAAGATTAGGCTCACCTCTCCAGCCTATTATGAATATTTCAGGAATTGCATAAACTTTATCGTTCAGTAAAGAAGCGGCAGGATTTATAATATTCCCTTCACCCGAATTTTGCATATATACAACCGGAATTTTTTTTGTCGCAAGGTAATAGCCTGCAGCAATGGCTGTACAATTGCCTTCATTTGCAGCAATTATATGATGTTTACCGTCTATGCCGTATGTATCAATCAGATAATTACACAGGGCTTTTAATTTTGAATCCGGTACGCCCGTGTAAAAATCACAGTTAAGGATTTTGATAAAACTTTCTGCCTTCATTTAAGCAACGACCTTTCAGCCTTTGCTTTTTCTTTTAATACACTTGACGAAATACCTTGAGTATAATCAGGTTCGACTATTTTACCTCCCCATTCCGCCATAATTTTAATTGCTTTTTCTCTTGTTTGAGCTAAAGGTCCTTCTCTCCAATCTTTGCCGTGTACCATAATATCAGGCTGGAAACGTCTTATATTTTCTTCATAATCTTTAGTTTCCTGCTTAACAACATATTCAACACCTTTGATATTTTCTATTACTGTTTTTCTTTGTTCATAGTTCATAAAAGGTTCAGGTTTATAAGTTTTAATTGCTTCATCGGAAAATAAACCAACCATAACCCTTCCGAGCTTTGCAGCCGTTTTGATTATATTGATATGCCCGGGATGGACAATATCTGCGGACATCGGAACATAAACAAGTTTTGAATAATCATATCCAGCCTTCTTTATTCGCATTCTGACATATTTATCGTTAAATATATCATCGTTTCTCGTTGCGAGTTCAGGCATTATAGGTACAGCCGGAGCTGTTTTATGATGGACACAACCGTCGCAAAGAGTTCCTTCCAAACAATCAGAAAGGAATTTTCTTCTTATTTCTTTCATTTTTTCGCCGTACCAGCCTTCTTTTAAACTGACCTTATTCAAATCGGCAACAACTAACATATTCTCATAGTCAGCATTTTCAACCGATAAGTAACCTTCACAAGTAACACAAATTGCATCAAATGCAAGGTTACATCTTCTTCTTTCTTCCTTGTCGCAATCACACTTCAAAAGATAATCAATTTCAGGCATATAACCGCCTTGATTGTACACATACTTAAACCCGATTTCATCCGTTAAATCTCCGAACAGTTTATCGTACATATCCGTCATATGCTCAGTAAATCTTGTTACAATGCAGGTTACAAATATTTTAAAATTTTTTCCTGTTTCTTTTCTGTATTGATTAACATATTTTAAATGTTCCACAACCTTATCAAAATCATCATGCCCGTGGATAAATTCATACAATTTACGCTCCGGTGCATTAATTGAGAACTTAATGCTGTCAAGTCCCGCATCAATAACGGCTCTTATTTTTTCAGGTGTAGCCATTGCACCGTTTGATGTTAAATATGTATATTCATAACCTATATCTTTTGCAAGTTTTATATATTGAGGTAATTCCTCAACCAAAAAAGGTTCTCCCGTTGCATAGAAGCCAACTTCTCTTGTACCCAGTTCATAAGCTTCTTTTAATGCTTTTTCAACCATCTCCGGTTTCATTTTCCCGATTTTACGTTTCATTTTATTATGAGCGCAAAATATACAATGATGATTACATATATTAGATAATTCCAATAAAAAATTTGAATACGGAAACGGTGGTTCTTCTTTGTATAATTCACTTCTGTCTGCTTTTTTCAGTCTGATTCTTTCTTTTAAATCCATTGTTAATTCTCCATATTATTCTTCGGGTATTAAATTTATAATATCTTTTATCGACATACACATTTCATTCGTCTCAAGTGAACGATGATTTTTTAATATAATTTCAGCAGTTTTTTTCATTGCAGGAAATCCGGAACGTGTTAAATGATTAGCATATATTACTATATTTATTCCGCGGCGTTTAAATTCATCCTCGGTTACCTGATTATAAGATGTAGGAACAACAACAACCGGAGTTGTTTTATCATTAGCTCTGAATCTTTTAGTAAATTCAAAAACTTCATCAGGTTCTTTCTTTCTGCTATGAATCATTATTGCATCTGCACCAGCTTTTACATAAGCAAATGCCCTTTTTAAAGCATCCTTCATCCCTTTTTCAAGGATAAGACTTTCAATTCTGGCACAAATCATAAATTCTTTTGTTTTTTGCGCCTTTTTTCCTGCGGTAATTTTTGCGCAAAAATTTTCAATTGAATCTTGATTCTGTTTTACTTCTGTTCCAAAAAGAGAATTTTTCTTTAATCCAATCTTGTCTTCAATAATAACCATAGAAACACCGACTCTTTCAAGTGTTCTGACGGTATAGACAAAATGCTCAGCTAACGAGCCGGTATCACCGTCAAAAATTATAGGTTTTGTAGTAACCTCCATAATCTCATCTATGGTTCTAAAACGTGAGGTCATATCAACAAGCTCAATATCCGGCTTGCCTTTTACCGTCGAATCACAAAGAGAAGAAATCCACATAGCATCAAATTGATATGCTTTTCCGTCATCATACACTTTTGTATTTTCAGCAATCAAACCGGTTAAACCACTATGCGCCTCAATAGCATTAATACAGCCCTTCATATCTATAAGCTTTCTTAATCTGGCTCTGCGCATATCTGAAGTTGAGAGCTGTCGCCTGAAAATTTGTTCTATTTCATCATATCTTTTGCCTTTTGAGTAAGGGAATTCAACTAATTCCCCCCCCCCATTCGCTTAAAACACTTATTGCTTCTTCTCTTATAGGTTTTTGAAAACCTTCTTTCCAATCATCACCATGCACAAGATAATCAGGCTTGAGTTTGCGCAAAACCTCTTTATATCCCCATGTTTCTTGCTTAATTACTTTGTAAACACCCGTTATATTTTTATATAAAGCAACCCTCTCTTCATAAGGAACTATAGGAAAATGCCTGTAACTGGCTATAACATCATCAGGTAACGCTCCAATAATCAGATTGCCCAGTGCTTGTGCCTTTTTAATTATTGATATATGACCGCTATGGATTATATCCGTAGAAAAGCACATATAAACTAAAGGTTTTTTATTTATCGGCATATCAGCTCCTCAGCCTTAATATCCGCTACAATTTTTGTTAATTCCTCTAATATTGATTCATAATATTCGGCATCTTTCTTACAATTAGCCTGAGTATGTTCAAAACCTTGGTCGCTAAAAGAAGGAAAATCCATAACAGACCCTTTTGCCCCGTAACACCCTTTTTGATATAAATATTCTATCGGATCGGCAGGTATCGGAAGCGTAAGATTCTCAAATTTTGTTTCCTTCAAAGGGAAAACACACTCGGGACATTTGCGATATAAAGTACCGTCAAATCGGAAAAAATCTATCATAAATTCTTTGTAAAATAATCTGCATAAATGAATACATTTTTCGTATGGAACAATAGCAAAATCAGGATATTTAGTTGTAACCTCCTTAAATATATCAGGTAATTTTTCAAACAATCCGCTTTTACCCATAGATAAATCCAAATCATCATCCCAAGGAATAAATCCGTGATGTCTTATACCGCCGATAAGTGTCCCAAACTCCAAAAAATAATCTATGTTTTTTTTCTTAAATACATAGTCTGTAAGCTCAAGTAATTTGATTTTTATTAGTTGAACCGTTCGTAATTTTCCTTTTGCAGGAGGGATTTTTGTTATATCTATAGAATTTTTTATAATAGAACGTAATAATTTTGTTTCTTTTTCTAAATGCTGCAATTTTGCTACATCGGAAGAAGTTTTTAAAATAGAACGAAGAGATTTTGTTTCTTTATCAAGCTGGTTTATTCTTGACATCATATATTTATTTTTATTGAAATATTTAAATTTCATTTTAATACCAAAAATAACAAAAACTTTATGACAATTCTCTATGCTTCCTTCATTATGCGTAGAACACAGCCATTTTAAACATTTTTTGAACATATATAATTTTTTCCCCCCCCCCTACACTTACTACACATTCTCATTATATATAGGTAAAACCCATTTTATATTCTTTTTGAACATGTATTATTACCTTTAAACCTTTTCCATAATTATACTGTCAACTAAATTTTTAAATCGTTAAGTCAGATATTTAGAATATTTTTATTATACAAAAAAAATAACAATTAATCTAAAGTACATTATAATATCTGTTTTTATAGAAGAATTCGAACATTTTGCAGTTAAATAAGCATGACATACAAAACAAACAATATTTAAAAAACGGAGAGAGAGGGATTGTCTTGACACGTTCGCATTAAACGGCGTTTCGTGCCGAATGCTCATCGCATACGTCACTCCAGCCTCTGCTCACGTGCCGCTCGAACAAATATAAAGCTTCGCTTTATAGGTTCTCATCCCTCTTTTACAAAACTAACAATATTTAAAAAACGGAGAGAGAGGGATTCGAACCCTCGGAGAAGTTACCCCCTCACAAATTTTCGAGATTTGCACCTTAAACCGCTCGGACATCTCTCCATAAAATTTTTATAAACTAAACATAACTAAACTTCAACTGATGCAGCATCTTTATTCTCCGGTTCCGCATGAATTATTACGTTAATACTTTCATAACACTTGCCTATCTCTTCTTCTATTTCATCACAGATTTTATGGCATTCCGAAATTTTTAAATCGGGGTTAAAAAATATGGTAATTTCAATATCTTTACAATGTCCTGCTTTACGTGCCTTTAAATTTTTATACCCTTTTATTGATTCATTTTTCTTTAAAATTCCTTCTATTAAATCTATGTCTTTTTGAGGCAAAGACCCGTCAAGAAGATTATTTAACGTATCTTTTGCAATAAAATAACCTGTTTTAATAATCATTAATGCAACCAACAGGGCAATTAATGAGTCTAAAAAAATAAATCCCGTTATCTTTATGGCAATTAGTCCCAATAAGACACCCAATGAAGAAAATATATCCGCCCTTAAATGCTGAGCATCAGAATAAAGAGAAATAGAATCATATTTTTTGGCGATATAAAATAAATACTTACTTACAAAAAAATTGGCTATAATAGCAAAACCCATAATATAAATACCAATTGCAGGTTCAAGCAGGAAGTTGTCAGAGCTGAAAAATTTTTTAACGGCTTCATAAATTATAAATAAACCCGCAAAAATAATAAGCCCGCCTTCTATAAAGCCGGACATGTCTTCATATTTACCATGCCCGAACGGATGTTCTTTATCGGCAGGTTCAGATGAACGTGAAACGGCAAAAAATGTTAATACTGATGCTAAAAAATCAGAAAAAGAATGTATTGCTTCCGATATTATACTTACACTGCCTGAAATAATACCTGCTATAATTTTAAGCGAAATAATTGCCGTATTGGATATAATAGATACCAATGCAGCCGATTTCTTTTCTTTTTTCTCACAAAATATCATAAATAAATTATACACTATTATTATAATGTATACAGTATTCAGATAAATTACTCATACACTTAATTATCAGACTCATTAAGCGAATTTGGCAATGTTTTACGGCAAATCAAAACAGCACTGATTCAAAAGTAAATTATATGGCATAATAAAAAAATTAAAAAAAGCTGTATGTAAATTAATACATACAGCTTTAATTTATATTAAATATTTATTTATTTTTAAACAGTCTGACGAATTTAACGTATGTTTTTTGTGTACCGTCAGAGATAGTATTTACTGCGGATTTAGTACCATTTGCAATACCGATGCCTGCATTTTTAGCGCCTGTAGCTATGGCATTTCCTGTTGCTTTGGAGGCAGTGACTATTCCGTCACCCGTAGCTTTAGCACCTTTTGCTATTCCTCTGCCTGCTGCTTTTGTTCCATTCTTTACATTTGCAACCGTATCATTTAAGTCAAACAGATAATTTATACCTGCCTGAAATCCGATACCATTTATACCTGCATTACGTACATTAACTTGTCCATAGGCAGCAAGTCTATCGTTCCAAACTTTTGTACCGCCTATGCCGTATTGCAGATACCCGTGATCCATTCTTACATTTGGCAGATGAACGTTTCCTGCATAGCCGTCTACTTTATCATTAGCAAAGTACATATATGATACGGTTCCGTATAAGCTCCAGGTATCTTTTTGCAGGATTAAGTTTAACCCCGGTGCTATATTTATTCCGTTCAGCATGCCCGAGTTCATGCTCATTACACCAAAATCAGTACCCCAATTTTGTTTACCGAAAGCATTATATGCAATGAATAAGTTAGGCTGAACGGTAAAGTCTTTAAATAATTCATAATTATATGCCGCTTTAGCTGCAGTGCCGGCGAACCAGTTGCCCGTAGTATCATTAAAGCCTGCAACATCCATATCGTTCATATATCCGCCGCCATAAGCAGTAACAGAACCTATGAAGTTATCTTTAATGAATGTACCCATAACGCCAAGCTGACCGCCATTTTGATACATGCTTACGCCGTCAAAGTGCTGGTGTCCGCCGTTATAGCCTACGTAACCGGTCGGAATAAATTCCCAATCATTTTTAAGTTCAACAGCAGGAAGGTCTGCACCTAACAGCATGCCGTATATGTTGTTTTTAACGCTAAGTCCGTGGGTTAAATCCATTTTATCGAATGAAACATAGGATTTAGACCATAGTCCGCCTTCTTTGTATGTTTTTTGGTACGGTGCAAATAGAGCAGAAGCTGCAGCATATTTGTTAGCAAGTTTAGCATTATCAAGAAGTCTGTCATTATGGAGAATAAAATGGTTTGTAACTATATCATCAACAAGCAGCTGGCTTGTATACATTGCTATTGTTGCAACCTGACCTCTGAATACCTGAGGGTTATAGTGGTCTAAGAATGCTCTATAATTGCCTTCACCCAGTGATTCTAATCCGTAATAACCAATTGGAGTGAATTTTAAATCTTTTGTAGCATCAAATTCAACACCCGATTTATCACCAGTAAACAGAGTGAAATCAATATATCTATCTATAGGCGCTCCGCCCGTGAAATCAAAGTCTGAAACATTTAATGTACCGTTTCCGCTAATTGAGCCGAAGTCAAATTCATCGCCCGTTTTGTTTCTTGCATTTAAATCAACCGTAAAGTTAGCAGTACCGTCAACGGTAACTTCTTGGGCATGAGCTGAATTTATTTCATTATTTAATATACCAAGCTGTGTGTTATCCTTCATTGTGAGGTTATCAACATTCAACTCTTGTATCCCTGCTGCTGCGAAGGAAAGTTTTGATTTTCCGTCAAGTACTACATCACCGCCAGTTATGAAGCTGTTAGAATCTGATATATAGATATTTGATTCATCGGTTAATGTAGTTGTTCCTTTTGTTTGCTGAATACCTCCGCCGTGACCTTTAGTATTATCCATACCGCTGACGTTAAAGTTTCCGCCTTCATTTTTAACAAGTCCGTTCCATTTGTCTTCTGTTTTAGAGTCGATGTTAAAAGTAGCACCATCTTTTATATCAACGGTTGAACCTTGCTGTATATCAACTGAAACATTATCAGCAACGGAACTTGGGTTTTCTATATTAAGAAGTGAATCTTTTAAAAGGTTTAATTTTCCTTTTTTTGCATCAAGTTCGCCTACAGATTCGGGATTTTTTACACCATAGTCAAAAATACCGCCGTCAAGTGTAACTTTACCCTGCCATGTATCTTTTGTTCCCGCATCGTCATCAAGTTCTAAATAACCGCCTTCATTGAGGGTAACTTCAGAATTACTGTCAATAGTGGTTTTAACATTTTTTACAATACCGCTGTAGTTCTTATTTTCATCAAAACCAAAAGTAATTTTTGAACCGTTCGTAACATTTACGCTTCCAGCTGAAGCTTGAAGCGTGCCTAAGCTATTTGTATAACCATTAAAAGTAAGTGTACCGTTTGTGTTTTCCTCCATAACTACGGCACCTGCCCAAGTGTCTGAATTATCTAAGGTTAACGTACCCTGTTCAAGGAATATTTTTGAATCTTTACCTATGTTGGTTACAACTTCACTTGCTATAATGCTTCCTTCACCAAGAGCAAGCCGGGTATTTCCGTCAAGTGTTAAGTTACCGCCTTGTGCATTGAGCGTACCGCCTTTTTGAGTTTTGTTATTGAGGTTATTCAGTGTTAAATTACCTTTATCAGCAAGGCTAACATTTCCAAACCATGCGCCGTTTGATAAAGTAACATTACCACCCTCTTCAACACTTAATTTACTTCCTTTTCCAATATTGGTAGTAACTTCTTTTGAAATAGAGCTTCCGTTTTTGAAGGTTATTTCACCCTGATTATCAGCGTTATCTCCGACATTCAAAGTTCCGCCCGTAACATTAAGCACGGCAGTTTCAGGTTGATTTTTTGTATACCAATTTAAAACACCGCCTATAACGGAAGAACTCCCGCCAAAGAATGTTGAATCTTTCTCAACGGTAAATGTTCCCATTGTTTGGCTAAAATTCCCGGCATAACTTTGTCCGTCACCTTTCAAAGTTAAATTACCTTCATTTGTGATTGATGAACCTTCGTCACCTGTTACAGTACCTAATACCGCATTACTACTGTTAAAATTTAATTTTCCATTTGTGCTTGTGTAACTGTCAATTTGCGCATTTTTGCTGTTAACACTTGCGGCTGCATTGTTTGTAAACTTTGTTATAACGTCATTTGTACCGTTAAAAGTAGCTGTTCCTCCTGCATTATTAAAATCTGACAGTGTGTTTTCACCTTGGAAAGTTATATCTTTTTCATTTGTAAACAAGCTGTTAAAAGTATTTTTCCCGTTTGTGTATGCTGTTCCCGCGTTATAAATATCGTTTTGTCCTGCGCCTATAGCTTCATCAGTTGTAACATTTTGAAGATATAAGAAGCCTTCTGTATCATTATAAATTGCGCCGCCCTTGCCTGTTGAGGTATTATTTTTAAACTCGGTATTTCCTACATAAAGCCCCGTAAAATCTGCTTTCGTTGGGTCAGTACCTTTTCCGCCGTTATTGTAGATAGCACCGCCATTATCACTTTTTGATGAGTTGTTTTGGATGAGTAGGTTATCTAAAACAACTTTTGATTCGGCATTTTCGTTATGAAGTACGGAACCATTTTTATCAGTAGATTCAGCGTCTTGTATTGTCATATTTTTAACGGTTAAATCAACTTTTTTAGTTTTAACATTAAAGAAACTGCCTTTTTCTTCCGTTACTTTGCCTTCTTTTTTCAGCTTGCCTGAAAGAACGCTGTCAGCTCTATTTGTGCTTTTGCCTTGTACAGTAAATGAGCCTTCTAAAGTTTCATTTAGCGACTTACCTATGTGATATTCCTGACTGTCTTTTGTTGAGAACTGGAAGAACCTTTCGCCTGATACTTCACTATCCATTTTGTAGAGTGAATTTTCATCCGCTATTTTTGACACGTTAGCGGTTATACCTTTTTGGTCATTATTTACAGTAATATCATATTCAAATGCGGTAGTTGCGCCTTTAACACCTTCTTTTGTACCTTTAGACAGTTTTAAACCGTAAACGCCTGCGCCACTGCCTCTTAATACGCCTTCATTCTCTTTTGTAGTAAAGCTCTTTCCGTTTTCAACATTTTTTTCGTCAGAAATAAATATGTTTCCAAGTCCTAATGTTCCTGAACCCTGAGTTATGGTTAGAGAATCAGTTTCTAAGAAATTATCCGCCGCAAATTTAATATCTAAATCAACTTTGCTGTTATTTTGAGCCTTTAAGTTTGCAAAAGTAAAAGAGTCTATATCATTTGAACTTTCTTCACCCAATTTAAGTGTAGAATTATTAAGAACAAAGCTTTTATAATCGTATTTGCCTGCACCTTCACCGCTTGATTTTGAAAGTTTTAAACCTGCATTATCAAATGTAACAGAGCCTAAGCTTTCATTCTCAATATCATCAGACAGGGTAAATACACTGCTTGCGCCGTTACCCGTAAATTTAACATTTCCGCCTTGTTCTGAAAACTTCAATAATTCTTTTGTTATACTGCCCTCTGAACCGCTTAAAGTATAGTTAAATGAAGCATTTGTACCTCCGGAGAGGTCAACGGCTCCTTGATACATCTCAGAACCTGAAGCGGTGAGTGTACCGCCTTTAATGTTTTTTGCTCCGCCAAACAGGGCATCAGAATTTGCGGTAGTTGTGCCTGATTTTTGTTCAAATGTTCCAGTGTAGCCTGAAGCACTGCCCGTTAAGTTAATACTTCCACCGTCATTGGTTATTGTACTGTCTGACCCTGTTATCGCTCCTGAAAGTGTCAACGCACCCGTATTTGTAATAGAACCTGATGAACTGTTATCAACCGCACCCAGTTGACCACCGTTCGTTTCAATTTTGCCTTTGTTTGTCAGTTTACCTGTAACGTTCAGTTCGCCTGTTGAGGTAATGCTACCTGCGTTTTCATTATCCGCAGTACCACTTATTGTAATACCGCCCGAAGTTGATTCTATTGCACCTGTATTATTTACAAGATTGTCAAATTCAAGCTCTCTTCCTTTTATTGAAGTACCTGAGTTTGTAACGTCGGTTGCAGTAATTTTGCCCGTTGCTTCTATAGTGCCTAATGTATTTGTAATGTCACCTGAAACAGTGATATTACTTGCATTTATAGTACCATTACTTGTGCTTCCGTTGGTTAAATCTCCTGATGTCAGAGTAATATCGCCTGTTCTAATCGTACCATTATTAGTAACACCGCCTTTTTTAACTTCAATAGCCGAAGCCGTAACAGAACCGCCATTTTCAATCGCATTTGTAAATGGTTCTTCATCGCCTGTAATGGTCAATTTACCACTCAAATTCAAGTTACTTCCTTCACCTGAACCATGATAAGTTCCGAAGCTTGCATTTGCTCCTTTTATTTTTGCATTGTTTGTAACACCTTTATTTACCGTAAAAGTGCCTGTGGCATTAAGAATAGCATCTGAATCATTTTGACCGTTAATAAGTGTATCAGCTGTTAATGAGCCTGTGCTGGTTATTGTGCCGTCATTACCTATGGAACTTGCCTCAAGGGTACCTTTATTATCAACTTTACCTTTATTTGTTAAACCTGTTTTACCGTTTTCTATTATTAAGGTCGCATTTGCCGCATTTTCTAAAGTGGGAATTTTTTCTCCATTGGCTTCACCGACACTAACATCACCTTTTATTGTAGTGTTTGCAGCAGGTTTATTAGAAATAACACCCTCTTTTTCTGCGTCTTTATCTGCTGATACGGTTAGAGTTTTATCTGCGCCTAACGTATATTCATTTGTACCGCTAAAATTAAGCTCCTTTATTTGCTTTCCGTCAACGTTTAAGCCTTCATCATCCGTACCTTTATAATTAGTAAGGTTTATTATTGTCTTATCATTTGTTGCCCGGGCAATTTTTGTAAGTGTTTCAGTATCATTATTCATGCCTGACAACGTCAAGTTTGAATTAGTAATTTTTAATGCAGATAAACTGCGGCTAAGTCCTGAACTGTCACCTGAGAATGTTATAGTATCATTTGTTAAATTCAGTGTACCTAAACCGCTAATTTTATTATTTAAGGTTTGATTGGTAAAGCTGTTTAAGTTCAAAGTAGAACCCGTATTAACCACCATATTTATAGTATTAGCTATAGTATCACCTTTTGAAGCGTTTAACGTCAAAGAGGATGATGAACTAGATTCTTCCCCGACGTTTAATTTAGTACCTTCGCCAAAAATCAGCTTGCCTCTTGATGTATCATCATTTGCCTGCCAGTTAAAAGTACCTTTTTGAATATCAGAGTCGCCCTTAAAGTAGCTTGTACCTTTAAAAGTTGTTGTACCTTCTTCATTATTTTGGATATATTTTCCTAAATATAATCTGTTGTTACCGCCTAAAATAAACTCGTTTTTGCCTGAATGGGTGATTTTGTGGTTTCCCGTATCACTCCCAATCCCGGTTCCAATTTCAACCTTCCCTTTCTCACCCGTTATTTTCATTTCCTGATTAGAACCTTGCAAATAAATATCTACAACACTACTTAAACCGCTTGTTTGTTTATTAAATACTACATCACCGTTTTCTGTTGTATTAAGCGTAAGTGTTTTATTACTACCTTGCATTAAAACTGTAGCACTTGTTGAAGTTCCAATTTCACTTCTGCCACCGACAGGTGCTGTTTTAATACTTTCACCAAATTCAACATCTTCAAGAGTTACGTTACCCGTACTATAAATTACCGAATCTATGCCTTTGTCAGAACCTTTACCAAAACCATCAAATTTTACACCTTTTATACTTAAGCTGCCATCTTTAGCCTGGAACGCACCTTTATTTGTATAGCCAGTATCAGCTGAAAATGAAGCACCATTATTACTTGAACCTGATATACTTATATCTTTATTCTCAATCTTTATTAAATCAGTAAATTGAATGTTACTACCGAGGTTTTCAATCGGTTCATCATTTTCAATAGCCTCTTTTAACTTGTTAAAATCTGTAATATCATCTGCCGAACAAACGCCAAATGACGTTATCGCCATTGTATACAATAACGCCGCAGCTCTCAAATTAAATTTCTTCTTCAATTTTACCCCCCCCCGTGGCGGGAAACTACCATAGGGGACTAACTTCTAACTACATTAACCATTATACATTAAATACCCGTATTTTCAAATATTATTCAAATTTTGAAACAGAATTGTAACAGAAATGGGAAAATGTAAATAAATTTTAAAATATTATTCAAACTCCAAAAAATTTGAAATAATAACATTGCGATGTTAACAATAATGAGTAATATTATGAACGAAAATAAATTCTTAAATGAATCACCTGAACAAGTTATTATAATCCCTTCAACAAGAAAAATTAAAATAAATTACTCCTGCCCTGAAAGAGCATACGGGCTTTTTGATTCTCAAACAGGCACTCAAGTCACTGATTTTGTCAAAGGTACTGGCGGACAAATTGAAATAAACCACTCAGAACCATTAAGGCACTATGATGTGGGCGTTATAGAAGCTGAGGGAGATGAAAAACCACAATTTGCAATAAACTGGACAAATAGAATGAAAGACGACACAGAAGCTGCATTAAAAAATTCGGGTAACTTGCCTGTAGTATATCCTCAAATCTATGAAATAACAGATGACGGCACAAACTCAAACGGGATTTATAATCTGGCAAATGCTGAAGGCGAAACGGTAGGTCAAGTTATTAATTTATCTCAAACAGGCGATAAACCAAGATTTATGTATGTTCACTCTTTTAAAGTGGTCGACAACACAAAACAATAATTTTTAATATAAATACAGCAAAAAGCACCCGTTTGGGTGCTTTTTTTGATTTATTGTAAAAAAAAACTTAGTTTGAATTTCAGTTTGCCCTCACTTCTTCAAACTCGCTCACTTCACTAGACACCATTCTACGTAAAATCCGCTCGAACCATTTACAAGGCTATACTTTGTCGGGTTCTCATCCCATAAAAAAAGAGTCATTAGACTCCTTTAAAAATGGGGCGGGCAGTGGGTGTCTTGGAATTTCCTCTCTCTCGGGGCTGTCACTCCTATCGGCTTCGCCTGTCGTCGTTTCACCCCTCACTTTTTCGAACTTGCTCGCTTCATTCACTTCGTTCTACGGAAATTCCGCTCGAACCATATACAAGGCTATGCCTTGTCGGGTTCTCATCCCACAAAAAAAAGAGTCATTAGACTCCTTTGAAAATGGGGCGACTGATATGTCATTGTTACAACTTTTAACCACAATTATTGCAAAACAGCTAGAAAATATAGAAATTAACGAAATGCTTTGCTACGCTTAGAAAGCAGTAAAAAAGTAATTAATGATATAAATAAAATATGTCTAAAAAACGTTCGTTTTTCAAACGTAAAAATCAGCCATTAATTTACGTATTAAAAACGTCAACACATAACTTAATAAACGTATGAAAAAGAGTTGACATTTTATAGACGTTATGCCATAATAATATTGTAAGCAGACAAAACAAAGGAGCAATTATTATGACTAACAAAATCGAATTAAACGCGACAATAAAAACTTTGAAAGACTTGTACACTAAAGAAGCCGAATTAAAAGAAGCTATTAGTAATCAAGAAGCAGTAATCAAGGAATACTTAGCTGAAAATAACCTTGAAGCAATAACCCTTGAAAACGGAACGGCAACATGGAAAACCGTTTTTGGCAAAACCCTTGATATGAAAGCATTTCGCCAAGCATACGAAAACATCTATCAATTGTACGCAGTTGAAAAAATTACAAAAAGGTTCAAAGTGGCTTAATTTAAGCCACTTTAAAAGGGGGTAATTATGGCAGAAAATCGAATTTATGCTTATTGCAGAGTATCAAAAAATGACGGAACTATGACTATTGAAAATCAAGTCCACGCTATCGAGCAATATGCCAAAGAAAATAACCTAAAAATAGCAACCTTTTACAAGGATGAATGCACGGGCGATACACCAGTTAACAAGCGTTCGCAGTTGCCCGTTATGCTTGATAACCTACGTGCGGGCGACACTGTCATTGTTGCAGAGGTTTTCCGTTTGCACCGTTCAGCAAGCGGGCTTTCAGCCCTGTATCGAGAAATTATTGAAACGAAAAAAGCTAACTTCATCACCTTGAATGAAAAAGAAGCCATACTCAATACTAATCAGCACGAAAAATTAGACCTTATGCAAGCAGGGGTAAAAAACATTATTTTAGCTGTTTTTTCCTTATGTGCTGAATTGGAAAAAAGGAATATAAGCACCCGCACCAAAAGAGCCTTAGCAGAACGCAAAGACAGGGGAGTAACGCTCGGACGCCCTAAAATTGAAGCCCCGCAAGGGTTCAAGGAAAAATTCAAAAGAGCTTCAAAAGGTGAAACAACCCACACCGCAGTTATGCAAGAATTAAACATGAAAAAAGCAACTTACTACAAGCTAGCAAAAGAACTCGGACTATCAACAAATAAAAAGAAAATAGGGGTAAATTAAAATGTACTGGATATTTGCAATTATACTGGGGATAATGCTCACGTGGGAAGACACTTTTAAACATTAAAGTAAAAGACTGGGAATACTTTCCCAGTCTTTGAAAAAATATGAAAGTGAATATAACGACCCGATTTGAATTGAAGTGTGTTCACGAAGTGAACTGTATTTAATACACTTCACAATTTAATCAATTGAAATCAACGAACACAAACAAGCCAAAAACATTATAACTACTACAATTCAGCCTATTTTTAAAAATTTTGATATTACATTGTAATACATTTATTATTTTGTTATTTTTGCAAATTTTTTAAAAATTTAATATTAAATTTATTATTTGTTTTGCATTGCAATACACGCTAAAAACATAAAAATACCGCAATTGCTTACGGTATTTTATTTTTAGCCATTTTGATTATTTATAATATTAGTATAACAATGTATTACACTTTTTTATTTATCGCTGAAATCATAATTGTAAGCGTTATACATCTCTCTTGCATTGTCCTTTGCTTGCAATAATTCAGCTTCCATGCTTCCTCTTACTTCCATATTCCCCGCCAAAAACATAGGGGCATTTAAAATTGCCTTAGTTACTTTTTCCCCCACACTTAACGGGGTGATTTTCGTTGACATTCCCAAACCATGCCCGCCTGTCAACATCAAGGCATTGATAAATTCAGCTAATTCACCCCTTAACAACAAAGTTACTGGCTTGTATCCTTTTCTACAACCTATATATACGGCAGGGTTCATGTCCTCTTTTAATGCTAATTTTAGCAAATTATCAACCCAATTGCTTACGTTAATTTCAGGGTGGAATTTTTGCAATTCCTCCAGTCCTTGTATAGTTTCAACAGACAGTGTGAAACTTTTAACTGGTCTTTTTCTCCCGCTATTGCCCATTTCAGGGCTAAAATCAAATTCTTTTTTTCCCATTATTATTCCCTTTCATATTTCACAATTAAAAATTTAATCTCAATTATTATTTTTGTTATTTTTATTCCTAATTTTAAATTCTTATTTGTACATATAAAAAGGAGAAAAAAAACACATGACACAAAATCGTAGCATTTCCTTTACAGACAAGGGAATTGAGGCAATTAAGTACCTTAAAGACAATTCAATTAATGTCAGCTCTTACATTGAAAAATTGCTATTAAAAGCAATTAAAGAGGATTTTAACATTGAATTAAAAGGAGAAAAAACAAATGATTAATGGCTACACACAATTAGCACTAAGAACAAATGACGTCAATAAATTAAGACAGCTCAAAGACCTGGGAATTATCCCCTCAATGAGTGGCTTTTTGCATTTCCTTATAATTAAAGAGATACAAGAACTCAAAAAACAACAAATATTAAAGAAACGGCAAAACATAAAGGAAAAAAACATGGAGTTAAAAAATAATAGCGATTATGAAATGGAATTATACATCAACAATTACAACGATTATATGAAAAACCTTAATTATACACCTGTCTATGACAATGACGAAATAATGGCATGGGAGAGATAAAAATGGTATATGCAAGAGATATAGCAGAGCTCAAAACCTTTAATTTTCGTTTATCAGCACTTATCAAAGCCAGCTCAATACCCCCTAATATTGTAAAGATAATAATAAATGACGTGTTGCCACATATACACATGCCCCTTGCTACCTTTAGCAGAAAAACAGACGCAGAAAAGACAAGTTATTTTGTCGGTGCAGTTTGCGGTAGAATGGAAACTGAATTAATTAAAATCGGCATAAACCCAATAATTATCGACAGATACAAGGATGTCATAAAAAAAATAAAATTATAATTGCAGTGCAGAAGTAAAGAGCGGGGCGGATTTCCGCCCTTTTCTTTATCCCCCGCATTTTTAAAAAAAAACTATAACAGAAAAATTTTTAGCCACATTAAAGAATTTAACACCGCTCACATTGACGTTTAAACCCCCTGAAATTTATTTTGCACATATTTATACCTTTTTAAATAAAAAATCGTCAAAAAAGGGCATATATTGCCCCCACGTTGACAATGTTTTTAATACAAAGTGCTATAAAAGTATGAAGCAAAAAAGCAAAATAAGCGGATAGACCCCTAATCCAGTAATAGCAAGAATTTCCACCTTGTACCTTCATGGAAATTTTAGTATTTTTGGAAACTTTTAGGGCACTGTAAAATTCCCCTTTGATATTGCATTGTAATACATTTATTTATTTAAAAGAATTCATACCCGTTTATACGCATATTTTTGCTTTCCCTGTAATTTTTCATAGCAAAGTAATTTTGATTAATCCTTGTTTTTCCCGTCTTTGTGCAAATTCAACTATTTTCCTTGAATTTCCAACGGCAGACGGACATGCAATTAAATAATCTGAATTTTTTATCATATACCTGTTTGCTTCTACTATTGCAAAGGATTTTGGTACAAATTCCAAGCCGTCGGGATATAAAGTCCCGACAAAACCTTTTGGAACTTCTATTTTTTGTATCAAGGCATACGGGGCAAGCAAATATAGTTTTATATCCTTATTTTGTTGTTTCAATTCCCGCAAAACTCCCATACACATGCGGTCAAAATTGCCGTAGTTACCAACGATAAAAGTCGTAACACTATAATTAGTTATGTGTTTTTTTATAGCCTCTTTTAACTGTTCTCTGATAGTATTGGGGGCATGCCTATTCCCAATAAAAAAACAAGTTTTTTCAATATTAATCATAATCATTAACAATACTATATATAGTACTTACTTGTCTATATAGTTAGTTTTAATTTGCCATAAAATAAGTAAAAATTATACTCATGAGTTATAAGAAAATTATAAATAACGGTATAAAAAGACTAAGACTTAAGCACAACCTAACACAAGAACAATTTGCCGAGAAAATAAACTTGAGCATTCAAGGTTATAGAAATATTGAACACAATAAATATCAGCCAACGGCTGAAACTATTGATAAAATTTGCAATGTTTTTAAAATTGAACCAATTGAACTGTTATTGCCTGAACCACCTCAAGAATTATCAAAAATTATAGAGATAATAAACTACAAGTTAAGCAACTGCGATATGGAAAAATTAATTAAAATTAGCAATATGATAGATTTAATGTAGTTTTAGCCCTATTTAATCCCCGCCGAGTTGACAAAATAAGGATTTTATGATATTATTATCCTATAATAAGTGAACATGCGCCGATTTTAAGCTATGACAAAAATCGGATAATGGCTAAGGGATTAAATTTAATTAAATATACGGAGTGGCAGTCATGGGCTATACTTCGAGCACAACCCGGTAAGACCTGTAAGGCTTAGTCTGTTCAATGATAGAAGCATATAAACCCATAGGGGGTTTGTTTTTGCTGTCTATCGAGAACAGGCACAGGAATGGGAATAGAAAAACCGCTAAACAGCTTTAATGGTATAAAAATTGTTATTGAAGATTATACACCAAACCTTAATGAAAATGATGTCAACAACTTAGTTGATTTTATTGTAGAATTATTTTGTGCTTCGAATGCAAATGAGGTGTCAAATGACTAAAAAAGCTGTATATTATGGTAGAGTATCAACATCAGAACAAGCTGAAACAGGCTTGAGCATGGATATGATGAAAGATGAAGCTATTAAATGGGCTTTATCTCACGATTATGAAATCGTTGATTATTTTGAAGATTATGGAAAAACTGGCACAGATTATAAAGTTTTAAAACAGTTGCAAAAATTACATCAGTATATTAAAACACATAAAATTAATGCAATAATATGTTGGAAGCTGGACAGAATTAGCCGAAACGATACAGAATTTTTTAAATACACCATGGATTTAGTTGAACAATTGGATATGACTATTGCTTCAACAACACAATTCCCAGATATAAGGGAAATACCAAGAGTTTTAATTGGTGTATATTTAGGGCTTGCAACCGATGAAGTGAACAACACCAAAGCGAGAACTAAAGCTACAATGCTACATAGAGCGCAACAAGGGTATCTTATGGGTAAAGCACCTATCGGTTATCTGAATAAACGAGAAAATGGGCATGGCATTATTGTCAAAGATGAAAAAAATGCGCCATTTATAATGAGAGCATTTTCTTTGTACGCTTCTGGATTACATACAATGCAATCTGTTGCAAATGAATTGTACAAAATAGGCTTCAAAGATAAACAAGGCAAGCCATACCCTGCAAGAAAAATTGAACATATATTAAAAGATGTTGTTTATTGCGGGAAAATAAGATATGGAAAAAATGACGATGGCACAGACAGGATTTTAAAAGGTATTCATGAACCAATAGTGCCATTATCTCTGTTTAATAAAGTTGAAGCCATGCGAAGAAATGACGGGAAACCAAACACCAAGCACACCGATAAAACCTATGTTAAATTAATAAAATGCACTTGTGGTTCTTATTTGACTGGCTATCACTCAAAAGGAGCACATAATAGCGGTGATTACATTTATTACAAATGCCATAACCGAAAGAAAATACATACTTCAATTAAAGGAATTAAGCAAGAAACATTAGATAATATATTTAACAGCATTTTTAAGGAAATTCAAATACCTAAAAAAGTCGTCGAACTTATTAAACCTCGACTTATTGAAGCATTAGACAATATTTATGCAACTGAAAATCAAGTATATACGACAAATACACAAAGACTTAAACAATTAAACTTATTAATTCAGAAATCAAATGAGGAGAGAATACTAGGGAAATCGCCCTTGTCTGAAAGTGATTTTAATAATCAAATGAAAGCATGGAATGATGAAAAAATCCTGCTCGCCGAAAGCATACAAACAGCTTCAAAAATAAATAAATCCGTATATACTAACATAGATACTTTAATGAAATTTTTGCAAAACATTGATGATACCTATAAAAATGCAAGCGTTGAAAATAAACAAAGACTACTACGCATGGTATTTGAAAAAGCAACTTATGATACAGAAACACAACAATTAAATGTAAAACTAAAGCCAATATTCCAAGCCCTCAGGATAACAAAAGACAACTTAAAACTATACTATGAAAAAGTTACAACCCTGCCAAAAGTAAGCAGTAAAACGGTTTTGGACTATTTGGCTAAAAATATAGAACTTTCGTTAAAAAATAAAGTTACAACCCTTGAAAAGCTTGTTATTACTGAAAAAGAGCCCCAAATTGAAGCTCATTTTGAAAATGGGGCGGGCAGTGGGATTCGAACCCACGCATATCGGAACCACAATCCGAGGCCTTAACCGCTTGGCGATGCC
>CANQOQ010000020.1 GCA_947625495.1 Candidatus Gastranaerophilales bacterium | reverse complement strand
TGTTGACGATATAGTTACCGTTACTGATGATGAAGTTGCTTCTGCTATTTTAGCCTTAATGGAAAGACAAAAACTTGTAGCAGAAGGAGCAGGCGCCTTAAGTGTTGCTGCTGCTATGTTCTCAAAGCTTCCGATAGAAGGCAAAAAGACTGCCTGCGTCGTTTCCGGCGGTAATATTGACGTTAATATATTATCAAGAGTTATAAACAGAGGTCTTTTAAAATCAGGCAGACTGTCACATTTAACAATAGAGCTTTTAGATAAACCTGGGCAGTTAAAAGAAGTTTCTTCAATTATTGCTCAATACGGTGCAAATGTTATCAGGGTAAGACATAATCAGGGCGGTGAAAATACCGATATTAACGATTGTTTCTTAAAAATTTCAATGGAAACAAAGAATGCCGCTCACTTTGAAGAGATTCAAAAAGCTCTTACAGATAGAGGCTATAAGATAACTTCTAACGTTCAGTAGTTATTCTTCTATAACCCACTTTTCAAGAATATCTTGACCGATTCCGTCTAGAAATCTTGAGGGTTTTGAAAGCACCATGCCTGTTGAATAGTCAAACATATCAATAGGATAGGTTATCATAAGGTGGGTTTTGGCTCTTGTAACCGCAACATACATAAGTCTTAATTCTTCATCGAGTTCTTCTTCAGAATTAAATGAAAAAGTAGAGGGGAATCTGCCGTCAACTGCACCTATAATAAATACTGCTTTATATTCAAGCCCCTTAGCGCTGTGAATAGTTGATAATGTAAGATATTCATCAGCTTTTGCACCTTCTTCTATATCTTCAACGGATGAATCAGGCGGTTCTAAAGCTAAATCACTTAAAAAGTCTTCTAAAGATAAATACTTTTCACTCAGATTAAGGAAATGCTCCAAATCCTTTTGTCTTTTTGTGTAATCATCATATTTATCTTTTAAAATAGGTTCATAGTAATTCAAAACATTTTTAACGATATTTGAAGGGTTCATAATATCTTTCCTGTTTGAATTCAGCATATCAGTGAGCTTTAAAACAGCATCTGGGTTTTTAACGGGAAGTTTTTTTCCGTCATAATCATTATTAATAAGTACCGGAAGCAGTTTATTTGCACTTTGAGAACCTATACCGTCAAGCAGAAGCAAAATTCTTGTATAACTTATTATATCCGACGGATTTAATATTACTCTTAAATATGAAATAATATCTTTTATATGTGCGGTTTCTATAAATTTCATTCCGCCGAATTTTCTGTAGGGTATACTTTTTTTGGCAAGTTCTATTTCTAAGTTATATGTCATTCTTGCACTTCTGGCAAGTACGCAGATATCATTTAAAGGAATATCTTCCTCTTCTGATAATTCAAGCACCCGCTGAACAATAAATTCAGCCTCAGTTTTCATATCAGAAGCACTGATTAAGGCAGGTTTAATAGGATTTTCAATAGTCGAAAAAAGATTTTTAGTATATTTTTCTTTTGCCTTTTTTAATATCTCATTTGCTAAGCAAAGAATATTTTGCGAGCTTCTGTAGTTTTGTTCCAGTTTAATTATTTTGGTATTTTCAAAAATACTCGGAAAATTAAGAATATTTTTAAAGTTAGCGCCTCTAAATGAATAAATGCTTTGTGAATCGTCACCTACAGCCATTACATTGTTGTGTTCCGAGGCAAGAAGTTTTACAATTTGAGCCTGAATGGTATTTGTGTCCTGATATTCATCTACCATTATATATTTATATTGATTTGATAATTTTTTCCTTATATCTGAATTTGACTCTAACAGCGTTCTTAAATATAAAAGCAGGTCGTCATAGTCCAGAATAGAATTTTCTCTTTTATAGTTATTGTATTTAAGAATTATTTCATTGATTTTTTCGGTTGCGTGTTCAAACTGGCTGTATTCTGATGCTATTATTTCTTCAGAGGGCATATTTTTATTTACGGCCTTCGAATATATATCAAGTATTGTATGTTTTTTAGGAAATCTTTTTTCCTGTTTATTTATAACGTTAGACCGTATGTGATTAATGATGTCTTCACTATCCGTGCGGTCTGTAATTGTAAAATTATTATTCAGTTCAAGAAAAGATGAATATTTCCTTAAAATAGTATTTGCAAAAGAATGGAAAGTTCCGCCTGCGACCTGTTCACACCTTGAATCAAGAACAATTGAAGCACGTGATAGCATTTCCTGAGCCGCTTTTTTGGTAAAGGTTAATAAAAGTATATTTTTAGGGTTAACTCCGTCTTCAATAAGTCGTGCTACTCTATATGTTAGAGTCCTTGTCTTGCCGCTTCCTGCACCGGCAATTACCAAAATTGCACCGTCTTTTTGCTTAACCGCTTCAAGCTGGCTCGGATTTAGTTCTTTTTCGTAATCTATTTTATATACAATTTCAGTCGAAACTTTTTTTAATGTATATTTTTTTACAGAAATATTATCCATAAAATTATTATACGATTTAAAATAACAGGTGAAAAGTTTTATTTTATCGGCAGAGTTATTTCAAAAACAGTTTCTTTTTCATCCGATTTTAAAAGATTAATACTTCCATTCGATAATTCAAGCTGATATCTGCATATAAAAAGCCCCAAGCCGCTGCCCGTTTTTTTAGTCGTAAAATCAGATTCAAATATCTTATTTTGTATTTCAGGGGGTATCATATCTCCCGTATTTACAATATCAATTAATATATTATCGTTATCCTTTTTGACTTTTATACTTATCTCAGAGCCGTCTTGGCAGGCTTCTATTGCGTTAAATATAACATTAACTATTGCACATTGGAGTTTAGCCGCATCAGTATAAACCATAATATCTTTAAATTCGTCATAAACAATATTTACACCCGATTTTTGAGCCTTTTCTTCACACAGAGAAACGATTTGCAAGATAAGCTCATTTAAATTTACATTTGTTTTATAAGGCGTTGAAAGACATCTTAAATCATTAATATGGTTTGATATTGCTTCTGAAGCATTTTGAATATTTTTAACGGATGTTTTTAACGATTCCATAACCTCAATGTCAGCTGAGACTGTATTTAAACGCTTTTGAGCAATTGTTGAATATAAGTTTATAACAGATAAATTATTTTTTATTTCATGTGCAATATATTTAGCCTTTTCAGCAACAACAGAAGCAACTTCAAGTCTGTCATCATCTTTTAAAAGCTTTGTTTTTTCAAGTTCAGAGAATATTATTTCTTCATTTTTTTCATTTAGTTTATCGGCAATACATTTTATAGATTTATTTAAAATAGTATTTTCACGTCTGTCGGGCATATATTTTAATAAAATATCTTTTATGTCTTTTTTTGTATTTGCTAGAATAGTTTTTGCAATATCGGTAATAAATTTAGAATTATATATAAGACACATGGGAGTGTAATCATTTTTTGATGAGAGTGTATAATCCCAAATCATTACTGCAGAATATCTTTGCCCTATAACAATAACAAATTCCGTATCCTTCCAAATATTTTCTTTTTCAATATTTTCAAAATTTAAATTATCATTATAAGAATATATTACAGCACCTGAAAAAGCCAATCTCTTGATAATAGATTCTTTATTACTTGTATCGGATAATCTGAATAATATACACGCTTCAAACTTTTGATTTTCAATAATCGGTTCTAAAATCGCACGAAAGAGACCGTTAACGGTCTCTTTATGATATTCTTTTATTGTATTATCCAGTATGTATTGATGAAGGGTATTATAGTTTTTTTTCATATTGTTTTATATAGCCATTTTTAATTTTTTTCTGTTCATAAACCCATTGTTTATTGCATATAAAACAGCTTGAGTTCTGTCATTAACCTGCAATTTTTGGAAAATGTTATTTACGTGGGTTTTAACTGTTGTTTCACTTATAAATAACTGTTGAGCAACACCTTTATAAGTTACGCCCTGAGTTAACAAATCAAGGACTTCTTCTTCTCTTTGAGTTAAATACTGAAGGAGATTTTCTTCATTTGTATTAGATTGAGATTCATCTTTAAATGATTTTTGGAAATATTCAAAAAATCTTGAAGAAAGTCCCGTCGGAAGATATATTTTACCTTGCATTACTTCTTCTATAGCATATATTAATTGAGCTGATGCCATAGTTTTAAGAATATAGCCCTTAGCACCTATTTTCATGGCTCTAAAAATTAAGTCAGAATCATCATATCCCGTTAAAGCAATAATTTTTGTACCCAGATTTAATCTTTCTATCTCGCTTATTGCGGTTAAGCCGTCTTTTTCCGGCATATTTATATCCATTAATACAACATCGGGCTGATATTTTTTAACCAAATTTATTGCGATATTCGCATTTGTCGCAGTTGCTATTACCTCAAAATTTGTTTCCAAATTAACTAATTCTCTAATCCCTAGCAAATGCTCGAAATTATCATCTACCAAAATGATTTTAGTTTTTTTCCCAAACTCAACATTTCTTCTCATATACACACCATAGCTCCCTTTTCATCCATGCCTTATATTTTTATATTACAGCCGGTGTCATGGCAGCTCATCAATATAGAGATTTATTTTTATTAATCTAAAGATCTATATTGTCGTGTTTCTTTATTTTTTCTTTCAATAATTTATATTTATTAACCTTCTTATTAGAGATAACTTCTTCTTGATATTCTATTTCTTGGGTTTTATTTTGTACTTTTTTTGACTCATATATATTATTTAAAACAATACCGCTTTTTTCTTTTTTCATTTTTCCGATATTGCTGATATATAAATTCCCTTCATCTTCTTGGGAAACGAATATAACTAATGCACCTAAATATTCCATTATTTTATCAGCTGTTATTTCAGTCATATTCGGATAATTTATTAATAATAAAAGCTTAAGCTTTTCAACAAAATTAACATAATCATTTATTTTAGAATGAAATATATAACCCTTTTGTCCGTATATTATATTTTCGACTATTTTTACTAATTCCCGAATATCAGGATTGTATATTATTTTATTTTCATTATTATTTTTTACTAAACTTTTTATATAATTACATAAAACAGAACTGTCACAATCAACAGAACTTGCAATGATTATATTATCAAAAGAAGTTAAAGATTCTTTAATTATCTTTTCCGCAATTTTATCTTTTACAAAATTATCAACATCAATTTGCGGCTCAATTTCTTTTTTTAATTTTTTTTCATTTTCAGTACTATATATTGAATTCAGTCTGTCTTTAAATTTCATATAAATAATTCACCATAGATTATAACTTTTTTAACTTTTAATCAAATATCGGGCAATTTTATCAAAAGAAGCTACAATATCAAGATTGGGATTAATTTCCTTAATTGTTTTGCCTTTATTTGCGGAACCCAATGAAACAGATAGATTCATCGGTATTTTTTCAAAAATTTCATATCCCAATGCTGCTTCTATTTCGTTTAATTTTGCCTCATCTTTGGGCTTATATTTATTAAGTATAATTTTAATTTTTCTTCCTTTGAAACTCTTTTCAATGAACTTTTTATTTTTTTCACAGGAAATTATATTGGGAGTTATGAGATACATAATAATATCAGAATTTGCATATAAAATAAAATTCATTATATCTAAATCTTTATTTAGATCGATAATTATATATCTATAATATCTTTTTGCTATATTCAAGAAATTATCAATATCATTACTGTTTATGTTGTCATCAACACCTGTATATAATCCGTTTGAAATAATATACAATGATGAATTTTCAAATTTAAATACATTTGAAAAGATATTTTCGTAATTTCCGGATTTAGTGTTCAAAATATAATAGTTTGTATCATAAGTAGGATTTATATCCAAAGAAAAAGAAACATTATTTAACCCGTTATTAAAATCTAAAAGCAATACTTTTTCTTTTGTAACATCGGCAATTTCTTTTGCAACATTTACTGCGAACAAAGTTTTTCCGCAGCTTTGCTCCTGCGAAGCTACTAGAATTATTTCGGAACCCGTATTATTTTTTTTGTCTGCAAACACTTCCGGATGATAATTATTTTTTACGGATTTTATAAAATTATCTTTTACTAAAGGTTTTATAAGAAATTCCTTAACTCCGAGTCTTAAATATTTGACATACAAATCAGAATCAGGTTCGTCTAAAAGCAGAAAGAAAACATTTTTTGAATCGTCAGCAAGAATTTTTATTTCGTTTTCTAATGCTTCAAGACTGTCATTATGAGAAATAAATATAAATTTATAAGAATTATCTCTTTGAATTAAATTTGTATTGAAATCCGTAGCGTAAATCATTTCAAAATCAATATTTAATTCTTTTATATAATTTTCAATTAAAGTTTTAGTTAAACTATCTTTATCAAATAAATAAATTTTAATTTTATTATCGCTCATCCGCCGCTCTTAAAATAAACTACAATACATAAATATTCTACTACAATTTATTAAAAATTGCTCATTTTTTATGAGATAATAAAAATATGAAAAAAGAAAAACGAGTAAAAGTAATAGGCGCAGGACTTGCAGGCAGTGAGGCAGCACTTCAGCTTGCAAAAAGGAATATTTATGTTGACCTTTATGAAATGCGCCCTTTAGTTTCAACGGGAGCACATAAAACCGACAAATTTGCGGAATTAGTCTGCTCAAACAGTCTGGGGTCTTATGATATTACAAATGCGTCAGGACTTTTAAAACATGAAATGGAAGTATTAAATTCATTTCTTATGAAAATAATTCATAATTGTAAAGTACCATCAGGCGGTGCTTTATCCGTTGACAGAGAACTTTTTTCCTCTGATGTTACAAATTTAATTAAAAATAACCCTTTTATTAACATAATAAATGAAGAAATTACTGAAATTAATACTGATGAACCGGTTATAATCGCATCCGGACCTTTAACTTCCGAAAAATTATCCTCGAAAGTTAAAGACATAATAGGAGAAGAATATTTACATTTCTTTGACGCAATTGCACCTATTGTTGAAAAAGACTCTATAGATTTTTCAAAAGCGTTTTTTATGAACAGATATAACAAAGGCGGAAATGATTATATTAACTGCCCTATGAACAAGGAAGAATATGAAAAATTTTATAATATTCTGATTAACTCTGAAAAAATAGAGTTAAAATCATTTGAGAAAAATGCAAAATTCTTTGAATCATGCCTGCCGATAGAAGTTCTGGCTTCAAGAGGAATTGACACCTTAAGATTTGGGCCTTTAAAACCAGTAGGGCTTATTGATGAAAGAACGGGGATTAATAATTATGCCGTAGTTCAATTGAGGCAGGACAATAAAGCTGCAAGCTTATATAACCTCGTCGGGTTTCAAACCAATTTAAAATGGGGATACCAGAAAGAACTTATACACTCTATTCCCGGGCTTGAAAATGCAAATATCATAAGATACGGCGTTATGCACAGAAATACTTTTATTAACAGTCCAAAAATCCTTAATTCATCACTTCAAACAAGGAAAAACTGCAATATTTTCTTTGCAGGGCAGATAACAGGAACGGAAGGTTATACCGAATCCATTGCCACAGGTCTTTTAGCAGGTATCAATATGGCAAGATATATTGAGGAAAAAGAACTCCTTAATCTTCCTTCTGAAACAATGCTTGGAGCTTTGACTAATTATATTGCATATAGTGAACATAAATCATTCCAGCCTGTAAATTCTAATTGGGGAATTATAGCAGATATGGAAATGGATAGAAAAACAAGAAAAGATAAGAAATTAAAAAATGAACTTCTTGCAAATAGAGCAATTGAAACTATTAAGACATTTTTAAATAAGATTTAAAAGATTTATCAGGTTCAAAATAATACCCGCAGCCATCGAGCAGTTCTCCCCCGTTTGCAAGAAAATATGAATCAGGCTTAGGATAGGTTCTGCATACAAGTCCTCTAAATAAATACATACGGCATCTGTTGTTTTCATCAATTTCTCTGCACGTAAATAATAATTTCCCCGATTCATTCTTACCTGATATATAAAAATTTTTAAAATGCTTATCGAATTCTTTTATTTTTTCAAATTGTTCTTCACTTGTTACTGCAATTCCTCTTTCTGTATATAAAAGTATGTTTCTGCAGCAAGCACCGCATTTGCTGCATTTTCCTTTTCTTACATACTTAGATGATTTAAACCTGTTTAATATATAATTTAAATATTTTATCATTATTGAACCATAAACTCTTTATGAACAAACGGATAATTTTTTTTATTTAAATAGAAAAATTGTATTATATAATGCCCGTTCTTTTGTGCATAAAAATAACTTTTATAAATCCTGTCAGATTTTTCCATATAAAAATCACGGCTTTGAATTATTGAGAAACCCCAGTTTGTTGTTTTATCACTCTGATTGGAAAGCTGCATTCTGATTCCCGAATATTTAGCACCTGAGGGAATAACAAGACAATAGTATATTCTCTGTCCGGCATTAAATACTCTTTCCACACGGTTGATATTTTCTTTCGCCGTTGGCGCAGACGATAATATTACATAAGGCTTTTCCTCTCTCTTAAAGCCAAATGAAAATAATAAAGATATTAATATAACTACGGGAATAAGCTTTTTCATTTTTATTTATTTATTCAATTTCTTTTTTAAATTATTTATTTTATTTTGAACATTATTCCTTAAATTTTTATCTTCGGTTATTTCAACAAAAGTCTCATAATATTCAACAGCTTTTTCTAAATTATTTTCTTTTTCAAAAGCAAGCCCCATAGCATAATAGGCATAAGCATAGCCAGGTTTTAATTCAATAACTTTTGAAAAGTTTTCTTTAGCTGAAGTTAAATCATTTAACTCTGCCCTGCATAAACCTATATTAAAGAATGCATCAGGATTTTGGTTATTTACTTCAATTGATTTTTTGTATGAATCAACGGCTTCATCAAGTTTTGATAATCCTTTATAGGTATTTCCAAGCTTTATATACAAATACTCATCGTTTTTATTTAATGTTTCAGCTTTTAAATAGTTTTCAAGAGCGTTTGTATAATCTTTATTCTTATAATAAGTATCAGCTATATCTATATAATAATCATACTTATCTTCAACTTTAGTATCTTGAACGAATAAAGCTTTTTCATAAACAAGTTTTGCTTCATCAGTTTTATCATATTTATTGAGAGTTTTAGCGTATGAAGAAAGAACATCAGGATTATCAGGTGCAGCTTCCATAGCTTTTTCATAATATTCAATAACTTTAGACTTAGAACCCATCTTATCATAAGTATTGGCAATATTAATATATAAAATAGGATCATCAGGATTTATATTTAGTGCCAGTTCATAATTTTGTACGGCTTTTCTGTAATTTCCCTCGTTAAATAAATTGTCAGCTTGAGCGATGTAAGCTTTATACAAATATTCCGATATTTTTTTATCACCTGATTTTTTTTCAAGCAGTGATTTATATATATCAATAGCTTCAGTATATTTTTTTAAAGCGTGATATGCTACTGCCTTATTTAATAAAATATCCGTATCTTCAGGAGTTGAAGCCAACAGAGAATCATATTCAAGAATTGCTTCATTATAATTTTTATTTAAATGATAAGCTTTTGCCAATTCTTTTTGGATTTCAATATTTTTTGGCGCGACAGATTTGCCTTGTTTTAATATTTCTATAGCTTTCGGATAATCTTCTTTTCTGGAATACAATATACCCGTATTCAAATATGCAACTTCATTATTTTTTGAAGTCTTAAGGTATTCTTCATATTGAAGGATAGCTTCATCAATATTATCATTATCGGCAAGTAAATTAGCATAATCAAACCTGATTGAATTCATATCGGGATTTAAAGCAAGAACTTTAGAAAATTCATCTATTGCTTCTTTTTCCTTATGCTGAGCCATATATACATAAGCCAAATTTGCCATTGCGACATAGTCATTTTTATCTTTTTCTATAGCTTTATTTAATATTTGCTCCGCATTGTCATAATCGGATATTCTGTAAAGTGCAAGTCCGTAATTAGAATAATCCTTAAACGATGAAGGCTCTTTCAGGTAAATATCATTATAAATATCAACTGCATCTTTAGGTTTATTCATTCTTAAATATATAGAAGCCATATTTTCTCTGGCGTCCAGTGCATCAGGATAATAATTTAAAAACATCTGATAATACTTAATGGCTTCTTCATCTTCTTTTAAATACGCTTTTACGCTTGCAAGGTTTAAATAGTTATATTTATATTCGGGAAACATTTTCATTGCCTGATTATATGAGTTATAGGCATTTTTATAATCCTGCATCTGCTCAAATATATTGCCGAGGCTTATATATATAAATGCGTCATTAGGGTTTATCTTTAGCGCTTTTTTATAAGCTTCAACGGCATTTCCCCACTGTCCCAGTTCAGAGTACATACCTGCAAGTTTTGTATAAAGAAGAGCCTCATCATTGGATAATTGAATTGCTTTATTTAAATTTTCAACAGCTTCAGCATATTTGCCGTTATCAGAAAGCTCACAAGCTTCTCTGTAATACTTATTTGCCTCAGGTGTCATTGCAAAAGCATTTAATGATAACATTATAGAAATAATTACTAATGAAGAAAAAAACTTGATATTAATGATACGACCCTCCAAAATTACAATAATAAAGTAGCACATTTGTTTTGTAAAAATCAATAATTTTATTTTATTTAATTTTTAGCGTTTAATCTCGCATAAACTCTGGAGTTTATTTCTCCGCCGATAAGGATTATTAATGATGTATAATATAGCCAAACCATTAAAATAGCAAAAGCACCGATTGTTCCGTATACCTTATTGTATGCATTTAAGTTGCTCAAATAAATAGAGAAACACCATGAACCTAACATCCAGAACAAACAGAAGAAAAAAGCCCCCGGAAGTATACTTTTAAATTTTATTCTGTCATTGCCTTCAATATTTGGAAGAATATAATAATTCACAATGGCAAAAGCACTTAATGCCAAATAAGAAACAGGCCACCTTAATATTGATATTATATCAACGGATAATTTTGAAAGAATAGTATATTCCAGCATAAAATCCATAAATACTTTGCCTAAAACTATTAAATTTACCGCAAGAAAAAGCACAAGAGAATTAAAAAATACCATTAATACCGATAAAGTTCTTGTATAAATAAAACTTCTTGTTTCTTCAATAGCATAAGCTCTGTTTAAGCCCTTTATAATAACCGCAATTGCATTAGAAGCCAGAGCAATGGTTATTATAAGACCGAATATTGCAATTAAAGTTCCCTGTTTAAATATCATTGCTTCATTTAAGGTATTTAAAATCAAGGATGCAACATCCTTTGGTGCTATATTAGTTAAAAAATCTATTATCGGAGTAATTAAAGTCTTTTTTCCCATCCAAGCAAAAAGAGAGGTTAAAAACAATAAGAAAGGAAAGAGTCCTAATATAAACCAGAACGCCATTTCGGCTGCTACACCGTAAAAATCCTGATCTATTATTTTTTTTATAAGTGATTCTATATATTTTCTCATATTATTCTATTTCAAGTTGAATACGTTTTATTAATTTTTCAAAAGCAATATCAATTGGTTTTTTAATGGTACAACCTGCTGCAAAACGGTGACCGCCGCCGTTAAAGTCCAATGCTATTTTTGTTAAGTCTTTTGTTTTACTTCTTAAGCTTACTTTAGTATATCCCTCTTTTGTTTCTTTAAGTAGAGCAGAAATTTCAACATCTCGTGATGTTCTTAATACTTCAACTATACCTTCAGTATAATCATCCGTTGCATTAAATTTATCCATGTCTTTTTTTGTAACTTTAGCAGCAGATATTTTACCGTTATTTAAAAACAATGCATTATTGACAATATAAGCCTGAAACTGAACCATATTTTGAGGTTTTGTTTCGTAGCAGGCTCTATATTCTTCAGTGGGTGAAACTCCGAGTTTTACTAATTCCGATGCCATTATAAATGTATCAGCCGTAGTATTTTCGTACCTGAAACCTCCCGTATCCGTCATTAAAGATGTATATAAACATCTTGCGGCATTTTGAGGAATATCTGTTTCCCAGTTTCTAAATATTTTATATAAAATAGCGCCTGCGCAGGCAGCTTTGCCGTCAATAATATTTATATCACCATAAGAATTATTTGTAACATGATGATCTATATTAACTTTTACTTTTGCATTATCATAAACTTTTATACAATTAACCAATCTGTCTTTTGCAGCCACATCAACAGCTATAGCTAAATCATATTGTTTTTCTAAATCTATATCTTCTACTCTTTTCAGTTTTTCATATTCGGGCAGATATCGGTATATTTCGGGTAAATACCCGATACAAACACTATCAGGGGTTTTATTAAAAAATTTTTGAATTATTATTTTTAAAGCAAGATTTGAGCCTAAAGTATCACCGTCGGGATTTACGTGAGAAAAAATAACAATACTCTCTGATTTTTCTATTAAATGTTTTAATTCGGAAATACTTTTATCCATACACCCATCTGCCTCATGGAAGATTATACTACAAAAAAGGAATTAGTGGAATTACGGCTTAATTAATGCTTTAATAACTCTTCCGTTCATATGCTTAATTAAAGCTTCTTCCGCTCTTTCAAGAGGGAGCGTTTCGGTAATTAATTGTTCAACCGGAACTTTATTTTCCGCTATAAGTCTTAACGCCTCTCTAAAATACAAAGGAGTATGATGAAAAATACTTAAAACCTTAATTTCATCATAGTGAAGCCTTCTTGTATCAATAGAAAATGCAGTTCCGTCTTTACAGCCCCCAAATAAATGAACTATACCGCCCCTTCTTACAAATGTAAACATTCTCTCCCATATTTCAGGCAAACCGACACATTCTACCGCAACATCAAGCCCCTTTTTCCCATCTGAAAAATCTATAAATATTTTTTCGGGATTCTTATATTTATTTAAATCAATAATTTCATCGGCACCGCCAAATTCTTTAGCCAATTTGAGTTTTAAAGGATTTCTGCCTGCTGCTATAACTCTTGCTCCTTTTAATTTAGCAAGTTTAACAAACATTAAACCTATTGGACCAATACCAACAACACCAACTGTTTGCCCGCTTCTTATTCCCGTTTTATCAACTCCGTGAACAACGTTAGCCAAGGGTTCTGCAAATGCCGCTCTTTCAAAACTTAAATCATCAGGCAAATGCAAAAGATTACGTTTTACAATAGATTTAGGTATATTAATATATTCCGCATAAGCTCCGTTTAAAAATTCTAAATTTTCACATAAATTATAATCACCGCGTTTACAAAAGAAGCATTCTCCGCAAGGCGCAGAATTTGCGGCAACTACTCTGTCTCCGATATTAAATCCCGTAACATTTTTACCTATTTTTGTTATTATACCCGAGAATTCATGCCCGAAGCCTGACGGAACTTTTTTTATCAACACGGGATGACCCCGCCTGTAAGTTTTTACATCGGTACCGCAGGTTAATGCCGCCATTATTTTAACCTGTACTTCTCCCTCTTTAGGGTCTTTTATTTCCACTTCTTCATATTTTACATTTAAAGGTGCGTAATATTGCAACGATTTCATTTTCATATTTGTATATATGCTTTCATTATTTTATTTGATTGAGTATCGGATACTGCTTCATTTAATTTATCCAAAGAATACAAAGTAGACAATTGTTTTACATTTACCTTTCCAGTTGAAATTAAATTCAAAGATTCTTTTAAATCATTCGGTGAAGGTGAATAACTTCCCATTACGGTAAGCTCTCTATAGTATATATCATTATTTAAAAATGAATTATTGTTTTTTATGCTGGAAAAAACAACAATTTTGCCGCCGTCTCTGACTGTTTTAAGCGCAAAATCTACTGCAGATGAAGCACCTGCCGTTAGAAATATAACATCAAAACCTTCCGGAGCAGTTTTTCTCATTTCAGTTAATGTTTTTTCCGCTTCTTCCAATATAAAAGACTTTTTAAATCCGTATTTCTCCGATAATTCAACACGTTCTTTTTTTATATCGCAGCCGTATGCATCTTTTGAGAGTGCATTTACCGCAGCTCCCATTAACATGCCGACAGAGCCTAAACCAATGATAAGACTTTTATTGTATTGCTTTAAATTTGCTCTTTTTACTGCTCTTAAACAGCAAGCCAAAGGCTCCATATAAGAAGCTTCAACATCTGTGATATCATCATTAACTTTAAATACCGTATTTAAAAGATGTTCTTCTGTTACGTATATAAACTCCGAAAATCCTCCCGGCTTTATATTTGTAGATTTGAAATGTCTGCACATTGAATAATTTTCATTTAAACAATATTGGCACTTAAAACAAGGAATATGATGACCTAAAGCAACTCTGTCCGAACGCTTAAATTCCGTTTTTGAGTTAATATCAACTATTTCACCGACAACCTCATGACCGAGGACATCACCATCTTTTGCTTTGCCGGTAAACATTTTTACAAGATCGGAACCGCACAAACCGCATCCGTTTACTTTAATTACAGCACCTTCTCCAGAATTAAGTTCAGGTTTTTCTATTTCTTCAATTATAAACTGTTTATTTTTTAAAACTGCCGCTCTCATAATAACTATAGTTTAAAACAATTGAGAATTTTTTTCTATTAATTTTTTATCGTAGTCGCAAAGTTCCGAATTAATAAACTTTTCAAATAAATCAGGTCTTTTTTTCTTTGTAATAATAAATTGTTGAAGTCTTCGCCATTCTTTTATCTTTTCATGATTACCCGATAAAAGGATTTCAGGTACTTCAAGCCCCATATAATTCCTTGGTTTTGTATAATGAGGATGTTCTAACAGTCCGTCATAATGAGAGTCAAATTCACAAGACTCATCATCGCCAAGAACCCCTTTTATCAATCTTGTAACGCTGTCTATAATACATAAAGCAGGAAATTCACCGCCTGTTAATACAAAATCACCTATAGAAATTTCCTCGGCATTTGATAATTCCATAATACGCTCATCAAATCCTTCATAATGCCCGCATATAATAATAATCTGCTCTTGTTGAGAGAACTCTTTTGCCATTTGCTGATTAAATATTTTTCCCTTAGGCGACATTATTATGGTTTTTGAATTTTCTGATTTTTCTATGGAATTTAAAGCATCTAAATAAGGCTGGCATGAAAGAAGCATTCCTGCTCCGCCTCCATAGGGCGTATCATCTACTTTTTTATGTTTATCTTTTGTATAATCTCTCGGATTTATTGTATTTACGGTTATAAAACCGTCCGTAACAGCACGTTTTATAATACTGAAATTACAAGAATTTGAAACAGTTTCAGGAAAAAGTGTCAGTACATCAAATATCAACCGATAAGTCCTTCTATATTATTTATCACGATTTTTTTATTTTTTATATCAACAACAGGTACCAAATCCTTTACAAACGGCACTAAATGTTCTCTGGCGTTATTATCTTTAACGGAAATTAAATTATTAGCCGCATTCTCGCCAACGGCACATACATTGCCGATTAAACAGCCGTCTTCATCATATACATCCATTCCTATTAAATCATTTATTAAATATTCATCTTCTGCAAGAAATTTCTCAACTTCTTCTTTACTCAAATATATATCGCAGCCTTTATATACCTCTACATCATTAACTGTTTTAAATTCATTAAATTTGACAATTGCAAAATGTTTATGAAATCTTACTGCTTCAACATTTAATTCAATATATTTTCCGTCCTTTAGGACAAAAGCTTTTTTTAAAGCGGAAATTTGATGTTCTCTGCCTTTAGAAAAACCAAGCTTTGCCTCACCTTTAATCCCATGGAAATTAAGAATTTTAGCAACGGAAATTAAATCATCAGTCATAATTATTTATTCTTTTTATATTCTTCAGGGGCATCTTCCCTATCTTGATTCCATCTGTCAAGCCCCATCTGTTTTCTAATTAAACCGATACCTACATGTACACGCCACTCATCCATTCTCAGCTGTACTGCAATTATTTTGTGGCATCCTATCGGAGGCAAGGGCAATAACGGTTCATAAAGATTTTTTATAGCAAATAACTGATCCGGTGAAACCGCAAGTTTCCTTTTCGGGAAAGGAAGTTTCGGAAGCATTAATTTTTGTCTTACCAGATTAATTCCAAAGAATACTTTTCTCGGCTCCAACCCTATTGCCTGCCCTATTATTTCATGTATATCAGGGTTTGGAAGAGGAAGTGCCTTCTTATATAAAATTTCTATTTGTTCAATTTGCTCTTTACTTACTAGCAGCTGCTTAGGTCGTTGAGGTTTGTTTCTGTTTGGTCTTTGTTTAAATCCTCCGTTAGATTTATTAAACTGACCTTTATTTCTTTGCTGTCCGTCATTTCTAAATTTATTATACGGTTTTGGGTAGCTGCCTTGCGGTCTGTTGTTATCTCTTGAATATCTTTGCCCGTTTGGTCTGTTTCCGTAAGGACGTCTTTCGTTATTATTTCTGTCGTAACTTCTTTGCGGTCTTTTATATTCATCAGGCGAGGAATATGAATTTGCAGTTCCTTTATTCTCTGATGAATTAGCAGCATTTAGTGCTTCTTGAGATAATTCCTCCGTATATTTTTTATCCGAATACAAACAATTCGGACATATTACCCTTTTCGGGTTCTTTGTTTCGAACTCAGCGCCGCATTTAATACACTTATTTACGTACATTCGTAATGCCCCTTTTTCCTAAAAAGCAAAATATTTCTCTCTCCTAAGTATTAATTTTTGCTCAAAAACATCATGTTGATTAGATTTATTTACTCTACCTTTTTATTATAAGCCAAATTTAAAAATTTACCACAAATTATAATTAAACTTCATAATATATTTTAAATGAAAAAGTAAATAAAAACAAGAGTAAAGTTTATTATTTAGCAAATTTTGAACTTAGCTGGCCGCACGCAGCATCAATATCGCTTCCCCGCTCTAAACGGATTGTAACTTTTTTACCTGATGCTTCAAGAATATATTTAAATTTAAGAATATTTTCTTTTAACGGCTTTTTATAAGGACTTTTTTCATTTTGGTTGTATATAATCAAATTAACATTACTTTTCAGTTTAGATATTGCAAACGCAAGTTTTTTTGCATCTTCAACGGAATCATTTATATCACGCATTAGTACATATTCAACAGTGACTCTTCTGCCTGTTGTTTGAGTATATGATTTTAAAGTGTCAATTAATTCATCAAACGGATATTTTGCGGAAACAGGCATTATCTGAGTGCGTTTTTCGTTATCCGGAGCATGCAGTGATATAGCAAGTGTTGATTGGAAATTTAATTTAGCCAGCTCTTTTATTTTTGGAATTATTCCGCATGTAGAAACCGTTATTCTTCTTGCACCTACTTGAAATTGTTCTCTGAATATCTTTATTGACGAAAGAAGATTTTCAAAATTTAATAAAGGTTCACCCTGTCCCATATAAACAATATTTGTAACTTTTAGTCCCGTTTCGGCTTGTATCAAAAATATTTGTTCAATAATTTCACTTGCGGACAAATTTCTTTTAAATCCCAATTTCGCAGTTGCACAAAAACTGCAGCCCATAGGACACCCGACCTGCGTACTTATACATGCCGTTAGGTTTGCTCTGTTATCAAATCGCATTAATACAGACTCAATTAAATTTCCGTCTTTCAGTTCAAACAAAAATTTAATGGTTCCGTCTTTACTTATCTGCTTTTCTTTTAAAATTACGGAGGATATTATACATTTCTCTTTTAGCAGTTCTCTTGCCTGAAGGGGCAAATCGCTCATTTTATCAAATGAATTTACGGATTTTAAATATATCCAATTATAAACTTGTTTAGCTCGAAACTTCGATTGATTATTTTCAATCATAAATGTTTCAATTTCTTCAAGAGTTTTTCCTATCAGTTCAAATTTTTCCATTGTTTAATCCGTGCCGCATACAAGTTCGGACATTCTATACAATCTCTATTCTATACAATCTCTAAGAAATTTTAACATAAAAATTATTTATATTTGTTTTTAAAAATGTTCGTGATAATATATTTCTTGAACAATAATATAAGTTAAGGAGAAATAAATTGAAAACTTACGAACTGTTATCAATAATAAAACCTAATATTGATTCTGAAGAATACGATAAAATTGTTGCGAAAATAGATGAAACAATTGTATCTTTGGAAGGTAAAGTTATAACTACGGATAAAATGGGACGCAAAAAATTATCATACGATATTAAGGATTACAGAGACGGCTACTTTGCCGTTCAAACTTTTGAAATGGAAACTAATCAGGTTGAAAAATTCAGAAGACAGTTAAGACTTAATGAAAATATTTTAAGAATTATGCTTCTTGAAGTATCACCGGTTAAAGCATAATTATTCGGAGAAAATAATGTCAATAGCAAAAGCAGTAATATCAGGAACAGTTTACAGAAATCCGGAAAAAAGATTTACGGGAAATAATATTCCCGTTACTTCTTTTACTTTGAATATTGACGAGAAAGAACAATCTCTAATTAGAGTTATAGCAAGAGGAACTCTCGCTGAAAATATTGAAGCTTCCGTTTCTAAAGATGATAAAATTGTCGTTGAAGGAAGACTTCAAATATCAGGTTTCCAAACAGAAGACGGTAATGAAAAAAAAGTCATGGAAATTGATTTATCAAGCTTTGAAATCATCTCTGCTTTAAACTCTGCAAATTCTTCCAAACCTTCTTCCGATGAAGTTGTGAAATTCTCGGAGGTAGAAATGAACGATGTTTTAATAGGCGAAGAAGAAATACCTTTTTAGAAATCAGTAAAAATAAAGGATAATATAATGGCAAAAGAACAATTAGACAAGAAAAAACGTAAAAACTGCAGTTTTTGTACGGATAAAATAGAAAACATTGACTACAAAGATGCACAAAAATTAAGAAAATATTTAACTGAAGCAGGTAAAATACTTCCGAGAAGAATAACCGGTACTTGTGCGGAACATCAAAGAATGCTTGCTAAAGCAGTTAAAAAAGCAAGAGAAGCTTCTCTTCTTTGTTACGTTTTTGAATCATAAATATCATAAATAATTTTGTATTAACAAAAAGACTGCCTATAATAGGCAGTCTTTTCTATTCTATAAAATCAGTCCTGCAAAATATGTACAGTTGACCTGGTAGCAACATTTGTCAGGGCATCCGTCGGTATATACCCTCTTGAGTAAGGATTATTAAAGTTATATCCATAGCTGTTTCCGTAACGATTTCTATAGTTCCCATAATATCTGCTGCGAAATCTGTTATTTATGCCTCTATGATACGTATCATGGTAAGGGCAATAATAACTGTTTCTGCTGTTCATAAAATTCATATATTCATTATTCCAATTAGGATTATACATATTTGGCGTATACCCCGTAACAACACCCGGGGAATAAAAAACGGAAGAAACATTATTAAAAAACCTTTGAAGCGCATTTGGCTTTTTACTTAAATAAAAATATTCATCATTAATATCGGGATAATATGGCATTCTTTCATTTACTGCTATTTGTTGAAGCATTGAAATTCTTTTATCAATGTCACCCGATTGAGCCATACCGAAATAATCCGTTTCTAACCTTCTTAATCTGTTAGCAAGGTTTTCCGTGGAATATACTCTTCCGTATTTAGCCATTTCTATAGAATCAAGATTGTCTTCCGTATATGCCGGAGCTAATATCGGCAATTGCATTATTATAAGTGCTGTTATCACATATTTTTTTATCATAGTTTGTTCTCCTATATAAATATAGAAGAATCTCTTATGAAAATTAAACAGACAATAAGCTATTTTTTAGAATAATTACTCTAAATTTTTTAAAATAAATATGGTGTCGGATACATTATTTAAAAGAGATTCAAGTTTTGTATCAATAGCTTCTTTTGTATAGATATTATTTTTAGAAGTATAGGGAATATAACTTTGAGAATTTAAAGCCTGCATTCTAAAGTTAGCCGTTTCTCTTGCCTCTAATGACAGGTTTATAAGCCGAGAATATGAAAGGTAATTACTTTCGGGTTTATCTCTATATTCTCTTTCAATATAGTCAATATTATCTATTAAGTTGCTTACAATAGCGTTAAACTTTTGTATATCCTGATTAGTATTTAAGCATACTCTTAATTTTTCGAGAATGATTATAACAGAATTAGTATCATTTATATATTTAGTTGTTTTATCTTTTTTTATGATAATATCAACATAATTTTCATCATCTCTGGGTATGGGTTTGAGTTGCTGTTCGTTTTGTTTATCCAGTTCTTTTATAGAATACGGGGCAGAAGATTTTTCCGTAGTTTCTTTTTTTAAATATGAAAATTCCGATTCTATATCGGGAAGAGTTCCCATATACCCAGCTCCTGTTGTTATAAAAACAACAGATATTAAAAATATAATTCCGAATATTTTATACATATTTTTATTATACTGATAATTTTATGAAAGTGAATGATTATATGATATTATTTTTGTATGAGAAAAATAATATTAATTTTTTTAGCAATAATAATAATATTAAACAGCGGCTGCGGAAAAAAAGAAGAAAAGACACAGCTTGAAAAAATTATAGACAGGGACGTATTAATTGTCGGAGTCAGTACCGATTCAAAACCGTTCGGATTTAAGAATACGAAAACAGGGAAGATAGAAGGATTCGATATTGATATAGCAAGAGAAGCTGCTAAAGATATATTAGGAAGTGAAAGGAAAATAGATTTTGTTCCTATTACTCCCTCGGGAAGAATTGAAGCTATTACATCAGGACGTGTGGACATGGTTGCAGCTACCATGACTATAACTCCGCAAAGAGAATTATTGATAGATTTTACAGAACCTTATTTTATTGCAGGTCAGACTGCTCTTGTTAAAAAAGACAGTAAAATATATAATTTTGCAGATTTAAAAAATAAAACAATAATAATAGCACTAGGAACAACTTCGGAAAAGAATATAAGAAGAATTCTGCCTATAGCAAAACTCAACGGATACAATAATTACAAAGAAGCATTTGAAGCATTTAAAAACGGATACGGCGATGCATTTAGCACTGATAATACCATTTTATCAGGATTTCTTGACGAAAATGACAGCTACAGAATATTAAAGAATAAAATATCACAAGAGCCTTATGCATTCGGAATAAAGAAATGCGATAATGACGATTCTTTAAAAAGCACTCTCAACTATACGATAAAACGTATGAAAAATGACGGCACCATTTTAAATTTAAAAAAGAAATGGAAAATAAATTAATTTTAGCCGAAATTAATACCGCATTGTGTAATAACACTGGCAAAATCACGAATAAGAACTTGTGAAAAAATTCTCGGATTAATTTGAGTGGCAACCAATGCCATAACTTCCTGCGGTAATTCATTCATCATTGGCAAAAACTCTTCAGGTTCAAGGACTTTAAGCGATTTTAATATATCTTCTTTCTTCATCGTAGTAAAAGGATGAACCATTGCTTCCGCCGAAAATTCTTCAAATAATTCAGGTTTTTCTTTTATAACATTTGAAATAAGCTGCTGTTTTCCCTTTGGTTCAAAACTAAATACAGCACGCATAAAATCATCATCCGACAATGAAGATAATCTTTCTAATATAGAATCTGATTCTTCATAGTTTGATTTCCCCGTCCAATTTTCCATCATTTTTTGAAGCTGTTCTTCATCTACATCTTCCATTGCTTTCATTATAAGATTTCTGTCAAGTTTATCCGATTCCAAAAACTCATCTAAGAATTTTTCCGGTATTTCTTTTAAAAATTTATTACAATCCATTTTCTCAAGTACAACCGTAGCTAAGCTTTCAGGCTTTAAAAACATCATTAAATCAACTAATGCTTTCTGATTTAAAATACTCAATCCCAATATAAATTCATCAGTTTGTAAGTATTCCATTACTTTCATTAAATCATCTTCATTCATATTGATTAATATAAGGAATCTGTTTTTGGGATTAAATAATTGAAATAACTTAACAAGCTCATCGGGTTCAGAAAGAACTTTAAGCATAAATTGGGCAGCTTTTTGATTCCCTTTTTCTGCCTCCGTTTGCATTATTTGAGTAATGCTTTTATTCTTATACAGAGAAAGCGAGCTTGCCGCTATATTATAATTCGCACATAGATATGATAAATCTAAGTCTAATGTAATCATATATGACCTTAGTGTTTATTCTTATATTATATTAAAGTTATTTTTTTTAATTAAATTTAATTTTTTTTTAAAATTGTTATAAAAATTTACAATTTTAAATAGAAACATTATATTTATTAAACTATAATATTAGCAAGTTATGGTTAAAAAATTATTTATTACAATTTTATTGTTATATTTTTGTCAATCGGTATCTTATGCCGAGCCGTTGTCGTTAGAAGAAAAAAAGAAAGAAATTATTGCCGTATATAACTCCAATAATTTAAAAGAAGCATATAATATGATATCAAAACTAACCGACAAGGAAAGAGATTATGAACTATGGTATCTTCTTGCCAATTTAACACAAGATTTTAATAATGAAGATAATGCAATATTTTTCTTAAATAAATCGATTTCCCTAAATCCGGAATTTGATAAGGCACATTATAATTTGGCAAATATATATCTTAATCAAAAAAAATACAATAATGCAATAAAAGAATATAAGCTTGCAATAAAATACAAAAAAGATTATCCGTATTATTATTATAACCTCGGATGCAGTTATATAGGGATAAAAGATTACAACGAGGCAAAATCTGCCTTTAAAAAAGCTATTGACTTAAATAAAAATGAACCTTCTTTTTATTATAATCTTGCACTATGCTATAAAGAACTCGGTAATAAAAAGGAAGCTCAAAAAATGTTAGATATATATAATAAATTAAATAAAGAAGAAGAAAAATAAAATGTATGATTATTTAAAGGGACAGATAGTTTCAAAACAGTTAAATTCTTACAGAGGTTCTCATATTGTATTAGATGTCAATAATATCGGTTATCTTATACATACGGGACAAAGCACAATAAATAAAATCAACAGTGAAAAAGAAGAAATAAAAGTATATGTTTCTCTTAACCACAAAGAAGACTCAATGACCTTAACAGGCTTTTTGACAAAAGAAGAAAGAGATATTTTTAATATTCTTCAAAGTGTGTCAGGCATTGGTGTTAAACTTGCTTTATTAATATTAGATGAATTTTCTATAGCTGAACTTATTGATATTATGATAAGAGAAGATTTCAAAGAATTATCAAGAGCAAAAGGAGTAGGAGCTAAAGTAGCTCAAAAAATAATTCTTGAGCTTAAAGATAAACTTATTAATTGGTCAAACGTTACACCCGTTGATGTTTCTGACATAAAAACGGAAAATATCAAACAAGACACAATATTAGAAGTACAAACAGTATTAATATCATTGGGATATAGTATAAATGAAGCTAAATCAGCTATTCAGGAAGTATTAAACCATAAAAAAGAATGTATTAAGACGGAAGATATATTAAAATACTCGCTTGAATACCTTTCAAAACTTGCATAAAGAGGCATAATATGAAAATTTTATTTGCAACATTTGAACTTGCACCTTTTACAAAAGTAGGCGGACTTGCAGATGTAATGGGGAGTCTGCCTAAATATCTAAAAGACGATAATTTAGAAATGGCTATTTTTACTCCCTTAATCGGAAGTATAGATAAAAAGAAATATAATATTAAAGAGCTTCCGAATTCAAGACTTACGCTCTATTTCGGATATGCGCAATATGTTTTTACTCTGTCCATGTGCAAACTGCCTGATACTGATATAAATGTATTTTTTATTGATAATCCAAAATTTTTCTCATGTTTTAACAAGGTATATCCTTCTGGAATTGACAGCTGGTATGAACAGGAAAGATTTATAACATTTTCTAAAGCGATTTTAGAATATTCAAGGCTTTTAAACTTTAAACCTGATATAATACACTGTAACGATTGGCATACGTCAATGATTCCGGTTTGGCTTAAAACATCATATAAAAATGATGAATTTTATAAAAATTCAAAAACCGTATTTTCAATACACAATCTGGCCTATCAAGGCAGATATTTCCCTGAAATTCTTGATTTCGCAGGAATAAAGAGAGATGAGGTTTATCATCAATACGGACTTGAACACTACGGAAATCTTATCTGGATGAAAGGTGCAATAAATTACGCAGATAAAATCATTGCGGTTTCACCCAAATACGCTCAAGAAATATTAACTTATGAATATGGTGAAGGGCTTGACTGGACATTAAGAAATAATCAATATAAGTTAACGGGGATTCTCAACGGAATAGACTACAGTATATATAACCCCAAAACAGATAAGTTAATCCCTTATAATTATGATATTGATGATTTTTCCAATAAAGAAAAAATAAAAAAAGAAGTCCTTAAGGATTTTTGGCTTGAATATAAAAAAGACCGTCCGTTAATTGCCATTATATCAAGACTTGTGGAACAAAAAGGAATTGACCTTTTAAAAGCCGTTGAAAATGAACTTAAAAATATACAAGCGGATATTATAGTTCTTGGAACGGGTGAAAAAAGGTACGAAGACTTTTTTGTATGGCTAAGCTACAATTCAAGCAACATAAGAGCAAGAATCGAATTTAGAAATGAATTGTGTAATAAAATCTATGCAGGTGCAGATATGTTTCTAATGCCTTCAAGATTTGAACCCTGCGGTCTTTCTCAATTAATTGCACTTAAATACGGAACAATACCGATAGTAAGAGCAACGGGCGGATTGGATGATACTATATGCGCATTCCCTAATGATAATGCAACAGGTTTTAAATTTTATAACTATAATGCCCATGAAATGCTTAATACCATTAATTATGCCGTTGATATATATAATAATAAGAAACAATGGACAAACCTTATAACAAATGCAATGAAATGTGATTTTTCTTGGTATAACAGCGCCAAAGAATATTTAAAAGTATATAAATCCTTATAAAATAACCTTCTTCGGGGGGGGGGATTTGGCAATATTCAATTATATTAATACTTTACATTTAGAAAAAAAAGAATATAATAATATTGTTAAAAAAATAAGAGGTTTTATATGAAAAAGAAATTTATCTTCCCTTTAGCCGTTATATTAATGGCATCGTTTGCGATGACTTCATTTGGAGATATTATTCAATCTATATCGAGTGATTCTTCATCAAGTTCAAGCAGTACTAATAATGAATCAAGTTCGGGATATGGTTTTTCGCCTGCACCGCCATCTATACATCATCCTGATTCACAAGAGAAAGAAGTTGAAAATAGTAATACACCCATACAATCACAGACACAGAATGTTAATTCGGTTCAAAATAAAGAACCAAAAGAAGTTACGGATTATATATCAACTCCCAACCCGACAAATTCAAGCGTTAAATTTTATTATTATATCCCTGCCAGGCTGATAAATTCATCAACACCATATCCTTTAATTGTAACGGTACCGGGACTTGACGGAGACGGTAAAGATGCAGTTTATGAAGAATTGGTTAATCTTGCAAATTCAAAAGGTTATGCGATATTGGCTCCGACTTTTAAGTTCAATCAACAGGATTTTGACACTTTTAAAGCATACCAGTATCCTCAAGTCTGGTCAGGTCAAGCACTTCTTGATATGCTTGAAAAAGCAAAATCAAACGGTCTGAATTATTCAAAACTTTATCTTGTAGGTTTTTCGGCAGGTGCGCAGTTCTCCTCACGATTTTCCTTTATGAAACCCGAATTAATAGATGCCTGTGCATTATTGGCAAGCGGTGCAAGAGTAAGACCCGATAAAAAAACTAATGTTAAATATTTTATCGGAATAGGTACAATGGATGACGAATACAGAAAACAAAATGCCGAAATATTCTATAGTGCTGCAACTGCACTAAATATCCCGATTGAATACAAAAAATACTCTGTAGACCACGGTATTGCCGATGGAGAACTAAATGATGTTGTTAACTTTTTTGAAAAAGTAAGAAACGGGCAGATGTAAAAAGAGGTGAAATTCACCTCTTTTTTATAAATTATCATACACCCTTCTGACTTCCTTAATATCCTGCCACGTAAGCCATTTAGGACTGCCTTTTTCTCTTGAATCATTCCTTAAGAGGAAAGAAGGATGAAAAATAGGCATCATTTTAGCTCCATAAGGTCCGTCAAACCATTGTCCCCGAACTTTTGTTATTCCGCCTTTATCAGGCAGCATAGAATTTAGTGCAACACCTCCGCATATTAATATAATTTTAGGTTTCAAAAATTCTATTTGTGCATCTAAATATTCCCTGCACGCTGATTTTTCTTCGGGCAAAGGATTTCTGTTCTCGGGCGGTCTGCATTTTATTGTATTACAGATATATATATCTTTATCCCGAGATAAACCCACACAGGCAAAAATTTTATCCAACAATTGACCTGCTTTTCCGACAAAAGGCTCTCCTTTTTGATCCTCCCAATATCCCGGTGCTTCTCCTATGAGCATTAATTTGCTGTTCTCAACTCCGCTTGAAAAGACAACATTTGTTCTTGTTTTACATAAAGAACATTTTTGACATTTTTCACATTTTTGTCTGATTTCATCTAAATATTTACTCATATATAAATAATAATATAAAAATTTTCACCTATTGTTAAGTTTTGTAAATATGAATATATACTCGCTTCGTCAATACCTGCTTGACTTTTCACTT
>CANQOQ010000019.1 GCA_947625495.1 Candidatus Gastranaerophilales bacterium | reverse complement strand
TAATCGAATAAAATCGGAAAGCAGCGTATTTATTACGATACAGAGTATATACTAATATTAACAAAACTTAACAATTCTTGCGGCATTTGATAAATTACTAAAAAATAAGCAAAAAAAAAGCCGTCAACTAAGGCGGCTACTAGACTTTGGGGAGGGAGGTTTTATGGGGCTTTTGCCCTTACATTATATATATCGTCAATTTCTTAAATTACTTTAGTTTTTTATTTAATAATTTTTTTATTAAAATCAAAAAACCTTGTGATTATTGGCATTTTATGCTTCATAAAACTTAATAAATTGCTAAGTACATAAAATTAATTATCATATATTTATGACAAATAATAAATTATTATATTATGTTTGGATTTTAACTCTGATTATTGTTTTTGCTTTCGCCTCAAATAATATCGACCCTGATTTCTGGGCAAGAATTATTCAAGGCGATGCGTTTTGGCAGTTGGGCCATATATTAAAATCGGATATTTTTTCTTATATTCCGACTCATATATGGTATGACCATGAGTGGGGCGCAAGTATTATATTTTCATTTGTTCTCCGTCATTTCGGATATTGCGGGATATTTCTGCTTAGAGTATTGTTAGCATCCTTTATAATATGCTTTATATTTAAAAGTATTATTTTAAAAACAGGAAAGACATTTAATGCTTTTGATATCGGATTTTTTACATTAGCAATTGCAGCAGTGCCTTCAATTTATTTTTCCGCTTTGAGATGTCATTTTATTACTTTTCTGCTATTTACCGTATTTATATATATACTTGAAAGAGTAAGGAAAAATGGTGAAAACAGGCTTTTATTCCTGCTCCCCTTTTTAATGCTTATATGGGCTAATTGTCATGGAGGCTGCGTTAGTGCTTTAGGACTATTAGGTATATATACAATCGGTGAGGCATTAAATAAAAAACCTTTTAAAAATTATATAATTACTCTTTTTGTTTGCTTCGTGGTTATGTTTATTAACCCGTACGGAATTGATTATGTGAAATTTATATTTATGGCTTCCGTTATGCCAAGACCTTTTGTTACCGAATGGACAAGCCCGTTTTCATCTTCGAGTGATATGCTGATTTATTTTAAAATATTTTATTTATTGTTTCTTACTCTTTTAATAATCAGAATTAAAGATTATAAAAACGATATTACAAAATATCTTCTGCTTATTGTGTGCGCATATTTATCATATTTTTATATAAAAGATATGCCGTTTTTTATAATAACTTCATTAATATTTTTATATCCTGATATATGTAATTGGTATTACGGAATAATTGAAAAACGTAAAGACAAGATAGATATTAATACTTTTATATTTTATGAAAAGTATTGGGCGTCACGTTTTATTTTTGTAATAACATTTGTTGTTATCGGTTTTATTGTTATAAATCCTCCTTTATATTATTTAAGCGAGCAGCCCGTAAGTCAGGCGGAATTCTTTAAAATAAATAATTTGAACGGTAAAATTCTCGCACCTATGGAGATGGGAAGTTATCTGGCTTATAAATTATTTCCTAATAATCTTATATATATGGATGGGCGATATGAAGAAGTTTATTTTAACAAAGAAAAGGAACTTTTGGATAAATTTTATAATACTCAAGAAGGTTGGGAAGAAATTTTGAAAGAACCGTATAAACCCGATTATATAATAGTACCTATAGATGCCTTAATAAATGATTATATTCCTTCCGTGTATAAGGCTGTATATAATGATAATACGTATATTATATATTCTTCTGAAGATAAAATAAAAAGTAAGTATTATATGCCATCAGCTCCTTTAAACAGTGATTATTATTTAAGAAATGCCTTTAAAAAAGGGTTTGATTTTAATAAAATAGATAAAAAAAGTTTGTAGTAAAATAGTTATATGGATAACTTAAAAAGACCCGAACTGCTTTTACCTGCAGGAAGCAGGGAAAAACTTGATTATGCCATTCACTACGGAGCGGATGCCGTATATTTAGGTATGGTTGATTTCAGCCTTAGAGCTATGCGAAAAGGCGAACTTATTACCATTGATAATTTAAAAGATTGTATTGAACTTGCTCATTCATTGGGTAAAAAGGCATATTTAACGCTGAATATTTTCGCCTACAGTTCTGATATTGAAGCAATGATTGAGTGTGCGGAAAAAATAAATGAAGCAAAACCTGATGCAATACTGTTTTCGGATTTCGGCGTATATAATATTTTAAGAAAATATATGCCTGATATCCCGCTTCACGTCAGCACACAAACGAATATATTAAATTATGAAGCGGTTAAATTCTGGCAGGATTTAGGTGCAGTCAGGGTCGTTCTCTCACGGGATTTATCCTTAAAGCAAATAGAAGAAATAAAAAATAAAGTGCCTGATATGGAGCTTGAGGTATTTGTTCATGGTGCGCAGTGTGTTTCATTTTCAGGCAGATGTCTTATAAGTGACTATATGACAAAAGGCGAAAGAAAGGCTAACCACGGGAACTGCTCTCAGTCTTGCAGATGGAGTTATAAACTTGTTGAGGAAACAAGAGAAGGCGAATATTTTGATATTGAGGAAAACGGACAAGGCACGCATATTTTAAGTCCTAAGGATTTGGCGCTTATTAACTATCTGCCCGAGCTCATTGATTTAGGTATAGATTCATTTAAAATAGAAGGCAGAACAAAGAGTCTTTATTATGTTTCTGCCGTTGCTAAAGCTTACAGAAAAGCAATAGATGATTATCTTTCAACGGGCAAAATTGATAAAGAGGCTAATTATAACGAGATAATAAAAATCGGCAACAGAGGCTATACTACGGGGTTTTATCTTCATAAGCCCGACTGTGAAGGCTACAGCTATGATATATCAAAAGGACTGGCGGGAGCCGATTGCCTTTGTGTATTCTTGGATAAAACAGACTTGGGGTATAAAGTATTAACTAAGAATAAATTCCTCCTCGGAGATGAAATAGAGATTATTACCCCGAAAGAATGCTTTAGAACAAAAGTCCTTAAAATAATTGATGAAAAATCAAACGAAGAAAAAGAACTCTCAAATACAAATGATATCTCGTTTCTTACACTTTCAAAAGAGCCTGAAGATTATAAATATGCACTCTCAAGAACCATAGGAATAAAAAATTTAAGATGATATTAAAACCTGATTATAATGTAGAAACACTGTTTGATATAGATTTTAACGAACTTAAGCGGAAAGGAATAAAAGCTGTTTTATTTGACCTCGACAGCACTGTTATGCCGTCTAAGTCCGGAAAATATCCTCAAAATGTTTATGAACTTTTGCAAAAGCTCAATAAAAATTTTGTAATAGCTATAATAAGCAATAATAAAAGAAGCGAATATATAGAAAAAGTTAAATCTCAATCAAATTTCAGCGTAATAGGAAATGCAAATAAGCCTTCACCTAAAATTATGCGTGAGTTTTTGGCTTCCGTTAATATAATGCCGAATGAAACCGTTGTAATAGGTGACAGACCCCTGACGGATATTCTGGCGGGAAAACTCCTCGGCGCAAAAACCATACTTGTTGACTCTATTACTAAAGACACTGAAAACATGCAGACAAGACTGGTCAGAAAACTTGAAAGACTTACTATAAGAAAATAAATAATATACCTGAGTGTTTTATTTTATGGCAGGATTTAATTTATAATAAGATGGAGTATCTTCTTTAAAAAGGAGATATGTATGCTTAAAGAATTAAACGAACAAAATTTTAATGAGAATATAAAAGACGGAATAAAATTTGTAGCTTTTACAGCTTCATGGTGCGGTTATTGCAACAGACAAAAACCGATTTTAAAAGAAATTGCAGACCAAAATATATGGATAGGAATGGTTGACCCCGATAATAATCCTTCACTTGTTCAAGAATACGGTATAAGTGCTTTTCCTGCTTTTTTGTTATTTAAAAACGGTAAATTAATAGCTAATTTTGTCGGATATAAAACAAAATACGAGCTTTTAAATACCATTCTCGGCTATCTTCAATAATATTAGGTTATTCCCTGTTACTATGGTATAATCATTATTATGATTAAAGTTGCAATAACAGGGAATATAGCAAGCGGAAAGTCTTTTGTTCAAAATTATCTTTCTGAAATGGGCTATAAGGTTTTTGATTCCGATGAAATTAATCATTTTTTACTTAAAAATGATAATGAAGTAATTAATCAGGTTAAAGAACTATTTTCACTTTATGATATCCTTGATAGTGAAGGAAAACTTTCAAGAGATAAGATAGGTAAGGTTGTTTTTTCATATTCAGATATGAAGAAACAACTTGAAAAAGTTCTCCATAAAAGAATATTTAAAAAAACGCAGGATTTAATAGAGCAAAACAGCAGTGAAAAAATAGTGTTCATATCCGTCCCTTTGTTGTTTGAGTCTAAAATTGAAAACAAATTTGATAAGATTATTTTTGTAAGTGCCGATGAAAGTATAAGACTAGAGCGTCTTATGAAAAGAAATTTATATGATAGAGAATATGCAGAAAAGCGCATAAAAGCGCAGGACTGCGAAGAAGAAAAAATAAAAAAATCGGATTTTGTTATTTATAACAATTCCGATTTTGACAGTTTAAAATTACAGATTGATGATGTTTTAAAAAAACTCATTAATCAATAGAAATAGGCTTTGCTGTGAGTTTTAATATCGAAGATTTGTAAAAATCGGTATTGATATTAAGATATTCGCCTAAGACTAACAAAGAAAACAGGAAGTCTCTGACCTCATCTATATTTTCATTAGAGCTTAAAACACCGTCAAGCAGGTTCTTAAATTTAGTATAAATCTTATTAAAATACATATTTTGTGCTTCTGCAATATCAACTTTTAAATCTAATTTATTAACACATTCAAATAATTTAAGAACTTTATCGAGCCTGTGAATTTCAAAGTTTTTAACAAGGTTGTAAACTGCTTTTTGAATTTCTTTAGAGAATAAATTTCCCGTAGGAGTTTTATCTATTTCAATTTTGAAAGCATTTGCTTCATCATTGATTTCAGAAGCTTTTTGAATTAACTCGTCATCAATAATATTAATACTGTCTTCAAAAACCTCATTAAAATCATTGGAAAGAGTATATTGTGCAGCCAATTTATACTCTAACGGAATATTTATTCCAAGCATAATAAGCTGGGAAATAAAGCTTTTTCCTTCATTATATACATCTCTGTAGTTGTTTGAAAATTTACTTATTTTATCTTTTAGTGAATTAAGCAGGATTTTACTTCTGTCTTCAACAAGTAAATCTTTTAAAGTGTAGTATTCATTGCCGAAAATACTATCAAGTGCTCTTATTGTTTCAGTAATAGGTTCATTTTGATAAACATTAATTAAATTTTTAATGATGTCAGCAATATTTTCAGAACTGTCATATCTTTTTATGGCACAGTGGAAATCACCTTCAGGGAATTGCAGAGCGGAGAAGAAGAAATCAAATTTTTCAAGAGTAACTTTAGATTCGATTTCAATTCTGCCTGTTGAAAAAGCTGTAGCCCCCTTTGATATATGCTTATAATAATGTTTTTTGATGTTATAGCAGTATAAGAATGTACTTTCATCAAAGTTTGTGTGCATAGCCGATATTGCCCATAATGCAGCAATCTGTTTTATGGAAACAACGGATGGTTTAACGAATTTTTCATATACATCTTTACCTGTTCCAAAACCGTGAATATTGCTTTGCGCATTATCCAAAATTTTAAGGAAATCAGATTCTAAATTTTTATTTGAAAACGCAGAAGCTAATTGCATTGCTCTTGCAGCATATTTCATAATTTGAGTTGTTTCGATTCCGGATATTTCCGAGAAAAACCAGCCGCAGCTTGTATACATAAGCATTGCCTGTCTTTGCATTTCCATTAATTTTAATGCATTTGTGATATCGGCTTTTTCAAGTTTATATTTTTGATGTGTTTCAATAAATTTTGTAATAGAAATTTTGCATCTGTCTAAAATGACGTCAATATAGTCATTTCTTGCGAGCCAAATATCATTGAAATATTTAGATGCGTGCTGTTCAAAAATTTTAATTAATTCATCTCTAAGGTAGTCAAGAGCTTCTCTTAAAGGCTTTCTCCATTTTTGGTTCCAGCCGTAGCCGCCTCCCGTGGAACATCCGCAATCATCCATCCACCTGCCTACACCATGTGAACAACTCCAAGAGGAAACATCTTTAATATCCGCTTCATACTCAACACCTTCTTGTTCAAGATAGTTAGCATAATTGGTTATTTCAAATCCTTCATCTTGCGCTCTTATTTTAAGAATGTAAGCTAAAGCCATATCTCCGAATTTAGTATGGTGTCCGTAGCTTTCTCCGTCTGTTGCTATATTTACAAGCTGATTATAATTTCTTTGATCAGATATGCCGTCTTTTAATCTGGAAATAAATTTATTACCGTCAGTGAGCAATTCATCAAAAGCTACTGATTTGGATATTGAACCGTCGTAAAAGAATAAGTCAATATATTTTGATCTGTCGGATTTAGTATAATATCTGTATGCTCTAGCAGGATCAATACTTCCCCAGCTGACATCTTCCCACTTGTCGGTATTGAGCTTTCTTACCGCTTTAGCCTGATACGGAGACAAAATAGTAAATTTAATTCCGCAGTTAATAAGAGCTTCAAGAGTGGCATCGTCGCATGCTGTTTCTGCAAGCCACATTCCTTCAGGCTTTCTGCCGAATCTGTATTGAAAATCTTTTATACCCCAAATAATTTGCGTATATTTATCATTTGTGTTCGCAAGCGGCATAATTATATGATTGTATACCTGAGCAATAGCGTTTCCATGTCCGTTGTTTAAAGAAGCACTTTGAACATCAGCTTTAATTATTCTCTGATATGTATAAGGGCTGTGCTGTTCCATCCAAGATAACAGCGTAGGTCCGAAGTTAAAACTTATATATGAGTAATTATTTACTATATCAAGAATTTTATTTTCCTGAGTAACTATTTTGGAAACTGAATTTGGCGTATAACATTCTGCCGTAACTCTTTCATTCCAATCATGAAAGGGTGCTGCACTTTCTTGTATTTCTATTGTTTCAAGCCACGGATTTTCTCTCGGCGGCTGGTAAAAATGTCCGTGTATTGTTAAATATGCTTTTTTATTCTTATCCACAACTCACTCCGAATATTATTTATTTTCTGCTTCTTTCTTTTTGTGGGTTAAAACATTAAATGTCTTAACGTCGACCCAGGTATCACCCAGTGCATTTGAAAATACCGTTCCCGATATTTTTATTTTATCACCCTGTTCTAAATCCAGATTTTTTTCTGCCTGTTCTCTTGCAAGAAAAATTTTCATTTCTGAAAGAGGTATTACATTACCTGATATATCATCTCTTTGAATAAGGATACCTATATAATCTTTAGAATCTCTGAATGCCGGCTTATAATCAAGTCCTAAAGAGGTAAAAGAAATGAAATCGGCATTAAAAATTATATTCTTATTAAGATATTTATCGGGATTTGCAACGACAATGGAGGGTGAAACAACCATTGCTGATGCTAAGTTATTTGTTTTATCAGGTGCACTTACGGATGGTTTTGCTTGCGCTTTTACTGCAGTGTTTTGTGCCGTTGCACTTATTGCTTCATTTGTTCCAGAATATATTATTATTGCCGTTAATATTATTATTAAACTTGCTATTTTTTTCATATTTACCTCTATACCAAAATATTAATTAACTTTTTATAATATTTTAGCATAATTTCTTAAAAAAATAATATACTCAACAGGATAAATAAATACAAAAATGTAGATTGAAACAATTATACCGAACGATTTTTAATAATACTTTTTCGCAACCCCGAAAGAAAGTGTTCGTGTGTTTCAATCTACATATATAATATAGCGTATTTTATAAATGAATACACTGCTCTTGAGAATAATTTAAGTAATTATAAAATAATACTTCTAACGTAGTACGCAGGTATTACGGTTAATGTAAAATATTATTCTTAATAATATTACCCATTTCGGAAGTTGTAACAGTCTTAGAACCGGATTGACAGATATCTTGAGTTCTAAAACCGTCTTTTAAGGCTTTTCTTACGGCTGTTACAATCTCATCATGTTCTTTATTTAAGTTAAATGAATATTTTAACATTAAAGCGGCAGAGAGTATTGTTGCAATAGGGTTGACTATATTTTTTCCTTTTAAATCGGGTGCGCTGCCATGAATCGGTTCATACAAGGCAAGTTTTCCGTCTGATAGTGAAGCACTGGGTAATAATCCTAAAGAACCTGATAGCATTGATGCCTCATCAGATAGTATATCGCCAAAGATATTCCCCGTTAATATAACGTCAAATTGCTTCGGATTCTTTATAATCTGCATAGCTGCATTATCAACGTACATGTGAGATAATTCAACTTCAGGGTATTCTTTTGAAATACAAATAACCGTTTCTCTCCATAGCCTTGATACATCAAGAACGTTAGCTTTATCAACGGAGCATAATTTCTTGTTTCTTTGCATTGCTACTTTAAATGCAATATGAGCAATTCGTTTAATTTCACTTTCAAAATAACACATATTGTTAAAAGCGAATTTCTCTCCGTTTTTAAGTTCTATACCTTTGGGAGTGCCAAAATAAACGTCGCCGGTTAGTTCTCTGATAATCATAATATCTGTGCCGGATACAATATCTTCTTTCAAAGGAGAAAGCGAAGTAAGTTCAGGATATACCGCTGCAGGTCTTAAATTTGCGAATAGATTTAATTCTTTTCTAATACCCAATAATGCACGCTCGGGTCTTACTTCGGGCGGCAGTGAATCATATTTCCAATCCCCTACAGCTCCTAATAAAACAGCATCGGAGGATTTTGCAATATTTAAAGTTTCATCAGGCAAAGGTGTTTTATATGCATCATAGGCGCATCCGCCAATTAGGGCGGGTTCAAAATTGAAATTTATTGAATATTTTTCACCTATGGCATTTAAGATTTTTACGGCTTCATCCGTTACTTCTGTTCCCGTTCCGTCACCTGCTAAAAGTGCTATATTATATGTATTCATTTTTCTCCATTTCATTATTTTTTATTTTTTTCTCTTTTGTATCAACAGTTCCGCTATTTCACCCCACGCCTGAGAGTAGCATAATTTATAGTATTCAACAAAACTGTTTGTATAGTATTTATTTTTATTATTGTTTTTTGATTTGCCTTCAAGATGAATAATTTTAGAATCGGGGACAAAATATATTTTGTAACCTGCTCTTTTAATCCTCATTTCAAGCTCGGTCTCTTCAAAATACATAAAGAATTTATCAGAGAATCCCCCTATTTTATCAATAACTGATTTTTTGAGCATTAAATCTGCACCTGTTATATGATTTACTTCGCAGACTTTGGTTCTGTCTATTTTCTTTTCATAATTTTTTATTTTTATGTATTCCGTAAAGTATAAATATTTAAGAAAAGTTTTTCTTAGAAGCAAAGATTTAATGTCATCACCGTATCCAAAGGAATGAACATATTTTAAATCTTTATTATAAAGGTTTCCTCCTACAGCGCCGGAATCTTGATGTAATTCCATAAAATCATATAATATTTTTACTGCATTGTTAATTAATATAGTATCAGGATTTAAACAAAACAAATATTTCCCCTTTGCGATTTTAAATCCTTCATTATTCGCCGCACCAAATCCCAAATTATTTTTATTTTCAATTATTTTTACATCGGGAAATTTTTCTTTTATCTCTTTTAGTGAGTTATCAATAGAATTATTGTCAGATACTATAATTTCATAATTTATATCTTTAGTTTTTTCATATATAGATTGAATACAATCTATAATATAATCTTTACAATTATAGTTGACAATAATTATTGAAACATCCATATTTAATCCTTTAGGTTCACGAGTTTATTTTAGTATAAAATTAAGACATGAACAAATGTGACATATAATTAAAAATAAAACAAGAAAAGCTCCTATAATAGGAGCTTTTTTATATGAAATTCCCTTCTTGGATATTTATGAAAACGTCATAAGTGCTCTAACCGAGCGGGCAGTATTTCTGACATCTTCTTCAGAATGAAGTTTGATTGTATCTTCCAATATTTTAATAGCTTCGGATTTATCTTTTAAAGATAAAAGCTCGTTAATGGATGCCATAGCAACTCTGGCACTTAAATCGTTAATGCCTTTGCCTTTTGAAATAAGAACAACCCTTAAAGATTCATGAGTATTTTTTCTTATAAGAGTTTGAGCTGTTAATTCCCTTATTTCATCGTCAGGAGAGTTTGTACCGATTTCGGTTAATAAATCAATGGCAGCTTGAGAATCTTTGTGTTCACCGAGTGCCTGAATAATGTTTCTGATTTTTTTGTTGTTATCCATCTTTTTCTTCTCCCTCAATTTCTATGCAATGGCAGGAGTCAATTCTTGCCACATTTGTTTTAGTTCATCTACCGATTTGTTTGTTAACTGTTTAACACTATATTGTCTGTTAGGGAAAAGAGTATTTTTAATAGCATCCATATCAAAAGAAATTTCTGTATTTCCTATTCTTTCAATAGAGTCAAAAACATTTTTTGTTATTTTTCTGCCGAAAGAAACAACAGAATTCATTCTTGATTTAAAAGCTTCATTAAAATTATTGATACCACTTACTACCGCACTTGCATATAATTTGGTTTTTTGTGCAATGCCTGTATTTGAAATTGACTTTTTAGCACTTTCAAATACATCGGCTTGTATAACATTACCTTTGAAACTTACCCCAAAAGGGTTTGTCGTTAAATTATTAGTTTTCTCAATGTTCTTTTCTGCTGCTCTTTCAGCAGTTTTGTTTGTATGTAAACTAATTTTGCCTATCTGCATAATAGTCCTTTCTATTTTTAATCATTCCTCGTTGTACATTAAGGTTATCACATTTAATTTTTTTGAATATCGTACCGTTGATGTAAAATTTAATTCAAATTTGAAAGTATATCCAAATTAAATACTCCGTTTACAGGAGTTATTTTTTATATTATTGTAAAGATTTGTTTTATAAGTATAAAATAAGCTAAAGATATAAAAAGGATATGCCGTTAATATAAATGCGGATAGTTGAAAAAGGAATAATATGTACGAAATGAACAAAAGTTTATCTGAGAATCTTGCCGCGTTTCTAATGGGATTTAGAGAAGAAGTAGTAAAAGCACTTCTAAGTTATTCTTTTATAGAAGAATAGAAGAGTAAAAAATTATTTTAGGTAAGTGTTATATTTTTTTTCTTCCCCTATAGTGGTAGATGGTCCGTGTCCCGGCAATACTTGAGTATTATCAGGTAAAATAAATAACTTGGATTTTATTGAATTAATGAGAGTATCGTAATCTCCGTCGTAAAAATCAGTTCTGCCGATAGAACGCTGAAACAGTGCATCTCCCGTGAAAACTTTATCACCTGTATAATAGCTTAAACTTCCAAGGGAATGACCGGGTGTGTATAATATTTTTATTTTCTCCTCTCCTATAGTAAGCTCAGTATTTTCATCAATGAATTTATTGAGCTTTAAGGGTTCTGTTTTAATATTTACACCCCACATTTTAAGTTCTTCTTCTAACTTTGAAAAATGTGATAAATCTCCATTATGCATTAAAATCGGAATATCAGGATAATTTTTTTGAACCTCGATTTCACCTAATATATGGTCAAAATGACCGTGAGTATTTAAAATATATTTTAGTTTATATCCCAGAGAATCTATATCTCGTTTAATTTCGGAAAAATTTCCGCCTACATCAATTAAAATAGCTTCTTTTGAGTCTTCATCAGTTATTAAATAAGTATTTACGTCAAGAGGTCCTGTTATATATTTTTTTATATTCATAATGATTCCTTTTTTAATAAGTATAACATTCTTTTTTTAATTATTATATTGTGTTATTTTATAAAAATGAATACATTTTCGATAAAAATTACTTCTGTTCAGGCAGAAAGTATAAAAGAAATATTAAAGAATAAAGGATGCACATTTGACAGCGTTCAATATGCAATGTGGCGTGCCAAATCAAATGATTTTCAGGTCATTTTTTATAACAGCGGTAAATTACTAATTCAAGGAAAAAATATAGATAATATTCTGATTGAGTTAAACATAAAATCAAAAGAGCCAAAATGTGAAACATCAGATTTAATGAAAGATTGCGAGATATATATAGGTACGGATGAATCAGGTAAAGGTGATTTCTTTGGCCCGTTAGTTATTGCAGGGGTTCAGGTTAACAGTGAAATTAAAAAGTTTTTTGAGCAACTCGGTATAAAAGACAGCAAAAAACTTGATGATAAAAAAATAAAACAACTTGCCAGTCAGATAAAAAATAAATCAGTTTATTCCGTAATTGTTATAAATCCCCTTAAATATAATGAACTGTATTCTAAGTTTAATAACCTGAATAAACTGCTGGCATGGGGACATGCAAGAGCTATAGAAAATATTTTGGAGAAGAGTCCTTGTGAAAATGCACTCGCTGATAAATTCGGAGATGAAACTCTGATAAAAAATGCACTTATGACAAAAGGCAAAAATATAAATCTTAAACAAACGGTAAGAGCAGAAGCTGATATAGCAGTTGCTGCGGCTTCTATTTTAGCAAGAGCGGAATTTGTTAATAGAATAGAAGAAATGGAAGAAAAATTTATGCTTCCTTTTTCAAAAGGAGTTTCTTCTAAAGTGGTAGAGCAGGCAAAAAATTTTGTACGGGAATACTCATTTAATTGTCTGCGTGAAGTTGCTAAAATGCATTTTAAAACGGTTAATGAGGTAAAAAAATAATTATTCCAATTCAAGTAGTTTTTTATAGAGTTCTTTTTGTTTTTGGCTTATAGAAGAAGGAATATTAATTGCAATTTTAATATTCAGATTACCAAATCCGCCTGATTTTTTAGGCAGTCCGAGTTCTTTTAATCTGAGAGTTTTACCGTTTCTTGTCTCGGCAGGTATCTTAATTCCGATAATACCATGAAGTGTAGAAATATCTTTTTTACAGCCTATAACAGCTTCAGCAGGTGTTATTTCAATGGTTTTAATTAAATCTTCACCTTCAATGCCGTATTCACTATCTTTAAACTTGATAATAAAATAAAGGTCGCCTTTTCTTCCGTATGAATCGGTTTTACCTTCACCTTTAAGTCTGATTTTTTGACCTTCTTTAACTCCTTTAGGAATTTTAACGGTTAAATTTTTTGTTTTGCTGACAATACCTGTTCCTCCGCATTCTGAGCATATACTTCCTGCACCTGAACATTTCAAGCATTTTTCAACAGTATTCATTTTAACGCTTACGGGTTTATCATTCATCAAATCTTTTGCCGTAATATTAAGTTCTTGAGTTATATCAAGATTTTCTTGAGGTTCCGGTCTTTGAGATGCTCTTTGCCGCTCAAAATTCTGACCGGAAAATAAATCATCATAAGAAAATCCCGATGTGCGTCTTCTTGAAGATCTAGCTGAACTTTGCCTTGAGCCAGACATAAAATCGCCGAATATAGAACTAAAGAAATCAGAAAAATCTCCCATATCGGAAAATCCCTGATTAAACCCGCCCTGATTAAATGCAAAACCTTCAAATCCGGGAGGCGGTGTAAAATTTGCACCCTGCTGCCAATTTGCACCTAAACTGTCATATCTGTTTTTCTTTTCTTTATCAGATAATACTTCATACGCTTCATTTATATCTTTAAATTTTTTTACGGCATCAGGTGATTTATTGACATCCGGATGATATTGCCTTGCAAGTTTTCTGTACGCGGATTTTATTTTTGCTTCTGTTGCATCTCTATCTACACCAAGTATTTTATAATAATCTTTATATTCCATTATTAAAATCTCCTTAATTTTTATAATAGTATAAAAAACTCTTTAGTATTGTTTTTTTAACTTTTTTTTAATTATATTTTTGTAAAAATATTAACAAAAAAGAAGATTTAAACTATGATATAAACTATGAGAAATTTTTTTGGGATATTGTTAGTATTATTTTTTATGCAAAATTTGGTAGTATTTGCTCAGGAAACTGCCGATTTAAGAAATAATCTTAAATTGAAAGTCGGTCCTGTCAATGATTATCAGGTTATCAAGATAGAAAATACAGAATCTGAGAGTCCTATTAAAAAAAATATTAATTTGGCAGTTGTTAAGCCTCAGGAAGTAAAACAAGAAGTAAAAATTCCTGAATTAAAAATACCTCAAAATAAATCTGCGGATATTGACAAATCTTCAAGTAATATGGTTCCCGTAAGTAATGAATTTATATTAAGTGATAAAGTGAGAAATTTAGTAAGTGATATTCCTTCTCAAACTACGGAAACAGGTCAAATTATATTTAAAACACTGGTAAAACAATTAAATGCCATAAATCCCAGAAAAGTAGGCGCATCAAATTCTTATCCCGGATACAGAGGTCCTAATCAATTAATTGTTTATACTCCTGCTTTTGGGTTAAGAACCGGAACAAACGAATTTGGCACGGAAGCTATTGTTGAAAATAATATGGTTGTCAGATTAAACGGAGCTGATTCTGTTATCCCTAAAAACGGGTTTGTTATATCAGGTCACGGAAAAGCTAAACAATGGATTTTTGATAATATATGCATAGGTTCAAAGGTCTATATAAATTATTCAAATAATTCCATAAAAGTTATTCTGACGCCTGAAGGTTTGTTGTTTGCTGCTAAAGAAAAACTTAAAGAGGTTACTTCTCTTACTGAGTACTACAGATATTATAATAATTCTTATAATGACAAAAAGGCAAAAGAATATCTTAATGAATCAAAGAAATTAATAGCAAATGCGGAAAATAAACCGGAGAAAACCCAAGAATATGTTTCAAATGCTTTAAAATCAATAAACACGGCTTTAAAAAATACACTGCCTTATAAAGAAGGAGAGATAAAAGGAGTCTGGTTAAGACCTGTTGAAAAAAATGAAGAGGAAATAGAAAAAACGATAGAAAAATTGAGTAATGCAGGGATTACGGATATTTTTCTCGAAACGTATTTTCATGGCAAGACCATTTATCCGAGTGAATATTTAAAAAGAGCGGGAGTCATATATCAAAAAGAAGAGTTTGTTGGTTTTGATCCGCTTGAAATATGGATAAAGAAAGCTCATAGAAAAAATATAAAAGTGCATATTTGGTTTGAAACTTTTTATGCAGGGAAAGACAATCCTCAAAATACGCCCGGACATGTACTAAGTGTTTATCCTTCCTGGTCAAATAAAAGATTATATAATTATGATTCTACAAAGCCGGTACCGTCCTTATCAGAGCATAACGGATATTTTCTTGATCCTTCCAATCCGCAGGTGCAGTCTTATCTGCTTGGAATACTAAATGAAATAATAGATAATTATAAACCTGACGGTATAAATCTTGATTATATACGCTATCCGCAGACAGTAGAACCTACATGTTCTAATTATGCTCAAATGAACTGGGGATATACTGAAAATGCCAGACAAGAATTTATGTATTTATATGGAACTGATCCTATCAATATAAAATACGGCACAAGAGAATGGGATTATTGGGATGCATACAGACAAAGCCAAATTACTGAATTTGTCAGAGCTGCAAAAAAGGTTACTTCAGATAAAAAAATTCTTTTAACTGCTGTAGTTTTCCCTGATTTATACAAATCATTGACAACAAAAATGCAGAATTGGCGCATTTGGACAATGAATAAATATGTTGACGGTATAACTCCGCTTATACTTTCCGGTGATAAAAATACGGCTGATATATTAATGAAGGATGTTGTAAGAAATACAACTCCTCAAACTCTTATTCTTCCGGGGTTATTTGTACCGTTTATGGGCGGAAATATTGATGATTTACTTATTCAAATTCATAAAACAAGAGAATATAAGACTAAAGGAAATGTTTTGTTTGATTTTGCTCATTTAAACGGGAAATATATAGATGCACTTACAATAAGAGTATATAATAAATCTTATGATACAAAGGATGTTAAGGCAAAAACTCCTCAAATAACTAATGAAGAAGTGAAAATAAATAAGAAAAAGAAAAAACGCAGGAGAAAAAATAATGACGGTAATTAATTTTACAAAAATGCAGGGATTAGGGAATGATTTTATTATATTAGATTATGAAGAATATAAGAAATCGGCTAAAAGTCCGGAGTCTTTGGCTTTGGAATTATGTAACAGAAATTTTAGCATTGGTGCAGACGGTTTAATAATCGTTAATCCAAATCCGGAAACAGAAGGTGCTGATATAGGCTGGATTTTTTATAATTCTGACGGTTCTGAAGCTCAAATGTGCGGGAACGGGATAAGATGTTTTGCTAAATATGTCACAACAAAAGGGCTTATAAATAAAAAAGAGTTTTCCGTTGAAACGAAAGCAGGGCTTATTATTCCAAAAATTCTGGAAGACGGAAAAGTAAAAGTTAATATGTCAAAACCGATTTTAGACCCTGCTAAAATCCCTGTAAGAGTTGAAAATCCCGTTAATTTTGATATAGAAGTTATGGGCGGAAGAGTATTTCAGGCAACGGCTGTAAGTATGGGAAATCCGCATTGCGTAATTATTACGGAAGAAAATACTAAAATGCTGGCTTTAAAACACGGAAGGGAAATAGAATTAAGTCCTTTATTTCCCGAGAAAACAAATGTAGAATTTGTAAAAATAGTATCACGTAATGAAATAAATCTTGATGTTTGGGAAAGAGGCTGTGCAATAACATTAGCTTGCGGAACGGGTGCGTGTGCAAGTGTAGTTGCTGCTATTATTAATGACTTATGTGATAAAAAAGTAAAGGTAAATTTGCCCGGCGGGGCTCTTGTTATTGAATGGGAAGGTAATGCAGAAAATACCGATTATGATGTATTTATGTCGGGTCCGGCTGAGTTATCTTTTATCGGTGATATTAAAGTATAAAACTTAGCGACAAATTACCGATTGCTTTTATATTTAACATAGGCTAATATCAAAACATGAATATATTGGAAATAAAAAATTTGAACTTATCTTTTTTGTCAAACGGGATAAGTTATCAAGCTTTATACAATGTAAATTTAGCCTTAAAAAAAGGGGAGATGCTGGCGGTAGTCGGAGAATCAGGATGCGGAAAGACGATTACCGCTATGTCCGTTCTGAGATTACTGCCTCCTAATGCTGAAATAACATCGGGTTCTGTTATTTATAATAACCAGAATTTAATTCAATTGAAAAATGATGAAATGCGAAAAATAAGAGGAAAAGAAATAGCACTTATTCCTCAGGACCCTATGACTTCATTGAATCCTCTTTTTACCATAGGTTCTCAATTGTTAGAGGTTATTGAGATTCATCAGGGAAAGAAGGGAAGTGAAGCTGAAAAAATAGCAGTTGAGGTGCTTGAACAGGTTAAAATACCAAATGCAAAAGAACGTTTAAAGGCATATCCGCATGAATTTTCAGGTGGTATGAGGCAAAGAGTTATTATAGCAATGGCATTGGCCTGCAAATCTAAAATTATTATAGCAGATGAACCTACAACTGCTCTTGATGTAACTGTGCAAGCTCAAATAATGAAACTTATTAAAGAAATCCAAAGAGAGTATTTAACATCTTTTATATTTATTTCACATGATTTTTCACTTGTGTATGAAACAGCGGAGAGAACAGCTGTTATGTATGCGGGTCATATAGTTGAAAATTCACCGTCGGATGAATTATTTAAAAATCCAAAACATCCTTATACACAGGCTCTTTTAAAAACACTTCCTGATTTTAAAACCAAAAAACTTGAATCAATAGAAGGTCAGCCTCCTTCTATCAAAGATACGTTTACAGGTTGTCCTTTTGCTCCAAGATGTAAATATTGTATGGATATTTGTTCTGAAAAAATGCCTGAGTGTATAACTGTTAATAATTCCGGTGTATCTTGTCTATTGTATAAATGATTGTATATAAATAAATTATAGAGTATAATTAAACTATGCCGGATCAAAATAAACAGCAGAATATTGATGAGAAATCGGGGAAATTGAAATTTTCTCTGCTTACTTACGTATTAATTATTTGTATTATTGAATTAACATACGGGGCTCTTCAAAATATCAATAAAAACATTAATTTTACTTCTAAAATTAAAGGATTGGAAAGTAAACTTAATGAAGAAAAAATGAGAAATGAACAATTAAAATTGGAAATTAAAAATTTTAACTCAGACGTAATACTTGAGTCTATAGCCAGAAATAATCTTAAAATGGCAGGAGAAGATGAAGTATTAATAATAATTAATAAGCCTGAAAATAAAGAGTCTGATATAGTAAATGTTAATGATAAGAATAAAAGCAGAGTAAGTACGAAAAACCGCCCCTAGAGGCGGTTTTATACTCTCGCATAAACTATTTAACACTAATAAGTTTTAAATAATTTATGCCCATATCCGTGTTTACTTGACGGATACTTGCAAAAGCCATTGAACGGCGCTTTTTAGCACCTCTTAAGAAAAATTCTACTCCTTCTGAAATATTACTGGTTGGGATATACATTTTTGTTTTCATTTTATTTTCCCTCTAACTGATATTTTTATATTCGGCATTATTTTTTTATAACTTTAGAATTAGAATTAATATTGTTAAGAATTTGTAATGTAATTCTTTTGTTTTTATGGTAGAAATTTAATAAAAATTTTGGGGAAGTCAATGAATGAAATTACTTTAAAAACTGCTGATAATGTAAAGATAGCGTTAAATCATTATCCAAAAGGATTTGAAAGGGTAGTAATAATTGCTCCCGGTTGGTTTATGACTAAAGACAGCAAGGCTTTTAGAGAGATAAGCGAAGTATTTGCAGAGCGTTCGGATGTAATGACATTTGATTTTCGGGGACATGGAAGAAGCAGCGGATTTTATACTTTTACAAGTAAAGAAGTAAGAGATATATCGGCAGTAATTGAGTTTGCGGATAAAAATTATAAGGAAATATATCTTGTCGGTTTTTCACTTGGAGCTGCCGTTGTATTAATAGCTGCTTCAACAAATGACAATATAAAAAAAGTAATTGCGGTAAGTCCTCCTTCTTGTTTTGAAAAAATAGAGAATCAGGTATGGAAAAAGGAGGCGTGGATACCCACTTTAAAAAAATGCGAGCTCAAAAGGTGGTTTTCAATACGTCCTTCTTTAATTATCGGAAGAAAGATAAAACCGATTGAAATAGTTGATAAGATTAAGTGTCCGACACTTTTCATTGCGGGAGAGAAAGATCCTACCGTTTGTTATTGGCATACCGAGTCTTTATATAATAAAGCCGTATGCAAAAAACAATATGAGCTGTTTAAAAATTGTTCCCATGCCGAAGATTTATTTATTCAAGACAGAGAAAAATTTGTCAGAATTTGTTCTGATTGGCTGTTTGAGGAATAATTAATTTTTCATTAATATTTTAATAAAATACAAAAAATAATAGTATAAAAGAAGTATATCAGTCAGATTAAAGGAGGAAATAAAATGACAATAAAACCACTAGCAGACAAAATTGTTATCAGTGTAATAGAAGATGCGGAACAAACATCAGGCGGTATATTTATACCTGATAGTGCAAAAGAAAAATCTCAAAAAGGTAAAGTTATTGCCGTAGGACAAGGAAAAACCAATGAAAAAGGTGAGAGAGACCCTATGGATGTTAAGGTTGGAGATGTTGTTCTTTTTGCTAAATATGCAGGAACTGATGTTAAATTAGAGAATGAAACATTGAAGATAATGTCTGTCGAAGATGTATTAGGTATTATTGAGTAAATATTCAGGGAGAAAATAAAATGGCTAAAAAAATAATATTTGATGAAGAAGCACGCAAGGGCTTGCTAAAAGGTATAGATGCCGTTGCTGATGCTGTTAAAGTTACATTGGGACCTAAAGGAAGAAATGTAATATTGGAGAAGAAATTCGGTTCACCTCAAATTGTTAATGACGGTGTTACTATAGCTAAAGAAATTGAGCTTGAAGATCCATTGGAAAATTCAGGTGCTCAATTATTAAAAGAAGTATCATCAAAAACAAATGATGTTGCAGGTGACGGAACAACAACTGCATCTGTTTTAGCTCAAGCTATAGTTAGAGAAGGAGTTAGAAATCTTACAGCAGGTGCTAATCCGATGTGTATGAAACGCGGTATGGATAAAGCCGTAGATTTAGCACTTGAAACTATTAAGAAAATGTCACAGAGTGTTGATTCAAAAGAAAAACTCGCTCAGGTTGCTGCTATTTCAGCAGGTAATAATGAAGCTATAGGTGAACTTGTTGCGGAAGCAATGGAAAAAGTCGGACATGACGGAGTTATTACCGTTGAAGAATCAAAATCAACAGGTACAAATTTAAAAGTTGTAGAAGGTATGCAGTTTGATAAAGGCTACATTTCACCTTATTTTGTTACAGACCCGGAAAGAATGGAAGCTGTTTTAGAAGATGCTTATGTTCTTTGTGTTAATAAGAAAATTAACTTAATTGCAGACTTAGTTCCTGTACTTGAACAGGTTGCAAGAGACGGACGTTCACTTTTAATTATTGCTGAAGATGTTGAAGGTGAAGCTTTAGCTACTTTAGTTGTAAATACAATGAGAAAAGTATTAAGAGCAGTTGCCGTTAAAGCTCCCGGATTCGGTGACAGAAGAAAAGCAATGCTTGAAGATATTGCTATTTTAACAGGCGGTCAGTTATTTACGGAAGAACTCGGCATCAAGCTTGAAAACGTAACCGTTCAAATGTTAGGACAAGCAAAACGTGTTACCGTTACTAAAGATGACACTACAATAGTTGTTGGTGAAGATACAAAACATGCTATTGAAGACCGTGTTAAATTAATTAAACGCCAGATAGAAACTTCAGACAGCGAATATGACAAAGAAAAACTACAGGAAAGACTTGCTAAATTGTCAGGCGGTGTTGCCGTTATCGAAGTAGGTGCTGCAAGTGAAGTTGAGTTAAAAGAAAGAAAACTCAGAATTGAAGATGCACTGAACGCAACAAGAGCTGCAAAAGAAGAAGGTATAGTACCCGGTGGCGGAGTTGCTCTTATAAGAGTTATGCAAGACCTTGAAAAAGCTATCAATACAGTTTCTTATACAACTGATGATGAAAAAGTAGGGTTCAGAATCTTACTTGATGCATTGTATATTCCTTTAAAACAAATTGCTGATAATGCAGGTGTTAAAGGTGAAGTTGTTGTTGAAACAGTTAAAAAGCTTCCTCTGAATGAAGGTTATGATGCAATGCTTAACAAGTATGTTGATATGATTAGATCAGGTATTGTTGATCCTGCAAAAGTTACAAGAAGTGCACTTCAAAATGCCGTTTCTGTTGCAGGTATGCTATTAACGACGGAAGCTGCTGTTGTTGATGTTCCCGAAAAGAAATCAGCACCTGCTATGCCAGATATGTCAGGCATGGGCGGAATGGGCGGCATGATGTAGCGGATTTTGCGTAGAGTGAAGCGCAGCGGAACTTGAAGAAGTGAATGCCCGAAGTGAGCAGACACGAAGTGTGGCGAACGACAGGGCAGAGAATAAGCAAAATCCAAGATAGCGAAATTCCGCAGAGTGAAGCGAAGCGAAACTCGAGGGAGCAACAAGCCGACCGAGAGGAGAAAACCGAAAGGTTTTTGAAACGAGGTTTCAGGGCTTGTGCGAACAGGAATTTCAAGACAGCGGATTTTGCGCAGAGTTCCGGCAGAGCCGGTTTAAAGTTGGATTAAATATAAATAAGTAAAACCAAACTTTAAAGGTGCCGCTGCACCCGAACTCGAAGAAGTGAATGCCCGAAGTGACGACAGCGAAAAATAAAAAAGAGAGTTCAAAACTGAACTCTCTTTTTTATTTTTGTCTTAATACTAAATAATTTAATTCTGTAACAATTGCTATCTTCATATATTTCAAAAAGATTAAAATTTCGGATTTTTAGTGAAATAAATAAATTTTTTGAAAATATTTCATATTCTTTTTTTCTTTGTTCCGTAAAAAATGGTGTTTGTTTTAGATAATCCCAATAGAGATTAAAATATTTGTTTCTTTTACCTGAATTATGCGGTTTTTTGGAGCCGATAAAATGTATAATGACAGGATTCAAATAATTGTAGTATTGTGAGATATTGTATTTTAAATCAAGATATGTGACATCATTTTCCAAAACAACGTTTAATATATCTTGATCATTATATATAAGTGTTTGTATTTCCTTATCCTTTTCACGAATTGTTTTTTGAGCATATTCCCATAGTTTATCTTCCGTATTGTCTATCCTCATTTTTTTCAGATTGAAAAGAATTACACCTGCATTAAAATAATTTAATGTTTTTTTATGTAATATATTTTTCAAATAGTCAGAGGCTTTTTCTTTATCATATAAATATTGATTTTTCTTAATTAATATATTTATTAATGTATCTTTTACTACTCCTGCAATATAGTTTGTTAAATCTGTGTTAAAAAGTTCCCATAAATCTTTTAAAACGACTATATCGATATCAAGATAAAGAATTTTATCTAAATCGGGAAATAATCTCGGGAGGAAAAATCTGTAATAAGTAGCGTTTGTAATGTAATTATAATCCTCTCTATTATTTATATATTTATCTAAATCAAATTTTTTTGTAAAACTGTCTGAGTTTATAAATTCAAAACTGCAATTATGAAAAGTTTGTGCTGACTTGAGAATAATATTTTGATTATCATTTGTGAGATTATTATGTAATATTTTAAAATCTAAGAAGCTATCTTTATTGGCATTTTTTAATATGGAAAGGATTGCTACTGCGAGCAATTCAGCATAATTATTATCAACGGCGAATGCTATTGTTATCTTGTTCATTTTTTTCTCTTTCATCCATTATAGAAAATAAAAATTTGTTAATTCTGTATATAAAGATATTTGGTGAGATTAGAAGTGCTTTTAATTTCTTGTCTTTTTTAATTAATTGAGTATTTAAGCCGCAAGAATCAATTAAATTTAAAACTTTTTTCCTGTATTCTTTATAGTTATCAATAGTAGTACTTCTGTATCCTATAATTCTGTATGGCAGGTCAAATTTATCCGATAAATTATTTTGTTTGTAAAATTCATAAATTTTTTCAAAGATTTCAATAATATCATAGCCGTGTATTTTAGATTTATCGTGTGTTATCGACGTATCTCTCATTCTGTAAAAATATTTACCCTGATTAAATTGCAGTGCAGTTTTGCTTGAGACATAATAGACGCTGCAAAAATAAACATCTTCACTTGTTAGTTTTTCGGGAAATCTGATATTGTATTTGTCTATAATTGATTTTTTAAATAATTTAGACCAAACAGCAACATTATAAAGAGTTTTTTTGATACAGCCGGTATCAATGTTATATAATTTTTCCGGATTAATGGATTTTGGGAATTGCAATTTTTTGTCTTTATCATTAAACCTTATAATATTATCATTAATTACTAAATCCGCATTAGTTTCAACGATTTTATCATACATATTTTTTAAGTAATCCGGGGAAATATAGTCATCTGAGTCAAGGAAATAAATATAATCGCCTTTTGCATTATCCAATCCTAAATTTCTGGCTGCAGAAATACCTTTGTTGGTTTGAGAAAAAACTTTTATTCTGTTATCTTTATTTCTAAATTCTTCAAGTATTGAAAGTGAGTTATCGGTTGAACCGTCATTTATGCATAAAATTTCAATATTTTTAAATTCTTGATTAATAACGCTGTTTAAACACTCTTCAAGATATTTTTCAACGTTATATACGGGTATAATTACGGATATACAAGAATGCTGTTGGGGGGGGGTAAATTCAATCATAAAACTTCCCCTAACTTAACCAATCCGTTGTAGAATGCTCCACATATTGAGTCATAATCCTCCCAAGCATAAGTTGTTAAGGATAGCCATATTATAGAATGAAGGAGTTTTATTTTATGTTTATTAATGTTTTTAACACTGTCAAAGAAAAATTCTTCCATATCTGACCAATTATTTGGTTTAATAGCAAATTCAATTTCTTTTTCTTTTATATCGAGTGTAAACTTTTTACGGTTAAACTGGTCGTATTCTCCGTTTATTGAATAGTATAATTTTGCCCAATCATAGTCAATATCACCAAATAATTTTGTTTTTCCGAAATATCCTCTCGGGTCAATTAAAATTGCTTTCATATTAAAAGTATCAAACATTATATTTGAAAAAGTGCAGTCGCCATGAATTAAATAAAAATATTCAGGTATAATATCTTCAACAGCTTGTTTTAATTCTTCTTTAATAAAAAATACATTTTTATAATATTGACCGTTTATTTTTATAAATTCTCTATCGGCAAACGGAACCATTTTCTCTATTTTGGCTAATCTGTTGAAAGTCTTTGTTATATAGTTATCAATAACATCATCTCTGTTTGCTTTTATCTTAGGTTCTAAATTATGGAGTTTATCAAGTGCTTCAATTAATTTAGTGAGAATTTCATATTTTTGAGTTTTGGTAAGGCAGTCATATTCAAAAATATTTTTACCCTGAACTTTTTTCATAGTTAAAGGTTCATATTCATATATTTCAGGAATATTTTCAAATCCTAAATTTTTAACGTGTTTATACCAGTTAATTTCATCAATTGCGATTTTTTTGCCTTGTTCATTAATTCCTCGTTTAATTATTACATCACCGTTAAATTCCATGGAATTAAAAGGACGGCATTTTGGCGTGGAATCGTTGTTATCGGAATATGATAACAGAGTACCTATTTCTTTTGAACCATATAAATTAATTCTGTTAAACTTTATGTTTTGTCCTTCAAGCCAGCCTACAAGGGCGCCTTCTTCTGTTATATTTTCAAGACATTTTTTATTTTCAAAAATAAATAAACCTGCAATACCGTTTTCTTTTGACGGTTGTTTTATAAATTTGTCATCAATATAAGACCATCGGCATTCAAAGTCTTTTGAAATTCCGATATAGTTTCCTTTAAGCGGCGAAGGAATCTCAAAATCTTTTGATAAAATAAGGTCACACCACATTATCATAAAAGATTCATTATCTCTATAGGGCTTTATTGCTTCTTTAATGCCTGATATTGTACCTTTTTTGTTTGTTTTTATTATTTTATATTTATAATCTGAAGCAAAAGCTTTAAGATATTTTTCAAGTACATCCGTTTTATAATCCGCAATTATGGTAAATTCCGCATCTTTAAATTTTTGGAAAGCATAGAAAATAATAGGTAAATTATTAACAGGAACAATGCATTTGGGTTTATTTCTGGTAAGCCATTCAAGTCTTGTCCCTTTACCTCCGGCTTGTATTATTATTTTCATACATATTCCTCTTATTTTTTAATTATTATAACTAAAAAAATAATTATTGTATAATAAATGTATGTTCAGACAATTTTTGCCGATAATTTTACTAACAATATCAAATGTATTTATGACCTTTGCATGGTACGGGCATTTAAGGTTCAGAAATACTGCTCTTTGGATTGTTATAATAGTGAGCTGGTCAATAGCATTTTTGGAATATTGCTTTCAGGTGCCTGCAAACAGAATAGGTGCCGAGTATTTTTCTACGGCTCAATTAAAAACCATTCAAGAAGTTATAACGCTTGTTGTTTTTAGTATCTTTTCGGTTCTTTATTTAAAAGAGCAGTTTAAATGGAACTATTTAGTCGGATTTGTATTTATAATACTGGCTGTATTCTTTATATTTAAAAAATGGTAGAAAACTACATTGTTTAACAGATGATAAATTATGGAAATATATTATAGTATATAAAATATGAACTATAATTTTATAAAAGATAATTTTTCATCATTTACGGATGGTTTAAGGGTGAATGAAGAAGCCCTTAAAAATTATGTTGCGTTTAATGAAAACGGGTTTATATTAAAACATAATCTTTCAGCAATATCTGAAATTTTAAAATTTTTGAACAGCTCTAATAATATATTTATATTGAACGGATTTATGGGATCAGGTAAAACCTACATAGCAGATAATATTATAAATTTCATTGATGATAATGTACTTATTTTTAAAAATTCCTATCAGGAAGCTATAAATTTAGATGATGTTTTGCTTTCAATGTTTAGGGATTTTTCAAATTACGTGGGGCAAAAAAAGGTTACTTTACCTAAAGTGGAGTCTTCTATATTTTCTGATAAAATTAATGCTTATATAAAATATTGTGATGTTCCTATGTTATTTATTTTTGATTCATTTGAAATAAATATGAGAAATAAGGATACACAAAAGGATGTATTAGATTTTATAAATTATCTGAGTCATTTTGAGAAAATAAAAATTATAATATGTTCAAGAACTTTTAAGCAAGTTGACTTATTGGATTCTGAATCATCGGTAAGTGTCGGTTTAGAGCCTCTTTCTCTTGAAGAAATTTTTGAATATTTAACTAATAATTCCATAACGGGAAGTAATTATGAGATAGAAGAATTATATAAAGCAACAAGGGGACATTATTTGCTGCTTGAACTTTCCGTTTTAATAATGAATATTTTTGATATTTCATTAAATGTTTTTTCAACGGAGTATAAGAAGTCATCAAAAAACTATCTTGAATTTTTGATAACTAAAATGCTCTCAGTGACTCCTGAAAAGTTTGATAAATTATTAATGCTGCTTGCAATGGTAAGACATGGTTTAAGCGAGGATTTCCTTATTAATAATGAAATCGCAGCTAAAGATGATATTGAATATCTTCTTCAAAAGCGGATTATAGCCGAAAAATTTAATCAATACTATTTAAAAGATTATATGAAAAATGAATATATAAAATCAGTAACGCCCGAAAAAAGAATAAAAGTACATGAAAGTTTGATAAAAATATATGAGGATGAATTGCCTTTAAAACCGTTTGACAGGCAGTTATATTTGTCACGTCAGACAATGAGGCAGGAAATAAGTTTTCATAAAGAAAAAGCCGAAAGTATAAAAAATGAACTTACAAAAACCGGCAGAGATAAACTTTCCGAAATGCAGGATTTTAATTATCTCAGCTATTCAAAAACAAGCGGTTATGAGAAGGGAATGGAAAAGCAGACTAATAAACGTTATATAAAAAAGCTTAATTCCGGTATTATTGATAAAAGAAAACGTTTTGAACTAACAAATGAAGATTCTCTGCTTTTAAATACTTCATCAAACAGAGATGATTTATCTAAAGAAATGAACAGAATATCTGATGTTCAAAATGACTATAATCAAAAAAATGAAATAAGGGACAATTCAGCGTTTATTGATATCCCAAAAAGTCTTGATGATTACGTTGAAATAGCGCAGAATTATGAAAATGCTTTTAATTTCCCCAATGCGATAATGTATTATAAAAAAGCGCTTACGTATAATGATGATGAGCTTTTTATAGTAAAAGAGCCTATTATATATACAAAACTTGCCATTTGTTATAAAAAAATTCAGAATTTGGATGAAGCTGTAAGAATGTACGAAAAAGTATATGAACTTTATCTGAAAGAGTCTGTTGATAAAGCAAATAATGTTTTATTGAGTATTGCACAGATATACAATGAAGTTTATAAATTTGATAAAGTAAAAGAGGTATACAACAGAATTTTATACTCGCCAAACGGTGTTTCGCCGCAAATGGCAGTGAGAGTTTATCTTGATTTATCGGAGCTTGAAGATAATAATCTTGATATAGAATCAGCGGTAAAATATGTGCAGAAGGCTTTAAATGAAGCTGAAAAACTTTCTGATGTGAAACTGTTGACGGAGTGTTATTTTAAATATGCGCTTTTGCTTGATGACTCGTCCAATATAGAAATGGCAAGAAAGTATTATTTAAGATGTATTCAAACATCTCAAAATCCTGAGGAAAATGTTTATTTATCAAGTGCATATTCAAATATGGCGGAACTTGCACTTGATGATAATAATGTGTCATCGGCAAAAATGTATTTTGAACTTTCTGTTGAAGCTGATAAAAAGATGAATAATAATGAAGGTTTATATTATTCATATAGAAAATTAGCTGAATTATATAGAGAAGATTCACCCGAAAAAAGGTATGAAACTCTGGTAAAAGCACTTTCTGCCGCCAAACATTTTGATGATGTAACTTATCCGATATCTGTTTATTGTGAAATCGGAGCTTATTATTTTGAAATAGAGGATTTTAAACATGCTCTGAAATCATATATTCTGGCAAAGACTCTGCTTCCGAGAAACGGGGCTGATGATATTAATCAAAAATTGAATAATGCTTTAAACAGAATTAAAATTACTATAGGTGACAGTGAATTTAACCGATTAACCGATGAAATAAAGAAAAAAAGATAATGTTTGATAAACTCAAAACTTTAGATATTGAATTTACATCTGAAAAAGAAAAAGAACTCAAAGAGTTTGTTAATTATTTTATTCAATATAACCAAAATGTTAATTTAATGAGCAGAAATGACGCTGATGTAATATTTGAAAAGCATATTTATGACAGTCTGGCTTTAAATTTGTTTATTAAAAAATACTCTATAGATGAGAATATAAAACTTTTAGATATAGGAACGGGAGGAGGGTTTCCATCTGTTCCTCTTGCTTTTTT
>CANQOQ010000018.1 GCA_947625495.1 Candidatus Gastranaerophilales bacterium | reverse complement strand
CCTTTTTATATCCTCTTATTTATTATTATCCATTCTAAAAAAAAAACTTAAAGTATCTTATAAATAATTGTGCTTTTGTTAAAAAAATAGTAACATTAGATTAATAACTAAAAAGAAGGTGGATATATGAAAAGAATAGCAGCTTTATTTGTATTTTTGTTTGCGGTGATGATAAATGTTCAGGTTTTAGCCGGTACTTTACCTCAGGAAGTATATTACGGAAAAAAATATTTTATAGATAAAACGGGGCATAAAGTCAAGACTCCTGTAGTTGAAGAAGAAAAACAGGAAGCTGTTTATGTCAGTGTTGTTAAAGCAAATAACGGACTATACGGCGTAAAAAATATCGATGATGATTGGATTATAGAACCTCAATTTGAAGAGATAGCCGATAAATTTACAAATGGTGTTTTGTCGGTTAAAAAAGACGGTAAATGGGGTGCTATTGATAATAACGGGAATCTGATTATCGAGCCTTCATTTAAAAATAAACTTATTTTCAATCCCGATTTGGCTTTAGCTTCCAGATACGGAGCTTGGGGCTATATTGATAAAACAGGAAGCTGGGTAATATCTCCAAAATATGAAGATGCGCTTAATTTTCATAACGGTTTAGCTGCCGTTAAGCTTGATAACAAATGGGGGTATATTGACGATTTGGGTAATTGGTTTATTACACCGAGATATTACGGGGTTTTATGCCACGATGAAGGATATGTATCAACTAATTATTTCTGTACAAGTGATTTTCATGAAGGTATGGCAGCTGTTTACTATGATATTCAACAGGAAGGGTATATTGATTTAAAAGGTAATGTACTTGTAAAAGGTGATTTTTGGCTTACGGATTTACAAAGATTTTCTGAAGGTTTAGCTGCCGTTAAAAAGAACGGAAAATATGGTTATATTAATAAACGAGGTCAATTTGTAATTAAACCAAAATATGTTTTGGCTACACCTTTTAAAAACGGTATGGCTCAAGTTGTTGAACGAAATATAAGAGCCGAGAAAAAAGCTGAAAGAGATTATAAAAAACAAGTTAAAAAACAGTTAAAAGAACAATTAAAAGAGACTAAAGAGGAAACGGAAGAACAATAATGTTCTTCCGTTTTTTTTAATAATTTTAAATTTATTTGCCGAAAATTTTCATGATTTTATCAAGTAATCCTTCTTCATTCTGAATAGGCGCGGAAGAAACTATAGACATTTTTGATACTTTCTCTTTTAATTTTTCGCTGTCAGGTGATAAAGGTGCTTTTGCAAGATATTTTTCGTAATATTCTTTAGCGGAAGCATTATCTTTTAGCTTTTCAAAGCAAAATCCCATTTGCTTATATACGTCATAGTCGTTTGAATCAATTTTAATAAGTTTGTTATAATATTCCAAGGCATTTTTAAATTCATACATATTGGCATAGATATCCCCTAAACCTTTAAGTGCCATAGGATTATCGGGCTCTTGACGGTAGAGTTTTTCATAAAATTCCATAAGGCTTGCAGAATCACCGGTTGCTTCATTTATTTTAATTATTTCTTTTATGGCTTCTGATTTGTTGGGGTCGATTCTGTGGGCATTTAAGTATTCGTTTAAAGCAAGTTCATAATCCTGTTTATATGAATAACATCTTCCCATATAGTAATGGTAACCGAAAGTATTTCTATTCTCATCTTCAACAAGTGCAAGCATTTGGTATACTAAAGGATTATCGGGTGCTTTTTCTCTGAATTTATTTATAAATTCACGGCATTTTTCCCAATCTTTTTTGTTAAAGTAATATTCTGCCATTAAAGCGTAATAATCAACGGTTGTTTTATCTTCCAAGTTATTTAAAAGATTAAGTGCAGTTTCATTTTCGCCTTTCATAAGATAGGTTTTTATTTTTGTATATTCATTTTTAGCATATTCAAGCGCTTTATCGTACTGACCTTCTTTCATATATAGTCTTGCAAGATATTCACTGAGTTCTAACGAATCAGGGAATGCTTTTGTTCCTTTTTCCAGAATATTTATTGCGGAAAATCTGTCATCCGTTTCGTTATACATATCGGCAAGCTTGTAATATATAGCCATATCGTCTTTATATTCAAGAATCCTGTAGTAATCATCAATAGCACTCTGAGTTTTACCTATAAATTCATAGGATTTTGCTCTTAAAAATCTTGCGTTTATAATCTCATTTTCATCCGTAGTTGAGTCAATGGCTTTTTTATAATCATCAATTGATTGTGAAACTTTTTCGTTGAGGATTTTATACTTTGCTCTTGTTATGTAATATTTATATTTATTGGTATTCTGGTAAAAGTCTAATAATTCCGAATATGCAACGAGAGAATTAGGGTTAACTATGGCGAGTTCTTCCCAATACTTTGCGGCATCGTCATTTTTTTCTAATGTTTTAGCCAGAAGTGCTATTTTTTCAAGATATTCCGCATCATCTTTTAAGTTATCATAAGATTTTTCCAATAATTCGTATGCCCGTTCATATTGTTCCTGATCGGATAACATTTGCGCTTGTGCCAGAATTCCTTTATTGCTCATTTTTTCCTCTATCCCTATGGTTCTGTATTTAATTCGGTGTTGCAACCTTCCGCCGGCTCATTCTTCGCTTGCTCGGTAACCTTTTGAATATGCCACTTGTAAATTCTCACTCATACCTTCTTATAACTTGTGAAAATTTACTCGGACAATATAGCACAAAGTTATTATTTTTTAAATAATATATTATTTGGCAAACGGAATTATTTTATTGTTGAATATTTTGCTCGGACATTTTTTATAAAATTATTCAGTGTGTATTTATCCTTTTTAAAGCTCATTTTTGCGCCAAGTGCGTATATAACTTTATGGTCATTTTCGTTTGAAACGGAAAAGATGTGTTCTAAGAATTTTATTTTTTTCTTTTTTGTGTTCATTCTTGTATTTAAATCATCAATGCTTTTTTTCATTGCGTTAATGGAGTTATTAAGATTTGAAATAGAATTTTCCATATTCATTGTATCTTTTATTAAAACATTGATTAAATCATCTTTATATGTGTCTTCCTTCTCTATTTTTGGTGCTTCAAGTGCTTCTTTGAGCCAATTAATTGCACGTTCTTTTTCGATTTTCAGTTTTTTATTAATTTCCGTATAATCCATTTCTTCTAAAAGATTTCTGTCGTCGATTTCTTCAATATTTTCAACGACTCTGTCTTCAAGATTAAACATTCGCATTAAAGATAGCAGTCTTGCGGGACCTTGGCAAGTACTGACTATTATATTTTTATTAAAATACAGTCCAAAACAAAAACCGTGGAAAGTGTTTGTTATAAAATATTTGCAATTTTTTACTTTGTATAGCCAATCTTCGATTGTGTATTGAGGGTTATTATTAAAATACCCGTTTAAAGCGGGAATCATTTCCACTTTCATATTTAATTTTTTAGATAGGTAATTTGTTATTTCTTTAATCTTATCGTCGAAAACGGAATAATAAACAGCTATATAATCACCTTCTTTTTTGACATTGCTGTTATTTAATAATTCATCATAATTATCCAGCATAAAAATCGGGTCTAATATATGTTCCGCTTGGATATTATATACTTCTTTTAATATTTTAATTCCGTCATCTTCCCTTACTGATATCTTATCAAATTTTTTAAAATAATATTTCATTATAGATTTTTTTCTTATATCAATATTTTTTATATAATCCTGAAAATAAGAAACAAAAGAAGATGAAAAGGCTATTTTTTTCTTACAATTGAGTACAAAATTCATCAGATGATAATATATATACGGGTGTGACATTTGAAATACGACATCTGCTCCTACTATAAAGGTGTCACAGTATTTATTATATTTATAAAATTCCGCATCAGAAATACTGCTGTTCCCGACATTACAGTATCTTAAGGCAACTTTACAGCCTAATGAATTATCAAAAAGATTATTTGTAACAAGCTTACTAAAAATTATTATCGGGTTATACCCTAATTTTTCTATTAATTTATATAAAGCATAATATGTTAAAACGCCTCCTGCGTTATTTGTAATCATCATATTAACAATACCGACGTTATATTTTGTGTCGGAGCAATTTTTATATAATTCTTCAATCGGCTCTTTATCAAGATTTTCAAAGAAATATTTTCTGTTTGTCCAAACAGGAGTTATCCAAGGTCCAAAACCGTCATGGGTTACATTTGCTTCTTTATAATTGCAGTTGGGTTTTATTTCATTAAATATTTTTTCTGCTTTTTTACTGCTTATTTTTACTATCGATATTCCTTTATTATCTTTGGTTTTTGCTTTTTTAGACCAGTAATCACCTATTGTAATATCAGCAACCCTATCATATTTTCTATATTTACAATGTAGACAGCAATCTTTTAATCCGGCGTGGTTTAAAAATATTTTCATATATGTATCTTGCGTGCTGTGTTTTATGTATTTATTGTCTTTGATTTTAATGTATAAACCTACGTCCCATTTAAATATATTTTTATCTCTAAAGCTAATGTATTCAATATCATCTAAATTTTCTACTTTTTCTTTCAGATATTTCTGCCAAACTTTTTGAGGGACTATACTGTTACATAATAAATCTATGGTTAATAAATTGTCATAGTCTTTTCCTAAATAATTATTTAAAGCTGATACTTGGCATGGGGTGCCTGAAAAAAGCACTTTTTTATTTTCATCCAATAATTTTTTAATATCAACAAAAACGCTGCCCAAGCTGCTTTCAATATATTTTGAATATCTTAATTTATCTAAATCTTTTTTATCGTTTATTATAATATGTTCAACTCGAAGCCAGTCATCTGAAAAGCTTGCGCCAACAACATATCCGCCATTTTCTAAAAAATAGTTTGCAATTATTGTAAACATTCCGCCCGATGAACTTTTCATTCTGATTTCATCGGGTGCGGTTACTTCGTAAAATTCTTTTTTGTGGTCGGTTTTAAAATTCGGGTTCAATGAATGGCATTTTAAAGCGCAAATTCCGCAGTTTGTACATTTACTTTCATCTATTGAAGGATAATGAAAACCTTCCTTTGTTTCAATCATTGTTATTGCGTTACTGGGGCAAACCAAAGAACAAGTGCCGCATCCTGTACATTCGCTTTTGTTTAGTTTGTAAATGTTATTCATCAAGCTATCCTTTTAAATCTCAACACAATATAACAATAGCATAATGTATTCTTTTTTTAAATACTATTTATATTCTTTTATTAAATATATGTAAACTATTCAAAGTTTAATACAATATATGTATGAATAATTTTAAGCCTGTAAAACAAGAAAAAACGGTAATCAGCATAAGACTCGATGTCGATATGCTAAAATCGGTAGATAACATTTCTCTTAAAACCGATATCAGCCGAAACGAGCTTATAGTTCAATGTATAGAATATGCTCTTGAACATCTGGATAATGATTAGGTTAAAACATAATTAAAAAAATTTTTATTTCGTACATACTTCTTTTATACGAAAAATTTAAAAAACGCCAAAAATTTATTCATAATTATGTATGATTTAAAAAGAGATTTGTATTGCTAATATTAACCTATATTCCTTGGAAAAACGATGATACACATATCCCTAATCTACAGCTATGATAAAATCATAGCTTTTTTCTTTTTTTGTAAATTTTAAATATTTCATTGTATTTTCCATAACTCAATATTTCATTATCTGTTTCATAAATCACTTCAAAATTATCGTTTAACGGAAAATCCTCCTGTGCAATTATATATTTAATTTCAGGGGCAGCTTCCTTTTTTGTTTTTGTATTTGTATCAAAATCATAGTAAGTAATAAAATAATTATTCATATATGAAAAGAATTTTTTATTCGGAAGATAAGCACTAATGCTTGTAAAAGTAAAAGGATAACCTACCGCATAAAAATATTTTTCATCATTAAGATTCTCTTTTATATAATCGGCAATCTGTTTAGCTCCCGTAAATTGATGTGTTATTTCGAGATTTGCAAGAAATATGGAAGGTATAGCGCATATTGTCAGCAAAATTCCTATAGCTATATTAAGTCCTTTTGTTTTGTTTCTGCTTATCCAATAGCAAAATATTATACACAAAATCAATGTAAAGGCTTTTTGATTTACTATTCCGTTAAACCATATTTTGTAATAAATAAAGAAAATATAAGAAAATGAAACTAGAAAAATCAGGAATATTTTTTTATCGTTTTTGTAAAATAAATAACCTAAAACAGCTGATAAAACATAAAAAATAACTGCATTAAAATTAACAAAGTATGAAAACGGATAAAGAAAAAACATTTGGGCAAAGATAGTTATTGAATCAATTATAGGTCTTGTGTTATCGGAATAAAAAACTACGGCATGATTCATATTCTGCATATTATAAAAGGTTAAAAATAATAATAAAAAATTTAATGCCTGAATTATAACAGGGGTGAACAGTTTGATGTCTTTTGTTTTTAAAAATTCAAATATAATCTCAAATGTATAAATAAAAAACACGATAAAACATAATCCGAGCATTAAAACATGAGTTTGAGATAACAAAATCAAAAATAAAGAAAATAAATAAGGATGAGATTTACGTTTTAAATAAAAATCAGCAAGCGGAAACAAAAATAAAGGAATTAAGGCATAGTTCCTTGCTACAACGGGCATGTAGTAAAGCATTCCCGAACTGAAAATACAAACGGTTTTAATATAATTATTAAAATCAGACTTGAAACAAACATATAACACAGATAAAAAAACGCATAAGAAACTTATAATCTGCATTGAAACCAATGGCAATCCTGTTTTGGCAAAAGGAAAAACCAATAAATACCATAGTATCGGATGTCCCTCAAGTCTTGCTTTATTAAAAACTTCAAATATATTTAAGTCTCTGACTAAGCACCAGACTTGACTTTCATCTCTCCATATTTCATGATTTATCATTACAATAAAGACAATAATAAACCATACTATTATTAGAAATATATTATATTTGTTTTTTTTTAATTCCATAAAAATATAATATATTAAAATTCATGGGAAGTTTGTTTTGTAACACTTTGTAAGACTGATATTTTATTTTATTGTACTTAAGTCTTATTTTTATTATCCTTGAAGGGACGGGCCGAATTTTAATTGGATAAAAGATTGAGAAGGAGAAAAGGAATGCCGTTTCGTATTATGTTTTTAAGTTTGTTGAACATAATCTTTTGTTCTCAAAAAGTATTAGCAATGGGAATTGATGAGAAAATAGAAAAATATTTTGCTCCTTTCTCTGATAAATTTTCTGAATTTATATTTGCTCCCGTTGAAATATTTGGTGCTCAGGTTCCTGTATTGATATTTTTGATGATAGGAACGAGTATATTCTGCACATTCTATTTAAGATGTATAGGAATATGGGGGTTTAAACATTCTTTGTATCAAATATTCCATAAAAAAGATACGGAAGGTCATAAAGGAGAAGTATCCTCTTTCGGTGCTTTGGCAACGGCATTATCAGGAACAATAGGACTCGGTAATATCGCAGGAGTTGCTATAGCTATATCAATAGGCGGTCCCGGGGCAATGTTTTGGATGTGCCTTGGTGCAATATTCGGTATGGCGCTTAAATTCTGTGAAGTCACTCTTTCTTTAAAATACAGAACATTCAATGCGGACGGCTCTGTGTCAGGCGGTCCTATGTTTTATATACAAAGAGGATTCGCTCAAAAAGGCTGGCCTAATTTGGGTAAGACGCTTGCTTATATATTTGCGATAGCAATGATACCTGCAACGGTCGGCGGAGGCTGTATGCTCCAAACAAATCAAGCCGCTCAGCAGTTTATTAATATATCCGGAGGTGAATCCGGATTTTTCGGTATACATAGCTGGATGTTCGGTCTTATTGTTGCCGTTATTGTTGCGTTAGTTATTGTAGGCGGTATTAAAAGTATAGCTAATGTTACATCAAAAGTTGTTCCCGTTATGTGCTTGATATATATGGGCGCAAGCTTGATAATAATTATTATGAATATAACTCATATTCCGCATGCAATATATACTATATTCCGTGAAGCATTCTTTCCAAATGCAGTTGCAGGCGGTGCAATAGGTTGTATTATTATCGGCTTAAGACGGTCAATACAATCCAACGAGGCAGGTATAGGCTCATCTCCTATTGCTTATGCTGCCGTTAAAACTAGTGAACCTGTCTCTCAGGGCTTCGTTTCTATGATAGAACCATTTTTGGATACCGTTGTTGTTTGCTCAATGACTGCATTTGTTATTATTTTAACGGGTGAATATTTGAATTATACGGATGGCATAACCGGAGTTGAATTGACCTCCTCTGCTTTTGCAAGTGCATTTTCATTTTTCCCTTATATCCTTGCAGTTGTTATAATACTTTTTGCACTCTCAACAATCTTATCTTGGGCTTATTACGGTCAAAAAGCTTGGACTTTTCTCGTAGGTGAAGGGAAAAAACGTATTTTATTCTATCAGATTGTATTCTGCCTGTTTATTATAATAGGTTCTTCGATGAATATTAAAAGTGTTATAGATTTTACCGATGCAACTTATCTTGTTATGGCAGCACCTAACTTAATCGCTATTTTTGTACTTCTTAAAGATATTAAAAAAGATTTAATTGATTATTGCCAAAGACATAATTTAATATTTAAAATGAATAAAGCTTGGTATAAAAATGAGCAATGATTTAAAAAGAACTTTAAATTTAAAAGATTCAATATCCGTTGTAGTAGGTTCAATGGTAGGATGCGGAATATTTATTGTATCTGCTGATATATTAAGACAGGTGCAATCGGCTTGGCTATTACTTTTAGTATGGGTAATAGCGGGTATTTTCTCCCTTTTCGGCGCAATCGCTTATGCTGAACCTGTCTTAAATATAAAAGAAAACGGCGGACAGTATATGTTTTTAAAAAAAATGTTTAATGACTTAACCGCTTTCTTATACGGATGGTCGCTTTTAACCGTTATACAAACGGCTACTATTGCTGCAGTTTGTATTGCCGTCGGTAAATTTTTGGGAATACTCTTTCCCTATATAAGTTCATCAAATTATATTATTGATTTGTCTTTCTTTAAATTATCTTCACAGCAATTAATAGCACTTGTTGTATGCACGGTTTTGACTTTTATAAATTCAAAAGGTATAAAATACGGAGTAATAACTCAAAATATTTTTACTCTGACAAAAGTATTATCTATAATAGGAATTATAGTATTCGGAATATTTTTAGGCTGTAATTTTGATACCATATCAGTTAATTTAATTAATACGATTCATTTAAGCGATTTTGCTTTTGACAAAATAGAAATTATTGCGACGGCAACAGTAGGCGCCATATTTGCAATGGTAACCTGGAATAATATTACTTTTATTTCTGGAGAAGTAAAAGAGCCTGAAAAAAATATACCTCAGGCACTTTTGTGGGGCGTTATTATCGTAATGGCTCTTTATTTAATGATAAATGTTTTATACGTTTTCTCACTTCCCGTCACGGATATACAAAATGCACCTGAAGATATTGTAGCGGTCAGCGTTATGCAAAAAATTGCGGGGAATTTAGGCAAAATAATCATAGCCGTTATTATAATGATTTCTGCTGTCGGCAGTGCTAACGGGCTTATAATGACCGGAGCAAGAGTATACTATCAAATGGCAAAAGACAGACTTTTGTTTAGAAGTCTTGCCGTTATTAACAGAAAAACAAGAGTCCCCGTTAATTCTCTCTGGCTTCAATGTATTTGGGCAGGAGCTTTTATTATTTTCTGCGGTAATTATATAGAACTATTGGATTATGTTATTTATGCCGCTTTAATTTTTTATGTTTTAACCGCCATAGGTATTTTTGTTTACCGACTAAAAAAGAAAAATGAAATTATCCATAAAGTAAACTCTTTTTATGCAGCTTTGTTTATTATTATCGGAATTTATATAATATACTCATTATCGGTTCATAAATATGCTAATTCATTGAAAACAATAATATTGATATTTACCGGTGTGCCAATTTACCTTATATGGAGGATATATAAAGATAAAAAAACTTGTATAAATAAAGTAGAATAATTTTTTATAGAGGTAAAAATGGTAATAGATGATTTATTAAAAGAAGTAGTTGAAAATAGAGCAAGCGATTTGCACCTTTCTGTTGGATTACCGCCTGTAATAAGAGTTGACGGGAAGTTAATCAAAACACAGTATGATGTATTTACGCAGGACTCAATTGAAGATTTGCTGCTCCCGATGTTGAATAATGAACAAAGAAGAAATTTGGAACAGCATTGGGAACTTGATTTATCTTACGGCGTGAATAAAATCGGACGTTTCAGGGTAAATATATATAAAAACAGAGGCACCTATGCAGCTGCCTTCAGAACAATTAACAGTAATATCCCCTCTTTTGAATCATTAGGATTGTCGGAAGTTGTAAGAAGTATAACTCAAAGACCAAGAGGACTTATACTTGTTACAGGGCCTACCGGAAGCGGTAAATCTACAACACTTGCTTCAATGATAGATTATATTAATGAAACAAGAAGTGAACATATATTAACAATTGAAGACCCTATCGAATATGTACATAAATCCAAAAAAAGTGTAATACATCAAAGAGAACTCGGACAAGATACAAGATCATTTGCAAATGCACTAAAGTCCGCATTAAGAGAAGACCCTGATATTATACTTGTCGGTGAAATGCGTGATATTGAAACAATAGGTCTGGCTTTGACGGCTGCCGAAACAGGTCACTTGGTATTCGGAACACTCCATACCTCATCTGCCAGCCAGACGATTGATCGTATTATAGACGTATTTCCGGAAGGTCAGCAGCAGCAAATAAGAGTTCAATTGGGAGGTACTTTGGAAGCCGTATTCTCTCAAACACTGCTGCCAAAGATGCAAGGTAACGGCGAAAAAAAAGGAAGAATTATGGCTCAGGAAATTCTTATTAAAAATAATGCTGTTGCTAATATGATTAGAGAAGGTAAATCCGCTCAAATATATTCGGCTATTCAAACTGGTCTGGGTATTGGTATGCAGACTCTTGAAATGGCTTTAAGTGAACTTTATAAACAAAAACTGATTAGTGCTGAAGATGCATTATCAAAATCTCAAAGACCTGAAGAATTAAGAAGGTTATGCGGATTACAAATATAATTAATTGAAATTAACATAAAAAAGCATAGTAATAATTAAGTCAGCCGTTAAGAGGAAAACAGTAGCCTTAATGGCTGCTTTTGTTGTTGATATACCTACACCTTTAGCTCCGCCTTTCGTTTTGTATCCTTGCGTCGCACAAACAAGAGGTATCAGAATCCCGAATATAAAACCTTTCAGTATGCTTATATAAATATCCCGCATATTTATCCAATCCCAAACGGAAGTCATATAGCGATTGGGATGTAAACCTATTGTGAAATATGAAATAATTAAACCGCCTAAAATACCAAATAATTCTGCAAGAATTACTACCATGGGAACAGTAATTGCTCCTGAAATAATTGCAGGTGCAAAATAATATCCGACAGGGTCAACTTTTAATGTTTTTATTGCGTCAACTTGAGATGTAACTTGCATATTAGCTATTTCAGCACTGATTGCAGTTCCTGCTCTTGCGCTGATTGCAAGTGCGGCAAATCCGGGCGCAAGCTCCCTTATTAATGCAACGGCTAAAAAACCTCCTACGTAACTTTCGGCACCCGACATTAAAAATTGTTTTGATACCTGCAGTGCTATTACAACCGCCGCTATAAAAACTATGCTTAATGCAATAGGAAGTGAATCATAACTTATCATGGCGGCTCTGTTCATCACTGAATCACCCTTTATATTTCCGCCTATTATATATTTAATTGCCTGTATTAAATTTTGTACGCATAATCCTAAAAAACTTATCATTAAAGCGTTATCCTTTGATTATACTAATTTTATCATAAACTAAATATTTCTGTTAAAGAAAGCTGCAACATCTTTTATGGGAATATAATGTGATATGGGTCTGCCGTGAGGACAGGTATATGGATTTTTAGTTGACCTTAAATTTTTAACAATTTCTTCCATTTGCCATAAGGTTAATTTATCTCCGGCTTTAACAGAGGCTTTACATGATGTGGTTATAAGAATTTTTTCCTCTATAGTGTCTAAATCAGCATTGGCAGAGTCTTTTAAATTTTTTAAAATCTCGCTTAAAATGTCTTGAAGCTTCGCTTGCGACAGTATTTGCGGAATTTTTTTGAATATTATTTGTGTATCAGATATCTTCTCTATTTTATATCCGAATTTTGACAACTGTAATTTTGCATTTTCCAATAAATCCGATTCTTCTGGCGAAACATCAAGTACATCTGATACAATGAGAAGTTGAGAGGCAATCTCTTTTTGAGATTTTAATTGTTCATAAATATATCGCTCTTGTGCTATATGCTGATCTATTATTTCAAGATTGTCTTCATTCTCAACAAGAATATATGTATTTTTTAACTGTCCTATAACATTAATCTGTTTCACAACCGGAGCTGTGTCAAATTTAATATCAATTTTTGTTTGATTTATTTTGTCAATTTTTACTTCAGGTTTATCTATGATTTTTTTGACCTCAAAAGCACTGATATATTCATCATCAGAATTTTCTTGAATAAAATTTGCATTCTTATTGGAATTAAAAGAAATAATATTTTCATTTTGAACGGGTATTTCTTTTTGTAATTTGTTATTATCTAATGCGGCAGTTATGGCGCTTTGTACGAAATTAAAAATTTGATTGGGATTTTTATATCTTATTTCTCTTTTTGTAGGATGTGCGTTTACATCTATTTCTGATGGGGAAATATCAATATTTATAACAACAAACGGAAATCTTCCCGTAGGAAGCATATTCTTGTATGCAGTATCTACAGCTTTCATAAGTATAGGACATTTTACCGTTCTTGAGTTTACAAAAGTATAAATTGTTTTTTTGCTTGATCTGGTATATCCGGGAAGAGAAATATATCCTGAAATTTTAATACCTGAAAGGATATCGGTTTTATCAACCTGTCTTAACTCATTAATAATATTGCTGTCAAAAATTTGTGTAATACGGGTTAAAAGTCCTTCATCAGATGTCGTTTTGATAATTTCCGAATTATTATTTTTTAAAGTAAAAGCGATATTGGGATTGGCAAGAGCTAAAGATTGAATAAGCTCTTGAATATAAGCAAATTCGGTTTTTTCACTTTTTAAAAACTTTAAACGTGCAGGCTGGTTAAAGAAAATATCATTAACATCCATAATTGTACCTTTTGAACAGCCTGTTTTTGATGTTTTAACTATTGAATTTTGAGATTCGACTTTTGTTCCAAAGTCAAAATCAGCCGTTCTGGTTGTGCAGGTTACTTTTGCTATTGAAATTATACTTGCAAGAGCTTCACCTCTAAAACCTAAAGTCTCAATATTAAAAAGACTTTCTTCATTTGTTAATTTACTTGTGGCATGCTTTTTAAAAGCAAGTTCTATATCATCAGGGTGAATACCTGAACCGTTATCGGCTACACGGATGTTTCTTGTCCCGTTAGAAACACTTATTTCTATTTTATCGGCACCTGCATCAATAGAATTTTCCACAAGCTCCTTGACCACACTATATGGTCTTTCTATTACTTCTCCGGCTGCAATCTGATTTATTAAGTTTACCGATAATTGTTTAATTCTGCTCATAATACAATTTTAGTACATCATTAAACTAAAAATCATTTTTTAGTAAAAATGTTACAAAAAATTTTTTTTTTAATATAATTAGAAAAGAAGAACTGCGGGCGTAATTCAGTGGTAGAATGCAACCTTCCCAAGGTTGACGTCGAGGGTTCGAGTCCCTTCGCCCGCTAATTTGTAATTAATTATGGCAATCAAAACGGTAATATTTGATTTAGACGGTACTTTACTTAATACATTAGCAGACCTCCAAGCGGCTATTAATGTTGTACTTGTCAGCTACGGATATCCTCAAAGAACGTTAGAGGAAATAAAAAGCTTTGTCGGTAACGGAATAAAAAAAGCTATTGAAAGAGCCGTACCTGAGCCTGTTCCTTTTGATAAGATAAATAAAATGACAGATTTATTTATATACTACTATCAAGAACATATAAATGAACTTACAACCCCTTATAACGGTATAATTCCTATGCTTGATGAGTTAAAACAAAAGAATTATAAGTTAGGTGTTGTTTCAAATAAATATGATGCCGCAGTTAAAAAATTATGCAATGACTATTTCCCTGAATATATATCTTCTGCTATAGGAGAAAGCAGTGAAATTGAGAGAAAACCAAATCCAAACGGGATTTTAAAAGTGCTGGAACAAACAAACTCAAAAGCCTCGGAGGCAATTTACGTAGGTGATTCTGATGTTGACGTTATAACGGCACAAAATGCCGGTATACCTTGTATAAGTGTTCTATGGGGATTTAGGGATAAAGAGTTTTTAATAAATTCAGGCGCAAATATTTTTGCACAAACTCCAAGTGATATTATAAAAATAATTGAAAAAAAATTATATTTAAGCTAATATAAGCAGTATGATTAAAAAGCCGATGTGGCGAAATTGGTAGACGCATCAGACTCAAAATCTGACGCAGCTCACCCTGCGTGCCGGTTCGAGTCCGGCCATCGGCATTATTCTAATCCTCCTTTTGGGAGGGTTTCAATTATTAGATTTAATATTTTTGTATCAACTAAATCTTTAATAAAAATACCTTATTTGTTGTAAAGAAAATTATATTTTTTTAAGATATTATATTAAATATAAGAAATGGTAAATTGAGGGTGTATAAAAAGTTATTATTAATTTTCATTAATGTTATAATATTAGTTTCATTATGTTTTTTATTAAATTGGGTTATATACAAATATTTTTATAATTCTATAGAATATAATCTACAAAATTCAAACGAAATTTCATACAGTTTAAAACGTTATAATATGGATTATGATAAAATAAAAGAAATATATAGTATAAGAAAACCTGTTGGGCTCAAATATAATAATGAGTCAATAATGATTTTTGGGTGTTCATACGCCTACGGATTTTTGTTAGAAGAGAAACAAACACTTGCATATAAATTATCTGAATTATTGAAAAGACCTGTTTATAATTATGCTTCACCCGGACAATCTCCGCAATTTGCTATTTTAAGAATTCGTTCACATGAATTGGATAATGTTATAAAAAACAGTAAATATGCAATATATGTTGTTATTGGTGAACATGTTTGGCGTGTTCATGTCAATTCCGGTGGTTTTAAACCTGAATATGTTTGGCCTCGTATGATTGTTAAAAATGTTATTAACAAAGATGCGAAGGGAAAGAGGAAAAAAGAACAAACGCTGGTTCATTATTGGGCTAAGTTTCCCGATATTGAAGGTAGTTATATTGTTAAATATGTTAAAAAAATATGGTTTGCCAAGATTTTGACACCAATGAATAATAAATTTGTTCAGAATTATATGTTTGATTTTATCAAATTACATTTTCTAACTATTCAAAAAGAGTTAAAAGAAATAAATCCCGATATTAAAATGATTATTATTGTTTATAACGATGAAAAAGAGACAGAATTGTTTTCACATTCACAAAGATGGAATGAATTTGAAAAAGAAGGGATAATTGTTGTAGATTTAAATAAAGAAATTCCTTATGTATCTGAGTATAGAATTCCAAATAATGGTCATCCATCTGAGCTTGCTTGGAATGAAATAACTAAATTAATGGTTAAAAAATTAAAAGTTATAGATTAAAAATATAAAAGAGTGTATAATTATTTTGTTTTAGTAGGAAAGATGGTTAAATGAGAGTACTAGTCGGAATGTCAGGCGGTGTTGATTCATCAGTTGCTGCTCTTATACTTAAAAAAGAGGGCTATGATGTGATTGGTGCTACAATGAAAACCTGGGGAAACAGTACTTTCTTTAAAAATCTGAATAAAAAACTTGAAGAAAAAGGACAAAAAACCTTCTCTCATGGTGCTTGTCTATGTCCCGATGAAGAAAATGACGTGTCAAGCGCCAGGGCTGTTGCAGATAAACTCGGTATTGAATTTCATGAAATTGATGTTTCAAATGATTATGAAAATATTGTAATAAACTATTTTAAAGATGAGTATTTAAAAGGGAATACACCAAATCCCTGTGTGAGATGTAACAGACTGATAAAATTCGGAGTGTTTCCTGAACTTGCAAGGCAATCGGGAATTAGTTTTGACAAATTTGCAACCGGACATTATGCCAGAATAGTTTTTGATAACGGAAGATATCTTTTAAAACGGGGTATAAATCCTAAAAAAGACCAGTCCTATTTCCTTTACGGGCTTTCACAAGAACAGCTTTCTCATATAATATTGCCTTTAGGCAATTATACTAAAGATGAAATAAGAGATATAGCAAGAAAATACGGACTTGAGGTAGCCGATAAACCTGACAGCCAAGATTTTTATAACGGTGACTATAATGATATCCTTAATCAAACTCCTAAAAAAGGTAATATTGTTGACTTAAAAGGTAATATACTTGGCACTCATCAGGGTTTTTGGAATTATACAATCGGGCAGAGAAAAGGCATTGGAGTTGCGGCAAAAGCTCCTTTGTATGTCATTGAACTCAGAAAAGATACAAATGAAGTGGTAGTAGGCTTTAAAGAAGAAGCTGTTAATCAGTCATTAATAGCTTGTAACGTTACTTTTAGCGGAATAGAAGAATTAAAAGAACCATTGAATTGTACGGTTAAAATCCGCTCGAGCCAAGAACCTAAAGAGGCTGTTATTAAACCTTTAGAAGATAAAAAAGTAAAGGTTGATTTTACTGAAATTCAAAGCCCCATTGCAAAAGGTCAGTCTTGCGTGTTCTATGATAATGATACTGTTTTAGGAGGCGGAATTATAGAGGAGGTTTTATGAATAAATCGGAACTTTTAGAACTTTATAATTCGGATTTGAATACATTGCTTGATATGTCAGAAAAATATATGACTGATAATATAGAATTCTGCTCTCTAGTTAATGCAAGGAACGGTAAATGTTCTCAAAACTGTAAATACTGCGCTCAGTCATCTCATTATAGAACGGATATTATTGACTATCCTTTAATAGATAAAGAAGAAGTTATAAAGGCGGCTAAAGAAGCACAAAAAAACGGTGTAATTCGTTTTGCTGTTGTAACATCGGGGAAGTCTCCCGATGAAGAAAATTTTGATAAAATCCTTGAATTTATTGATGAAATAAATAAAATAGAGGGAATTAGAAGCTGCGCTTCAATTGGTATACTGAATGAAGAACAGGTAAAACAATTAAAAGCCCATGGACTTAAAAGATTTCATCATAATATAAATACGTCAAAATCTTATTATGACAAAATTTGCACCACCCACAGCTGGGAAGACAGGTTAAATACTTGTAAACTCGTTAAAAAATACGGCATGGAACTATGCTGCGGCGTAATCCTCGGCATGGGAGAGAGCGTTGAACAAAGAATTGAAATGGCGCTTGAACTTAAAGAAATTGAACCTGATTCCATTCCGATAAATATTTTAATGCCGATTAAAAAAACGCCTTTTGAAAATTATTATGGCAAAATTGATGAAGAAAATATTCTAAGAACACTTGCCGTATTTAAAATAGCAAATCCTAAATCCGTATTAAGATTCTGCGGCGGCAGGATGAGGCTGTCTGATGAAAATCAAAAACTTGCTCTAAAAAAATGCGTTGAAGGAATATTGACAGGTAATTATCTTACAACAACCGGCAAAACACCTGACGAAGATAAAAGGACAGTTTTGGAGTTGAATAAAAAACTTATTAATAATACTGACTTAATAATATTTCAATAGTTTTAGAGGATAGTTCCGCCATTATTGTTTCAAATTTATCAAGTGATTCATTTGCACTGTTATCAGCCAAATCTGAGATGGCTCGAATTATAAGAAACGGAATATTGTTTGCTGTTGCGCACTGAGCTATTGCCGCACCTTCCATTTCAACGGCAGCCGCATTAAACAAGTCTTTTATTTCATGTTTTCTTTTAAGGTCGCACACAAATGTGTCGCCTGTTGCTATTGTACCTTTATGTATATGAAAGTTTGTTTTTGAATTTACAAAAGCTTTCTCAAATGCTTCAATAAGTTCCGGATTTGAATTGAATACCGTGGGCTTGTCGGGGGTTATGCCCGTACACATATAGCCTTTTGCATAACCTAAAGCGGATGTGTCAAAATCGTATTGAACCAGATTTTCGCCTATAACAATATCCCCTACGGATAAATTATCAGCCAGACCCCCTGCAACTCCTGTATTAATTACGGCATCAGGGTGGTAGTTGTCGATAATATGCTGTGTACAAAGAGCAGCACTTACTTTTCCCACTCCGCTTTTTGCCAATATAATTTTGTGATTATGTATCTCGCCTTTGAATATTTTTACAAATCCAAGCTCATATTCTTCTTTATTAATAAGGAGTTCTTTTAGTTTATTAACTTCGCAGTCCATTGCACCGATTATAGCTATTGTCTTTTTATTGTTCATAAACCATTTTCTCCTCACTCCAGTTTTTTAAAACTTCAGCCATATCACCTGCAATTTTTTTAGCTCCCGCCAGATTGTGTTCAAGATAATTTCCGCACTCTTGTCTCGCAGCCCCCGGTATTTCGCCTTCAAATTGTTTTATAAAATCAAAAGATTCTTGTATTATCTCTAATGCTTCTTTATGACTTATTTTATCTCTTACAAGAAAATAAAATCCCGTTCTGCAGCCCATCGGACCTACATATATTATGCTGTCCGCATACTTCGTATTTCTTGCATAAGTCGCAAACAAATGCTCAAAAGTGTGCATGGCAGCGTTTTCAAGATAATCTCCTTTGTTCGGTTTTTTCATTCTTATATCATAAGTAACTATATCGCCATCTATTCTTGAAATATACATGCCTTTTTCTAGTTTGTCATGATTTACCGTAAAACTGGCTATTTTCTTCATTATTAACTTCCTTAATTTTTGAACATCTCGGTTGAAAGATATCTTTCTCCTGTGTCAGGTAAGAGTGCAACTATTAATTTATTTTTATTTTCTTCTCTTTTTGCAAGTTCTAATGCCGCAAATGCTGCAGCACCCGACGAAATACCCACAAGAAGCCCCTCTTTTTGAGCCAGAGTCCTTCCTGTTTCAAAAGCATCTTCATTTCTTACCGTTATAATTTCATCATAAATTTTGGTGTTTAAAGTGTCGGGAATAAATCCTGCACCTATTCCCTGAATTTTATGACCGCCAGAAACTCCCTTTGATAAAACGGGTGAATCTTTAGGCTCAACCGCAACGATTTTAATATCAGGGTTCTTGGATTTTAAATATTCGCCGACTCCTGAAATCGTTCCGCCTGTTCCTACTCCCGCAACAAAAATATCAACTTTCCCGTCAGTATCTTCCCAAATTTCAGGTCCCGTAGTTAATTTGTGAATTTTCGGATTTACCATATTTGTGAACTGCGACGGAATAAAACTGTCTTTTATTTCTTTAGAAAGTTCTTGCGCTTTTGCTATTGCACCTTTCATGCCTTTAGAACCTTCCGTTAAAACAATTTCAGCCCCGTAAGCTTTTAAGAGATTTCTTCTCTCAACACTCATGGTCTCAGGCATGGTTAAAATTATTTTATAACCTCTTGAAGCGGCAACGGACGCTAATCCGATACCCGTATTTCCGCTTGTCGGTTCAATTATTGTTGAATCGGGTTTTAAAATTCCTTTTTCCTGCGCATCATCAAGCATAGCTTTTGCTACTCTGTCTTTAACACTGCCTGCGGGGTTAAAATATTCAAGTTTTGCAATAATTTTGGCTTGTATATTATTAATTTTTTCAAAATTGCTAAGTTCCAAAAGAGGAGTTTTACCCGTTAAATCCGTTAAAGTTTTATATATTTTCATGGCTAAACCTTTCTTAATGGATTATAAAATAATAATATTAAGGAATCAATTATCTGTAAAATCTGTTTTAACAGAATAATAAAAAATAAAAAAGCCCCATATGGGGCTTAAAAATGGTGCGCTTGGCGCGATTGTCTTGCTCACTCGCAATTAACGGCATTTCGTGCCGAATGCTCAACGCATCCGTCACTACAGCCTCAGCTCGTTCGCGCTCGAACGAATACAATGCTTTGCATTGTGCGTTCTCATCGCCCCAAAATAAAAAAGCCCCTCATGGGGCTAAAAATGGTGCGCTTGGCGCGATTCGAACGCGCGACCTATCCCTTAAAAGGGGAGTGCTCTACCTGCTGAGCTACAAGCGCATTTGCTTGATTCTTTATAACCATACCAAGAACATTTTTTATAGTCAACCGATTTTTTTGTATGATGTTATATTAAAAATTAAAAAATAAAAATAATTAAGAATTAAAAATCTGATAGCCTATATTTGTTTCGTATTTATTGCTTAATGAAGCGATATCCGGCGAAGCTTTTCTTAGCGGAGCTTTGGCTGAATTTAGCAATAAAGGAACAAATATCAAGCGGAAGATTTTTAATTTTTATTTATTTAAAAGGGTTTTCCAAAATTATTGTCTGTTCTCTGTCTGCGCCTACGCTTATAATTTTTATCGGAATACCGACAAGTTCTTCAAGCTTCTTTAAATATATCTTAGTATTTTCAGGTAAATCATTTAAAGATTTTGCATTTGAAATATCCGATTTCCATCCCTTAAACGTTTCATAAACAGGCTCTAAATATTTGTGCATATTAATGTTTGTAGGATAATCCCTGTAGATTTTGCCGTCCCTTTTATCTTTATATGCAATGCAGACTTTTAATTCGTCAAAATCGTTAAAGACATCAATTTTTGTAATCGCCATTTGAGTAAGTCCGCCAACCAATACGCAGTACCTCGATAAAACCGCATCAAACCAGCCGCATCTTCTGGGTCTGCCTGTCGTTGTACCAAATTCAGCTCCGATTGTCCTTATTTTATCTCCGATTTCATCTGTTAACTCGGTTATAAAAGGCCCTTCGCCTACCCTTGTTACGTAAGCTTTTGTAACCCCTATAACATTATTAATATGTGTAGGGCCTATTCCGCTTCCCGTTGCGGCGCCTCCCCCTATAGGACTTGAACTCGTTACATAAGGATATGTTCCGTAATCAATATCAAGCATTATACCTTGTGCACCTTCAAAAAGTATTTTCTTATCTTCTTTTAAAGCGCCCGACAACCTGTCTACCCAATCTTCACATAAATACGGTTTGAATATTTCGGCATATTTTCTGCAATAATTGAGCATTTCTTCTTTTGTATAAGTCTTTGTGCCGTAGGCATTTTTAAGAATTTTATTTTTTAAAGGCAAAATTGCATCTAATCTGGAATTTAAAAGTTCATCATCATATAAATCCTGAACTTTAAGCCCGTATCTGCCTACTTTATCGGAATATGTCGGTCCTATCCCCTTTTTTGTTGTGCCTATTTTGTTTTTATTTGATGAATTTTCGCTTATTCCGTCAATATCTATATGATACGGCAGTGTAATGGAAGCTAAAGGGCTGATTTTTAAAGATGATAGGTCAACTCCTCTTTCTTTTAAATCTTGAGTTTCTTTTAAGAATGTTTCAGGATGAATAACGGTTCCTGCCCCTATGAAGCAGAATTTATTTTTATATAAAACACCAGATGGCACCAAATGAAATTTATATGTTTCATTATTTACTACAACAGTATGTCCTGCGTTGCATCCGCCTTGATATCTTATAATGACATCGGCATATTCCGCCAATAAATCAGTAATTTTAGCTTTTCCTTCATCGCCCCATTGCGCCCCGACTACTACCGTATTCTTCATAAACTTAACCCCTTATTTGTCATGGTCTTTACTTATTTATTATAAGATAAAATCTCGGGCATGGTTAAATTGTATTTTTAACACTTAAAAACCTTAAACTATTTATAAACAAAAAAAAGCCACTTCTGTGAGTGGTTTTATTTCTGCATCCTAATGGTCTCTTTTGTGTTTATTATTTAGGAGTTTATATGTGTTCGGGGTTGTAATGTTTCATTTAGTGTTTTGCATACACTTAAATCTTACATTATTATTATGACATATACAAAAATTATGTCAACCCTATAAAAAAATCTTTATTAAGTTATATTAATTCAACTTTAATTAATAGCCATAAGCCTTTTATATTCAGACTTTAAGGCTTCTTTATTATTTGGATATTCTATAAAATCCCATGGAAGTTCTTTATTTAAATCAATTTCATCTAAGGCGGTTATATCCGGATTTTGGAGCATGCCTTTTTTTTCAAATTCTTTATAAACATTCTTAAAAGCACCTATATTTCCGCCTTGTTTATATACTTCTATCAAATAAGGCGTTAATTCTCTTGAACCTCTTGATAAAAGCGACTGTATGTAATCCCATTTTACGCTTGAGGTCCTTGCTTTTATTCCAATTTTTGCAAATTGTTTTTTTATGTATTCATTTTTCTTTTCAAGTGTTTTTGTATCTTCTCTTTTGGCAAATTGAAATGGTGTGTGGGCTTTTGGCACAAACGTCGAAAAACTCGGAATTATATTAAAACTCTTATATTTTTGTTTTATTTCTTTGCATAGATTAACAAAACTGTCTAAATCTTCATAGGTTTCTTTTGGAAGCCCCAAAATTCCGTATATTTTGAGCCCCGTAAATCCTTGGTTTACCATTTTATCCACGGCAGTTAAAATATCTTGTGTTTTTAAATCTTTATTAATTATATTCCTGAGCCTTTCACTTCCCGCTTCAACAGCTATTGTTGCAGTTTTTTGACCGCATTTATGAAGCATTTCAAGTACTTTATCGGATACATAATCGGCTCTAAGGGATGATACCGTTACTTCAATTTCCTGCCCTGAATCTATTTTTTCAATAATATATTCAGCTATATCATCAATCCTCGGATGTGCGCATATTATTGCACCTAATAGTGCTATTTTGTTTGTGTATTTTAATCCTATATCAATTTTTTTTATTATTTCTTCCAATGGAGAAAATCTTATAGGAGTATTTATATATGATGTCAGACAAAATCCGCATTTTTGCGTGCAGCCTCTTTCTACCTCCATAATATATGTATCCGGGAAAAAACTGTTTTCGGTTAATATGGGTGAAGCTGTGCAAAAATTTAATTTTGATGACGATTTTTTTACCTTGTAACCTTCTTTTTTGAACTTTGGTATATAAACGCCTTCTATATCTGATAATAGTTCCAATTTTTCTTGTTTGGATTTTAATTTGTTATCTTTCAGAATATTTATTATTTTCTCTATATCAGGTTCTGCATCTCCTATCATTATAAAGTCAAAGAACTCTGCAAAGGGTTCAGGGTTAGCGCTTACTACGGGACCTCCCGCATATATTAATGGATAGTCGTCAATTCTGTCTTTTGCTAAAAATGGAATATCATATTTTTCTAAAATTTTAAGTATGCCGAGATAGTCAAGCTCAAATGAGAAAGAAAATGTTATTAAATCAACATCTTTAAGCATTAATTTTGTTGAATTTGAATCCGTATAGATTCTTTCGGCATAAACATCAGCAATTGAATCAATATGCTTAAAAACTGTTAAATATCCAAGTGCCGACATCGCAAAATTATATACTGCAGGAAATGCACACCATACATTTAATTTTGCATTTTGAATTTTTGTTTTGTCGTACAAGAACTTTTCAGGCATTTTTTTCTTCTTTTATATCACGTTCTTTTACTTTGGAATTGATTGTCTTTAGATATAATTCATCAAATAAGGTCAATAAAAGAGCTGCTATAGCAGGCGACAATATAACGCCCCATACGCCTAAAAACTGTGCGGCTATTAAAAAAGCAAATATTATTATAATAGGGTGCAGGTTTAAAAATTTCCCGAATACCAATGGTCTTATAAAATTGTTTGATATCCACTGCGCTGCTAAATAAACTATAACTGTTAATATAACAATCAACCATCCCTGCTGTGAAGCACATAAAATACCCAGTATGAAAGCTACCGTAGGCCCTACTATTGGAATAATATCCAAAAGTCCTGCTATTAATCCTAATAATATTGCATATTGCACCTTTAATATTAATAATCCTACTGCTGTAAATATTGCAACTGTTGACATTGAGAGAACTTGTGCTATTACGTATCCGCCTACTTTATGCTCTATCTGTTCATATACTTCTTTTGCTCTTTCTTTCATTTTGGGCGGAAACATTATTATTATTGCATCTCTTATGAGATTTTTTTCATTTATCATATAAAATACTATTACGCCCATTGTTACCACTATTGTTATGGCTTCCATAAATGCCATTGTAAAATCAATTGATTTATTAACCAATCCTGATGCCATTTGAGAATATGTCGACGTTAATGTATTTATATCTATATATTCAATTAAGGATTTCCCCATTATTGTTTTATTGCTTAAAAAATCAACCGTATTTTTTATAATTATCGGAATATTGTTTATTAACTGTTGAATTTCCTGAATTGCTATAGTTATAATGGGAATGAAAAACAGCAATATTATAAGGATTGTTCCTAAAATAACTATTGTTGAAGCAAGTGAACGGTTTAATTTTTTGCTTAATTTATCAACGGCGGGGTTTAAGGAACACGCTAAAACAAAGGAGCCAAAAGCCAGAAGTGCTATGCTTTTTATTTGTAATATAAACCATACCAGAAATATTGCAAGTAAAAAAAACATTATATTTTTAAGATTTATATTTCTGTTCCAAAACATTTAATGCTCCTTCTTTTTGAGAAAATTATATCATAATCCTGATTAAAAAGTATTATCGAAAGAATAATTACATAGTGCTAAATAAGTTATAAAAAAGTTGTCGGGCAAAATTCTGCCAGGTTAGATTCTGTACGGAATCTTTTGCTTTTTTTGTAATTTCTTCAAATTTATCCTGTTTTGAGATTACTTCTGACATTTTATCCGCAAGATTTTGATATATGTTCTTATCTGCGTTAAATATAAATCCGCTGATATTATCTTTAATAATGTCACAAGCTCCTATATTAGAACCTATTAACACTGGGATATTACAAGTTATTGCCTCTGTTACTACTCTTCCAAAGGCTTCATATCTGCTTGCACATATTAATGTATCAAGTGAATTATAAAATTCGTTTATATCATTTGTAAAAGGCAAAAATTCAACATAATTTTCAAGCTTGTATAATTTGATATATAACTTTAAAAGTATTTGTTTATTATATTTTGGATTAATAAACTTTATTTTAATTTTTTTATCGGGATATGTTTTTATAAATTTTCTTAAAGCACCTAAGATATTATATCCGCCTTTATTTGTAAAACCGCAGGTGACACTTCCAAATGTAAATATTTTGTTTTCGGTCTTTGTATGTGCTTTTAAGTGTGAATTACATACTCCAGGGTGAATAACAGATATTTTATTCGAATCTAAATTACAATTTTTTATATAATCATTTTTTAAATAATCTGATACTACAAATATTTTTTTACAATTTTTGTAAAAATTACGTTCATATTTTAATCTTTTAAAATGACCTATAGTTAATATTATTTTGTATACTATGTTATCGGATAGATTTATTTTGTGGCTTAATGTTGCATAGTGAAATATATTGCAGGTAAAAGAGAGTCCTAATACATCAGATATTATGTAATCATAATCATCTGTGTTTACAATATTCTTAATTTCATTTTCTATTTTTTGTATTATTTTTACTTCTTTGTCATTATATTTTGTTTTAAGTTTATATATTTTATTTATGTATTGAGTAATTACTTCATTTTCTGAAGCATTATTTTCAAAAACAAATAAATCTACTATTATATTGCTTTTTTTACAAATTTCTAAAAAAGGAATTATATAAAAGGGAAAAAATCCTGAAAATATAATACCGATTTTATTTTTCATAAATAATCCTCAGATGTAATTTTTCACAAATTATATCATAAAGAAGTATGGGCTATTGTTAAAAATCATAAAAATATTGTATAATCTGATACTTAAGAAAGGAGACATTTATGTGGAAAAGTGAAGTAGATGTTAATCAGGTTTTAGAACTAAGAATTAAACCTAATGTTTATTTCGGTTTTGGCGCAATTGAAAAAATTGATGAAATTGCAAAAGATATGAAATCTAAAGGACTTGATAAGGTTCTTGTTGTATCGGGAAGAAATGCCTATAAGTCTTCAGGTGCATGGGATGTAATTGAAAAAGCTTTTAAGAATAACGGAATAAGTTATGTAAACTATGCTGAAGTTACTCCAAACCCCACAGCGGATGCTGTTGATGCGGCGGCAAAACTCGGAAAAGACTTTGGAGCTAAAGCTGTAATGGGTATAGGCGGAGGTTCTCCTATTGATGCGGCTAAAACCGTTGCTATTATCCTTGCTAATGACGGGGTAAGTGCAAGAGATATTTTTGAATTTAAATTTATTCCTTCAAAGGCTGTTCCTATTGTTGCTATAAATTTAACTCACGGAACGGGAACGGAGACAAACAGATTTGCTGTTGTTACTATACCGGAAACACAATATAAACCTGCAATTGCTTATGATTGTATATATCCTTCATATTCAATTGATGATCCTGCTTTAATGATGAATTTATCACCTGAACAGACAATATATGTATCTATTGATGCAGTAAATCATTCCGTCGAAGCTGCTACAACAAAAGTTGCTTCGCCTCTTTCTATTTCTACTGCAAAAGAATGTATTGAACTTGTTGCAAAATATTTGCCTAAAATTAATGCAAATCCTAATGACAAAGAGGCAAGATATTTCTTGCTTTATGCATCAATTCTTGGCGGAGTAAGTTTTGATAACGGACTTTTACATTTTACTCACGCACTTGAACATCCCCTGAGCGGTGTAAAACCTAAATTATCACATGGTTTGGGACTTGCAATGATTTTGCCTGCGGTTATTAAGTATATATATCCGGCTAAAGCGAAAACTGTTGCAACTCTGTTCCATACTATTATTCCTGAACTTAAAGGAACTCCTGATGAAGCTCAGTATGCAGCTAAAAAAGTTGAAGAATGGCTGTATTCTGTCGGCATTAAGAAAAAACTTTCAGATGAAGGATTTTCGGAATCTGATATTGATAAACTGGTAAATCTTACTTTTGAAACACCTTCTTTAGCCGGTCTTTTATCAATAGCTCCGATTGAAGGAAAAAAAGAGGTTGTTAAAGCGATTTTTACTGAATCTTTAAAACCTTATAATAAATAATTCTTTAAATATTTACATAAAAAATAAAAAATTGTATAATAAGCTGTCGATATAAAAAGGAGAAAAAAATGAAAAAATTATTATTAAGTGCATTATTACTTTGTTCAGTAGTTGTATTTGCAGGATGTAATTTTAATCAATCTGCTGAAGACCAAAATACAAATCCTCCGGCAGATCAACAAGAAGCTCCGGCTCCTGAACAAGAAGCTCCAGCTCCCGATCAAGAAGCTCCGGCACAAGAATAATAACTTTTTAGTTATATTAAAAAAAAACAGATAAGCAGTTTTGCTGTTTATCTGTTTTTTTATGATAAAATAAATTTGATGTCTGAGTGGCGGAATTGGTAGACGCGCATGATTCAGGTTCATGTGGTGCAAGCCTTGTGGGTTCAAGTCCCATCTCGGACATTTTCTTTTGTATAAGTATTGTTTAAATGGGACGAAGAACCCCACCGAACAAAGTTCGGTAAAGGTTCAAGCGCGAGCGAGCAGAGGCTGTAGTGACGGAAGCGAAGAGCTTTCGGCACGAAATGCCGTTTATTGCGAACGAGCAAGACAGTCCCATCTCGGACAGTTTCTTTTTCTGTAGAAAATTAATTATACTAAAAAAAACAATCTATTTTTAATAGATTGTATGCTATAGAGAACATAAATTATTATTTGGACTGACCAAAATAATAATTATTTTACATTATCCTTATTATTAACTTTCTGTCTATTGTTGTATTTATCTTTGCAAAAAAATAATATTTTTATTGTTTCAATATCAGAACGTATGTTCTAATTTTAGAACTTAAAATTAAAAAATGCAAGATAATTATGAAAAGGCTAAACAAAAATTAAAATCGGCTTTAGCGGAAATTGTTCAATTACATAGAAAAAGCAAAAATAAATCAATAAGCCGTATTTCGGCTGAAATAATGATGACTAAGTCCATGTGGACGGATTTGGAAAAAGGTATTAAAGACCCTCAATTGTCCACTCTATGGAGAGTCGCCGAGGCTCTTGATATGAATTTAGACGACTTAATAAAAGAAATCAGAGAAAAACTCGGTGATGATTTTACTTTAGTCGATTAATAATTTTTGTTTTCTTTTAAAACACTCAGTGCTTCACAATATATTTCTAAGTCTAAATTTAATTCTTTAGAGCGTTTTTCCATATAGGCAATTTTCTCATATATTTCAGGCGTAAATTCGGGCTGATGTGTGTTGTACCAATCCTGCTCCACACTTAAACTTACTGCTTTTACGCCGTTTTTGATTACTTCACCGAACCATTTGTCTATTTCTTCATAATTGTCATTAACGTCAGGATACAGTATAAATTTAACTTTTAATAAATTATCTTTATTTTGTGCTTTAGCGTATTTCCTGATGTTTTCCCAAACTTTTTTATAGCATTTTACACGTTTAATTTTTTCATAAGTTTCTTGGCAGCCTGAATCTGTTGAAATTACAAGGCTTATTGCCCCCAATTTTAATCCTTTTTCTATACTTTTTGAATATTTTATACCCGATGAATTAATTCTGATATTTTTGCAGCCGTTATCCAAAAAAAGATTTATTAATTTATCAAAATCTTTTAAAATAACGGG
>CANQOQ010000017.1 GCA_947625495.1 Candidatus Gastranaerophilales bacterium | reverse complement strand
AAAGAACCGAGAGATTGGTCTAAAACATTTGTACCGATTCTTATGTCTTTAACTCAAAAAGATAATATCGATGAAATAACATCAGATATAACAAAGATAGTAGGAGCAAGTGAAGGTTCTATTCCTAAAGAAGTTGTTAGAGAAGCTAAAGAAACCTTAGGTAAACAAAAAATTATAGCAGTTCCGACTGATGAACCTTGGGCTGACTGCGGAACATTAAATGCTCTATATCATACAACAATGGAGATTGCGAGCGGAAAATTCCCGCTGGAAGATTTCGAAAGAAAACATGTTCTTGATTGTACTAATACTAAAACAGGTTTTATTGCTTCTTCTCCTGAAATGAAACGCGCTGTTGAAGCTAAATATGATATGGATGGTGAAGTTATGGCTGTTTTAAAAGCAGATAAAGTTTCACCTCGACTGGTAGACGATTATATCAAACAAGGACTTATAACAGTTAATAAATAATTATAAAAAAACCGCTTAGAAAGCGGTTTTTTTATTTGTTAAATTTCCTTTTACCAGATATAAAATCTTCAACTATGTCACCTGAGCCGTACAATTTATATTTGTATATTGTAAGCCCTTCAAGTCCGACAGGACCTCTTGCATGAGTTTTATTTGTTGAAATCCCGACTTCCGCTCCAAACCCGTACCTGAATCCATCGGCGAACCTTGTTGATATATTATGATAAACTCCTGCAGAATCGACGAACATCATAAATTTTTCCGCATTTTCTTTATTCTCGCTGACAATACAATCGGTATGCCCCGAGCCGTATTTATTTATATGGTCTATTGCTTCATCAATTGAATTTACAAGTTTTATTGATAAAATCTTATCCCCGTATTCCGTTTTCCAATCATTTTCATCCGCAGATTGATAACCGTCAATGTTAAATGATTTATCAAGAATAATTTTTACATTGTTTTCATTAAGTGCATTTATAAGTTTATTCATTATTTTATCAGAAATATTTTTATGAATTAGAACCGTTTCAACTGAATTACAAGCGGCAGGATACTGACATTTTGAATCAATAATAATATTTACTGCCTTTTCAATATCGGCATACTCATCTGTATAGATATGGCAAATTCCGTCAGCATGCCCGAGAACGGGTATTTTGGTGTTGGATTTAATATATTTTACAAGTGAATTTGAGCCCCTCGGTATTATTAAATTGATATATTCATCAAGATTAAGCATTTCTTTTACGTCATCTCTTGTATATATAAGATTTACCATATTATCAGGAAATCCGTTAACTTCACAAAGAGAGGTTTTTATAATATCAAAGAGAGTTTTATTTGTTTCAACCGCTTCAATACCGCCTTTTAAGATAACGGCATTGGATGATTTAATGCTGAGAGCAGTAATTTGAGTAATTACATCGGGTCTTGCCTCAAAAATAACACCGATAACACCAATCGGGCATGAAACTTTTTTTAGTGTAATACCGTCTGCTATTTCTTTTGACCATAATATTTTATTTACGGGGTCAATAAGTGCTGCTACATCTTTAATACCTTGAATCATGTCTCTCAATTTATTATCATCAAGCTTTAGCCTGTTAAATACCGCTTGAGTTATCTCCCCTTTTTCAAGGAGTGATGAAGCATTTATTAAATCAAGTTTATTTGCTTCGAGTATTTTATTTTTATTTAATTGAAGATTATGAACTATAGTATAAAGAGCAATATTTTTAAGCTCGGTTGATAATTTTAGAGCATTTATTGAAGCTACTTTAGCACTCTTTGCTATATTTTCAATACTATTCATATTATCTCCCTATAAAAGTGCAATATTGTCTTTAGTTATAACCGCATCATAATTTTTGTGTCCGAGAATATCATAGATGTTATCAGAGTGTTCACCCATTATTTTTTTGCAGTCTGAAGAATCATAATTTGCAATCCCTCTTGCAAATTCATTATTATTTTCATCAATAATGGAAATTACATCTCCTCTTGAAAATCTGCCGTGAACCTGAGTTACGCCTATTGCCAAAAGACTTTTATTTTCACTGACTACAGCTTTTTTTGCACCTTCATTCACTACTATTCTTCCCGTTATATTTGTAGCGAAAGCAATCCATCTGCGCTTTTGCGACATATTTTCAACCGGATAAAATATGGTCCCCATTTTCTCGCCCGAGAACAATTTCTTTATTACCTGAGGAGATTTCCCGTTAACTATTTGAACAAAACCTCCCGAGTGTGTAACGGTTTTAGCGGCTTGAAGTTTTGTTTTCATTCCGCCTCTGCCGCCTTTTGAAGCAGAATGTGCATAATTTTCTATTTCTTCCGTAACTTCTTTAACTTCCGATATTAATTTAGCATTGGGATTTTCTTTTGGGTTATCGTCATATAAACCGTCAATATCAGATAGTATTACAAGTAAATCCGCATCAAGTTTGCTTGCAACAAGCGCCGAAAGTTTATCGTTATCAGAAAAACTTACACTGTATAAAGGGTTCCCTGATTCTTCAAGCTCTGCAGTTGATACCGTATCATTTTGGTTAATTACCGGAATTACCTTTAATTCAAGCAAAGTATTTAATACATTATTTAAGCTTAAGTATTTAATCCTGTTTGAAAAATCATCTTCAGTTAAGAGAACTTGTGCGGTATTAATTGCATATTTATTAAATCCGTCTTCATATATAGACATTAACTGGCACTGTCCGACCGCAGCACATGCCTGTTTAATCGAAAGACTTTCAGATGAATCAACATTTAATTTTTTAGCACCTAAACCGACAGCTCCCGATGTTATTATTATTATTTCTTTACCTTTTTTATGCAGTTTTGAAATATCTTCTATAAAAGAGTATATTCTTGAAAGCGATATTTCTTTATCATCGTTTCTTAGTACATTGGTACCGAATTTAAAAACAATTCTTTTTGCATCATTAATATTCATAGTGAAATAATTATACCATAAAGCATACTATAAATTGACATTAGCAATGTAATCGATAATAAATTGTCGTGCGACTCTCGGAGTTCTGATTGATTTTAAAACGGCAAATTTTTCCGCTTCTTTAAATAAGTTCTCGTCGGCGTTTATACAGCAATCGTTAGCAATTTGTTTAACGATATCAAGATATTCAAGCTTAGTAAGAGCGGAGAATGTCAGCATTATACCGAATCTGTCAGATAATGATACGGTTTCATCAATAGTATCACGGTAATGAACTTCACTTCCTTCTCTAGACGAAAAGCTTTCTTTCACAAGGTGCATTCTGTTTGTTGTTGCATATATTATTGTATTTTTAGGTTTATTTGATAATGAACCTTCCAATATTGCTTTTATTGATGAGAAATTTTTATCATCCTCATCAAAAGACAGGTCGTCTGCAAATATAATAAATTTCAAAGGTAAATCTCTTAATTTTTCAAAAAGCTCTGATAAATACAAAAAGCTCTCTTTATAAACCTGAATAATTTTAAGGTTATAGTCAGAAAATTCATTAATTAAAGCTTTAACGGTTGAAGATTTGCCGCAGCCTCTATCTCCATAGAGCAGTATATTATTCGCTTCTTTACCGTCTAAGAAGGCTTTTGTATTTTGTTTTATAACATTTTTTTGATATTCATAATTTTTTAATTCATCAAATGTCATATTATCAAAATATTTAATCGGTATAATTTCTTTATTTTCATTAAACTTAAATGCGCTGTAGCAGGAAAATATTCCAAACCCGTATTTCAAATATGATTTAAGTATATCATCCAGATCAAAATTATTTGATGAAGAGGTATAATAAATTGGTAAATGTTCAATAACATCAACATTATCAGGGTATTTTTTCTTCATTAAATCTTGAATTGTTTTATAATCATACTTAACAAGTTCATCCATTAATGAAAGCTCATATCTTGCCGTATTTAAAATTTGTTCGTTTTCTTTTATACAATCGCCGCAGCCTTTTGAAAGTATATTTTCATCCGTATAAACAAGATGTTTTAAACAATCATAGATATTTTGACTGCGGTTTGTATTATATAGTGAATAAATAAAATCTGTGTACGATTTAAGTGTTATTTTAAATTCTTCTGACGAATTCAAATTATTTAAGAAACATATAAACAAAGAAACTGTTTCATTCTTTAATACGTTTTTGAAAATTGAAATTAGAAGAAGTAATACTATTTTATTAATCATATTATCTGCCTTTTAGTATATTAATTAATTTATTTTTGCATCTGACTATAAAACTTTTGTTGAAGTTGGCAAAATTTTGCTTGAAATTACAATTGAGCATTCTGCAATACATTTTGCAGGATTTTGTCATTTGTCTGCACTTGATTGAATCAGCATTTAACCATATATTTTCGGGTAAATCCTCTTTAATGTTTCCGACAGGTTCCATATTAAAGCATAATCTTACATCACCATAAGGGTCAACGGCAAAATTTGTTGAACCTACGTCACAAATAATATCATTTAAAATGTCATCAGGGTTATTGAAGAAAACCTTCATAGCGTCAAGCTGTTCATAAGAATTATAAATGGAATGCCCTGCTCTTTTCATTTCAGTTAATTTGTCTATAATTTCAATTGCCTTTTTTGACATTTTTTTATAGCTTTCTCTCAGATCCTGAGGCATTTTATATGAACTTGTATTACATCCCTTTTGAACGCAGTAACCGTGGAATGATTCTTTATCGTCCATAAGCTGAAACATTATACCGTTTATGTGATTTTTTGTAACAAATTCAACAAGAGGTATTATTTCATCTAAATTTTCAGGCAGCATTATTGTTGCTATATTAATTCCGAGGTATGAATTTTTTTCTTTTTTTAATTTTAAGAGTTCAAAAATGGCTGAAACTGTTTTTTGATAAGACCCTTCTCTTCCTCTTGAAATATCATGCACCAAAGGATTATTTATGGCATTTAGTGAAAAGTTTAATGATTCAATATGTGAATTTATAATTTTTTCGTACAAATTACCAATACTAAAACCGTTGGTCATAGAAGCAACTTTGATACCGAGAGAATGAGCATATTCAGAGAGTTCAAATATATCCTGTCTTAAAAATGGTTCACCGCCCGAAAAGCAAAACCAGAAGCCTTCTCCAAGCCAGTTATGCAGTTTATCAAGTACACTTTTCCATTCATCCGTAGTTAATTCTTTATTAATTACATCAGCACTGACCGTTTTCCACTTTGAACAGGTTACACACTTCATCTGGCATCTGTCCGTTATATCAAACGTTATTTGCTGCGGTTTTTCTAATATTTTATCCATTTCAGCCTCTCTTTATTGAAAATGGTATCAATGACGATTTTTACTGTCAAGCTTTCTTGATTGAGTATTAAAATAATCGTAAACAATTTGTGCCTGATTTTTTGTCATTAAAAGCATTAATTCTTCTTTTGTTAATTTTGCAATTTTTTGAGTATCGGAATACTTTTCAATCAACAGCTTTTTATTTTTCTGAAACAAACCTTTAATTTCATCAAGCTCCGAGTGAAGCGCAGATTTTTCTCTTAAATGCCTGTGAAAAGTTATGGCAAATCTATGGGCTTCATCTCTTATTCTTTGAAAAAAATAAAGCGCCTGCGAATTAACGGGAAATATAACAGATTGAGATTTATGTGGCAGAAAGACTTCTTCTATTCTCTTTGCCAGTGATATAATATCCTGATTTTTAACCCCGAGCTCATCAAGTATTTCAACAGCGGAGGATAACTGCCCCTTACCTCCGTCTATTATAATTAAATCGGGAAACTCTTTATTCTCTCTTAAAAGCCTTGAATATCTTCTAGTTATAACTTCTCTCATAGATTTAAAATCATCAGGCCTGCCCTCTTCAAGAGTTTTTATTTTATATTTTTTATACTCGCTCTTTTTAGGCATTCCGTTATAAAAACTTACCATTGAAGCAACTGTATTTGTTCCTTGAATATGAGATATATCAAAACATTCAACTCTGTGCGGAAATTTTCTTAAGCCTAATTTCTCTTGTATATATGAACCTGTTTCATTATAATTTATTTGAATTTCCTGCAGCGACTTTACTTTCATTTCTTCTAAATGGTAGTTTGAATTTTTAAGCGCTAATTCAAGTATTTCATCATTCTTCTTAGTTTTTGAAGAATTAATTACTACCTTAGAACCTTTTTTAGAAGTAAGCCAAGCTTCAAAAAGTTCTTTTTCTTCCTTATCTATATCAACAGAGAATATAATTTCACTCGGAATATCATCTTCACCCGTTAATTGATAGTATTCTTTAATAAAATATGAAATAATTTCCTGATTGTCCGTATAATCAGATTTTGAAATTTCAAAGTCTTTTTTGTTTGTAAGCCTGCCGTCTCGTATTTGTAAAAGCGAAATACCCCCTATATAATCATCAGAACTTATTGAAATAATATCCTGATTAATATTGGTATTTTCATAGACAACTTTTTGTTTTTCAATGGTTTTTAGAACATCAAAGTAGCTGTCACGATATTTTGCGGCTTTTTCATACTCCTGAGTTTCAGAGTACTTTTCCATCATTTTTTTAAGCTCGGATACCAATTGCATTTGTTTTCCGGATAAAAACAATTCAACATTTTTAATTAGCTTTTTATAATCATCAGGACTAATCATCTTCTGGCATGGCGCCATACAGCGCCCTATTTGATAGTATATGCAGGGTCTATCTTTAAATTTTGGTGATTTACACTGCTTCAAGGGAAAAAGCTTTTTTAATAAATCAAGCGTTGTATACATTGATTTAGCATTTGTATATGGCCCGAAGTATTTACCTTCAAGCATATTTTTATTGCGTTTTCTCGTGACAAGTATTCTCGGGTATTCTTCTTTTGTAATAAGAAAATACGGAAATTTCTTATCATCCTTTAACAGAACGTTATATTTCGGCTTATATTTTTTTATAAGGTGAGATTCTAATATTAAAGCCTCAACCTCTGAATTTGTAATTATAAATTCAATTTTAACAATCTGAGGAACCATAACTCTGAGTTTTGGCGAGGTATGGTTTTTGTTAAAATAACTTGATACCCTTCTTTTTAAATTTTTAGCCTTGCCGACATAAATAATTGTATTATCCTTATCATAAAATTGATAAGAACCGCTTGATTCGGGTATTAATCTTAACTGCTCTTTTATTTCCATAACTATATTATAACTGATATAATGTATTTATGTTTATAAAAAAGTTTATATATAAATATATTCTGAAAAGGCAATATTTCAGATACGGCAAATGCCAGAGATGCGGCGACTGCTGCAGTAAAATTTATGTTAATCATAAAAAAGGCGTTATTAAAACGGAAGATGAATTTAATAAACTAAAAAAACTTCACCCGTTTTATACTTTTCTTGAAATTGTAGATAAGGATGATAACGGGCTTGTGTTTAAATGCAATAAATTTGACAGGGAAACAAGAATATGCAAAATACATAAATTCCGACCTTCTATATGCAGAAGATATCCTTCAGAAGTAATTCTTAAAATGAACGGAACTATGTCAGAGAATTGCGGGTTTTATTTTAAGCCGATAGATAGCTTTGAAAATATTTTAAATAAGGTCAGAAACAAAAGATAGATATTCTTTAATCAATTTAACATTATGAACTCTGTGGATATTTACGCCTTTAACAAGTGAAGAGTATAGAGCAGTTTTGGTATCAAGATTATTTATATCTCCCGAAAGAAATGATTTTCTTGATATACCAAGCAGCATTGCAACGCCTAAAGAAGAAAACTCACTGTGTCTTTTTAATAATTCACGGCAAGATTTTGGACTTTTTCCAAAGCCAATACCCGAGTCAGCTATAATATTTGATTTATCTAACCCCATACTTTGAAGTTTTTTTATTTTTTCATTCAAATTAATATAAACAGCTTCAACAATATCTTCCGTTGTAAAATCTACGCTTTCTGCGGGAATTTTATTCGAGTGCATAATAACTGAAGCTATATTATTTTGGGCTGCATAATTTAAGAGATTTTCATCATAGTCAAACCCCGTGACATCATTAATAATATCAGCGCCCGTTTCTATTGCTTCTTTTGCCATCAGATAGTTTCTGGTATCTATACTTATCGGAATATCAATGTTCTCTTTTCTTATGGCTTTTATTACGGGAATAACTCTTTTAATTTCTTCATCAACGGGAAGGCTTTCTGCAGAAGGTCTTGTTGATTCACCTCCGATGTCAATAATATCAGCACCTTCTTGAATCATTTGCAAAGTTCTTTCAAGCGCCTTTTCAGTTGTATTATATTTGCCCCCATCAGAAAATGAATCGGGAGTGCAGTTTAAAATTCCCATTATATAAGGTCGCTGCCAGTCAAACGTATAATTTTTTAATTTAAGTGGCAAAGGTTTTATGGTTATTGAATTTAAAATTAAATCGGCAATTTCTTTTAACCTGAAAGGCTGATATTGAAGTTTTTTAACCAAGTTATTCAACTGCCCTATCGTTGCAAAAATAAGGCAATCCGTATACTCGCATTTACAGGTAACGCTGTCACGGTTAAGCGCACAATCAAAACCTAAAGAGAGACACAACTGCTTTAATATATTAGCTTCATAAGGTTTTAAGTTAAATATTTTTAAAAGTCTGCCGCTATACTTTTTTGAAGCATTTCCAATATAACAGGAATCAAAACCTATTGATGTAAGTTCTGATTTTATATCATTATTGGCAAATTTTAAAAACAAATCTTTCATAAATTAATTATAAAAAAAACGAACTACAATGTGTAGTCCGTTTTTTTATTAAATCAAAATATTATGTAGCAGCTTTAATAATATCAGAAACAACACCAAGTTCATCTAAAGCACTCTTATAGGCGTTTACACCTTCTTGTGCGATATCTGCGATACCGTCATTGTTGCCGTCAGCAGTAACTATTTTTGGAGTAAGTCCTACTATAGAAGCTAAACCGGCTGTATTTTTTATTATGCCGTCAACTCCTTGATTTTTTACGACATTAGACATACCTGATTTAAATGAACTAAGTATATTATTTGCATGTTCTGCTGCATTTGCGAGTCTAACATGTTTTTCATTTTGTGAAAGAATGATTAAACCGTTTGAAACTTTACCAAATACAAATTTAGCAAAATCTGCAATTTTATCAGATGTATTTTTAGGCAGTATTTCTAATGCTTTAGCGGCTAATAATTTACCGCCGATAAAAGTAGCAGCAACAGCCATACCTACCGAAATAAATGTCTTAAATATACTCTTTTTCTTTGGTTTATCGTTTGAACTATCAATAAATTCATCATATTTTCTTGAAGCATCATATAAACGGTCAACATCAGAGAAATCAACTTCTTTTCCAAAAGCAACCTGTGGTTTTATTGGTGTACAGTTAACTGCAGAAATACTCATGATTTTTACCTTCTTTCTTTACTATTCTACAACAATTAAATACATAAAGAATAAAAATTGCTTATATGAGATAAATTATTAAAAAAAATTTACAATTTAAATAGTTAAAATAATATTAATAAGATATATAAATAAAAATTTATATGTTAGAATTTACTTATATTGTCCGAGTAAATTTTTACGATAAGCCGAAGGTATGAATAAAAATTTGCAAGCGGCATATTGAAAAGGTGAGTGCAGAAGGCTGCGGCACCGGATTAAATATAGACTTTGGAGATTAGGGAAATGATAGATTTTCTGTTGAAGATACTTGGAAATCCGAATAATAATAAAATAAAAAAGATGATGCCGACAGTCGAGCATATTAATGCTTTAGAAGAAGAATTTTCAAAATATACGGATGAACAACTAAAAGCAAAGACTCAAGAATTCAAGAATATACTTGCTAAGCGCCCCGTATCTAATGATATAAAGAGAGATAGAGAACTTGAGAAACAAGCTCTTGATTCTATTCTGCCGGAAGCTTTTGCAACAGTTCGAGAAGCCGGCAAACGTGTTTTAAATATGAGGCATTTTGATGTTCAGTTATTGGGCGGAATATTTCTGCACGAAGGCCAAATTGCCGAAATGCGAACGGGTGAAGGTAAAACATTAGTTGCTACTCTACCCGCTTATTTAAATGCATTGACAGGTAAAGGCGTTCATATTGTCACTGTCAATGATTACCTTGCTCAAAGAGACAGTGAATGGATGGGAAAAATATTCAAGTTCCTTGGGCTTTCAGTAGGCGTTATACTGTCAGGAATGAACGATTATGACGATTTTGCAAGAAAAAAAGCTGCTTATGAATGTGATATAACTTACGGAACAAATAACGAATTCGGATTTGATTATTTAAGAGACAATATGGCAACATCTGTTGAACAGAGAGTTCAACGTCCTTATAACTATGCAATAATAGATGAAGTTGACAGTATTTTAATTGATGAAGCAAGAACACCTTTAATAATTTCAGGCAGGCTTGATAAATCCGCGGAATTATACAGAACAATGGCTGCAGTTGCGCCTCAGCTTGAAAAAAATAAGCACTATGAAGTCGATGAAAAAAACAAAAACGTCATTTTAACAGAAGAAGGTATTGATAAAGCTCAGGAAATATTAGAGATACCCGATTTATTTGATATTAATAATCAATATGCACACCATTTGCTTCAAGCTCTAAAAGCAAAAGAACTTTTTCATTTGAATACGGATTACGTTATAAAAAACGGCGAAGTAATTATAGTAGACGAATTTACGGGAAGATTAATGGACGGCAGAAGGTGGTCTGACGGACTTCATCAGGCTGTTGAAGCAAAAGAAGCAGTTAAAATTCAAGATGAAACCCAGACTTTAGCCAGTATTACTTTCCAAAATCTGTTCAGACTTTATCCGAAACTATCCGGTATGACAGGTACAGCAATGACCGAAGAAGCAGAATTCGGGAAAATTTATAACCTTGAAGTTACACAAATTCCGACAAACAAAAAGGACATAAGAATAGACTTACCTGATATTATTTACAAAACAGAAAAAATTAAATATTTAGCCGTTGTAGATGAAATAATAAAAATGCATAAAGAAGGCAGACCCGTTTTAGTCGGAACAATAAGTATAGAAAAATCAGAACTTGTATCCGATATTTTAAAGCAGAGGGGGATTAAACACCATATATTAAATGCGAAACACCATGAGAAAGAAGCATATATAATAGCACAGGCAGGCAGATACGGGGCTGTTACAATAGCAACAAATATGGCCGGGCGAGGAACCGATATACTTCTTGGCGGTAACCCCGAGTATATGGCAAAAGAAGAACTTGATAAAAAAGGAATAAATGCCGATAATAACCCTGATTATGAGAAAATCAAGAATGATGTTCTTTCCAAAATGAGAGAAATAACCGAGGCTGAACATGAAAAAGTTGTTCAAGCCGGAGGACTTCACGTTATAGGAACGGAAAGACATGAGTCAAGACGTATTGATAATCAGTTAAGAGGACGTGCGGCAAGACAGGGTGACCCCGGTTCTACAAGATTCTTTTTGTCTTTAGAAGACAGTCTAATGCGTATTTTCGGTGGTCAGCAAATTATGGCGCTTATGAACACCTTTAACATTGAAGAGGATGTTGCTATTGAAAATAAGCTTATTACAAGGCAGATTGAAAGCAACCAAAAGAAAGTTGAAACATTCCATTTTGATGCAAGAAAGAATGTACTTGAATATGACGATGTTATGAATCTACAGCGTGAAAAATTCTATGCACAAAGGAATAAAGTTCTTGAGGGAACTAATTTACATGATGATATTGTTTATATGATTGAAAGAGAAACGGACAGGCTGTTAAAAACATATATAGCTCCCGGAATGAATCCTGATGAATATATTTATGATGACCTTGTTTCGCTTGTAAAAGAAATACATTCCGAAATTCCTCAGCTTTCATATCTTGAAGTAAAAGATATACAAGGACTCAAATATGAAAATGTATATGCAAAAATAAAAGATTTTGCACTTGAAGCATATAAAGAACATGAAGAAAAGACCGTTGCTTTTTATAATCAGGTGGGAGAACAATATGAACTTGATTTTGAAAAACAAGAGCCGTTTACCGATAACAATATAATGCGCGGTCTTGAAAAAGATGTGCTGTTAAGAGTTGTCGATAACAGATGGATTGACCATTTACACAACATTGATATGCTTCGTGACGGAATTGGACTTAGAGCTTACGGACAAAAAAATCCGCTTTTGGAATATAAAAAAGAAGCTTATGACCTGTTTAATAATATGATGTATGATATACAGTCAGAAACGGTTAAACATATTTTCAGAACAAAATTCGGTATTCAAATAGTTACTCCGGAACAAATGAATATTCCGGAGCAAACAATTATAATGGATGATAATAAAGAAGATTAATATGGTAAAAAAGCTGTTCATTTACAATATAGCACTGATAATATTATGTATAATATTATTGCCCGTAATAGTTATTGCAATGATTGTTCAGCCTAAATTCAGAGCGGGTCTTAAAGAAAAACTCGGTTTTTATAGAAATAAAAAAGGAAAATCGACAATATTTCATGCGGTATCCGTCGGTGAAACAAACGCAATAAAAGATTTAGTGCGTGAATATAAAAACAGGCATAGTAATGAATCAATAGTTATAACAACTACAACAAAAACGGGACAAGAGATAGCAAAGAAATCACTTTCAGAGTTTGCCGATACAATTACATATTTCCCGTTTGATTTCTTTTTTAGTGTTTTGTCATTTTTTAATACATACAATCCCGAAAAAATTATAATAGCCGAAACCGAGATTTGGCCTTGTTTTACAATGATTGCAAAATTAAAAGGAATAAAAGTATATACGGTTAACGGCAGAATTTCTCCGCATTCTTATGACGGTTATAAATCCGTTTCAAAAATAATTACTCCCGTTCTTAATTCGTACGAAAAAATATTTATGCAAACAAAAGATGATGCACAAAGAATAATTGATATAGGAGCAGATAAAAATATTGTTGAAGTAATGGGGAATTTAAAATTTGACATTACTCAAAACTTATCTAATGAAGAAATAAACAAATTTAAAGAAGAACTGAAAACGGCAAATTACAGAGTATTTATTACGGCAAGTACACATAAAGGCGAGGATGAAATAGCAGTTAATGCTTTTCTTGAACTAAAAAAACGCTATAGCGATGCAAAATTATTAATAGCCCCCAGACACCCTCAAAGATTTGATGAAGTATGGGAACTTATTAAAAAAACAGGATTAAATTGTGCAAAACGTTCAAATAAAGAGAATTTTGAAAATAACGACATAATATTATTAGATACAATGGGTGAATTATCCAAACTGTTTTCTGTTTGCCATATAGCGTTTATTGGCGGCAGTTTTTCGGCAACAGGAGGACATAACCCACTAGAAGCCAATATCTGGGGAAAACCCGTTATTTCAGGTAACTGTACTTTTAATTTTAAAGACGTTTATAAAATTGTTACCGATAAAAAATGTGCGGTTATTGTTAACTCTCAAGATGAATTTAATAAAGAATTAATATCCTTTTATGAAGACAATGAAAAATATAAAACATATTGCTCTAACGCAAAAAATGTTTTTGATGAGAATAGAGGCGCTATAAATTACGTTCTTCAAAGGATTTAAACGCTTTTAAAAAAAGATATTGAATAAGCTGAAAGCGAAATATATTTATAAGGTTCCGGGTTTAAATTTTCATTTTTATAATTTCCCGTTCCCGAGTATTTTTTATCGTCAGAGTTTAATATTTCAACCCAATTTCCTTTCGGAAATAATATTCCGTAGTTATTAGAGTATGATTTATTTGAGAAATTAGAAATTGAAAATATTTCACTATCATTATTTTTTGAATATATTGCGTGAATATCAGAGTATTCATGTACAATTGTCTTTTCAATATTGCCGTTTTGAAGCGAAGAATTTGAAATTAAAATTTGATTTAAATCCCTCATATACTCTCTCATTGACAATTTTAAGGGCAAATATTTTTCACTAAACACAACAGAACCCAGCTTAGAATCTAAAAAAGCACTAAGCCCCGGTTCATAGCCTTTTTCTCTGAGGCACGGTTCAGGACCCGAAGAGAATTTTCTAAAAAATTTAAAATAAGACAAATCAGCTTCTTCATCACCTTGAAAAACCATTTTTGGCCCGGGTATCGAATAAACTTTTCCGAGTGCGGTTTTATGCATATTATATGCGTTTATAAATGCAGAATGTATTTTTTCAACAGAAATATCATCAGTAATAAAGTTTTCGCTATAGAATTTTTTTCTTTCCGTATCGGACATTTTTTCAAGCTGTCCATTAACCAGAGCGCAAAGGATTCTGTGAGAAGCGTGAGCAATTCTCTTACATTTTATATTGTGGCAGCATTCACATATTTTTTCATTCAAATTAAGTTCATTAGCCAAAATTTTTGTAATAAATCTTGTTCCGTCAACATTTCCGATTTCATCATGACTCATCATATATTTAACTCTTGTTTGAGCATCTCTAAGAGAATAGTCAAAATCACAAATGTTTTTTAACCTGCAATCCCAAGCTCCAAGGAAAGTTGAAGCAATTTGTTTATGGAATAAAAAATCCCACTCGCTGTCAAACCCGAGATTTGAAATAGAAACTTTATTTTTAAGAATTTTATCAATGAAATCGGAATGGTTTAGTTCATTTTCTTCATTTTCAACAGGAGTAAATGCTCTTGTAACTCTGTGATCATTGTCTCTTCCGTCTTCCGCAATAAGAAAAGAATGAGGAGAATGATAATGAACTTCTGCAGCCATTTGCTTTAGAGTATTATCAGAGCATACAAATTTTGTCATATCAACTCTTAATCCGTCACAGTGATAATTAATCAGCCAGTTAAGAGCAGCACCAATTATATAATTACGAACATTTTCACTGTATTTATTTTCAAAATTAAACTTATAACCAAAACAATTATCACATTCAATATAAGGTCCGGTTTTTTGAAGCTCTGCTATATCCGGCCCAAGGTGATTAGGCACCATATCCATTATTACGTTTAATCCGAGATTATGCGCTGAATCAATTAATTCTTTTAAATCATCGGGACTACCGTATGTATGATTTGGCGCATATTTATCAACTCCGTCATATCCCCAATTGAAAGAATATGTATTTTCTACAGGCATTATCTCTATTGCATTAAATTTTAAATCCGCAATATATTTTAACTTATCTATGGCAGCTTTAAATGTTCCTTCTTGTGTAAATGTACCTATATGAAGTTCGTATACTGATAATGACTGAATAGGGGAAAGTCCGTTTGTATCATTGAAGATTCTTGAAATACGTCTTTTATCATCTAAACAAGTCCATTTTTTATCTTTCCAATTATAAAGAGAATGATTATAGATTTTTGACCATTTAAAATATTCCTCCTGATACATTGAGCATGGGTCTTTAACGGTAATTGATTCATTATTATTAAAGCTTATAATAAACCTGTATCTGTCACCATCAGAAATTATACCTTTATCAAGAATTAACTGCCAAATACACTCTTTAGTATTATTCATATTAAAAACTAGTGAAGGTTTTAATCTTGGTTTAATTTCAAGTTGAACATTTTTAACATCAGGAAATGTAAATAATTTAAAAACTGCCCTTAAATCTTTTGTAAAATAAGCACCAAAATGACTCTGCCAAGTGTCTTTTACACATGGAGAATCAGATTGTTTTATATTATTTATTTTTTCTTGATTATCAGTCATTTTTTAAATTATTCAACAATAAATTATTTTTGTCTATAATTACATTATGCATATTTTTGAGGAATTAAATTATATAGACAACTCATCACTTGCACTGGGCTTCTTTGACGGAGTTCATCTTGCACATAATGTTGTATTAAAAAATGCAGTAAAAATAGCAAAAAAAAATAATACACAATCATGTGTAATAACTTTTAAAGAACATCCTCAAAACACACTTTCATCAGAAAAAGTACCATTGATATTAACATTGGATGAAAGAATAAACTTAATTGAGAAAACAGGAATTGATAATTTAGTAATGCTCGATTTTAATAAATATATAAATATACGGGCAAAAGAATATCTTGAGAACATAATTATAAAATACTATTCGCCAATAGCAATAACTACGGGATTTAACCATAGTTTCGGCTATAAAAAAGAAGGCAGCGGGCAGTTTTTAAAAGAAAATTCAGATAAATATAATTATAAATACTATGAGATACCGCCATACGTTATTGACGGGAATATAGTAAGCTGTTCTGCCATCAGAAACGGTATTATGCTGGGAGATTTTATATTGGCAAATAAACTGTTAGGCTATAACTTCTTTATTAATTCCACAGTTACCGAAGGAGAACATTTAGCTTCAAAAATAGGATTCCCTTCAGCTAATATAAACTACAGTGAAGATAAAATTAAAATTCCGTTTGGTGTTTATTATGTCATAGTTTCCGTTTTAAATAAAAATTATAACGGCATATTTAACTACGGCTACTCACCTACTTTTAATAATAAAGATATTTTAAAAGCAGAAGTGCATATTATAGATTTTAATGAAAATATTTATGGTGAAAAAATAAAAATTTCTTTTATTACAAAAATCAGAAATCAAATGAAATTTGAAAATAAAGAAAAATTAAAAGAGCAAATTAATAGAGATATAGCATTTGCAGATATTTACAAACATTTTCTCCATAAAAATAATTTTATATTATAATTAAAATATAATAAATTTCGGAGGCAAAATGTCTAAAATAATAGAAGGAATGTTAACAGTTACAAATGAAAAATTTTGTATTATTACAGCAAGATTCAATGAATTTATAGGCTCTAAATTACTATCAGGCGCCTTAGATGAATTAAAAAGACATGGTGCCGATGAAAAGAATATTGACATAATATGGGTACCCGGAGCATTTGAAATACCGTTAACAGCAAAAAAAGCTGCCCAAACGGGGAAATACAATGCAATAATAACACTTGGTGCCGTAATTAAAGGTTCAACATCTCATTATGATTATGTTTGCGCAGAAGTTTCAAAAGGTGTCGCTGCCGTCGGATTAGAAACAGGCATTCCCGTTATATTTGGCATCTTAACTTGCGATAATATAGAACAGGCAATAGAAAGAGCCGGAACAAAATCCGGAAACAAAGGCGCTGATGCTGCCAAATCAGCTATTGAAATGGCAAATATTATTAAGCAATTATGAAATATAAAAGCTGTAATTTAATACAACACGGATTGTGTTTTTTTAATAATATGCTTGTTTCATGCTGTTTTGCTCCGTGTGACCAAATAAACGGACAGCATCCTCCCATTCTTTTTGATAATTACAAAGGCGAAATTTTATCTAAAGATGATTTATTCTTAAGAATAAAAAAATATTCCGATATATTTAAAAACGGAGGAGTACCTAAGGAATGTCAGGGGTGCTATCACATTGAAGAAAAAGAATGGGATGAAGAAAATTATATAAATTCCATAACTATCACACATTTTTCAAAATGTAATCTTGACTGTATTTATTGCACAAACAATCTTTCTCAAAAAGAAAGAACTAACGATATTTATGATATTCTTCCCGTTTTAAACAGATTTAAAGAAGAAGGAATTATAAAAAAAGGTTGTGAATTTCATATAGGCGGCGGTGAATTCACTATATATAAAGAATGTGATGAATTAATTGATTTATATGCAAACTCAGGTTTCGCTAAATTTTATGTTCCGACTAATGCCGTTAAATACAGTGAAAAATTATTTCAAGCAATGGATAAGTGCCTTGCACATATTATAGTTTCTCTTGATTCAGGCAGCAGAAAAACATATAAAAAGATTAAAAGATCTGATGCTTTTAATCAGGTTACGCAGAATTTGAAATTATATGCAAAAACTCAAAATTCGGCAGGGTGTATCAGTTTAAAATATATTATTATACCTTCTTTTAACGATAATTATTCCGAATTTAAAAAATTTTTGAAGATAGCCAAAAATCTAAAAGTAAATATAATTATTATTGATATAGATGCAAAATATTCCAGATATTTAAATAACAATATTGATGAATATTTAATAAGATTTGCCCGGAAATTAAAATTATTATCGGATAAACAGGGTTTTTCAACCATTTTATATTCCTTCTACACTCAATGCAGTAATGGTAAAGAACTAAGTAATAATATTTTTAAAAATATTATTGGTTATATTAAATATAAATTTTTCAATAAAGCAGTAAAGAGATTATATAAGAAATAACTACTTCCATCTGTCAATATTATAACTTTTTGTGCAGATTGCATCAAAAACAATATTGTTGTCGTTAAGATATTTTTTATATTTTTCAATATCTGAATCTCTGCCTTGAAGTTCAGGAGAAACAAGGCATAATTTGAGCCCTGCCTCTTTTAAAATTCTATAATTATCTTTATTTATTGGCAGATGAGAAAAACAATCAACCCAAACCCATTTAACTCTATCTTTCATAGCTAAAGCAAGTTCAATAGGTTCAATTTCAGAAAATCTCACGGCAGAATTTAAACAGCCTTTTTCTGATAATAAATACATCATAGGTATAGAACTATCAAGGAAAAAATAATCTTTTATATTATATTTTTCAAGATATTCAAGAATTTTAAATTCAATTCTTTCTGATTTTACATTAACAATCATAGTTCCATGATGATAGTGTTTAAGATATTCTTCAAAATTTTCACCATTTTCAAAAGGATTGTGAACTATAATAAGTTCTCCGTTTGAATCTCTTAAATCAAGTTCAACTCCGTATTGGCTCGGTAAAGAATCTAATTCTTTAACACTGTTTATTCTGTGAGCAATAAAATTCACTTGTCTAATCCTTTTTTTAATTTAAAACTAAAATCCATAGTTCTTTTAATTAATTTAAACTTAGACAAAAGTCCGGTATTCCAAGAAGATACCCCATTAATTCTCTCCGGAAAAATAACAGGAATTCTTTTTACAGTGTAACCTTGCTTTTTTGCCTGATAAAAGGCAAAAAGGTCAAGTGAAAAATCATAGGGCGGATTTTTCCAATTATCAAACAGTTCTCTAGAGAATATATTGGGCTGAGCATTAATATCCCATAATACTTTTCCAAGTAATAAAGTTTCAAAACATCCCATAGAAAATGTAAAGAATTCATCAAATAATTTTCTTCCGCTTCTGTGACCTTTTACATATATTAAAGGATTATTTTCTTTGTCAATTAATTCAATAGCAGCAATAACATCTTTTGGATCAGTTTGAACATCACCGTGAGTCCAACCGATAAATTGGCCTTTTGCTTCACTCAGACCTGATAGTATTCCATATCCGTAACCTTGATTAGTATCAACTTTAACAACTTTAGCAAAAGAATATTTAGGTATTAAGTCATTAAAAACCTTTTCACTGCTATCAGTAGAACCGTTATTGACTAATATAACTTCAATATCATCTCTTTTAATAACTTCCTTAAATCGGTTTAATATTATAGGAATATTCTTTTCCTCATTAAAGCAAGGTATAACAACAGAATATTTAATAATATTCATAACTCACCTAATTTCTTCATAGGTTTCATTCAAATTAGTTATTTTATTGTATATATTTTGAATTGAAACCGCATTTTCTTCATTCTTAGTAGCTACAAAAAACCAATATTTCTTAGAGCCTGAAATGTATTTGAAGCCTAAATCTTTAAAATTCAAATATGGCATTGAATGTAATCTGTGTTTTACAAAAACTATAAAATCATAATTTTCCTCAGCTAAAGTCTTTTCAAGTTCCGGATATTGTTTGACAGATATGGATGTACCCGGATGTGACCATAAAATCCACCTGCGAGGAGGAAGAATTTTTAGAGCAGGATAAAACATTTCACAAGCTGAAGAAAGATATATTTTTTTATCTTTATTTTCATCAGCAAGCTGTTTTATGATTTTAATTGCATCAAGTTGGCTGTCTCTAACTCTGATATGTTTAAAAAATCCTTCGTGAGTTCTGGCTTTTCCCATTTTTAAATCAGACTGGAAACGGTAATCTTTCTCATTCCATTGTTTTCTTCCGCCTCTATATATATATTCCGAATCATATACTATTGTCCATATAATACATATTCCTAATAAAACAATGTATAGATATTTAATTTTAAATTGAGATAAGTTTATTTTTACAAGTTTATATATACTAAGAAATACCCATGCAACCAACATTAAAAAAGTAAATTTAGTATCCGGTGTTGTATATAATGCTAAGGCAAGCGCACAGGCAAAATATAAAAGCATTAAGAATAATTTTATATTATCAATCTTTTTGTTAATAAAAAATAGAGTTAATGACAATAACATAACTATTAGATATAAGACTGAATAACTATACCAAGAATTAAACATTTTTGTCCAAAATTTCATATCGGGAATAGAAATACAATATATAATTGCAGAGATATTAAATTTTGCCGAAAGAACAAGAAGTAAACCTCCTATTAACAATGGCAAAAATATTGCAGTCAAATGTTGTTTTGTTATTTTTTGATTATCGATTTTTAAAATAATAAATTCTAAAATCAATCCCAAAAAGGCACAAATGAAGCCAATATGAAATTTTGTTAATCCAACAAGTACAATAAAACTCCACATTAATGCAGTATATAAATTTGAATTTTTATAAAATAATTTCAAGTATAAACAGCATAAAATTAAAACAAGAAAATAGACCACCAGATTATTATAATATAAAGTACCCATTACGGGAATACTTGCAAAAATAAATGCAAAACTGAATAAAATAGACCAAATAATATTCATCTCCTTTTTGAAACAGATAGAAATAAAAATAAATTCTAAAGCACACAATATTGCGCTGATATATACATAGGAAATATAATTAACACCAAAAATTTTATAAGCAAATGCACCAAGATACCCGCTTAAGGGTCCCAGTGCCGTTAATATTTCAGAATATGGAGTTATTCCTTTATATACAAGCCATCCGTAATGATACTGTATTCCTAAATCAAAAAAATATATTCCGTTTTTACCTGATAAAACCGTAACTAAAGCGACAACTGCAGCTAATAACACGATCAAAATATATGAATAATTCCTCTTTATAAATTCCATATCCACCCCTCAATCATTTGAAATTATAATTCAAATAAAATTTTAATACAAGTATGCGTATTCCTGTGTAAAGTTATAATACTCATCATTAAGCACATCAAGTTTTTCTTTATTTAATGAAAAATCTTTTGATAAAGAATACGGATGATAGGATAATTTATGAAAAAGGCTTTGGTAAGCTTTAAAAGTTTTATAATCATCAGGCGTACCCCAGCAAATATATTTATCGACTTCAAAAACTTTAGTTTTAAATCCGAGTTTAACGGCTGCTTCAATACAACTATCAACATAAAATTCATTATTAACTTTTATATCATTTTTATATAGATAGTCTAAAGTTTTAATAAAAATATAAGCATGCTTAAAATAAAAAGCTCCAACAATAGCATGGTCATTTTTAGGATTATCAGAAATCGGCACTTTAACACTGACAGATTTTATATTGTCATTTTCATCAATTTTAAGCCAGCCGTAAGCATTAGGATTTTTTTCGCTTGCAGGAGTATTTCTAAAAGAAAATGCAAGAACATCAGATTCATCAATATATTTATCCAATTTTGAATAATTAATAATCATAGAATTATCACAAGCACCAATAAATAAAGGCAGAGATAAATCCTCATTTTTTAGCCCGATTTCACAAGTACATGCCTGACCTTGTGTAACTTGTGACAAAGAAACAATTTTACAATCAGGATAGACCTTTTTAAGTTCTGATTCCAAAGGATAGTTATTAAGATGTTCGTTAAGACAGACAAAAATATTATTTGAGCAATTTGGCAAACTATCTGAAGCTTGAACAATCATAGGTTTACCGCTAACATCAATGAGAGGTTTTGGTGTAGTATATCCTGCATCGGCGAATCTTTGTCCCCTGCCGGCAAGCGGAATAAGTTTTATTGCATTATATATTTTATTTGGTTTTTTATAGTCAGAAAGCAATTTAAAATAATCAGACCAAAATTTATATTCCTCCAGTTCTCCCGGAGTTCCCCATTGCAGCATGTGTTGAATTTCATATATAGAAACTTTAAGCCCGTCTTGAACTAAAAGATTATATACCATACTCACATAATATTCGCCTTTTAAATTGATATTTTTATCCATCAACAATTTAAAATATTTTTTTATATAACTGCCTTTTTTAAAATAATAAGTTCCGTTAGAAGCAAATTCATTCATACGATTAGAGGTAAATGGCTGTTTTTCTCTTATTTCAAGCATCCATTGTTTATCATCACGCATAAAAGCGTAATTAATTTTTCCGAGCATGTGAGGATGAAAGCCTTTATATGCAGGAATTGCTCCATCCGCATTTCTTTCTCTCGTATGTTTTAAAAAGTCCTTATAATCCCAGTATGTACCAAAATCACAATAATTAACAATAACTTCTTCTTCATCATCAATCAAATCTTTTATTTGATAAACTGCATAAACAGGTCCCAGTTTATGAGGAGGGATTTCTACAATTTTACAATTTGGCGCAATTCTTTTCAGCACATCTTTCAAATTTGTTTCTTTTAAATGCTGTGAATTACATATAAAAATAAAATCACTTTCTCCCGGAAACAAATTGACGACATGTTCTATAATAGGCTTTGAATCCACTTCAATTAACGGTTTTATTGTTTTATAACCCGCATCAATAAATCTTTGTCCTTTTCCTGTCATCGGAATTACAATTTTCATATATTACACCCTCTGTCTATATTTTTCTGCTTCCCAATTTCCTATATATTTTATTTCTTCATCTGAAAGATAATTAATTTCCTTACTATTTGACAAATTTAAGCTCATAATATGAAACTTAAATACTTCCTCTATCTCTTTAGCCTTTTTTATATTTTTGGCAATAAAAAATAAATTATTTTTATAAACTATGACCTTAGGAAAATCGTTATAATTTTCTTTATAATCAATAATTGTCTTTTGAGGATTAATATCAAGATTTAATGCACAAATAGAACAATACACCATTTTATCGGGACAAAAAGGAAGTGTATATATTATATTTGAATTGATATATTTTTCTAAATATTTATCCTGACATAAATATGCACAAATATTCATATTAAAAATATTATTTATCAGCTTTGATACTTCATTTGTAAGTTTATAATCTTTTATATTAATATTTAAATAATTTTCGATTTTATCAATTACATACTCTTCAAGACAGACAATATCCTCCTTATTATCTGAAGTAACAATTAGCCCATGATTTTGAAGGAAAATAATATTTGAATCACTAAAAGAAAGCTGATGTTTAAGCTCTTTAGCAAGACTAATTCCCGGAGTTTTATATTCAACAAGCAAAATATTATCGCTAAAAAATATAGTTTTTAATAATTCTTTCCAATCTTTTCTTAAACAAACAGAATTAACAACGACAGGGTGAGAATGAAGTGTGTACTTTTTCAATAATGAATGAAGCAAAGTTTCTATTGAAGGTCTAAATTTCTTAGATAAATTATATTCCGAGACATTAATATCAATATTATTATTAAAATCCCGAATTAAATCTTTGTTTTTAACAATGCAATAACCATAATTTTCATCAATTTCAGATAAATAAACACCTGAAGCCTTAATAAACATGGTACCGTCATCATTTTTAACGGAAGAATTTCCGCCGCCCGCCTGTACAATGTCAAACCGTTCTCCTGCATACTTTGAAATTTCTATAAAATCTTTTAATTCATTCATTATATCTTACCCGTTATTTCAATAAAATTATTAAAAGTTATTATTCCTTCTATATTTACAGTCTTATTAGTTTTCCAATATGGTTTTATGCAGGAATTTAAAGCACCTGTGATATCTTTTTCATAAGAATCACCAATCATAACAACCTCATCAGAATTTAAATTAAGTTTATATAGAGCAATATCAAACATTTTTTTATCAGGTTTTTCTATTCCTGCCTCTTCACTTGTTACCAGCTCTGATATATATTCTGTAATACCTAATTTTTCTATTTTTTTATATTGTATGTAAGCAGTTAAATCAGTTAAAATACATATTTTCTTGCCTGATAGACTTTTAAAAAAATCAATAACTCCTTCATATAATTGCATATTTAATAGAAAAGTATTCCAATACAAGTCATAGAATTTTTTTGCAAGCATTATGTCTTTATAACCTAAATATTCAATGGTTTTTTGAAAATAAAGAATACGATTATGAGATGAAGCAGTGCCTTTTAATGAATTGTTAATATACATTCTGGCTTTTTTAAAATTAGAAATAAACGAATCTTTTGAAAAGAAATTCGACGCAAAATTAACTACTTCTAGCATAGAAATGTGATGAGCCGTATCATAATCATATAATGTATTATCTAAATCAATCAAAATACCTTTTATCATAAGAATCTTTCATTTTTTCAGCAAGTAATTTTAAAATAATTAATTGAACAAAACCTCTTAAACCTTTTTGTACAATAAAATCAGCAGGCAAAATTTCATCAATATTTTCTATTGAATCAGTAATTAACTGTTTGAAATCAATACTTTTCAAATCAGATTTAACAATAATATATTGCATTTTTAAATCATCAGAATAATCCCACTCAACATTTACGGACGATTCAGAAATTTTATCTAAAATATCTTCAATATGAACAGATGAATCAAGCTCTATTTTAATTGCAATATCAAGACTATAATCTATATGTGTATGTGTTAGCGTGGGGGGGGGGAATTTTGTAAATCAATTTTTGATATAGGAAAATAACTTATAATAAGATCAGCAAAATTGCGCTGAGGAATAATATATTTTTTTGAATCCTCACTCCTTTTTTCTATAGAAGCCAGTATTTCATCTTTTGAATAACCTCTATTATTCATATCTCTATTTATTTTCCATAGTTTCCTTAAATTCTCATCAGGATTTAAATATATTTTTAAATCAATAATTTTTCTCATTTTAGGAAGGTAAAAAGGATGAAGACCTGATAATACTATAAATGATTTTGGTTCTATTCTAACCATTGGATCAAATTTGCCCGTATTATGGTTATAATCACATCTATAAACAGGCTCTAATTTTTTTAGCTTAACAACATCATTAATTTGTTTATACAAAAAATTAGCTTTGGGATTTAAATGTGTGTAACTTTTCCAATGTTCATCTCCCCGTTCCCATTTATGGTCCGCATCACCTTCTAGAAGAATAATATCATTTTTTAAAAGACTTTTAATATCATCAAGCAAGGTAGATTTACCGCTGCCGGAATCTCCACCTATTCCTATTACAACAGCCCTATTTTTTTTATATATTAAATTACTTTTAATTCCTGTTTTATATATATAATATACAATTGAAACTATAAAAACTTCTAAAATAGTAAAAATGAAATTTTTTATAAAAATATTGTTTATTTTAAAATCAAAATTATTATATAAGAAAGTAACATCACCATAATCTCCAACATGGAAGAAAACGAAATAAACGATATAAACAAAATTGAAAGTCCAATAAAGCGCAGGTAAAAGCTTATTTGATGTAGAATACCTGATAACAAACAGACTTAAAAACGGTACGAGCCAAATATACCATGCAGGCGTTGATGGTGGTACAAAAAGTAGAAATAAAGAAATAGTTAATACACAATAAGAATCCAGCAACTCTGTATTAATTTTCTTATATGCAAAAAATCTTAAATATATTAATCCGGCAATAAATAACGGTATGTATATCTTTATATTTCCCAACACAATAAATAAATTAAAAAATAAATTTTGCTTGTCATTCATTAATACCAGCTTTTGATACCCAATAGACCCTATATAAGGCATAGATATTAGTAAATAAATTGAACATATAATTAAAAAAGAAATAAATGTTTTTCTTTTGTTATTTGCTTTATATAAATATATTAGAAATATAGGTAAAAACAAAACCACATTCATTTTTATACAAGAAGCTAAAGCAAAGACTAAAGATGACTGATATATCTTCTTCTTTTTTAAATAATAGAAAGACAAAAATAAAAAAGCGACAGGAACAAGGTCTAACTGAGAATGAATGTATGCAGCATAAATAATTATCGGTGAAAGAAAATAATAAATAAAAACTTCAAGTTTTTTATTCTTGAATATTTTAAGAAGAAGATAAAAAACAGAAACATCTGCCACTATAACAGGGAGTTTAAATAAAATATTTTGTACAAAAATATTATTAACATTAAACAATTTAATAAAAAAACCACCAATAGAATAAATATATAACATTAAAGGATGATAAGGAAACTCTACCGAAAGAGCATTGTCATAAATATATTGCCAGGGATTATGCCCATATTCAACAAAATATGATACAAAAGGCATAAATAAATTATTTTGATAATCAGAAGAAAACAAGCCTAAAACTATTAACTTTAATAGAAAAGATATAGTAAAAAATATAAATAAAAAATTTTTCTCACGTGAAAACATGAGATAATTATAAAATAAATATAAAATTATACAATAAAAATACCCATAACGCTGTCTTGAAATTTCCTCTCTGTTCGGGCTCGCATTCACTCAGCATTTGCTGTCGTTCATTCGCCCTCACATATTCGGCTTTCAGCCTACGGAAATTTCGCTCGAACTATCTACAAAACTTCGTTTTGTTACGTTCTCATCGTGGAATATTATTTATAAAATAAAAAATACCCCTGACACTGTCTTGAAATTTCCTCTCTGTTCGGGCTCGCATTCACTCAGCATTTGCTGTCGTTCATTCGCCCTCACATATTCGGCTTTCAGCCTACGGAAATTTCGCTCGAACTATCTACAAAACTTCGTTTTGTTACGTTCTCATCGTGGAATATTATTTATAAAATAAAAAATACCCCTGACACGATTCGAACGTGCGACGCCTTCCTTAGGACGGAAGCGCTCTATCCAGCTGAGCTACAGAGGCATATATTTATTATACAACAAAATTTCTATTTATTAATTGAAAAAAATATTTTTCCATAATAGTATTTTTCTATGGCAGTACAAAATGACTTAACAAAAGGGAATTTAATAACCACAATGCTTATGTTTGCTCTGCCGTATGTCGGAGCAAATTTTCTGCAGGCATTATACGGCGCTGCTGACTTAATCATCGTAGGTAAATATTGTGACAGCTCAGTTATATCAGCTGTAGCTACAGGTTCACAATTATTGCAAACACTTATATTCTTTATTACGGGGTTAACCGTAAGTGCGACAGTGCTTATTGGCAAAGCTTTTGGTGCTAAAGAATACGATAATATAATTAAAATAATTAATACTATGACTATATGTTTTATAGCGGCAGCTATATTTTTAAGCACTATTATTATTGCTTTTGATAATCAATTACTGAATTTGCTTCAAACCCCCGTTGAGGCATTTCAATCCACAAAAGATTATGTGTTTGTATGCGCACTGGGGTTGGTATTTATTTTTGCCTATAACGCAATCAGCGCTGTTTTAAGAGGACTCGGAAACTCAATTATGCCCATGTACTTTGTTGCGGTTTCATGCTTTATGAATATTGTCCTTGACATATATTTAGTCGGAAGACTTCAAATGGGAGCACAAGGTGCTGCGGTTGCAACGGTAATTTCACAAGCCGCAAGCGTTATTGCCGGACTTGTATATTTAAGAAAAGGTAAGTTTGTTTTTAAATTTAAATTTACGGGAATAAAGTTTGACATTGAAACGGCAAAAGAACTGTTTAAAATAGGATTGCCACTTTCTCTGCAGGATACATTAATCCCTTTATCATTTTTGTTTTTATTTTCACTCGCAAACTCAATGGGTGTAGCTGCATCTGCAGCATACGGTTCGGTTATCAGGCTTAATGCATTTATGATGCTGCCCGCAGGTTCATTTGCTATGGCGCTTACTGCCCTTACCGCACAAAATTTAGGTGCTGGGAATATGCAAAGAGCGGTTAAAGCACTCAAACTTTCTATCCTTTTTGCATTCAGCTTCGGTGTCGTATTCTTTATATGGCAGCAAGCAGCACCATATAGCGCAATAGCAATATTTTCAACCGACGGAAACGTACTGCATGAAGGTGCAAGATACCTGCGCTCATTTAGTTTTGACTACTTAATTGTGCCGTTCGTATTTTGTATAAACGGATTTTTATTCGGCTGCGGAAGAACAGCCTTTGCGGCTGCAAATGCAATATTCTCAGCTTTTGCCGTTAGAATCCCCTTGGCGTTTGTACTTTGCATTCTCATCCCTAACGCCACCTTGTTCCACCTTGGTATAGCTCCACCTTGCGCATCTATTGTTACAACAACGACGGGGCTTACATATCTCATTTGGCTGTCAAAACACAATAAATTAACAGCATCATAAAAACTTAATAATAATTTAATATCCGTATATGATATTATAATGTATTATAATCATATCTAGATTTTATTAAGGATAATTTTATGTGCGGAATAGTAGGATATACAGGATATAGAGATGTAGTCAGCGTTATATTTAAAGGGTTAACTAATCTTGAATACAGGGGCTATGACTCTGCAGGCATGGCAATTCGTGATGAAGGTGAAATCAAAATATATAAAACATTAGGAAAACTCATAAATTTAAAAAATGAACTTGAATCAAAAAGAAGCGAAATTAAAAATCCTACGGCAGGAATCGGGCATATAAGATGGGCGACTCACGGCTCACCGTCACTGGTTAACGCTCATCCTCATACCTGCAGCTGCGGTAAACTCGTTGTTGTTCATAACGGAATCATAGAAAACTATAAAGAATTAAGAGAAAAATTGATACAAAAAGGCTGTAATTTCCGCTCTCAAACAGATACGGAAACAATTGCCCACCTTGTTGCTGATGAATATTCTTTATGCAAGAATCTTGAACTTGCCGTAAGAAACTCCGTTAAAAAGCTTCAGGGAGCTTATGCTATTTGCGTTATGCATAAAGATGTTCCCGACTTAATTATAGGAGCAAGAAAACATGCTCCTATGCTTGTAGGTATCGGTGAAGGCGAAAACTTCATAGCGAGTGACACACCTGCAATTATCGAATTTACTAAAAAAACAATTTACCTTGATGACAATGAAATAGCCGTTGTTACAAAAGATAATGTTAAGATAACCGACATTGAAGGGAATATTGTTGAGAAAAAAGTTGAAATTCTTCCTTGGGAGCCTATTGCCCTGAGTAAACTCGGGTTCAAACATTTTATGCTTAAAGAGATTTATGAACAGAGTGATGTTATAAGAAATGTTTTGAACGGAAAACTCTATGATATTGATGCTCCGATTAATTTAAGCGAAGTTAAATTAGATAATGAAATACTGAAAAAGCTTAATAAAATAGAAATAATAGCATGCGGAACTTCATTACATGCCGCACTTGTAGGTAAATATATAATTGAAGATTTAGCGGGAATTTCGGTTGAAGTTGAAGCTTCAAGCGAATACATATACAGAAAAACAACAACAGATTCTTCAACACTTGTAATAGGCGTATCTCAATCAGGAGAAACCGCTGATACAATAACTGCAATAAAACAAGCTAAAGAAAAGAAAGCCCATGTTTTAATTATTACAAACAGACCCGACTCTAATATGGCAAGACTTGCAGACAGTTTGATTCCCGTTAATGCGGGTATTGAAGTCAGTGTTGCAGCAACAAAATCATATACGGCTCAATTGATTTCTTTTTATCTGCTTGCAATACAATTGGCAGAAATTAAAGGAAACTGTGATACATCTTATTTAAAGAACATTAAACACGAATTAATTCAAATACCTACCAAAATTGAAGAAATTTTATCAAATACATCCGAGATACAAGAGTGTGCAAGGAAGTTTTCTTCATATAAGAACTTTATATATATAGCAAGGGGAATAAACCTCGCTACAGCCCTTGAAGGCGCATTAAAATTAAAAGAGATAAGTTATATTAATGCAACGGGTTATGCGGCAGGCGAGCTAAAACATGGGCCAATCGCAATGCTGGATGAGACTATGCCGGTATTATCCATACTAATCCCGGGCGGAATAACTTATGAAAAAATCCTTTCTAACAGTGAAGAAGCAAAAGCCAGAAATGCAAAATTGATTGCGCTTACTTCCTCTGATGATAAGAATATTGAAACTATTTTTGATGTTGTAATAAAAATACCTAAAGTAAGCGAAATATTATCACCGACAATTACATGTGTACCTTTGCAGCTGCTGGCTTATTATATAGCGGAATTTTTAGGTAAAGATGTAGACCAGCCGAGAAACTTGGCTAAATCAGTTACGGTGGAATAATGATTAAAACGGAAGAA
>CANQOQ010000016.1 GCA_947625495.1 Candidatus Gastranaerophilales bacterium | reverse complement strand
TTCAGATAAAAAATCAAAATATAAAGTTGACGAAAGAAATTTATCATAAGATAATATTTTAAGATGTTAGTGGTTTGTCTTAACATAAAAATTAAAAAGGCTGACAACTAAATATCATAAAATCTATGTCGATGTGGCACTCTGCCGACGATGCTTTAGTCGTAGTTGAGTATAAACGAAACGTACGAATAAAGTATGCGCAGACGGCGTAGAAAAATCGAATGTAAGTTCTGATTTTCGAGCCGTCCAGCTGAAAGGTACAGTGTACCTTTTGAGGAGAGGGGTTCGAGAGAAGCGAGAACCGTCCGCCACGAATGGCTGATTACAACTGACAACTAAATATCATAAAATCTATGTCGATGTGGCGGAATTGGTATACGCGCACGTTTGAGGGGCGTGTGGAGCAATCCTTGCGGGTTCAAGTCCCGCCATCGACAGTTTCTTTTTCTGTAGAAAAAGAAACCAAAAAGACTTTCAATTATTGGCTTAAATTATTATTACTATAATATATTTATAAAAAGATGGACTTTCACCGTATTGTTTGCTCAAAAATATTCGCAAACAATAGGGTTCAGCCGATAAATCGGCATACCTTCACTGTAGCGCTCGGGTTTCATACCCTCGCTAACGTTCAGGCAAAGTCCCGCCATCGACAGTTTCTTTTTCTGTAGAAAAAGAAACCAAAAAGACTTTAAGCTGACAAGTATGATAATTTATTAATCATCATCCTCTATTGTATCTGTATAATTTTTTGTGTGGATATTTTCTGAAATAAATTCAAGACTTTCAGAGATTGACAAGAAACTATCGTGTATATCTATAATTAAGTAAATTATAAAATTTGACATAATTACAATGATTAATAGAGCGATAAAAGTACCAATTCCGGCTAAAATCCCCAATCCTTCATTATTATAATTCATTGATGAAACAGCACAACCTACAATAATAGAAATAATAGTTGTTGCAAAAAGTTGTACAATAATACCAATATTAATAATAATTTTGCCAAAACCCAAAATAAAATTTTTCATTTTTTACTCCTTTATTTAACTTGCAGACATGTTTTTATAGAAATCTATTCAAATGAAATGTTTTTTTATTCCAAATAACAAATATTTTAAAAATACAAAGTTGTTTTAGTCAAGTAATATTTCCCCTTCAAATTGTTAATTAAATGTTAAAAAAATCAAAATTTACGAAAAAAAGATTTATAACGTAAATATTGAAAGTAATAGTAAATTTGAAAGGAGCAAATTATGAAATTTTTAGTTAGAAGAACACCTGATAATTTCATCAGAACCGTAAATGACGAAATTAGCTCTTTGTTGAACAGACATTTTGACACTTATTTCCCGCAAAATATGTATTTTGAAGATACGGAAAAACTTTCAATGCCTATTGAAGTAGCTGATAAAGGGAAAAATTTTGAAATCAAAGCTGAACTCCCGGGGATTAAAAAAGAAGACTTAGATATTGATATTGAAAAAGACTACCTAAATATCAAAGCTAAAAAAATTGATGAAGTAAATGAAGAAGATAAAAACTACAGACACTCTGAATTCAGCTACGGTGAATTTTCAAGAATGATTCAACTCCCTGAAGAAATTGATGTTGATAAATCGGAAGCTAAATTAGAACATGGTGTTTTGATAATTACCGCACCAAAAATACTAAAAGAAAAAGAACAAACTAAGAAGTTGATTGTAAAATAATGAAGCAAAAAAGCCGTCGTAATTTTTTACGGCGGCTTTTTTATGTATTAGTTATGGTTATCGAATTCGCTTTTAATTCCGTTTGTTGATTATACAGTTTTAAGGTAAAACCAAAAGTATTCATTCCGTTTTGTTCAGAGTTATATATGAATTTACCGCCGTTTAGTTCTAAAAGTGAGTTAGAAAGGTATAATCCCAGCCCCGTAGACAGTCCGTCACATTTTTGATTAAATATTTTATTCTTATCAAAAATACATTTTAAAAGTTCATCGGGTATATGTTCTCCCTGGCTTGTTACTTTGAATATAAAATTGTTATTTTGTACATCTAAATCTATATAAATAGGAGAATTTTCTTTGCTGTGGCTTATTGCATTTGTTAAAAGATTAAATATAATTCTTTTTATATGCATTTTATCAGCTAAAATATGAATTTTAGCAGTTTCATTATTTAATTTATATGTGTGTCCGTTGGAATTTAATATTAATTTATTTTCATTAAATATTTCTTTTATTAATTCATTTACATCAAAAGAAGAGGCATTAACGGCAATACGTTTATTATCAAATTTATACAGCCATAACATGTTTATAAGCATTTCAAGCATATTGTTACAGGAGTTCAATATATCATTTAAAAAAGTTCTTTGAGTTTCATTTATTTCGCCGAAATTGCCTTTTAACAGCAGTTCAATTGCACGGATTTGTGCTACTGCAGGTGTCTTTAAATCATGCGTTAGTGTCGCTATTATATTTTGGTTATTTTCTTTATTTATATTTCTGTTTTCTACTTTTTTTATAAAAACAGCTATATTCTTTAATTCTTTATTATTGTTAAATATTGGTACTTTATATATTTGGTATTTTTCAAAATTGTTATTTGAAATATCCTTTTCTACTATTAATGTTTTGCCTGATTTATATATTTCCTTTTCTTCATCTATAATTTTGGTTTTATCAAATTTTAAATTTATTAATTTATTTATTTCCTTGTAATTTGATGTATTTTTAATATTCAGTAAATTAAAGAATTCATTATTTGCGGCAATAATAGTATTTTCAGTGTCTTTTAAAAAAGCAGGAATCGGGATATTATTAATAATATCCAATAAATTTTTGGAAGATTTAATCTGCTGGTTTGATTTTTTATGATAGTGTCTTACTATCGCCAAAAGATATACGTATATTAAAATTAAAAATATATTACTTAAAGACTTTGTACCAATAGTAAAGGTGTATATAATTAACCCTATAGTTAGCAATAATACTGTTATTTTATATTTCATTATGTCATATCTCTCCAAGAATAAGATATAACAATAAAAAAAATGATGTTATTAGTCACCTGGATAATTTGTATAGTCCAATTGTAATTTTTTAAAAAAAATACTTTACAAACTAGCAAATAATTTTTTCTTCATGCGATATTATAGTAAAATAAAAAAGGCAAAAAAAGTGAAAACATCAGAAATAACATTTGGTCGTGTAATCGCTGTTTGCGGTAAACCCAAAAAAATGCAGAAAATCAACAGAAAACTTAGTTCTTATGCGCAAAATGGCATAGTCAAAATACAAGATGTTACTTCAATGTATAAAAATGCTCCGTCATCTGGTGAATTGGCTCAGGCAGCTCAAAGAGGAGAACTCGTTGATATTTATATTACAGGTGATGATGTACGTAAGGTTAAAGAAAAACAACAAGGTTGGAATAATATTAGAGAAATTTTAAGAAATATACAAGATAGTTTTAATGTTAATCAAATGTTTATAAGTGAGGCAGTTGAAAAAATATTATCTAAGTAAATATTAAGAGGTAGAAGTTATGATTAAAGAATTTATAAGTGAGTTCAAAGAGTTTGCCGTTAAGGGTAATGTTATTGATATGGCGGTTGGTATTATTATAGGCGGAGCTTTTTCTCCTATTGTTAATTCTCTTGTAAAAGATATCATCATGCCCCCTATAGGTTTTGTTATGGGTAATGTTGATTTTAGTAACTTATATATTCCTATTACCACAACAGGACAAACCTTTTCAACACTTAAAGAAGCTCAAGATGCCGGTATTGTTACTATTAACTACGGCTTATTTATTAATACATTAATAAGCTTTATAATAGTTGCTTTCTCTGTATTTTTACTCGTTAAAGCCATTAACAAACTGAAAGCACAGAAAAAAGAAGAAGCTTGCGAAGAACAAGAAGCAACAACAAAAGAATGTCCTTATTGTTGTTCTACAATTAACATAAACGCTAAAAAATGTCCGTTCTGTGCTTCTGAACTTCAATAAATTGGCAATTTTATTTAAAATATGGTTTTATATATTTATGGATGATAAAAAAATTGTAAAAATTAAAATTGATGAAAATAAATTATCAGAGCAAGAGGCTTCTGACAAAAAACTTTTGCATACTAATCCTATTTTAGAAAAATTCCATATTTGCAATTCTTTATCAAAAAAAATGAAATTTAAGTTTAAAGATTTGTTCAGGTAGTTTTATTGTAAAATGTACTTATGTACAGAAAGCAATTTATAAAGTTATATACGGAAAATAATTTTTCTTTTGAAGAAGCAAAATCAGAAGTTGATTTTGCTCTTTCTGTTTTGTTTGACTATGGAAATAAAGATTTTATATTGGGTAAAATACTGGAATCATGGCAAGTCGACAAATTAAAAAACATAATTGAAATCCGTATTAAAACAAGAAAACCATTGCAGCAAATTCTGGGGCGGGCATATTTTTACGGCAGATTGTTTTTTGTAAATGAATATACTCTTATTCCGCGACCTGAAACGGAATTGTTGGTTCAGAATGTTCTTAAACACATTAAATCTGATGTAACAGCGGATGTTCTTGATATCGGAACGGGAACGGGGTGTATTGCGATAACTCTTGTTTTGGAAAATGGTAATATTCAAGTTCATGCTGTTGATATCTCTGATGAAGCATTAAATATGGCAGGAAAAAATGCCTTGTTCCATAGCGCAGGAGAAAAAATTAAATTTTATAAATCGGATTTGTTTGAAAAAGTTCAAGGCAAATTTGATATTATTGTTTCAAATCCGCCTTATATCCCATTAAAAGATAAAGATACTCTTGAACAAGAGGTTATGTATGACCCTAAAACCGCATTATTTACAAACGATGAAGACGGATTGGAATTTTATAAAAAAATTATAAAAACAGCCGGTGCATATTTAAAAAAATCAGGTTTCTTATGCTTCGAAGTTGGTCTTGGACAGGCAGAAGCAGTTAAAGATATCCTTAAATCTCATGAATATTGTAATATTGAGATTATTAAAGATTTGAATTCAATTGATAGAATAGTTACGGCACAGAAAAACTTTTAAATAATAAAAAAAATGTAGTATAATAATTTTTGACAGAAAAAGGAAAAGTGAGGTATGATATGTCAAAATTTGTATGTAGTGTTTGCGGATATACGGTAGAAGGTGATAAAGCACCTGATAAATGCCCTATGTGCGGAGTTAGCGGTGATAAATTTAATAAAGTGGATGATACAAAAGGTTTAACTTGGGTAACAGAACACGTAATCGGAGTTGCTAAAGATGTTGATGCTCAAGTTCTTCAAGGTTTAAAAGACCACTTTGCAGGTGAATGTACCGAAGTAGGTATGTATCTTGCTATGAGCAGACAAGCTGAAAGAGAAGGCTATCCTGAAGTCGCTGAAGCTTATAAAAGATATGCTTTTGAAGAAGCAGAACATGCCGCAAAATTTGCTGAACTTTTAGGTGAAGTTGTTACTCCGTCTACAAAGAAAAATCTTGAAATGAGAGCTGAAGCAGAAGCAGGGGCTTGCGCAGCTAAAATGGAAATAGCAAAAAGAGCTAAAGAATTAGGCTATGATGCAATCCATGATACCGTTCACGAAATGGCAAAAGATGAAGCTCGCCACGGTCAAGGATTCCAAGGCTTATTAAAAAGATTATTTTAATTAATATAAAAAACGGGAAGATTTTTCTTCCCGTTTTTTTTTCTACTTGACTAAAAATATTTAGCAAGTAATATAATAAATGCTAAGGGCATTTAGCCCAGTTGCCCAGAGAGGCGGAGCCTCTCGAAACAATAAATTATCGCCGACCGCAGGAGGCGCGGGGCGGGGGTAAAAGAAAAAAGGCAAGTTGAGTTAAAAGTTCAAAGCAGAAAAACGCAAGGGCGTTTAGCTCAGTTGGTAGAGCGCCTCCCTTACAAGGAGGATGTCAGGAGTTCAAGTCTCTTAACGCCCAAACTTAATAAATAAAGAGCTTTAACGGTTTTAAGGCTCTTTTTATTTTTGCTTGTTTTTGACAATTGGTGTAATTTGGGTGTAATGGTTTTAAAGTTCATTATTCCATTCGTTATGTTTTTCTGCCCCAAATTGTTCAGTAACTATTCCGTTTAATTTATCTGTATAAAGTTTATTTATTCTTGCTTGAAGAACATTACATTTTTATAAGATTACAATATATTCATTATGTGAAGTTGTAAAAAAAAGTATTGTTATTACTGTGTTTTTAGCCATCAAAAATGTAAAAAAAGGAGAACATAACAAAATTTTTAACAAATTTATAAGGTAATTTGTTTGTGATAATATATGTTTGAGCAGATGAAAAAAATAAATCTTCACATAATGAATAAAATGTGATGAGATTTAAGGAAAATATAAATGAATAAAAAAATATCTGTAACTATTCCTGTATATAATGTTGAAACAGATTATATTGAGAATGCAATAAATTCTGTTATTAATCAAACATATAAGAATATTGAAATTATTTTAGTAAATGACGGTTCAACAGATGAAAAAACTCTTGAATTTTTAAAAACAATAAATAACCCTCAAATAAAAATTATTAGCCAAGAAAATAAGGGATTGGGTGGAGCAAGAAATACCGGAATAGAGAATTCAACAGGTGAATATATTGGTTTTTTAGATGCAGATGATTGGCTTGATACTGATTTTTATGAAGTTTTATATAACCTATGCGAAGAAAATGATGCCGATATGGCTTGTGGAACTTTAACAAGAACAGGTATAGATTATCAAAAACCGATGGATCATTTTGATAATAAAATTATTATTGATTTTGTAGAAAAGATGAAATATATAACTAATGGTTCTACTTGCTCAAAACTTTTTAAAAAGGAATTATTTTCAAATATAAGATTTAAAGAACATACATACTATGAAGATAATCCTGTTTTGGTAGAAACATTAGTAAAGAGTCGTAAAGTTGCATTTACGGATACAGTTAAATACTATTATCGAGAAAATCCTAAATCTATCTGTTTAAACCCTGAAAAAAAAGAAAAACGAAAAAAAGATAGATTATATATGTTGAATAATATTTGCGAAATTATTAAGGATAAAACTCAACAAGAAAAAGATGCTGTATTAAATGTTTTTACTCCCATATTAGTTGATGGTGAGGCATATAATACAGAAAAAGATTATCAAGCTGAAATTAAAAATTTATTAGGAAAAAATTATAAAAAATATTTATTAAAAATTAAAAATTCATTTATTGAAAATATTTTTTCTCTAAAAAATTCAGCAGAGAAAACACACAAAATCGTTACAATTTTGTGGATAAAATTCAAAATTAAAAGGAAACCGAAAAATCATGCTTAAAAAAGTTTTAATTACGGGCGGAGCGGGATTTATCGGCTCTCATATAACTGATAATTTGTTACAAAACAACTATAGCACAGTTGTTTTGGATAATTTGTCTTCGGGGGACGAAGCTAATCTTAAAAATTTGGATAAATTAAAACTATATCGTATAAATATAGAAAAAGATGATTTAGAAAAGATTTTCGAAACGGAAAGACCCGATTACGTAATCCATTTAGCTGCACAAACAAGCGTGAACTATTCAATCACAAACTCCTATTTTGATGCGGATATGAACATAATGGCAACAATAAGATTATTAGAGAGTTGCAAGAAATATAATGTTAAAAAATTTATTGCAGCTTCATCTGCAGCGGTATATGGTAATCCAAAATATTTACCTGTTGACGAAAATCATCCGACAGAACCGATGAGCCCTTATGGATTATCAAAACTTACAATGGAAAAATATATTCAATTATCAAATGTTCCATATATTATATTCAGATTCTCAAATGCTTATGGTCCGAGGCAAAAATCTTCAAAAGAAAGCGGAGTTGTCGCAATTTTTGATAAAGCAATGAAGGAAAATACTCAGATAAATATCTTTGGCGACGGAGCTCAGATAAGAGATTTTATTTATGTTCAAGACATAGCCAATATCTGCTTAAAAGTCCTTGAATCGGATATTAAAGATGAAATTATTAATTTTTCTACGAATAAAGGTATAACTTTAAACGAATTATTTGATGAAATGTCTAAAATATATGGTTATAAACAAAAGCCAAATTACTTACCTGAACGAGTAGGAGATATAAAAGACAGCATTTTGTCAAACAAGAAAGCTTTAAAAATACTTGGAAATACTGAATTTACCGATTATAAAAAAGGTTTAAAAGATTTAAGGGAGTGTGTATATGGATAAAATTTATGTAACACGACCTTTGTTGCCTGATTTGGATAATTACATTTCCGAAGTTAAAGATATATTTGATTCTCGATGGCTTACCAATATGGGTGTAAAGCATAATGAACTTGAAACAAAGTTGAAAGATGTTTTAAAAGTTCCGAATGTTTCATTGTTTAACAATGGCACAATAGCTTTATTAACGGCTTTGAAAGCTATGGATTTACCTTTTGGAAGTGAAGTTATTACAACACCGTTTACTTTTGCTGCAACTCCTCATTGTATAGTATGGAATAACTGCAAACCTGTCTTTTGTGATATTGAACCAAATACAATGACGATTGATTCTGATAAAATTGAAAGTTTAATAACTCCGAATACTTCTGCAATTTTGGGAGTTCACGTTTATGGTTTTCCTTGTGATGTTGAAAAAATTGATAAAATTGCGAAAAAACATAATTTAAAAGTAATTTATGATGCAGCTCACACATTTTCGACGGAAATTGACGGGCAAGGAATAGGAACATTTGGTGATATAACAATGTTTTCGTTCCACGCAACAAAATTATTCAACACGATTGAAGGTGGCTGCTTAACATATAATGATGAAAACTTAAAGAGGAGAATTTATAATCTTCGTAATTTTGGTATTCAGTCTGAAGAAGTTGTTGAAGACATAGGAATAAACGGAAAAATGAATGAATTTCAAGCGGCAATGGGGCTTGAAAATTTAAAAATATTTGAAAAAGAAAAGCAAAATCGTGCAAGAATTAAACAATACTATGATAATAATTTATCAAAAATAAAAGGAATCAGAATTCCTCAAATGCCAAAGGATACAACAAATTCATATCAATATTATCCGATAATTATAGAAAAACCGTATCCTTTAAATAGAGACGAGCTTTATAATGTCTTTAAGTCAAAAAATATAATGGTAAGAAAATATTTTTACCCTGCTTGTAATGACTTTGAATGCTACAAAGGTTCTGTTATAACAGGTGATTTGAGTGTTGTTAATGAGATGAAACACAAGGTATTGTGTTTGCCATACTATGGCACACTGACGCAAACAGATATAGAAACTATATGCGAAATACTGAAAGGCGAATTATGAAAAAACTAATAATGCTGGGGGGTTCTTTTTTTCAAATTCCTGCTATAAAAAAAGCCAAAGAAATGGGGTTTTACACAATAGTTTGTGATTATCTGCCTGACAATCCGGGACAACACTATGCTGATAAATATTATGACATTAGTACTACGGATAAAGACGCTGTTTTAGAAATAGCAAAAAAAGAAAAAATCAACGGGATAGTTTGTTATGCTTCCGATCCTGCGGCACCAACAGCTGCTTATGTGGCAGAAAAACTTAACTTAGCGGGGCATCCGTACAAATCTGTTGAAATACTATCAAACAAAGATTTATTCAGAACGTTTTTGAAAGATAACGGATTCAATACTCCAAGGGCAAATGGTTTTAAAAATATTAATGAAGCAAAGAAAGATTTTAATAATTTCAAAATGCCTGTAATGGTTAAACCTGTTGATTCATCCGGTTCAAAAGGTATTACTAAAATAGATAATATATCGGAATTAGAAAAAGCATTTGAATATGCAATGTCGTTTTCTCGTATAAAAAGGGTTATTATTGAAGAATACGTAGAATCATATACTCATTCAATAAACGGGGACGGGTTTTCAATAGATGGGAAACTTGTTTTTAGTGCTTTTGCAGGTCAATATTTTAGTCCAAAAGCAGAAAATCCGTTCACTCCGGTTGCATCAATATGGCCAAATATGATGCCTAAGCATTTACATCAGAAATTGCGTAACGAAATTCAAAAAGTACTTAATTTGCTAAACATGAAAACCGGTTCTTATAATTTTGAGGCTCGAATCAGCAAAGATGAACAAGTTTATTTGATGGAAATAGGTACTCGTAATGGTGGAAATTGCGGACCACAGGCAATATATGAATCCACAGGTGTAGATTTAGTTGAATATACCATCAAAGCAGCATTAAACGAAGATTGTTGCGATTTAAACAGTGAACATAGCTCAAAATGCACAGCATATTACGTTGTTCATTCTCTTAAAAATGGTGTTTTGAAGGATATTCAAATTGACCCCGAGTTTGAAAAAGAACATATAATTAATTTTTATCCGATAAAAAAGGTTGGCGAAAAGGTAACTACCCTAAAAGGATCCAATGCTACGGTCGGTATTATGATTTTAAAATTTAATAATCCAAAAGAAGCATTTGATTTAATGGAAAAAATGTATGAACTTGTAAAACTTGTTGTAGAATAAGGATTTTTAATGTTGGATAAATACATATATAAAATAAATACGCTAGATTATGATGAACTCTTGAATTTTTTAAAAAATTGTAATTCTGAGTTTACTCCAAAATTATCAGAACGTATTTCATTAGATGAGTATGCAAAAAAAATTCTTAATTTTGCGACAACATTTGAAGCTTGGGATGGAAACGAGTTTGTCGCAACAGTCATTGCATATATAAATGATTTTGAAACAAAACAAGCATTTGTGACACTTGCATACTGCAAAAAACAACATCGAAGAAAGGGTATAATTTCTTGCTTAATAAAAATGTTAGAAGCAAAGTGCAAAGAAAAAGATTTTACATCAATCACATTAAATTGTTCGGTTGATAATGAAAAGGCGATATCAATGTATGAAAAAAATAACTTTGAAATATTCGGAAACAAGAATAAAGAAAAAATAATTTTTAAAAAGAGGCTTTCAAAATGAATTTCACAACACCTGTTATCAAGATGAAAACGAAATTAAATAATAATGAAGTTTATATAAAAAGAGATGATTTATTGCCGTTTTCTTTTGGTGGAAACAAGGTTCGTATTGCGTATGAATATTATAAAGACATGCTTGGTAAAAATAAAAATTGTATGATTGCCTACGGAAGTACATCTTCTAATTTGTGTAGAATTTTGACTAATATATGCGCTTCAAATAACATACCGTGTCATACGATTGTTCCTTGTGATATTGACGGACAGTATCCTAAAAGTATAAATATTGAACTTTGTAAAATGTGTGATGCTAATATTCATTATTGCAAAAGGGAAAATGTAGCCGATACGGTAGAAATAGTATATAACGAATGCGTATCATCAGGATATTCTCCATACTATATAAATGGTGATAAGTATGGAAAAGGCAATGAAGATGTTCCTATCAGAGCTTATTTAAATGCAAGTGAAGAGTTAAAACAGCAATTTCATGATATGAATATTGAATTTGATTATATTGTTTTACCGGTTGGACAAGCTACGACATTAGCCGGTTTGTTACTTGGTTTAAAAACTACTGATACTAAGTTTATAGGAATTTCAATAGCAAGAAAAAAAGAACAAGTAATTTCATCATTAACAGAGTATATTGGCAAATATGGTGAAAATATCGATTTAATTAATAAAAAAGTAGAAATATTTGATGAATATATGTTTGGCGGTTACGGTAAATATAATTCTGAAATATTAACTAAAATTAAAGATGTATATAAAACAGACGGTATAATAACAGATCCGACTTATTCAGGGAAAGCGTTGCTTGGCGCCGATTATGTTATATCAAATAAAAATATTACAAATTCTAAAATATTATTTCTGCATACAGGGGGGGGGTACGATATTTTTTGATAATATTGAAAAATTGCATAAATAAATTGTAATGATGTTTAATCCTGTTGAAAAAATTAAGGAAATGCTTGATGATTATACAATCTTGTAATATTAAAATAAATACTCTTAACACACAACAACTGTGTTGTATATTAAAAGAATGGGATGATTTTTTATCTCCCAATCTGAATTCTTATGTAAAAAATTTAAATGAGTATGCTGATAAAATTTGTAAAAATGCGGAAATTATAGAGGCTTATAATCCGGAAGGTGTTCTTTTGGGGTTACTTTGCATTTATCTGAATCAGGATATAGGTTTTATTACACATTTTGTTGTTCAACCTGAATATCAAAGCCAAGGAATTGGGACAAAGCTTATACAAACAGCGGAGAATATGGCACTTGAGCGCAAGATAGGTAAAATAAGACTGGAATGTTTTAAATCAAACAAACAAGGTGTAAATTTTTATGTAAAAAATTCATACAAAGGAACAGTGGTATCAAGCGAAAAAATATTATTTGAGAAAATACTTAAAGCAAAAATTCACCCTTTGGTTTCAATTTGTTGCGCAACTTATAATCATAAAAAATACATAGGCGAATGCTTAAAAAGAATTATCTCGCAAAAAACAAATTTTAATTTTGAAGTTTTAATTAATGATGATGCTTCATCTGACGGCACTCAAGAAATTATAAGAGAATATGAAAATAATTATCCGAGTATTATTAAACCGATATATCAATTAGAAAATCAATATAGCAAAAAAAATCTTATATCAAAAACTTTTCAATTTCCGAGAGCAGAAGGAAAATACATCGCTTTGTGTGACGGGGATGATTATTGGTGCGATGAATATAAGCTTCAAAAACAAGTTGATTTTTTAGAATCACATCCGGATTATGTTCTTTGTTATCATCCGGCAAAAATGATATATGAAGATAAAAGCTCGCCTCCGGTTATTATAGGTAAATCAAAATATAAAAATCCACAGCCTTATTATAATTTGATTAAATGTAATAATATTCCGGCAAGTTCAGTTGTTTATCGAGCAGAATATTTAAAATCCGAGCTCAAAGATTATCCCACAGACATATATCCGGGTGATTGGTATACTCATATTACGGTTTCAAGGCACGGTAAAATCGGATATTTGCCTGATGTTATGTATGTATACAGATGGCATAGCCAAGGAATTTCTCACACTATTTCCGATAATCCCACAGAAGAAATTCATTTAAAATATGGTATTAAAGAAGTTAATTTTTCTTATTTGGTATGGAATAAAATAAAAGACCTATTTCCGCAATATTATAAGGATGTTTTTATTAATGTATTAAGAGATGTTTATTTCGCTTATTTAAAAAATAATAAATTTAATGAATTAGAAATATTACAGAATAAATATTCTGAATATTTTAAAGATATAGAATTAAATATAGGAATAAATAAGCATAGTAAAAAACACAAAAAATATAAAAAACTTTTTAATATATTTTTATTTATATCTATTATTTTATTTTGTATATCTTTAATTTTATTATTAGTATTGATATTATAACTATAAAAAGGATATGTGTATGAGCTGTTGATAATGCAATTAAAGAATTAGATAATAGTAAGACCATTTTTTTATTGCGTTTTTAAGACAAATGGAACGGTTTCTCAATTGTCCACTGCCTCCTCGGCGCTGTACAATTGATATATATCCTTTTGACACTCGATTTACTAGCTAAGCCCGTCGGGCTGGAACTCGCTTTTTCCTGTTTTCCCTGCGGGGCTTAAGAAATTCTACAGTGATTTATGATATAGCAGAATTCCATATATTATATAAATCCCGTAATTTAAATTTTGCATTTGCCGGACTTGTCGAGGGCATTTTTAAACATTTATATTTCTCTGATAAATCGGGGAAATATTTCTTAAATGCACAATATGCTTTATTTCCGTTAAGACATATTATTTTAATATTGGGGTATTTATTAAGTAATTCTCTTATATTATTAGGAATTTCTTTTTGAATATCCGTATCTAAACTTCCTTCCCTCAGGCATGTTTTTATTGTGTCCCATAGTGCAATATTATTTTTAAGGAGTATTTCTAATTTTCTTTTGTAGTTATATTCATGTAATTCAGGTTCATTACAAAATAATCCCATTAGTTTCCAAAATCTGTTTTGAGGATGTGCATAATATTCCTGCTCTTGTAGTGATTTTACTCCCGGCATTGAACCTAAAATTAAAATTTTAGATTTATTATCTATAACAGGTAAAAAACTTTTGCATTCGGTCATTTTTTATAATCCTCACTTAAATAGACAATATAAAAACAATATGTTAATATTATCCAATGAAAAAGATTTTAAGTATAATTTTCATATTAATTATATCTGTATTTTATACAATGCCTTGTTTTGCGGAGGTAGTTGTATATAATACTAAAACAGGAAAAATTCATTCACCGTCTTGTAAGTGGGCTAAGAAATGCACGGTTAACTGTATTAGAATAGATAGAAAAGAAGCTGTTAAAAGAGGCGGAGTCCCCTGTAAAGTTTGCGGCGGCAGATAAGTTATTTATTTTTATTCTTTGTTTCTTTTTCTTTTTCGTTTAAATATACATAATATTTTGTATATGTGAGAAACTTATAAAATCCGAATAATATACTTATTATTAATCCGTCAATTCCGTTTTTATACCCTTTTTTTAATATAAATTTTTCTATTATGAGGAAAAATGATTTCCAGATAGCAATCGGCATAAACGGTTTCTTTTTATTTGAATTAATAAATTTTTGGACTTCCTGATCGGTATATTTATTCATAGTCGCAATATAATCAGTGGGTGAACTGTGTCTATAGTGAATAAATGCTAAATTTCTTTCCTCTTTTGGGATTGTATATATTTCTCCTGATATTTTGGGCTGTGAGTGTATCTCTTTTGGCCAAAATATATCTGATTTTTTTGCGAATCTTATAATATAATCAGGGTATTGCATTTCAAGTGCTATATTCCAATAATAATTTATTCTGGGAAATTTTATGGCACTGTATTTTGTATTTGATTTAACAAAATTGAACAAATAATTTTTAAGTTCTTCTGAAATTATTTCATCGGAATCAACAATTAAAACCCATTCATTTGAGGCTTGAGAGATTGCAAAATTTCTTGCAGGTTCAACTATTTCTGTCTTTTCGTGCATAACTATTTTGCAATTATATTTTTTAGCGATTTCAAGAGTTTTATCGGATGAGTACATATCGCAAATAATAATTTCATCAAAATCTTTCACAGCCTCAAGACATTCAGCTATTATTTTTTCATTATTGTATGTGTGTATTATTACGGAAATTTTATTCATAGTAATTTTATAAAATTTTATATAAAATATAATATTACAAAAATAAATATAAACATGCATACTTAAGTAATATAATAGTATATAATATTATATATAAAGGAGATGATATGAAGAGGAGAAATTTTATATGTAGTATTTCTTGTTTTTTAGCAGGTTATATACTTTCTGATTTAAATAATAAATACAAAAAAATAATCCCTCCTCGCAACCAAAAAAATGCTTATAAATACATTGAAAGTAACGGTAACCTTAAAGAAATATTTGTAGAAGCAGCATCTCATTGTAATTTAAACTGTAAAAGTTGTGATGCATTTTCTCCTTTATCAAAGCAAGAATTTATTGAATATGAACAATTTGAAAAAGATTTTAGAAAAATAAAAGCTTTATTTCCGAATAAGGATATATCTATTATTTTCATAGGGGGTGAACCGCTGTTAAATCCTGATATTACAAAAATGATTAATTTAACCGCTGAATTATTCCCTAACTCTAAGAAAAAAATCCTTACTAACGGTATATTGCTAAAAGACATGGATGAAGAATTCTATCTGGCAGCAAAAAATGCTGATATGGAAATACAGGTTACAAATCATCCTATTGATATTGACAGAAGTATTGGAGAAAATAGGGCAAAAAAATATGGCATAAATTACAGAAACGATGTGATATATAGTGATAAACTCTATGATTTAAAAACACGAAAAGTAAGCAAAGAAAATTTAAATACTAAAAACTGCCACTGTTGGGGTAAACAGGATATAGAATTTAGTAAAGAAAATATAAATATTGAAACCTGTCACTGTTGGGGTAAACCTGTTATAGATATAACAGGAAGTCAAGATTATATTGAAAAAAGATATAACTGTATACATAAAGAATTCGGTCGAGATTTTGGTGTTTCTTATGCAAGAGGTAATTTTTATTATTGTTGGATTCATGCACATATAGGTGCTTTTAGTAAATATTTTAAACTTAATATTCCTATAGAAAAAGAGGATTATATTAAAATAAGTGATGTAAAAGAGGCAAAAGAAATTAATGATTTTATTTCTTCTCCAAAGCCGTTATGCAGATTTTGCAAACAATGTCATAATATCTGTTTCCATGGTAAGCCTATAGAATGGGGCTTTTCAAAACGTGAATTGTCTGAGTGGACATAATAAAAAAAGAGCCAATAGGCTCTAAAAATGGTAGTCCCAAGGGGATTTGAACCCCTGTCGCATCCGTGAAAGGGATGTGTCCTAGGCCTCTAGACGATGGGACCTTTTGTTACTTATTAGTTTATCTAAAGCATAATTCTTAGTCAAGTATTTTATTCATTATTTATTTTATTTTCATATTGTTTATATGTATACCTGAGTGTTTATACTAAACAGGTCATAGATTATGTTTTTCGTTTCACTTATTTTCTGGTTATGAGAAATATTTTTAGAGGTATTTTACTTGAGAGGTTTAGCCGGAAAAAAATATAAAGATATGAATCTGTATGATTTGATATGTACTGCTCAGGAAGATGATTATAACGCTCTTGAGGAACTTATTAAACGTGAACAGAAAAATATTTATGCTTCCTTTTGTTATCTTGGCGCACCTAAAGAAAGTATTTCCGATTTAACTCAAGAAACTCTCTTTAGAATGTCCAAAAATATTAAAACACTTAAAAATCCCAAACTCTTTAAATCTTGGATTGGGCAAATAGTTTCTAATCTTTTTTATGACGAACTCAGAAAAAAACAACGTTCTATTGATTCCGTTTCTATTGATTCTTATTGGCAAAATGATGACGGAAATGATAATTGTGTGCTAAATATTTGTGATAATAAGATGAAACCTGATGAAAAAACTTTAGGCAAAGAACTTACTGATGTTATTAGAAATACTATATGCAATCTTCCCGAACATTTTAGACTTGTTATTATTTTAAGAGAATTGCAAGGACTAAGTTATGAAGAAATTGCTAAAATTACTAAAACAAATGTCGGTACCGTTAAGTCAAGAATTTCTCGTGCCAGAAATAAAATGCAGGAATCTCTTAAACCTTATTTAAATTAAAGGAGTCTTATATTGGATAATTTGGTTTGTAAAAAAGTTTCTTCTATGCTTTTTTTATACATTGAAAATAAATTGAATGAAGATGACAGATTATTTGTTGAAAATCATTTTCAATATTGCAATGACTGTTATAAAAAATATCTGGAAATGAAAGAAATTATTAAAAATCTTCATTTTGAATATCAAAAGCTGCAAGATGAGTTTGAACGCATAGAGGCTAATCAGATTTTTAATATAAGAGAATATGAAGTCTTTTATAAAAATATTTCACCTTATATTGATGATGAACTTTGTTATGATGATAGTATCCGTTTTCGTAAATATCTCCTTAAATCCAAACCTGCAAGAGCGGAACTTGCTATTGCTTACGGGCTTAAAAATAATATAAAAAATTCCGTCAGTGATTTTAAAGATAATTTAAATATAAATTTTTCAAAAAAAATCATTAAAAAATTAAGAGAAGAAAACAAGTATTCATTTGAAAGTGTATATAAAAGAGCTGCAATAGTATTTGGTTTTATGATTTCTGTACTTGTTGTGTTGTCTTTATATATCGGTATAAGCTTTTTTAATACCCATTATATTAAAGCTCATGCTGCAGAAGCTCCTGTGGCATTTGATTTTCCTAAAAGTGATGATTTGGTTGAATTTTCTTTTGATGATAATTCTCAAGCTTTATTAACTGCTAAATAACTTTTTTATATGATAAAATATAAAAAAGTGAGAGAAAAATGGACAGATTACCTCAGTACTTAAAAAAAGGCATAATAGATACAGAAAAAACAAAAGAAGTAAGACATATATTAAAATCAAATTGTTTAAATACCGTTTGTGAATCTGCCCGCTGCCCTAATAAGAGTGAATGTTATGCTAAAAATACCGCCACTTTTCTTGTTATGGGTACTGTTTGTACAAGAAATTGCAGGTTTTGTAATATAACTTCCGGCAGACCTCAAGATATTAATCCGGATGAACCTGTTAAAATTGCTCAGGCTGTTAAAAGTTTAGGATTAAAATATGCAGTTATTACTTCCGTTACCAGAGATGATTTAACAGATGGCGGTGCGGGTCATTTTGCTGATATTATTAAATCTATTCATCTCTTGACCCCTGATGTTAAGGTTGAAGTTTTAACACCTGATTTTAAAGGTGATACCGATAATATTGATACTGTTATAAAGGCAAAGCCTGATGTATTTAATCACAATATAGAAACAGTTCCTTCTTTATATAAAACAGCACGCCCTCAAGCGCTATACAGCCGTTCTTTGGATTTCTTGAGATATATAAAAGAAAATTCTGATATTTTAACTAAAACCGGTTTAATGGTCGGGCTTGGAGAAACCGTTGATGAACTTTGCGCCGTTTTTGAAGATTTGGCTAAAATTAAATGTGATATTGTTACTATAGGACAATATATTCAACCTTCTAAACAGCATCTTAAAGTTGTCAAATATTATGAACCGTCTGAATATGATAAACTTACTTCATTAGCAAAGAAAACAGGAATTAAACATACATTCTTTTCCCCTCTTGCAAGGAGTTCTTATAAAGCTATGGATGTGTTTAATAATAACTAAATTTGTTTTTCTCTTCTGTAGTTATCTAAATAATGTATAATTCTTTCTTTAAATAAAATAAAGAAAACTCCTACACAGACAAGTATCGTTGAATTTAATACCACAAATAAAGCTAATTTATTACCGGACATTAATTGTGGCATATTTAAAAATAATACACTTAAAAGCATTATAATTGACAGTAACAAAAACATTACCGAAAAATACGTTGCAAATTTATGCATACAAGACCGCCTTTTCTTCTTCTAAAAATAAAATGTGACACTAAAAAATGAAGCACTCACTTCAAGTGTCAGATGAATAAGAAGATAAACAATCTAATAATATTTTTCTCATACGCTAATTATAACATTTTATTTTGCAAAAAAAAAGCCCCCATGATTTTATAAGGGGCTTTTTGTTAAGTTTTATTTGCTTTATGCTTTTTCACATTCAAAGATAATTTTTTCATCTTTCAGTTTCAGCACGATTTTGTTACCTTCAGTATACTTGCCGGATAAGATTTCTTCCGCCAACCCGTCTTCTATACGTTTTTGTATTAAACGTCTTAGCGGTCTTGCTCCGTATGCTTCAGAGTATCCTGCCTCACCCAAGTAATCTTTTACTTCATCCGTTACTTCTATTGTTAAATTTTGTGATTCTAAGCGTTTAAACAAGTCTTTTAGCATTAAATCAACAATTTGACGAATTTCAGGTTTGGATAAATGAGCAAATACTATAATATCGTCAATTCTGTTTAAGAATTCGGGACGGAAGGCTTTTTTCATTTCTTCCATAACGGTATCTTTTAATTTTTCATATTTATCTTTCTGCTCATCTTCGGCAACGGCAAAACCAAGTCTGCTTGTATTGGTAATCATGCTCGCTCCGACGTTACTTGTCATAATTATAATTGTATTTTTAAAGTTGACATGTCTGCCTTTAGAATCGGTCAAACGTCCGTCATCTAATATTTGAAGCATTATATTAAATACATCGGGATGAGCTTTTTCGATTTCATCAAACAGTATAACGCTGTAGGGTTTCTTTCTTATCAGCTCTGTTAAATGACCGCCGTCATCATATCCTACGTATCCGGGAGGCGCACCGATTAATTTCGCTGTTGAATGTTTTTCCATAAATTCAGACATATCAACACGAATCATATTGTCTTCTGAACCAAAAACGGCTTCTGCCAATGCTTTTGCAAGTTCTGTTTTACCTACACCCGTGGGCCCTGAGAATATAAAACTTCCGATTGGTCTATTAGGTGATTTTAAACCGACTCTTGCACGTCTTATTGCTTTTGATAAAGCGACAACAGCCTGATCTTGTCCGATTACTCTGTTATGAAGAGTTTCTTCAAGTTTTAATAATCTTTCACTTTCACCCTCGGTAATTTTGGTTGTAGGAATACCTGTCATTTGGCTTACAACCTGAGCTACCTGCTCTGCGGTTACCGTAGGTTTATTTTCTTCATTATCTTCTCTCCATTTTAGAGACATTTCACGTATTTTTTCTTTTAAATCCGCTTCATCATCTCTAAGGTTCGAAGCTGTTTCAAACTCTTGATTTCTTATTGCATCTTCTTTTTGTTTTATTATTGCTTTTAATTGTTTTTCAAGCTCTTTTCCTTCAGGAGGAAGCGCACTTGTTTGTATTCTTAACTTTGATGCTGCTTCATCTATTATATCTATAGCTTTATCAGGCAGAAATCTGTCTGTTATGTACTTATATGAAAGTTCTGTTGCAGCTACAATTGCTTCATCCGAAATTTTTAGTTTATGATGGTCTTCATATTTTGGTTTTAAGCCTTTTATAATTTCGATTGTATCTTCAACGGAAGGTTCTTCTATTATAATAGATTGGAATCTTCTCTCTAAAGCAGGGTCTTTTTCTACGTATTTTCTGTATTCATCAAGAGTTGTAGCACCTATAACCTGAATTTCGCCTCTTGATAGAGCCGGCTTAAGTATGTTAGCCGCATCTATTGCACCTTCAGCTGCACCTGCTCCGATTAGAGTGTGCATTTCATCTATAATAAGAATTATATTACCGGCCTGGCGGATTTCATCCATAATCTTTTTGAGACGTTCTTCAAACTCACCTCTATACTTGGTGCCTGCTACTAAAAGCCCCATATCGAGCTGTACAACTTTTTTGCCTTCTAATATATCAGGTACTTCAGAATTTACTATTCTTGCAGCTAAACCTTCAACAACCGCAGTTTTACCAACACCGGGTTCACCTAATAATACGGGGTTATTTTTGGTTCTTCTTGCTAATATTTGTATTACACGTTCTATCTCTTTTTCTCTGCCTACAACAGGGTCTAAGCGCTGTTCTTGGGCTGCTAAGGTTAAATCCGTTCCGAATTCATCCAAACTCGGGGTTTTTGTCTTGCCTGATGAAGCAGTTGATGCAGTTGATGTTTGTGTCGGTTTTGTTTCTCCAAGCATTTTTATTACATTGCTTCTTACTTTATTTAAATCAACTCCTAAATTTTCAAGTACTCTTGCAGCAACTCCCTCACCTTCTCTTATTAACCCTAAAAGAAGATGTTCTGTTCCTATATAATTATGTCCTAACTGTCTTGCTTCATCCCAAGATAGTTCTAATACTCTTTTTGCTCTAGGCGTAAAAGGAATTTCTACCGCAACAAAGCCTGAACCTCGGCCTATAATTTTTTCAACTTCTACTCTGGCATCTTTTAGTGTAACACCCATTGTCTTTAATGTCTTTGCTGCAACGCCGGTGCCTTCGCCTATTAATCCCAGAAGAACTTGTTCCGTACCTACAAAATTATGACCCAGTCTTCTTGCTTCTTCTTGTGCAAGCATTATTACTTTTATAGCCTTTTCCGTAAAACGTTCAAACATTGCTTTACTTCTCCTAATAAGACTCTATATTATATATTCTACACAATAATATAAATTATACAATCAGTTCAATAAATCTTTTAACCTATCCTCGGCGGGCAAATATTTCTCATTTACCTCTATTGCTTTCCTAAATTCATTTATAGCTTCATCTTTTTTATTTATTTTAATGTATATTTCTCCTAATAAAAAATGTGATTCAGGATCTTTGTAACATATTTCTATACTCTTTTTTATATGGTTTTTACTTTCTTCATAATATTTATTATTATATAGTACTCTTCCTGTATATTTATATATTTCCATATTATATTTTGATAAATATTTTGTTTTGTTTAGTATTTTATATATTAAATTATTTTGTTTACTTCTAAATAACATTTCTAAATCCTGTTCATAAAAATTTCTTATTTGAAAATAAGTAGGATATGGTTCTTTATCTTTTATTATATTTATTATATTTATAAGCCAGTTTATAAAAGAAGATTCATCTTTTATATTATTTAATAGTAATAATGCAGCTTCCAAATCACCTTTTAAAAATTTTATATAAGCACAATTTTGTATATTATTTGCTTTTTCATAATATTCATAAGCTTTGTCAAGTTCTGTTGTATTTAAATAAATTTGACCAAGCATATTAAAACTCCGAGAATCTGTTTTGAACTTTAATAATTCTTTAATCTCGGAGTAATCTTTTTTTATATATAATAATTCTTCTAATTTACTGTCGGACATTAACTTGCTTTATGAATGTTTTTTATCTTAGCTTTTTCTTGAATAATGAAATTTCTTGCACTCGGATGAATATTGTTGCTGTAATATCCGTCAATAAGTCTTTCTATTTCAAGTTCACCGGCATCTTTAGGTACTTCCTCAACAACTACCGGCGGAGGCGGTGTTAGATATTCCTCTATAAAACTTTCCGGATTTGCTTTTAATTTTACTAATTCATCATATGTAAATTTTTGGTATTTGCATCTTATCGGTTTTTCCATACATAGTTTAGCTTGTATAGAATATGATGTTAATAAAGGAACCGTATTTAATTCGATGACTTTATCAAACGCAATATTAGCATCTTTTTTCATTGCTATATTCATATAGGAATTTCCTAAATAATACCAGGCAACTGCACTGGAAGGCTCTTTTGTTGTATATATTCTTAAATCTGATATACAACCTATGAAATTTTTATTTTTATATTTTGCGATTGCTGCTTTTATTGTATCATTACCGCTTGTTGTTGCTGCTGTTGCTGCTTTTACTGTTTCTAATCCCATTCCTATAGTTAATGCAGCTATTACCAATATAAAAAGTTTTTTCATTCTCGTTTCCTCTTTTATTGTTTTTTAGTTTAAAAACAACTCTGCCTATCCTATCTATATTATAAACTATTTTCCGTAAAAAAGATTATATTTAATATAATTATATGAATAATATTCCTTTTTCAAAATAAATTAAACGTATGAATTTATTACTTTAATATTAAAATACTGATTTTATAGTAAATTATTGTTTTTTATTCAACTAAAAGAATGAAAAATTTTTAAAATACTATGTTAACATTTGTAACACATGTATAATGATATATGTATATGTTGAATATTTGTCCGAAAAAATTTCGCATAAGTAATGTTAGCGAAATTTTTGAGTGGCAACTTTAAAAGGTTAGCACTTGAACGGTGACGAGGAGTCAGCGGGAAAGTGCGACACTGGATTAAATACAAACGGAGGAGAAAATGAAAATTAAAATAAAAGAGACTGTTAAGTTGAAAAAAGGGTGGAGCTTATACAAGCTTGCCAAAGTCCTTAATCTCCCTCAGCAAACGGTATATTCTTGGGCATCAGGCAGGACTCAGCCTTCTTATGAAAATATGGACAGATTGTGTGAAACCTTAGGCTGCGGTGTAGGTGAGCTTTTTGAAGCTGAACCCGTTCAGCAAAAACTTGATTTCGCCGTTAATCAGTAATTGTTTTCGTGCGCTTCATTTACGATTTGTTCCGTATTTATTTCTATTGATTCATCTTTATTCGAAAGATAAATTAAATATTCTATATTCCCCTTGGTGCCTTTAATAGGTGAATAGGTTAAACCGTTTATATTTAATCCGATTGATTTTGCATAATTTATAATATTGTTTATTACTTGAATATGGGTTTGTTTTTCTTTCACGATTCCGTTTTTGCCGACTTGTTCTCTGCCCGCTTCAAACTGCGGTTTAATTAATGACACTATTTCAAAACTGCTTTTATCCGCCAGTTTTATAATATTATTTAAAACTTTTGTTATTGAAATAAAAGATAAATCCATTGTAATAAAATCGGCTTTTTCGTCTTTAGATGAATAAATTGCTGATTCGGGGCAGTTTTTTATGTTTACTTTTTCAATTACTTTAACTCTCGAATCGGTTCTGAGCTTCCACGCTATTTGACCGTAGCCGACATCTACGCTGTATACTTTTTTTGCGCCGTTTTGCAGCATGCAGTCGGTGAATCCCCCCGTAGAGGCACCCGCATCAAGGCATATTTTATTATTCAAATTAATATTAAATTCTTTTATTGCTTTATCTAGTTTAAATCCGCCTCTTGATACAAACGGCATTGTCTTTATTTCAATATTTGTATTCTCTTTTAATTCAATTAAAAAACCGGCTTTTGTTATTGTATTTCCGTCTATTTTAACATCTCCCGCCATAATTGAGGCTTGGGCTTTACTTTTGGTGTCAAAATATCCTTTTTCTGTCAGTATTTTATCAAGTCTTTCTTTTGTCATCAGAGTTTAAATACCTTTTTCGCATTATCCGTTGTGTATTTTTTTACCGTTTCCGTGTCGATATCTTTTAATAAAGCTATTTCTTGAGCTATATATTTTAAATAAAGAGGTGAATTTATTTTGCCTCTGAATGGAACAGGGGCAAGATATGGTGCGTCTGTTTCAAGAAGCAGTCTTTCTAAGGGAACATATTTGGCAGCTTCTTTTAGTTCTTTAGCATTTTTAAACGTAACCACACCGCCAATTGCTATATAAAAACCGTTATCAATACATTTTTTTGCAAAATTAACGTCACCTGAAAAACAGTGAAAAATGACATCTTTCAAATTAAATTCTTTTATAATATTAAAGCAGTCATCATGAGCTTCTCTATCGTGTATTATTACGGGACATTGAAACTCTTGGGCTATTTCAAGCTGTTTTATTAAAATATCTTTTTGTTCTTCTTTACTGTCTATGCCGTAGTGATAATCAAGGCCTATTTCACCAATACCTGTAATTTTTTTGTGCGATAACAGTTTTTTTATCTCGTTTTCGGAATCAGAATTATAAGTATTAAATTCAGAAGGATGTATGCCGATTGCACCGTATAACATATCATATTTTTCGCACAGTTCTATAATTTCATTAAAAGTTGAAGGTTCTACCCCCGGTATTATTACTTTTTCTATATCGTTTTTTTTAAGCTCCGATATAAAATCATCAAAATTTTCTCTGTATTCCTCAAAATTAATATGTGAATGTGTATCAATCATATAGGTTATTGCCTTTTATTATTGATATTTTAATATAATTATTATTAAATTTATTTGATTGTAAATAAAATTAACAAACAGGCAAATAAAATATTCAGCTGATTTGTAATACATGTAGATTACGGCGGAGTAAAAAAGTGTCTAACGTAATAGAAGCAATAACAGCTTCAAGAGCAAACATTAATAATAATAAGAAAAACAAAAAAAAGGTCACTACGGCATCTATTATAGGCGGTTTGGCAGGTATAGGCGCAGGTGTGGGAGTTGTTTATGCGCTTGCAAAAACTAAAAATCCTTCACTGGCTCTAAAAAATTTGACTTATGATGAAAAAGATGTCCTTATGGTTGGGCTTGGTGCCGTTACGGGCGGACTTACCGGCGGTATTTTATCTGATAAAAATAAAGAAAATCATAAATACAAATTAAGAGAAGCAGCTCAGCAGTATATCGGAAGTATATTTGTTCCGGTCAGTATGCTTGCCGTTGTTAATAAAATTTTGGATAAAACAAATATAAAAATGCCTCAAATCCCTTCTTCAAACGGCGGATTTAAAGTTTTAAACCGAATAATAAATATGCTGCCGAGAGTCGCCGCTACGGTTATTACTTTAGTCAGCGGTATGGAAATAGGTAATAAAATAGTAAATAAAGCTAACAATAAAATATTTAAAGAAGAAATTAAGCATGATGTTAAACCCGAGGATTATTTGGTTCACGCTGATGATTTATGTCTTACGGCGAGTATGCTTTTAAAAGATGTACCTTCCATATCTTCGGTTACTTCTAAAATCCTGCCTTTAACTTTTATTATTGCAGGGTCTAAAGTGGGAATGCAGCAAAAAGAAAATTAGTCAATAAATTCACTCATTATTTCGCTGCTTAAAAGTACTCCTTTTAAAGTTAACCTGCAGCGGTTATTTTTAACTTCCAGCATATTTAAATCCTGATATTTTTTTATTATTTTTTTGTAATCATTTAAAAAATCAATGTTAAATTTATTGTTTATTTCATTGATATTAATACCTTCATTAAGTCTTAAGGCCAAAAATATTTCTTCTTCCTTAATCTGACTTTGAGTAAGAGCTGTTTCTTCTTCTTTTTTCAACGGGTTATATATATATTTATCAAATTCGGATTGATTTTTGTATCTGATATTATTTATGTATCCGCTTGCATTTAAGCCGAATCCGAGATAATTTTTATTTTGCCAGTATGCAAGATTATGCCTTGACTCATACCCGTTTTTTGCAAAATTGCTTATTTCATAGTGTTTATAATTATTCTCTTTAAATCTTTTGCATAAATATTCATAATATTGCGCCTGAGTTTCGTCATCGGGCAGGTTAGAGGGAGGATTTTTGTAGAAGTATGAATTTTCATCTATTTTTAAACCGTAAGCCGAAATATGTTCACTACCAAGTATAATGCTGTTTTCAACATCTTGTTTAAACACTTCAAACGATTGATTGACAAGCCCATATATAATATCAATATTTATATTGTCAAAAGACGCAAGTCTTAATGTCTCAAATGCCTTATATATTGTTTCTTTTGTATGATTTCTGCCTATTATATTTAATATTTCATCATTAAAACTTTGAACACCTAAAGAAATTCTGTTCACTCCCATTGATTTAATTTCTTTAAATTTATTTTTTTCAACGGTTTCAGGGTTCACTTCAAGGGTTATTTCGGCGTTTTCATAAAAAGAAAAAAAGGAAATTATTTTGCTTAAATCGTCAATATCAAGTAAGGACGGAGTTCCTCCCCCTATATACAAAGTTTTTAATTTCTCTTGTTTATATTCCTGTTTTATTTCTTTTAATAGTGCTTTTATATATTGTTCCTTGAATTCTATATTAACTCCCGAAACAAACGAACAATATCTGCATTTTCTTTTGCAAAACGGTATATGAATATATGCGTGTTCCATATAAAAATTATCTTTACTTTTTTGATAAATTGAAACTTTGTATACTCTTTGTTACAATTTTTGCAAAGGATATTAATAATGCAAAATGTAAAAGTAACAAAAATGACACCTGATGATGTTAATGAGGTTTATGATATTGAACAATTGATTCATCCCGAACATCATTGGTCTAAAAATTCTTTTTACAATGAACTTGCTAACAATCTTGCTGTTTATTACTCCGTAAAAAATCAAGATAATAAAATAGTTGCATATATAGGTTTTTGGAAAATATTAGAAGAAGCTCATATTACTGCACTCGCAGTTCATCCTGATTATAGGAATATGCAGTTGGCTCAGCTCCTTCTTATTAAATCTGTTGATGATTGCTATAAAGATATGATTAAATTTATAACTCTTGAAGTTAGAGAAAGTAATATCCCCGCTATTAATCTATATTCTAAATTTTTATTTGAATCTGTCGGAGTCAGAAAAAATTATTATCAGGATAACGGCGAAAATGCTATTATAATGTTTACACAAAATATCTGGTATGATAAATTTAAAAATAATTTTAATAAAATAAAAAACGAAATAACAAAGGTAAAATATTCTTATGATGAATAAACGTTTAAAGGCAGGACTTATAAGGTTATATAAAGATAACCAAAAAATGAGATTTACACTGGGGACATTGACTCTGGTTTTTATATGTATTTTGCTGCTTATAACAGCTACATTTTCCGAGATAAATATAAATATAGGAGATTATATAAAATTCGGATATGTACCTCAGATACCGGTATTATTATTTATTGCTGCTCTTTTGGCTCCGGAATGGGCTTTAATTACGGTTATTTTATATATAATTTTAGGATTAACCCCTTGGTTCCCCGTATTTGCACTTGGAGGAGGACCTTCTTATATTTTACAATATAATTTTGGCTATATTCTTGCTTACATCTTCTCTGTTATCATTTGTTCCCATAAATTTAAGAATAAACCTTCTTTTGAAGATATTATTCTTGGTGTTTTATATGGAGTTCTAATTATTCATATTATAGGAATTATCTATATGGCAATTCTTGCTCTTATAAAACATGAATCTTTTGAATTTATATTTAATTGGATTTATTATCAATCAATTATTAAGTTATTGTTTGATATAGTAATTAGCTTTGTAACAGTACTAATTGCCATGGTTCTGAGAAAAATATTGTGGGTAGTTTTTGCCTGATTACAGTCCTAAAGGGGCAAAAATAGAGTATAAAATTCTTTCTATTATTTGAAGAACAATAATTGCTGCGATTGGCGAAATATCAAGCATTCCAATCGGCGGAATTATTGCTCTAAATGGAGCCATTATTTTATCATAAACGGCTATTAATGACGCTATCGGTTCTTTATGAACGTCAAAAACAGGTATCCAGCTTATTAATACTACAGCAATTATTATTAAATATATTATTTTAAATATTATGGATATTGCGTAAGAAATCATTTTAATCCTATCTATGATGTTTGAGATGTTTTATAACATTCACAATTGTTTCTTTCATCAGGAATGTTTTCTATAATAGCGAGTAATAATTTTTTTAATCTAGAAATATTGGATTTAAATACCTGAATAACTTCCTGATGAGTAACTGGAGGAACGTCACCTACCAGTCCTGCATCATAATCGGTTATAAGTGCAATGGTTAAAGGACACATATCAAGCTCTCTAACAAGATGGACTTCGGGATATTGGCTCATGTTAATAACTTCCCAGCCTTGATTTGTGAAGAATTTAGATTCTGCTTTTGTTGTAAATCTTGGGCCGTTAATTACAACAACGCATCCTGTTTCATGAATGGTTATCCCTTGTTTTTTTGCTTGTTCGATTGCTATTTCCCTGAGTTCGGGACAATATGGGTCGGCGGCACTCGGGTGAACACAATTTGGACCTTCAAAAAATGTATTTTTTCTGCCGTCAGTCCAATCTACAAATTGGTCGCATATTACAAAATCTCCGGGTTTAACATGTTTTTGCAGACTGCCTGCAGCACAGGGAGATATTACTCTTGTTACTCCCAAAGATTTTAAAGCCCAAATGTTTGCCCTGTAATTAATTGTATGAGGAAGAAATCTATGGTCTCTGCCGTGTCTGGGTATAAAAGCAACTTTATGTCCGTGTATTTCACCTATTGTTATAGGATCTGACGGTTTCCCATATGGTGTATCTATTGTTATTTCATCATAAGGTTTACCTGATTCTTTAAAAAAATCATAAAATCCGCTTCCGCCTATAATTCCTATATCTGCTTGTTTTTTTTCGCTCATATATTGCTCCCTCTATCTTATTGATTTATTTTGACACAGACACAAATTTTGTACAATATACTTATAAAAAAACACGATAAACTAAAATGTTTATCGTGTTTTTTTAATTCTTAAAAATTCGTTATTGAAGATTACCTTCAGTAGCTTGAAGTGACATTTCAATTAATCCGTTTTCAAATTCAAATTCATCAGTATCAGGAGTATCAACTCTTCCGTCATAACCTACACGAATTTTTAATCCGAGGTCATCTGCACTTCTGCCTCTTTTTGTTTCTAATGTATTAATTTCATTTTGTGAAAGAGCTCTATCAGCATAAATGGTACGATCATCCGATGTAAATTTACCTTCTAACCCCCAAAATCTTATACCGTCATTAGTGGTAAAGTTAGGATTCACAAAAGAAGATGAACCTGAGGGAATCTTACAATTGACATCACCCGCAACGTTTAAAGATTCTGCAACTGCTTCACAAAATGCTTCCGGTTCTATTCTTTCATCTTTCCAATAGGCTGCCGAATTGGCAGTATTCGGAAAAACATCCGAATCCATTGCTGATGAAAGAGCTTTTTGCAGTGAATATAACGCTTTTTTATATGTAAGCTTATCTTTATCGGGACGTATATTATCCAAAACCGGTATCAAAATAGCAGCAAGTACACCTAAGATTGCCAATGTAACAAGTGCTTCTGAAAGAGTAAATGCAAATTTTTTCACAATCTTTTCCTTATGCTCACAACTTATACTATATAAATAATACCACATTTTTTTTATTTCAACACTCTTTTTTAGTGAAGTTATTTATTTTGATTATTTGAAATAAACTTTTTAATAATATTATTTTCAAAATTCCAATCTGCAGATGAACCGGTTTTAACTCTTCCGTCATTAGTAACTAAAATTTTTAATCCCGGATTTGCATGTGAAGCGTCACGTGAAGTTTTAAGTTTATTTTTTTCCGATGCGGAAAGTTCTCTATCCACGTAAATTGTTTTTCCTTTTTCTTCTTTATATCCGGTTGCGGTAAAGTTTGTACCTTCAAGTCCCCATACTTTTATACCGTCAGATGTAGTAAAATTAGGATTGTCATAAGTTGAAGCCCCGCTGCAATTTGCTCCGCCCAATGTATTCATTGCACTTTCAAATGCTTCACAAAAACCTGAGCTCGTTACATCAGGATCTGCCCAATATTCATTTGATAAGGTGGCCATCGGATCATCCATTACCCCTACCATTGCTGCTTGTATATTATATATTGCTTTCTTATACATCATTGCATCCTTATTGGGTTTTGCGCCAAAAAGCAGAGGAATACTTATTGCCATTATTATTCCTAAAACTACCAATGTTATCAGTACTTCCGCAAGAGTATATCCTTTTTTCATGTTCTTAGTCCTTTTCTGCTAATTTACTCATATAGTATATCATTTTTTATTAAATGTAACAAAAAACATATTATTTTACTTGATATAAAATTTTTAGTGATTATAATTCAATAAGAATAAATATTAATTGAGGTAGCAAAAATGAAAAAAGAAATACATCCCGAATACAAAAAAACTGTAATAAAATGTGTATGCGGAAACGAAATTGAAACCGGTTCCGTGCTTGATGATATTACGGTTGAAATCTGCAATAATTGTCATCCGTTTTATACAGGAAACCAAAAAATTGTTGATACGGAAGGAAGAGTTGAAAGATTCAAAAGACGTTATCAGCAAAATAAAAAATAACTTTAAACTGTGCCTTAAAGGCACAGTTTTTTATGCCCGCTTTTAAGTGGGTATTTATGTTTTATGAGGAGGTAGGATATGTCAGAAAATAAGTATGCACAGGTTAGATTAATATCAAAACCCGAAAATATGCTTAAAACAATTTATACCGCATGCAGAACCTGCTATAGTGCGGATTCTCCTCTGAATATATATGATTGTGAGTCTGCTCAAGATAAAGAAAAAATGCTTAAACTCATAAAAAGAGTAATTTCTTCGGGACATTATTCAACTATTGAACATATTCAAATAAGTTTTGCAATCAGCAATATTTCACGTGCATGCTCGCATCAATTGGTAAGACACAGACACATGTCTTTTTCTCAAAAATCTCAAAGATACGTTAGAGAAAAAGGTCAATTTGAATATTTAACTCCCGATACTATCGAAAAAAATCCCGAGTTAAAGGAAAAATTTGATAATTTTATGAATAAAATTTCTGATTTTTATCTGGAATTAACAGAAGCGGGAATTCCCGCTGAAGATGCAAGAGCCGTACTTCCTAATGCTGCTTCAACTTCAATGGTGGCTAGCTTGAACTTAAGAGAGTTAATCCATCTGGCAAATTTAAGATTGTGTTCAAGAGCTCAAACTGAAATAAGAATACTTGTTAAAAGAATGTGCGATGAACTTATTAAAGAAGAAGATTGGTTAAAAGATTATTTGGTGCCGAAATGCGAAAGATTCGGCTATTGCGACGAAGACAAATCATGCGGCAGAAAGCCGGTTAGGGTGTAATTATTATGAAAGATATGCTTGATAAAATACTTCAA
>CANQOQ010000015.1 GCA_947625495.1 Candidatus Gastranaerophilales bacterium | reverse complement strand
TTTAACATTTGAGCTATTTCATTTGCACAAACGGCAGCTCTTGCTTCATCATTAGATGAAATAAGTATTTTTATAATCTGGCAGAACGGCGGAAAATCAAACGTTTCCCTTCTCATTATTTCATTTTTATAAAAACTCTGATAATTTTGTGATTTAGCATTTTCTATTGCGTAAAGATTAGGGTTGTATGTTTGGAATATAACTCTGCCGTCATATTCCCCCCTGCCGGCTCTACCGGCTACCTGCATTAACAATTGAAATCCCCGTTCACTTGAACGGTAATCGGGGAAGGAAAAACTTAAATCAGCATCTAACACCCCGACAAGTGTTACATTTTTATTATCCAGCCCCTTAGCTATCATTTGAGTACCTATTAATATATCCGTTTTCCCGTTTTGGAACTTATCAAGTATATCAATATATTTATATTTTGAAGATAAAACATCAGAGTCTATTCTTGCTATTTTTGCATTAGGAAATAACTTTTGAACTATTGTCTCAATTCTTTGAGTACCTGCCCCTGCCATTTTTAATTCAGGTGAAGAACATTTGGGGCATAACTCACTAACGGGCTTTGATATATTGCACCAGTGGCATTTTAAAGTTTTATCCTCTGCGTGATAAACAAGAGGTATATCGCAATTGGGACATTTTATAACCTCTCCGCAGGTTTGACACTGAATGCTTGTATAAAATCCCCGCCTGTTCATAAGCAAGATTGTCTGTTTTTTATTATTCAAAGTTTCATTAATTGCGTTTACCAGTGTATTTGAAAATAATGTTCTTGCCTCACGGTAGAATTCTTCTCTCATATCTATTACTGTTACTTTTGCAAGGTCTATTCCTTTATATCTTTCGGATAGCGTTAGTAAATTATCTGTTGCCAGAGCTTTATAGTATGAAACAACATCAGGTGTTGCACTGCCTTTTAATAAAACTGCATTATTTATTTCGCAGATTTTTTCAGCTACGGTTCTTGCATCGTATCTTGGTGCGGGAGAAGTCTGTTTATAAGTGTTCTCGTGTTCTTCATCTATTATTACAAGCCCGATATTTTTTAGCGGTGCAAAAATTGCAGAGCGGGCTCCTATTATAATTCTTATCTTATTGTCTCTTAATTTATTCCAGACATCGAATTTTTCGCCTTCTGATATTGAACTGTGCCAAACAGCTATCATTTCAGGGTCAAAACGCTTTATTAACCTTAATGTAAGCTGTGATGCCAGAGCTATTTCAGGCGCTAAAAATAAAACGTTACGTCCTTCATCAATTATTTTTTTTATTGTTCTAAAATATATCTCTGTCTTACCTGAACCCGTTATTCCGTTTAATAATATCGGATTTTTTTCTTTTGTGTCTGCTTTTCTTGAAATTTCATCAAATACTTTTTGCTGCTCGGTTGATAAAGGCGGAAATTCGTCTTTTTCTATATTTTTAAATATATTCAGAGGATTTCTATATATAGCTCTTTCTTCAATATCAATAAATCCTGATTCTTTAAGTTTAAGAATAGTAGCTCTTGTTGTTTTTGCTTCTTTTTCAAAGTCAATAAGAGGGTATTCACCATAATTTTCGATAAGCTCAAGAATCCTTATTTGGCGGGACGGTGCATTTTCTTTATGTTTAAAGATTATATATTTTTGAGTTTTTTCTTTTATATTTTTGCCAGAATTTTCTTTTAAAAATTTCATCGGAACAGCCGCTTGCAGTACTGTATTTATATCACAGCAGTAATAATTGCTTATCCAGTCAAGCAATTTTAAATAATCAAGCGTAAAAACAGCTCTGCGGTCTATTATTTTTATTATTTCTTTTGCCTTTATTCCTTCCTCAAGATAATTTGAAAATCCCGTAACAAAAGCAATAATATTTTGTTTTCTTCTCCCGAAAGGAACACAAACAGCTTGACCGACTCTTATTTTCTCTTTTAAATGCTCCGGAATAAGGTATGAGAACGTTCTTGTACCTAGATTTTTTACATCAACAAGACAAAGGGCATATTTATATGATATGCCCCTATCTAGTGTATTTAATTCCTTGTTGTTATTTTCTTTCATTATTCTTCTTCAACTGTTAACAGTTCTTGCATAGCTTGTTCAACCGCATCTTTTAATGTCATAAGATTATCGGGTGATACTGTTACACCTTTTTTTGTCGGAAGCCAATTTGCGCCGTCATCAGTTGTGTAGTATATTCTTAAATCAAGATATTTCTTCTCTTTATATGAATTTATACTGATTTGAAGTTGTTCCGTTGCGTTTCTCGGTATTGTTGCGAGTATTTTTGCTTCATCTGCCATTGTTTTTCCCCTCTTTTATATATTTAGTGTCTTATTATAATCAGGAATTTCAAAAATTATTTTGTCTGCGTCTTTATCAGTGAATTTTAAATATTCCTTCATGGATTTTTCTTTAGCATTATTGTAATAATCTTTTGGAATTAAGGCAAGATATTCATCATTCAAGTCACCCGAATAATTACCTAATATTCTTGCAAATTCAGATATATCACTTCTGTTGCTTCCTGAACCGTATGCTTTTGTTTTAGCATCGGTGCCTGACGGTCTTATTTCTATAAATTTATCCGTAAATTGAAGGTATGTTCCGTCGCCTACAAATTTAATATCGGTTAAATTATCAAAATTGAGAGTTTTAAAAGTCGATTTTAATATGGATTTTACCTGATTAAGCGAGATTATTCCGTCAAACTCAGCAAGAGCCATTGTAAGATAGAATAAATCATTCTTTGTTCTTAATGCTTCCCCGTCTTTTTTTGCCTGTGTTAGCTTATTTATATCGGGTTCCGATTCATTATAGTATGCAATATCTTCTCTCATATCATATTTAGCTATAATTTTATTAGCCGTAAATATTTCATCAAGAACTACAGAAAGCATTTTATTTTCATTTTCAAGCTTAGCTGCCATAGCGGAGGCTATAATTATTGCTTCAGAAGCACTTTTTTCTCTCATGGCTATTGCAATTCTTCCGGATTTTGATTTTATCAGCTCCTCGCTTCCTATAATCATGCCGCCAGATTCTTCACCGCCAAACAGCATTCTCGGGTTCTTGCCCAAATTTATGTCGTTTCCTAAGACATCAGTTATTATAACGTCTTTTTCGGGGGCATTTATCACCTGCTGTTCGGTTTTCTTCATAATATTTGCGATTTCCTTAAAACCGACAGGTACATTAACTACCTTTACTCCGTTATATTTTGCCCATTCATCCCAAGATTTAGCACTGGCTGTTGTTTTTATTATGAATCTCGGGTGGTTATTCCATTTATCAGCTGATTTTAATTGCTTTGCCCAAAAATCCATTATTAATAAAAATGATTGATTTGCCGTATAAACACATAAGATTCTGTTTGAGTCAAGCATTGAGTAACTTATACCCGTTTTATCCAAAAACGGTATTTGCTCTTTTTCTTCAATCTGGCAAACAGTAAGTCTGTCATGGTCGGGGTCTGTTATTAAAACCGTTGTACCAATCGGGTAATTTTTAAGTTTTTCCTGATAATTAAGCGTATCTATAACGGGAAAATATGCTTTACCTTCTTTATTTTTAGCTATAACAGTTGCATCAACAGAGTAATCATAGAAACATTTTTTCCCTTTAGGGTCTGTATCATATTTCCCTATACCGTGGAAAAACGGGTCTTCTTCAATATTTTGCCATACAAATTTTTCACTTATTTTAAATGATTCTAAAATTTTACTTAAAGTATTAAATGCGCTTCCGCCTACATTTTCTATTATAATTTTGTTTTTAGCTGATTTTATTAAATCAATATTTTCTTTATTTGCAACTCCTTGTTCAAGATACTCTCTATATAAATCAATGCCGTTATTGATAGTTTTCATAAAGCTTTCGTTTATGAGTTTGTCATCGGATTTTGCAATTTTTATTTCATATCTGCCTTCTTTTTGAACAATATTAAAAATTTCTTTTATCTTATTAACAAACTCCATGGATTCTTCGGGAAGATACTGACTGCCTTGTGAGTTAAGGTCTTTTGTTGCATTTTTTACGCTGATACCGTGGCTGGAGGTTATATATTCTCCTCCTAGTAAATCTAGCTTAAAACATAAAAAAGAAGCAAGCCATATAGGCATTGTTTTTCTTTCATAAGTAGTAAGTGTTTCAATGCCTTGAGCAGCCTGAACTCTTGCTATTAAATCAAGAAATTTATCCGAATTATATCTTACTTCCCGCCCTGCAAGTTTTAAAAGCTTTTTACCATTGTATTTTTCTTTTGCGACAAGAGCTTTAGCATATGTTGCAAGCATAATTCCCATAATATTAATTGGAAATCTTACATCATAAGGGTATAAAATATTTTGCGGACCTCTGATACCAGCCGTTGAAACGGCAGCTTCTTTTTCATAATTTTTTAACCAGTTATTTAAGTCTAACCCCTCTGGATTTTTTGTTTCATCATAGGGCAATAAATGTTCTTTTTTCAAAACAAAAACAAATTCATTTTTATTATCAATATCAATATATTTGTTATTTTTGATGTAATCGGGAGTATTATTTTCTACGGATTTAAATAATTCCTGTTCTAATGTTTCGGCTGTCATAACTATCTCCTTAAACGTATCTATATAATGATACTAAATACATAATTACATAACAAGAGGTATATAAATTAAAGATTTTATAATTAGCTTTTACTATTAAACTTGTTTATATTACAATGTTGTTCGGTAAAATATAAACAGGTGGATGTTATGACAGAGACTACGAAGAAAGATTATAAAGACAGTATAAATTTGCCTAAAACTACTCTGGAGATGAGAGCAAATGCGACTCAAAAAGAACCTCTGACTCAAAAGTTTTGGGAAGATAATAAAATATATGAAAAAAATATAGAAAAAAGGGACAAGACAAATAAATTTGTTCTGCATGACGGCCCGCCTTATTTGAGTTCCGATAAAATCCATGTAGGAACGGCTTTAAATAAAATTTTAAAAGATATTATTATCAAATATAAATCTCAAAAAGGCTGCTATGCACCTTATGTTCCGGGGTATGATGCCCACGGGCTTCCTATTGAAAATGCTGTTGTTAAAACACTTAAAGGCGGAAGACATTCCGTTACGGAAGGTGAATTAAGACAAAAATGCAGAGAATATGCCCAAAACAGCTTAAAAGGTCAGGAAGCTGCATTTAAAAGACTCGGCGTCCTCGGTAACTGGGCTAACCCTTATTTAACTATTGCACCTGAATATGAAGCCGAACAAATAAGAGTTTTTGGCGAAATGTACAAAAAAGGCTTCATAGAAAAAGGATTAAAACCTGTTTATTGGTGTGCTTCTTGTGAAACAGCCCTCGCAGAAGCCGAGGTTGAATACGCTGACCATACCTCAACAAGTATCTATGTGAGATTTAAGTTAAATGAAACGGATAAAAATAAAGTTTATAATCTTGTTAATGCAAAATCCGAAAACGATTTATATGTTGTAATTTGGACAACGACTCCATGGACAATTCCTTCAAACTTGGCTGTATGCTTAAATGCAAGGTTTGAATATACAATGTTCAGTTATAAAAATGATAACTATATAGTTGCAACAGACTTAATGAGTGCATTTTTAAAAGATGTAGAGTGGGAAGAATCCGAAATAAAAGTTCTTTCAACTCTTAAAGGTGCTGAACTTGAAAATATGAGTGCAATGCACCCGTTATATAACAGGGAAAGCAAATTGATTCTTGGCGATCACGTTACACTGGATGCAGGTACCGGATGTGTTCATACTGCCCCCGGTCACGGTCTTGAAGACTGGGAAGTTTGCCAAAAATACTCAATACCGACATTTTCTCCTCTTGATTCAAAAGGTGTTTGGCAGAAATCCGATATGTTTGATGATGCTGATTTAATCGGAGTTCCATACTATAAAGGTAATGAAATAGTTATACAAAAACTGGAAGCAAATAAAGCGCTTCTTAAAAAAGCTGATATAACCCACAGCTACCCTCACTGCTGGAGATGTAAAAATCCTGTTATATATAGAGCTACTCCTCAATGGTTTGTCAAAGTTGATAAATTCAGAGATAAAGCCATGGAAGCCATAAAAAATGTTAAATGGATTCCCTCAAGCGGTGAAAGCAGAATAGGCAACATGGTTGAAGGAAGAACCGACTGGTGTATATCCCGTCAAAGAGCTTGGGGTGTTCCTATTCCCGTATTTTACTGCGAGGACTGCGGTGAAGTTATCTGCACGGACGAAACTATCGAAAATATTGCACAAATATTTTCAAAAGAAAGCTCTGATGCCTGGGTTAACCACAGCGCTGAAGAACTTCTGCCTAAAGGCTTTAAATGCCCTAAATGCGGAAAAACTCACTTTAGAAAAGAAAAAGATATTATGGACGTTTGGTTTGACTCGGGTGTTTCTTGGAGAGCAGTTGTTGACTGCCGTTCGGATGAACTCGGTCATACTCCGGTTGATATGTATTTAGAAGGTTCAGACCAGCATAGAGGCTGGTTCCAGTCATCTCTTTTAACCTCCGTGGCTACAACAGGGAAGGCTCCTTATAAACAAGTTCTTACTCACGGCTTTGTTTTCGGAGAAGACGGAAGAAAAATGTCTAAATCACTGGGTAACTACATCAGACCCGATGATATTATTAAAAACTACGGAGCAGATATTTTAAGACTCTGGGCAGCATCGATAGACTACAGAAACGACGTTAAAATCGGTGATAACATAATAAAACAGCTTACAGAAATCTTTAAAAAGACAAGAAATACAGCAAGATTTTTACTCGGTAATCTCTATGATTTTGATCCGGATAAAGATTATGTAAAATATGATGATTTAAAAGCTATTGATAAATTTGCGCTTCATAAATTAAATACCTTAATTGAAAATGTTACAGAGGCTTTTGAATCTTATGAATTTTACAGATATTTCCAATACCTGCAAAACTTTGCTGCGGTTGATTTAAGTTCATTCTATTTGGATATTGTAAAAGACAGATTATATACAAGCGGAAAGAAATCACTTTCAAGACGTGCATGCCAGAGCGTGTTATATGAAATAGCTCAGGCACTCACTAGAATATTAGTTCCCGTTATGCCTCATCAGGCGGAAGACATTTGGCAAAACACGCCGGAGTGCCAAAGAAACGGCTTAGAGAGTATTCTTTTATCCGATTGGCCCAGCGTTAATAATGAATGGAATAATCCTCAATTGGAAGAAGAATTTACTCAAATTCTTAAACTCAGAGAAATTGTTACTAAAGCAATAGAGCCTTTAAGAGCTGATAAACTTATCGGAAGTTCTTTAGAAACAGCTGTTTATATAATTTCTGATAATAAAGAGCTGCTTAAAAAATATGAAAAAGAACTCTGCAACATATTTATTACGTCTCAGGCATTTATTGTTAATGAAAAACCTGATAACGTAATGAATGAGTACTTTGAAGATGAATACAAAGTCTATGTAACAAAAGCACTCGGAGAAAAATGTGAACGCTGCTGGAAATATAGACCCTTAGGTAATCATAGCGGCTATGAAACTATTTGTGATGACTGCTATGAGGCAATAACTCAATAACATAAAAAAACCGCTTATAAAAGCGGTTTTTTTATATCTAATTCAAATTAAATCTAAACATTGGTTTAATTGTTTCTACTTCGCAGGTATCAAATTTTTGCTGCTCGCTTGATGGCGGACATAAAGGATTTCTTGATACATTGTAGCAATAATTTTCAAATGTCAGTTTCTCATTTTGGCCTAATGTCATACATAATGCTTCTCTATAACTATATACGGATTTATTTTTACTGCTTTTTAAAGAAACAACACGAAAATCGCACGTTTGTTTTATTCCGGACTTTGTTTTTACATTACATTCTTTTGGTATATTTCCGGAGTTTTGACCTTTATTATCTGAATAATAATATCCTTTAGCCTTTGAACTTATATAATTTATATTTGTATCTTGATTTAATTCCATATTATCGGCTGCAACACCAAGCGGGTATAATTCTCCATTATCTAACAACATAAAAGTAACTATATCGGGAGGCATTTTTTTACCATCTTTTTTAGATATATTGGGTTTACTTTTTCCGTTTAAATCTACAGCTAAAAGCCTGTAGCCAAAATCTTTTGAAACATTTTCACTAAATGTTCTTGTTGTTAAGAAATATCTTTGACCGTTTGTCGTTACAAAATTCGGGTTCAATACATCAATATTAGTTATTTCAGGATCAACCCCGCCTTCTCCTTTTGATGCGGTATAAAGTTTAGTACAGTTTATTTTTCCGGATGTATTTAATGCTTTTACAATATAACTGCATAAATTTTTGGCTGCATCATTAGTATCTGTAGGTAATTCAGAACATTTAGGAGGTTTTGTATATTTTATATCGCTGTCAGGCTTAAGAACATGTACACTTACGCCGTTATTTTTTTGACATAAAATAGTTGCGGAATCTTCGGCCGTTGTTTTGGCTGTTTGTCCTCCATATAAATCTCTGGTCGCAATCTGCATATTTTTAAAAGCAAAATATGCCAATGCCGTATATGATGTTTTAACTATTCTTATTGATTGTAATGATAAAGCCATTATAACGCCTATTATCATCATTGCAATCAAAATTTCCGCTAAAGTAAATCCTTTTTTCTTAATTCTCATTAAATTCTTCCTTTAGTATTTTTTGACAATCATTATAAGTGTCTGTTTCTATTATATCATTTTTATTAATAATATTTTTGGTAATTTTTAAAACTGATTTGTTTTCTTTTACGGCAAATACTTTTATATTATTTTTAACGGCATCAAGAACAATTGAGGAACCAAGGGCATTAAAAGGCATTATTAAAGCTTTTATATTTTTATTATTTATATGTTGTTCCCTTTTTTCAAATGAATATAACGGTGCATTAGAAAGTGCGACTAGTAAACATGGAAGGAATGTAGGAGTTATGTATTCCGCCGCTGCTTTAGAGTCAACTAATTCTTTTGTAATATCTATATCTTCAAACGCCGGTGCATGTACAACAGGAACTTTGAGTTTTCTTGTCATATAATGAGAAATAACAGCTTCAATACCGCCAACTATGTCAACGCCATTACCTTCTTTATATCCGTCCTCTTCAGGCGGTTCATCAAATTTACATACCACGGCAAGCACTTCTGCTCCCTTTGCTATAAGCTTTTTTCCTGCTTCAATAAGTGTTTTATTGTTTATTACACTGCCTGATGAAATTCCGCTTGAGGTATTAAAAAACTTCACTCCGACTTCTTCTTTTGTTATTTCATAGCCGATTATATTAACTCCATATACTGTTTTTACGGCATTAATTGTATTAATATGAACATTTAGTATACCTTTAGATATACCTTTATCAAAAATAACGCCTATTTTATTATTTAATGAAGGAATTAATGATAAATTACCTTTGAAAAGTTCCGTTAATGCCCAACCTTCGGTATAGAGCATATTGCTGTTTATTCCCGAAAAACAAGCAGCGTTAACAACATTAGGATTGACGATAACTTTAAAATCTTTACTCAATTCACGGGCAGCCGATGAAGCATCACCGGCGTAGCCGCCTATAGATGCTCCTATCCCCGTAGGTACTACCATTGCTATTATTTGTTTATTATTATATTTATAATTCAACATATTCATTAGGTTTTAACGGCAGACATTTTTGCCCTTGAGCTTCAATTCTATCTTTAAAACTTTGAACATCAGCTTTAATATTATTAAACGTATTATAGTGCATAGGAATTATTTCCATTGCATAAAGCATTTTAGCAGCCATAGCGGCTTCATTTATATCCATTGTATAATATCCGCCTATAGGTAATAAGGCATAATACGGATTATACATTTCTCCTATTATTGAGTATTCACTAATTAATCCGCTGTCACCGGCGTGGAAGATTGTTGTTCCGTCAATATCAAATAAAACACTCGCAGCCGGCCCGCCATATTCCAAATCAGGATTTGAACTTGAGTGATTTGCTCCCAAAAATCTAATGCTCCCCCAATTAAATTTTAAGCATCCGCCTATATTTAATCCTATTGCTCTTGCTCCTTGACGTGCACAGTACTGTGCCAATTCGACCACTGCTATTATCGGCGCTCCCGTATTCTTTGATATTGCTATGGCATCTCCCAGATGATCAAGGTGCGCATGAGTAACTACTATATGACTTATTCTCTTTTTTTGGTAATCAAAATCTGCGGACGGGTTCCCTGTTATAAATGGATCTATTAAGATTGAATCCCAGTCCTTTTCTATTAAAAATGCACTATGTCCTATATATGTTAATCTTCTCATAATTTCTCCCCGCTGTTCTTAAATTGTATCAAATTTAATAAATCTGTAAAGATTCTAACAATTTATAAAGCGTTTTAGAGTTTGAAAGATTCCCTTTAATCTCTTTGAATTTGGTATGAGTGCTTTTTCGTGATAAGGAATATATTTATTTACAATATTTTTCGGAAGCTCATTTCCTTTTTTTAGTGTATCTCTTATAAAATTTATATAATCATCCTGAACTTCTTTATATAAACTATCTTTTGCACGAATATCCTCGTCAGCTTCAAAATGACACAATGCATGCCAAGCTGCTATCAGTGTGGCATCTTCACAATCAGCCGGAAATTGTGATAGAGCATTCCTGACTGACATCTGTTTATTTATAACTTTATCATATAGTTCTGCTGCTTTTTTTCGCAGTTCTTTATAATCTATACTTTCACGCTGCATTGTTTTTCTAATGCCCGCATTAATGAACTTATATCATTGTTAAAATATTGTCTTGCAAGTTTATTTATTGCATTTTTAGCCATTTCTTCACGTGATTCAACCGATTTATAACAAAACTTTTTTCCGCTTTTTTGTCGTTTTAATAAATTCTTTTCAACAAGTCTGTCCATTACGGTTTTAACCGTTGTATAAGCTCTTATATTCCCGTTATTATTTATTTCATCAAGAACTTCACTTACTGATATATTTTTTACTGCAGCACCGTTTTCTTCCATAGTCCATACGGCATTTAATATCTCATTTTCGAGACTTCCATGTTTATATGTCATTTCTATTCCTTTTTATAAAATTTTTATTATAATTCTTAAAAAATTAACTACTACTATTATAGCACTTTTTATTTTAAATTACATTAATTTTATTTCTATAGTTACATAAATTTATGAAAAAATCACATTCACAAGTATTACGACGCTTTTGATATCTTTTGGCAGTTGTTAAATATAACTCTCTTTTAGCTCTTGTCACTCCTACATATAAAAGCCTTAAAGTTTCTTCTGTTTGTTCTTTTTTTAATTGTTCTACGGGCTTTATTCCGCATTTATATATAGAATTTTTTACTGCTTCTAAAAAATGTCCCGAACTTTTTATTTTTACATTCTCTTTACTTATGGAATAATTATCTTCATTTAATTGCGGAATAAATACATAATCAAATTCATCTCCTTTTGATTTATGCATTGTCATTATATTAATGTTATTTTCATCCTGCAAATTATCATCAAAAAACTTGTATGCGCTTAAAGGTCTTTGTGAATCATAATTTAATCTTTTTAACAGTTCTTCCGTTGATTCATTTTCACTTTTTATTCGTTTAATAAAAGTAGAAATAAGGTATGTATTAGATTTATCTGTTATATTTTTGGAATAAAATAATCCTATTTTTAGTGCTGTTTCATCTATCGGCAAGGTTGAATTATTAAGCCAGTAATTTATATCCCAGTATATTTGTACTAATAATTCGTTCTGTATGTCATCTTCATTAATATTTATAAACGGAGATTTGAGGGTTTTTATATATTCCTGTGCATCTTCTTTTATATTTTTCGCATAATTATTTGAGTATAATTCAATTAAATCTGTTATTAAATCATTGTTTAATGGATTTTCAATTATTTTTAATACGGCAAATATGTATTTATATATTCTTTTTTGAGCTAAACAATCCGTTCTTACTGCAGTTTTTATTCCGTTAGAGTTTAAAAATTCATTATAATCATTTACTTGAGAATTTAATCTTGTAAGTATTGCGATTGAAGAGCAGGGGGTATTTTTCTTTATTTCTTTAATCTTATTTAAAATAAAAGTCTTTTCTTCTTTTTCACTATCAAAAACAATATACTCAGGCTCTTTAGTATCTTTTGGATTATTTGGTGTTCCTTTTACGGATATATCATAAAAAGCGTTTTTTGTATTTTCATTTGTCTGTGCCGCTTTAATCATTTTATTTGCAAGCTCGTAAATAGGCTTTGCACATCTTTGAGATGAGATCATCTCTACTTTTTTATTTTCATTTATAAATTTTCTAAAGCTTTCTATATTAGAATTTGTGAAAGTAGAAGTTATAGATTGGTTTATATCTCCGCACCTTACTATATTTTTATGCTTTTGTGAAAGAATATTGATTAATGACTGTTGAATATCCGTTGAATCTTGAGCTTCATCTTCAATTATATATTTACACAGATTTTGATAGTATTCTCTTGTTTCTTTATCTGTCTTTAATATCAAAACGGAATATTTAAGCATATCATCATAGTCTATTAAATTTTTTTGCTTTAGTGTTTGATTGTATAATTTGAGAAAATTATAAAACTCTTGTATATCAGAGTATTTTGATTTGAATTCCTTATTTAATCCGCTTAATTTAACAATAGAAATGCTTTTTAAGTAATTTTCATATTTTTCATCCGAAATTTTTAATTTATAGAAAATTTCTTTTATAATTTTTTCTTTAATAATGTCGTCACAGATGTCAAAATCTTCATCAAGTCCAATTTTAATATAATTTCCGTTCTCTTTAATAATTCTGAGAGCCAGTCCGTGGATTGTTGAAATATTTGGCATTACATTTGATTCATCAAAATATTGCTTTATTTTATCTTTAAAGTTTTTTGCGGCAGATTCCATATAGGTTAAAACGAATATATTATTTGGATTTACGCCGGATGTTAGAAGTTTTATTATTAAAGCAAGTAAAATTGTTGTTTTACCTGCCCCTGGAACAGCCGTTACCGCCATTTTCCCTTCTTTATATTCCAATACCGGTTTTTGGTCTTCCCTTGGAGTTATGTTATATTCTTTTTTTGTTTGTTTCCTTATTTCAAGATAATCAGAAAGCCCCGAAAAATTCTCATTTCCGAAATTATCATATATACTGGAGTAAAATCTGATTTCTTTATTTGCACATAATATTAATTTTCGAACCGTTGAAGCTGTCTTTTCCCTTGTTAATTTAATACAATCTTCTGCAGAATATGTATTTTTATTCCAGTCTTTATTAAAGACCCAAGAATTATATAATGTTCCCGTGTCTTGTTTAAACCAGTCACAATTAGATATATCAAGCCACATTTGGTAATCTGTATTTATTTCATAATCGGATAATTTTTGAATTGAACTTAATATAACGCTGTTTTCTTTTAATGAGAATGAATTTACAGGGTTTTCACTTATTATACTGTTCTCCGTTTGATTGATAAAATCCTTAACTATGCTTTCACTTGAAGAGGAAAATGCTGTTTCAAAACTTTGCGCTTCTTTTATGAAGAAATCATATTTCTTTATTTCTTCTTCTGTTTCGATTTCCAATAAATTAGAGCGAATTATCTTAATTTGTTCCGTTAGTGAGTGTATTTCGGGATTTATAGATTTAATTATACTCAAAAGTTTTATATACTTTTCACTGTATATTTCATTGTCAAATTCTGATTTTATTAGTTCATTTGTTTTTTTATACTTTTCTATTATCTTAAAACATTTTCTATAAGGTATCTTAAGAAATTCAACAAGTATACTTTTTAATTCGTAGTCATTTATTTTTATTGAATTTGCAACTTTAAGCAGAGAAATAATATATTTTATTATTTTTATTTCCGCTAATTTTGTATTACCTGAAATAACTTGAAAATTTATTCCAAAATTATTATTTGTTAAATATTGAATAAGCACCTCATCGGCAACAGGTGTAATAAGAGCAATATTATCAGGTTTTACTCCCGAACTTATCAGTTTTTTAATATCCTCAATGACAATATCTGCCATTTCCAATCGTTTGGTTGTATTTATATATTTAAATTCTGATATATCGGTTTTTTTGCCGTCTTTTATATTTTCGTATAATGTTTGGGCTGTTTTTTTAAAATGACTATTGTCTTTTAAAATTATTTCCTTCGGCGAGAATCTTTTTTTTAATTCATTAATTCCTCCCTTATATGCACATAAGTATCCGCTTCTGGTTGAACCGTATTTATCGTATATGATTATGTAATCATTTAACTGAGGAATAAGATTATATATAAACTGAAATAATATATAAGGCATTTCATCCGCATCATCTGCCATTAAGTATTTTATTCCTTTAAAGTAATCGGTATCCTTTTGAATTAAAGGTAATATGGCAAGTTGTCTTAAATAATCGAAACTTCTGTATTCTATTGTTTTAACCTTATAATCATTAATTGCTTTTTGCGCATCTTTATAAAACGATTCTTTTAATATGCAAGAACGTTTTACTATTTCTTCATTACTGAGATTATTCTGTACTATCAATGAATATCTTCTGAATAATTGGTGAAGAAGATTTACTTTTGATATGTAGTCGGAAAAATCAGCTTCTTTTATGCTTTTTTTAAATATATATTGGGAGACCTCAAGTCCGCATAAATTTATCTCTTTATCATCATCGGTTTTTATTAATTTTTTTATGTATTCTTTATTATCATAGAAGCTGTTATAGCTTAAACCGTACAGAGTCATTATTTTGTGATTTTTTAATTTATCTTCGGGAATTTCCTTAATTAATTTTTCATAAAATATATTTTTTTTATAAGGATTTAATTTAAGCACTAAAATTTCTTCGGCATTAACTCCCGAATTTATGAGTTCTTTGTATTTATTTAAAAGAATTTTTTCTTTTTGTGAATTAATGCTTCCCTGAACTAACATAAAACTATTTTATCATTATTATTAGAATAATAATGTAAAGACATATTACAAAAATCATTAGTATTTGAATTTTAACTTAACATGTCTTTACAAAAGGATTGAAATAAAAATTACAAAGTGATATATTAAAGATATATAAAATATATACAAATTTATTTAAAAATAAGTGTTCTCTTTTTAACATAATATAAAAATGCCTCATATAGGCATTATTTGCTCTGCCGTTGGCGGAATTGTGTGTATTACTTAGTAAATCAGGAGTATTAATATGGCTTTAAAATGTGTTTATTCATCGGAAACGGAAAAAGAAGTAGTTTCCAATCCTTTATTTGCAGATGCAGACTTAAATGCATACATAAAAGAAATATCAAAATACAAAAATCTTACATTGGAAGAAGAACAAGAAACTGCAAGATTGGCTAAAGAGGGAAATATTGCAGCTAAACAAAAATTAATAAAGGCAAATCTTAAACTTGTTATTACTATTGCTAAAAAGGTAATTCACTCAAGCAAACTTCCTATGATTGATTTGATTCAGGAAGGTAATTTGGGACTTATTGCGGCCGTCGATAAATTTAACTGGAAATTCGGATACAGATTTTCAACTTATGCCTCTTGGTGGATTAAACAGGCTATGTTTAAAGCTATTTCAGAACAATCGCATTCATTTAAAATTCCTGTTTATATTCAGGAAACTCTTTCAAGATATTCAAAAATCAAAGCAGAACTGGAAAAACAAGGATGTATTGATATTAATCCCGAGAAAATTGCAGAAAAAATGAATACTGATTACGACAGAATAAATAATTGCCTTAATGCTTATAAACAAACCCTTTCTCTTGATGCCGATATAGAAATTAATAACGGTTCCGAAGTAAGATTATCGGATATTATCGAAGATAAAAAATCATCTTTTCAAAATGATTTGGAATATGAATCTATGAAAAAAGATATTTTAGGTTTGATTAATAAACTTAAAGACCGTGAACAAAATGTTATTATAATGCGTTTTGGACTTTTTGACAGACAAAAACAAACACTGGAAGATATAGGTAAAATTTATGGCGTAACAAAAGAATGTATCAGGCAAACCGAAGCAAGAGCTCTTAATAAACTTAAAACAGATAATAGTGCATTCAATTTAAGATATACTTACTTGTATTAAATATGTCCGAACAAAATTTTACGATAAGACACGAAGTGGTGTGAGTAAAATTTTGAGAGTGACGTTATTGAAAAGGTGAGCACTCGTACAGCGACGAGGAGTCGGTGGTAGAGTGCGACACTAGATTAAATTTTGTATTAAATATAATTATACAAAGTGATTTATTATGTTAGTCAGGCTTAAATCTGTTATAGGACTGACTAACATAGTAATGATAATTCTTTTTAAGATTTAAAATCTCAAAATATTTACAAAAAGGCGTTTAAGAGGTACAATACTTTTTATAAAAAATTAATGATAGTTTACGGAGTAAAAAAGATGAGTGAACAAAAGTATACGGACGCTGAATTTGAGACATTGCTCAATAAATATGATTATAGTTTTCAAAAAGGAGATCTTGTAAAAGGAATAGTATGTTCTTATGACTCCACTGGAGTTATTGTTGATATAGGTGCTAAAACATCTGCTTATGTTCCCTCAAAAGAAGCTGTTGTTGATAAATCTGTTTCGCTTGAAGATACTTTGAAAAAAAATCAGGAATATGAATTTCTTATAATCAGAGAAGAAGATGAAGACGGAAGATTCATGCTCTCTTATAAAAAAGTTGCTCTTGCTTATAACTGGCGTGAACTTGAAAAATTAAAAGCAGAAGACGCCGTAGTTGAAGGTGTTATTGTATCAATTGTTAAAGGCGGTGTTCTTGTTGAAGTTAAAGGTGTAAGAGGTTTTGTTCCTTCCAGCCAGTTGAAATTGAAACAAGGTGAAGCTTCTATAGGTGATAAACTTGAACTTAAAATCCTTACTATGGATATTCAGCAGGGTAATTTTATTCTATCAAACAGAAAAGTTTATTCCGAAGATAAAGAAGAAACAAAAAAAGATTTGTTTGAATCCATAGAAGTCGGGCAGATTGTTAAAGGTGAAGTGGTTAGAATTACTGACTTCGGTGCATTTATTGATATCGGCGGTGTTGATGCTTTATTACCGCTTTCTCAAATCTCTTGGAGATGGGTCGACCATCCTTCAGATATCTTAAAAGTCGGTGATGTTATTAATGTTGAAGTTATTGTTATTGACCAAGATAAACAAAGAATAAGTTTGAGTCTGAAAAATCTTGAAAAAGATCCTTGGCTTGAAGCAAAAGATAAAATTAAAGACGGTGATAAAGTAGAAGGCATTGTTACCAGAATTAAACATTTTGGTGCTTTTGTTGAAGTATGCCCGGGTGTTGAGGCGCTTTTACCTAACAATGAATTGATTGAATATCAAAATCAAAAAGATGTTATTCTTAAAGTCGGTGATAAAATTCTTACTACTATTCTTAAATTTAATCCTGATGACAGAAGAATTAGTTTAAGTATTAAAAATGAAGAATAATTAATTCAAATTATTTCGTATAAGCTGTTGACTTTACTTTTTGTGCAGGGTAAACTTAACTCATAATGTACTATTGTACATGTGTTTAGATAGGTATTTTGCTTTAAATGCTATATGCTGCAAATACCTCAAATGAAAGGAATAAAAAATGTTCGCAATTATTGAAACAGGCGGAAAACAGTATCAGGTTTCGGAAGGCCGCTACGTTGATATTGAATTACTTCATAATGAAGCAGATTCTAAAGTCGTTTTTGAAAATATCGTTATGCTTGTTAACGGTAAAAAATCAAAAATAGGGCAGCCTTATGTTAAAAATGCTTCTGTTGAAGGTGTTGTTGTTAAAAATGACAAAACAAAAAAAGTTTTAGTTTATAAACAAAGAGCTAAAAAAGGTTACAGAAGAAAACAAGGACACAGACAAAATTTTACAAGAGTTATGATTAATAAAATCAGAACTACTGCTAAAAAATCAGAAGCAGTTGAAAATACAACCGAAGAATAAATAATTTAAGGAGAATATTAAAATGGCACATAAAAAAGGAGTCGGGTCAAGTAAAAACGGCCGCGACAGCGAAAGTAAGAGATTAGGCGTTAAGAAATTCGGCGGTGAGTCTGTTTCTGTCGGCAATATTATTGTTCGCCAAAAGGGTACTAAATTCCATCCCGGTAACAATGTTGGTATGGGCAAGGATTATACTCTCTTTGCTTTAGTTGACGGTGTGGTTAAATTTGAACCCCACAGACGTGACAGAAAACAAGTTAGTGTCTACGCTCAATAGTTTATTTTGATTTTGAAAAAAGAACAGCTTTTTAGTTGTTCTTTTTTCTTTTTTGTACTTGGGGGCTGTTATATGAATAATCAAGGCTGTAGTTTTCTTCAATATGGTATTAATTTTGATTTGTACAAAGTTTGTGACTGCTGTATTTCACACAATGACGGCAGAGGATTACCTGTTTTAATCAAAAATTATAATGGTGAGTATATTGATTGGGAACAACTTTTTATTAAAAAATCAGAACGCATCCAAAAACAAAAAGAAAATACTATCTATGAATGTGAAGGTTGTTATCACCTTAACGATTTTAAATTTACCGATGAAAAAAAAATATCGGAATTCCATTTTTCACACTTTAGAATGTGTAATGCCAAATGTATTTATTGTTCTTCTGATTATAATTCAAGAAAATCTTCATATAATACTTATCCGGTTATTAAGGATTTAATTGAAAAGGGTTATTATAAATCAGGAGGAGAAGCAACTTTTCAGGGCGGTGAACCTACTTTGATGCCTAATTTTGATGAACTGGTTGATCTGTTTATTGAAAACGGCACAATGGTCAGAATTCATTCCAATGGGATAAAATACAGTGATACCGTAAGTAAAGCATTAAATTTAAATAAAGGTACAATTGTTATTTCTCTTGATTCCGCTTCTAAAAACACATATAAAAAAATTAAACGTGTTGATTCTTTTGAAACTGTTTGTTCTAATATAAAAAAATATGTAGACAGTTCTTCTACCCCAGATAACGTTATTATCAAGTATATAATTATTCCCGGAGTTAATGATAATATTAACGAGATTGATAAATTCTTTAATTTAATGAATAAACTAAATGTTAAAAAGATTGCTCTTGATATTGAAGTATTATATGCAAGAGAGCTTCAAAATAAATTTATCTCACCTCATATATATCTGCTTGTTGATTATTTTGAAAAATTAATTAAAAAATATGATAAAGATTTATTAATATACAGTTTCCTTTCTTATGTTCTAAAAAACAGAAATATTAAAAAGACTTCTTTAATCGAATTTAAACCTTTGTTTAATATTTATTTATTTTTATGTAATCAACGTAATAAAAATTTGATATATTTAGGTAAATAATTATTGACTTATTTTATTTTAGAATATAGAATAAATTAACTATCTTGGTAAGTATGGAGAGTTAACGACTGGCGAATCGGAATTTTAACGCTATATTTAAAATTATATTTTCTTCGTCTAATTAAGTTAAGGGCATTTATTATTATATGATTAATACAATTTCAAAAACAGATAAAAAAGATCAAAGTTCTCTTATTTTAGAAAATCTTTTAAATGAATCATTTTTATTTTCCAAGTGGGAAAAAATTAAAGATATTATAGTGGAAAGAAAAAGTTTGTTTAGTCGTAAACAATTATCCATAGGACTTTTTAGAAAATTTTCAACTAAAAATAATGTCGAAAAATATGTTTTAAAAGATGATAAGGGCAACATTGCTGCCGGTATGGATTTGAGAGTATACAAAGACAGTGTTTATATTATAAATATCAATGCCGGTGTTAATTCTGATTTTGAACAGATTTTTTATCCTTTGTTTCAGATTGCGGCGGAAAAAACCCTTTACAATACCACTGATAAAATATTAAAGATAAATCTTTCATTTCCCATTGCTTTAAAAAATAAAATAAAAAAGTTTATTACTAATAAAGATTTTTGTAAAGAAGAATATCAAAGCAAATATGAACAGGAGATGTTTGGTGAAACTTATTCTATGAATATTGAGTTATCTTCTTTCTGGCAAAAACGTATTAAAAATTCTCCGATTCTTATTAACTGTTAAAACTCATTTATATATATGATTTGATATTGCTCTTATATGACTACAATTGATATTAGTTATGTTGTGCTTTTATAACGGAGCAGTTAATGACTGACGATATCAAATACAATTCTTACAGAAATATTAAACGACTATCAGATAGCGACCTTGAAACACTATGGTTGTCTTATCTTGCCGATAGAACAAATAAAAAGCTTCGTGACCAAATTATTATTCAATATATATATCTGACAAAATATGTAATAGGAAGAATAAAATTAAATCTTCCCCCTAATATTGCAATTGATGATATCTCAAGTTTTGGTATTGAAGGTTTAATTGATGCTGTTGAAAAATTTATGCCTGAAAAGGGTGCACATTTTGAAACCTATGCTATTATGAGAATTAAGGGAACCATTATTGACAAAATACGTTCTCAGGATTGGATGCCTAGAAGCACAAGAAAAAAAATCAAAGATGTTAAACAGGCATCTGAAATGCTCAAACAAAAGCTTGGCAGAATCCCTTCTAATCAAGAAATCGCTGATTATCTCGGTATTGAAAAAGATAAAGTTATATCTATTCTTTCGGAAGATACTTCTGTAGGTTCTTTATATGATAAAAAATATTCCGGTGATGAAGGTATAGAGCTTATCGATACTATTGAGGATGTTAATTATATTAATCCTTTGGAAAAACTTGAAGAAAAAGATGTAAAAAACGAACTTCAGGCTGCATTGAAAAAACTGCCTGAACGTGAACGTATGGTTATGGTTCTTTATTATCATGAAAATATGACTCTTAAAGAAATCGGTGAAAGTATTGATGTTACTGAATCCAGAGTATGCCAAATCCACGCTCAGGCTATTATGAAACTTAGAAATATTCTTAATGCCAATAAATCTGAAAAAATAAAATCTTCTCTATAAATTTATTTCTTTTATTAATTCTTCAAAATTATATTTTTTTTGATTTATTTTATTTTTATCATATTTAATATCTGTTCTTATAAAATCGGCAATTTTATTTTCATTTTCCGGCAAATTCATATATTTTAAATTAAATTCTTTTGCAAGCTCTTCAACTTTTATATCGTAATTTATAGGCAGTACTTTTACTTCATTTTTTATTGCTATGAGGCAGGCATGATATCTCATTGCTATTAATTCATCTAAACCTGCTATATTTTTTATGGTTTCTTCTGTTGTATTATGTTCTTTTACCGTTATTTTAAGATTAGGATTTATATTTAACAGTTTATCTCTTAATTTATTACATACGTTTAAATCCTGACTGTTTTGCATAGCAAGTATGTGTATTTTTTTATTTTGATAATATTGATTTATATTATTTGCCAAATATTCAATAAATTTATCATTTAAATTCGGGTGATTCCTTAACTGAATTCCAATAATATTATTTTTTTCGGTATTTATTTTTTCTAAATTCCAAACAGGGTCTGAACATAGAGTTGATTTAATTTGATAATTATCCAAAAGTGTTTTACTGTTTTCATCTCTGACTGTTATATATTTTGCGTGTTTTAACAGTTTTAAAGTTATTTTTTTAAGAATTTTATCTTTAACGGGTCCTATACCTTGAGCGAAGATTATAACCTTTTTTTTAAAAAACAGAGCAGAAGCTATTACAAAAAGATAGTAAATTAAACTTTTTTTACTTGATGAATCCTGAAGCAGGCTTCCTCCGCCTGAGATTAGACAATCACATTTCTTTATGGCTTCTATTACTTTTAATATATCAAATGTATAAATACTGTTTAGTTTTAAGTTATCTTTTGTTTGTTTGGGATTAGATGAAAAAACTGTTATTTCATATTGACTTAAATTTTCGGTTAATATTTTAAGGATAGTTTCATCCCCGAAGTTATTAAATCCATAATAGCCTGATATACATATTTGTTTAGTCATTTTGACCTTTAAAAATTTTGTAAACTTCATCTTTATCAGGTATAGATTTAATTGCACCGATTCCTTTTATTTGTAATCCTGCAACAATAGCGCCTAATTTAACTGCTCTAAAAGGTGACATGCCTGATACTATTGCATGAATTACTCCGCCGTTAAATGCATCTCCTGCACCCGTATTATCAATTACATTTTCACTGATAAATTTTGTAAATTCTATCTTGCCTTGATATCCGGTGTAATAACCCTTTTCAACAGATGATTTAATTATTACTGTTGAAATACCTTTATCCCATAAGTATTTTATTATGTTATCTATAGATGATGAATCAGTTATTATTTTAGAATCATGTTTTATGTTTATAAATAATATATCAATAAATTCGGCAATTTCATAAAATGCCTCTTTTGCCTCATCTTCTGACCAAATTTTGGAATTATAATTAGGATCATAGGCAGTTAGTATATTATTTTCTTTTGCTATTTTAAAAGCTTGTTTTACGGCTTCTCTTGCCGATAGAGAAAGAGATTGGGTTATGCCTGTTGAATAAAGCAGGGAAGTTTTTTGAATATATTCCGTTGAAATGTCCTCTATGGAAAGATTTGTAGCTGCTGTTTTTTTTCTGTAAAAAGAATATTCTTTATTGGCAGCGTTTTGTTCCCTTGATAGTATATATAATCCGTTTGTTCCGTTTACAGGTTTTACATGTGAAATATCAAGTCCTTCTTCCTGCCAGCTTTCAAGTAAATAATTTTTGAAGCAGTCCATTCCTATTCTTGATATAAAACCTACTTTGGAACCAAGTCTAAGTGCCGTAATGGCTGTTGTTAAATTATCTCCGCCGTAATATTTATCCAGCTTATCCGTTTGTGCTATCGATTCAGAGGTTGATAACTCTATCAGACTTTCACCTATTGTTATTATATCCAGTTTGTCCATATTATTCTTTCCAAAATTAAAGTTTATCAGAAAGCTTTATAATTATCAATTTTTTACAATCTTTAATTTATTATTATTTCTTAGTTTTTCTGTCTTTAATTCGTTTATTCTGTATTTTATATCGAAATAGTCAACGGAAGGAGGATTTTGTTTAAGATACTTTTTATAATATCTTTTTGCGGCGTTACTGTTTGATAGCTTTTCACAGCAAATTCCCATGGCAAGGTATGCTCTGTAATAATCAGGCTGTTTTTTTATTATTTCTTTAAATAATAATGCAGAGTTTAAATAGTCATCCATGTGCATATATAATGTTGCTTTTTGAATATATGCTCTGATATAGTCAGGATAGGTTTCAATTATTTTTTGATATACCATAAGTGCCATGTCTTCTTCTTCTATCATCTCATGCACAAGAGCAAGCTGCATTTGTATATCAGGATTATCAGGTTCCAATTTGATTGCTTTCATTAAATGTTTTAATCCGCTTTCAAAATCTCCTTTGATTATAAAGCATAAAGCAATTTCTTTTTGTATTTCTGCATTATCGGAATCCATTTTTTCCGCTTTTTCTAAATTATTTATTGCTTTATCATATTCTTTTAAATTTTTATATGAACCGGCAAGCCCTATATATGATTTAACATTATTTCTTTCAATTAATATTGAATTGAGATATTTTTCAACGGATTCTTTATATTTATTATTTTTTCTCAATTCTTCAGCCAGATTGAAATATTTTTCTGCCAAAGAATTCAACTGCATTTGTTTTGCAGTTTTTTTCATTGTATTTCCTGCCATATATCCCCCTTCTATTTTAATTCTAAAGAATATTGTCGCGGGATGATATAGTCTATGGATTTAAATTTATTAATCTAAAGTTCAATATACAATTAACTTATACCCGATAAAAACTTATTATATATATCTGCGGGGATTTTTCTATATAATTTCCCTGTTTCTGAATTTACGGTAACTATAGTGCTTTGGGCATTTACTCTTAATATCCCTGTCTGTTCTTCGTAAACATTATGCTCAAATGTTATACTGACGGGAGTTACTTCTTTAATATGAGTTTTTATTTCAATTCTTTCATTCATTTTAGCAGAAGACTTGTATCTTATGTTTAATTCAACAACAGGGAAAATTATATTATTCTTTTCAAGCATATCAAGTTTTAATCCGAGCTTTTCAACCAATTCAACTCTTGCAGCCTCAAACCACTTTGTATAAGCTCCATGCCAGACCACACCGTATGAATCCGTATCACTGTATAATATTCTTATGTTTTGAATATATTCCAAATTTAAGTCCTTTATGTAAATAAATCCTGTATTTTTTCTTCTATATCTTTAGGGTCAAGCTCCATAGTATATTTATTAATATCTAAAGCAATTTGATATAATTTTGCAGCTTCAACTTTATCTCCTGTTATTGCAATTGAACGGGCTAAATTGTAATGTGCAAGTGCGTAATTAGGATTATATTTTCTTGCTTCTTCAAATAATTCTATAGCTTTTTGTACTCTGCCTAAATCATCTAAGTATATAACCCCCAAGTTATTATAAGCTATATCATAGGTATTATCATATTTTATAGCTTTTTCATATTCTTTGATTGCTTCATCGGTATTGCCTTTACCCCAATATAAATATCCTAAATTACAATGAAGTCTGGCATTATGAGGTGAAGCTTCCAATGCTTTTTGATATACTATTAAAGCATTATCATAAGAACCTTTTTCAAAAAAGACATTCCCCAGATTTAAATATATGTCAATGTCGGTTGAATTTAAATTATAAGCATTTTGATATGATGATATAGCCGCATCCAAGTCTTTTGTATTTTCCTGAAATATAAATCCTAAAGTTTGTGCTACAATGCTTGTCCATTTCGGATTCGGATTTAAAGTGACAGCCGTTTGATAATGCTCAATTGCTTCATCAATTTCTCCGCATAAGTATAAATACTGTGCCAATCTGCAGTGAATTTCAGCGGAATGCGGCTGCAATTCTATCATTTTTTTGCATATATCTATTGCACTTTCAAAATTTCTTATTTCTTCATACAAACAACATAAATAGTAATATGCTCTTATATTAAGGCTATCTAGCCATATAGCCATTTTATATTCACAGATTGCATCTTCATATCTTTTTAACTCATAGTATATTCTGCCTAAATTTATGTATAATTCAGCAAATCCCGGTGCTTTTTCTATGGTTTCTCTATATAAGTCTAAAAGCTGCTGATTAAATCCGTTCATAAATATCAATATTGATGTTTTTATTAAGACCGGTAGAAATTGCAAATATGATAGTCTTTTTATTACCTCTTTTATTGCATATTTGTCAAAAGGCAGTGTTAATATTGACATAATGAGTTTTGAAAATTTTTTATACCATTTTGTTTTATTTGATAAAGACTGAATACAATATATTAAATAATTAGCTCTTGATGAAGAAAATGGTGCTATTGCAATTGCACGCTCGGCGGATTCTGCTGCTTCTATAAAATCACCTTTTTTCATAAATATTTCAGCCAGCATATAGTGTGCATTAGACAATTTGGGATTGTGTTCAATTGCCAGTTTAAAATAATTTATTGATTTATCAAGCTCTCGTTTATAATAAAAAGCCATTGCTATTTTATAATATATTTCTGCGGAATTAACACAAGACTCTAATGCTCTTTGATATTCGGTTATGGCTTCATCAGCATACTGTTTTATTTGATGAATATCAAGATGCCATTCCATATATAAATCACCGAGTTTAATATGAAGCTCAGCATTGTTTTCATCTTTAGATAAAGCACCTTTACAGGCTTCAATTGCTTTTTGAATGTTTCCTGTTTTTTGGAATTTATCTATTTCTTTTTTTATTTTCTTGTTATCAAAATTGATGTCATTCATATCTTCTCTGACGATTTTACCATAATATGTATTATTTTACTAATCCGGCTTCTTTTAGATATTTTTTAGGCGCCAGTACACATAAGGCATTTGGTTGTGAAAAATATTTTTTTGCCGTATCTTGTATCTCTTCTTTTGTTACTTTACTTATTAATTTATTTAGCTTTTCTTCATAATCATATCCGAGTCCTAAATATTCATAATTCCCTTTTAATGCGGCTTCAAGCATATTTGTTTCCTGATAAAACTGACGTTTTCCTATAGCATTATTTTTTGCATTATGTAATTCTTCTTCAGATATTGGTTCTGTCATTATTTTTTCTATTTCTTTTTTAAATCCGTCTATAGAAATCTTGATATTTTTAGGCTCGGTTGCGATATAAACAAAGAAGTTTCCGCATAATAAATATGGTTCATATACACTTCTTACCGTATATGCCAGTCCTTTCTTTTCTCTTAATTCAAGAAATAATCTTGAAGATAAGCCTGATGCACCTAAAATTGTATTTAACAGAATTATTACGGGATATTCTTTTGTTTTTATAGTAGGAGTCTGCCAGCCTAAAAATATTTGTGCCTGATTTGCATCTTCCTTTATTATTGTTGATATCCTGTTTTTAGCTATTTTTTTTACTTTTTGTCTTTCTTCTTTATTCTCTTTACAGCTTAGATTTTTTAAATATTTTTCTAAAACAGGTTTGACTTTATTTTCATCAAAATCCCCAATTATTGCTATATTTTTCTTTAGTACATTTTTTATTTCTTTATAAGTATTTATTAAGTCCTTTTTTGTTATGGAATTAATCTCATTTATAATTTCTTGTCTGCCTATAGAGTAGGGATGATTTTTAAATATAGTTCTGTAATATTCGTCTTGAGCTTGTATTTTGGCGGAATCTAAATCTGCAGTCAGCTCTCCTTTGATTTTTTGAATTTCTTTTTTGTAATCATTAAAAGTAGAATTTTCAATTACATCTTGAAAAAGTTCAAAAGCTTTATTTAAATCTTCGTTTAAAAATTGCATCTTAAGCCGAATATAGTCTGATTTTTTTTCAAAACAAAAATCAATTGCGTTTTCATCAAGTTCGGCTGCAAGCTCTTCTGATGTTCTGTTTTTTGTCCCCTGCAATAACAGTTGAGTTAACAAATGGTATAATCCGCATTTTTCTTCATCTTTATTTAATTTTACATATATTACTACTGCGGTTCTCGGTGTATTTTTATTCTTTTTTATTATTGCTTCAATTCCGTTATTCAATATTATTTTTTTCATAATTTCACCTGTTATTTTTTATACTTTTGAGGCATTAATACCGATATTACGGCATTTTTTGTGTTTAAAAACTTTTTGGCAGTCACTTCTATGTCTTTAACTGTTATTTTATCTATGACATTTATATATTCTTCAACACAATCAAGTTTATCGCAAACAGTCATATAAAAACCTATTGTTTCAGCAATATCAGATACGGTTTCAGAGTTTTCCGCAAATGCCGATTTTAACTTTTTCTTGGCTTTATTCAGCTCTTTTTCATCTATACCTTGATTATATAGTTTTTCTATTTGATTTTTTATTAATTTAATAGCATTTTCTTTTTCATCGGGAATGAAATTCGCTTGTACAAATAAGTTTCCGCCGTCTCTAAAATGATAGTAATCGGTAGAGACTATATTAAATATTGTTTTTTTTGATTTTTCAATCAATTCCTGATACAGTCTTGAACTTTGCCCCTGTCCCAGTATTAAACATATCATTTCCAATATTGTCGAAGTTTTTATATCACCGGCTTTAGAACCTAAATATCCGAACATAAGAAATCCCGTATTTATATCCGAATATACTTCTGAATATTTACCGCCCTTTATTTGTTTATCGGGTTTATTTTCTTTTAATATTGTGTTTTTTCTTCCTTTAAAATCAAATTCTTTTATTATTTTAGGAATAATTTCTTCCGCTTTTAAATCTCCGACTATTATTGTTGTTATATTATTTGGCGTATAGAATTTTTTATAATAATCAAGAATTGTTTCTCTTTTTATTGTTGAAATTATCTGCTCGTTACCAATAACGTCTCTTTTATAAGGGTGAGAAGTATATAAATCGTTGTTGCACTGATTATAAACTTTAGTCCAAGGCTGGTCTTTACGCATTCTTATTTCTTCAATTACAACATGCCTTTCACGTTTTGTAGTAATTTTTTTATCGTTTAAATTGAAAGGGTCTCCTATTTCATTAGCGGGGATAATTGGATCAAGCATCATATCGGCATGCAATTTAAGCGTGTCATTAAAATTTTTACTATCAATACCTTTTGGAATAGTTACATAATAAAAAGTGTAATCTTTCCAAGTAGCGGCATTAACTATTGCTCCTCTTGATTCAAGTGTCCTGTCAAATTCTCCCGCTTTATGTTTTGATGTACCTTTAAACATTAAATGCTCAAGAAAATGAGATATACCGTTATTTTCATCATTCTCGTTTATAGAGCCTGTTTTAACCCAGCTGCTTATATTTATTAAGCTTCCTCGTTTATATGCAAATACAATTTTATGTCCGTTTTCTCTTTCATATATTTCAACAGGTCTTTCCAAATATGGATATTTAATTAAATTTTTTTTTATTTTTTCTTTTGCCATTATTAGACCTCTGTACTTCATATTTACCTATATATTGTAGCAGATTTTACAGCTTTTTCATAATTATAAGCGCAAATTTTTTTTTCTTGAGTTTTATATTAATGTAACCCTACAAAAAGGAATGTTTATGAATATAAACCCCGTTTCATTTAAATCTTTAATGGTCTTTACATTGAATGACGGCAAACCTAAAGCTCCGGTACCTTTTATAATGCAAACTGCTTTTAATAATAATTCTAATCTGAAAGAATATAATTTAACTGATACGGTTTCGTTTAGTGAGGATATTGACGGCACTGTTCATAATGCTGCAATGAATTTTGCAGAAAGACTTGATAAATTATATAAAAATGAATTGCCGAAAGGTTCAAAAAAAGTTAAACTAACTAAAGTTAATTTCTTTGTTAACCCAAGAGAAACTCAGGAAAGATTTTTTCTTACTGCTGCTACGGATGAAGATGAGAAGAAAATTCATAACATCTTGAGCAAAAGTGATATGTTTTATAGTGCTAAATTCAGACATAAACGATAGAAAAATACTCACTGAATCCTTTTTGCATACATTCTATTATATCTTTGTAATTTAGTTGCCGATTAATTTCTTTTATACAGGTTACAGAATTTGTACAGGTTTTCTCATTAAAAATTTTTTCAATAATATTCGGATTATAATCGAATAAAATCGAACCATGCTGAAGTATATAGTTTTGTTTTCTGTATTGAGCGGAACCTATTAATTTTTTACTTCCGTAACATAAGTCAGCACCTGTTGACAGTGACATGCAATATTCAAAACTATTTTTTCCTCTTTGTTTTTGTCCTATATTGAGTTCTAAACCTAATTCTTTAAACCCAAAAATGATTGCGGAAGAAATTTCTTTGTATGAATGTATTATGCTTTCTCCGTTTTTTAAAAAATTTACCGGACATATAAAAGAATAAGTAACTTCACAGTCGTGTAATAAACCTCTGCCGCCTGTTATTCTCCTTACAATATCAATATTATTTTCATCGCAATATTTCTTATTTACAGAGCTTTCGGATTGATTTCTTCCGAGTGAAACACACCTTGGTTTCCAGCCGTAAAAACGTATAATCGGTTCTTTTTCATTGTTTTTAATGGCATTATCCAAAAGCTTTGAATCTTCTGCCATGTTTACCATGCCTGTATTTACGCTGTATTCTATTAATTTAGCCATATTTATTTCAAATTAACTTGTTTTGATAATTCATTTCTTATATCTTCAACTGATATATGTTCTATGGGTGAATTATCATCTTTTCTCAAATAAACTTCTTTTATCCCAGATTGGACAATAAATCTTTTACATAAAATGCAGATGAAATTATGACCGTAAATATACATTGTTGCATCTTTACATCTGTCTTGTCCGGCTTGAATAATTGCATTTTGTTCTGCGTGGATACTGCGGCATGTTTCATATTGAGTGCCTGATGGAATATTATTTTCTATCCTGTAACATTTGCCTGTTTCGTAGCAGGAAATTACCTTTGAAGGAGTTCCATTGTATCCGGTTGCTTTTATTTTTTTATCTTCACCAACTATAACAGCTCCCACATGTGCTCTTAAGCAATTTGACCTTGTTGAGCAGGTTTTTGCTATTTCAAGAAAATATTCACACCACTCTTTTACCATTTTATCCGCCTATCTTTATTTATATATTAACAGACTCTTTCACATCTTCATATATAGATTTATGAATTGTAAAGTATTTATACTTTATGGGAAATTTGTATAAAATATTACTGTATGCATTTGATTGAGAATATAAATAATAACTTAAAAGAGAACGAAAAAGTATGGGTTAGTATTACGGGATATAGAATCCTATTAGTTTTTGCGCTTCTTCTTGAAAAAGGAAGAACCGTTCAAGAACTCGCCGATATTTTAAAAACCAATAAAATTACGTCTAAATCATTCTCTGATGATACAGTCAGGCTGACAATTAAAACTCTAAGAATGGCAGGCTGCGACATTTCAAGACCCTGTTCTTCAAATAATTTTAAATATGAACTTTTAAATATGCCATTTACTCTTAATTCTACGGAAGAGGTTATTGATTTAATTATTAATTTAAGAAACAGATATAGTCAGGATATTAAAATTGAAGATATTTATATACTTAACAGTCTCTTGGATAAAATTATGAAACTGACGGAAAATCAAGTTCTTATTGATAAAGTTCATGATTCTGCGCCTATGGAAAATTTAAAAAAACTGTATAAAGAATTATCTAATCCTAATTTAGTCGGGAAAAAAGTTTCGGTTCTTTATTCCTCGCCTAAATTTGATAACGAAATTCTTGATATTATTCCTCAAAGAGTTGTTTATGAAAACGGTAAACTTTATTTATGGTGCTACGTTTTTAAATATCAAAAATTTAGTATTCTTAATGTTGAAAGAATTTTAAAAATTAACTCGGTCAGTATTATTAAAAATTCTCAATTCTATGATTCTTATGAGGTGGTTTATAAATTAATCGGTAATGCTTTAGCTGATTTTAAACAGGAAATTAATGAAGAAATTCTTGAAAAAACCGATGACTATATTATTGTTAAGGCTAATGTTAGTCAAGAGTTTTGGTTCGTTCAAAGATTGTTGCTATTTGGCAGTGATTTTAAAATTATTTCACCTGATTTCTTTAAACAAAAACTTATTGATAAAATTAAGCTGATTAAGAAGGGTTATGTTAATGACTAAATCTGATAAAAGTTATGATACAGCTTTAAGAATTTTTGAAATATTAAAAATCCTGTTGGAAAAAGATTTATCTAAATTTGACCTTATGGAAGAAGTTAAAGATAATTCTTTATTTGCAAATATTTATACGGCAGAAGCTTTTATTAAATATTTTAATACTTTGGAAATTTTAGGATTTAAAATTGAAAAAAGTAAAAATATTTATAAACTCAGAAATGCTTTTTATAAAATTAATCTTACTAATGAAGAAAAAGATGTTTTAATTTCATTTATTAAATATATAAGAATACTTCACAATAATGAAATTGAAACACAATTAAGAAATTTCTTTTATAAAATTTTAAAATACTTTCCTGAAAAAAACCAAAATGAAATTCTGGATGCTTTAAATCAAAATTCAGAAAACCTTGATGATCACAATAACCTTATAAGTTATATTGAAAAACTTATTTCAGAAGGACAGCAAATTTCACTTACATACTCAAAATCTAACAAAACAATTGAAACTATTATTGTTGAACTTAAGCATATAACAGAAAAAAACGGAAATTTCCAAATCGTATGTAATGATTTATCAAAACATAGAAACAGAAAAATATATCTCAATTCTATTATTTCATTAAAACAAATGCCATCAAGAATAAAAAATGTTGAATGCTCTAATTCTGTTGTATTTAAACTATATGGCAGACTCGCTAAATCATATAAGCTAAAAGAAGACGAAAAAATGATTAATTTTGAAAACGGATATCTGATTGTTTCTAATTATGGAAATGACAGGGAAGGTTTACTTAAAAGACTTTTAAAATACGGAGAAAATTGCAAAATAGAAAGACCTCAAGATGCAATTGATGACTTTATTGAACTGACGGACGATATTCTCCAAAATCTTGAAGGAGGATAAATCAATGTATAATGTTACAGTTGTTCCTATTGATAACCGTCCTGTATGTTATGATTTAATTAAGCAAACGGCTTTATCGGATAAAAATATAAATTTATCACTGCCGCCTGAGGATTTATTGGGAGGATTAACTAAAAATTCCGATATAAACGGTATAATTAACTGGATTGAATCTCTTGAAAATACTGATTTTCTAATAGCTTCTTTAGATACAATAGCTTATGGCGGGCTTATTCCTTCAAGAAGAAGCACTGATTCTTTTGATATCGTTAAATCACGTATTGATAAATTTGTGCAAATAATAAAAGAAAAAAATATAAAAGTATTCGCATCTTCAAGTATTATGCGCATTTCAAATAATAATGTCAATGAAGAAGAAAAAGAGTACTGGAGTTTATACGGAGAAAAAATCTTTAAGTATTCTTATAAGTACCACAAAACAGGTAATAAGACTTCAAATGATATCCCCTCTTGGATTCTAAATGATTACCTTAATACAAGAAACCGTAATTTTAACCTGAACAAGTATTATATAGAACTAAAAAAACAGGGTGTTTTTGACACATTGGTATTTTCAAAAGATGATTGCGCAGAGTTCGGCTTAAATGTTATGGAGGCAGAGGAGCTTAAAAAATTGTCTTTTAATATTGATAATGTTTTTATTAAAACAGGCGCAGATGAAATACCTTTAGTTCTTTTTTCAAGAGCCGTTAACAGTGATAAGAAAATTAAGATAGCCCCTGTGTATATGAATCCTGACAGTATTAATAAAATTTCAAAGTATGAAGATATTTCGGTTAAAGAAGCAGTTGAAACCCAAATTGAACTTGCAGGTGCTTTTGTATCCGATGTAAATAATGCTGATTTAATATTACTTGTTAATAATTTTAAAAATGAGCAGGGCGAACTTGTCATGAATAAGTATGAACCATTGTTTGAAGGGGATTTAATACTGCCTGATAAATCCTATTTTATTGCGGATATTTTAAATGCAAACGGAGCCGATAATAATTTTGTTAATAAGCTTTTTGAAATCGGGGATTGGAAAAATTTCTTAGGTTATGCCGCTTGGAACACAACGGGTAATACTTTAGGTTCCGCTATAAGCTGTGCTATGACATATTTTAAGGCAAAGAATCCCAATAAAAACGAATTTATAAAACTTCAAATTATAAGATTCCTTGATGACTGGGCGTATCAGGCTAATATCAGAAGTAAAATCAGAGAAAAACGTGAAAATTTATCTTCCGATATTTTAAAATCAAACATAAAACCATTTGAAACAGTAATTTTAAAAAAATTAAAATCAAAAAATATAAACCCTGTTTATAGTTTCCCTTGGAACCGTTTTTTTGAGATTGAAATAAATTTATAATTTAAAATTATTATGCTTGATGTATAATTTTATGAGAACATCCAAAAAAAAAAGGAATAATTATGGAAAAGAATAATGAAACACTATATATACTAAGGCATTCGGCATCACATATTATGGCTCAGGCAGTACAAAATTTGTTTCCGAATGTAAAACTTGCAATAGGTCCCGCTATTGATAACGGATTTTATTATGATTTTGACTTGGAAGGCCACTCTTTTACGGATGAAGACCTTGTTAATATTGAAAACGAGATGAAAAATATCGTTAAACAAAATTTGACATTTGAAAAATATCAAATTCCCGATGTTCAAAAGCAAATAGATGAATTTAAAGCACAAGGTGAAATATATAAAGCCGAATTGCTTGAAGAACACAGAAATGATAATCCTACACTGTATTTGACAAAAGATAAAGACGGAAAGGTATTATTTAATGACCTTTGCTCAGGCCCTCACCTTCCGAATACCACTTATATTAAAGGTAACGCAATAAAACTGTTAAAAGTAGCAGGTGCATACTGGAGAGGCAATGAAAAAAACAAAATGCTTCAAAGAATCTATGCAACGGCATTTTGGACAAAAGAAGATTTGGATAAATACTTAAATTTCTTGGAAGAAGCACAAAAAAGAGACCACAGAAAACTCGGAACTCAGCTTGATTTATTCTCTGTCAGAGATGAAATAGGCGGAGGTCTTGTATTGTGGCATCCGAATTTAGCTGTTGTTCGTGAAGAAATAGAAAATTATTGGAGATCAGAGCACAGAAAAAGAGGTTATGTTATTGTTCATACTCCCCAAATCGCTAAATCAAAATTATGGGAGCTATCTGGACACATCGACCACTACAGAGAAAATATGTTCTTTATTCAAAAAGAAAATGAAGATGATGAACAGTATATAGTTAAACCTATGAACTGTCCTTTCCATATAATGATTTATCAGGCTAACAGATACTCATACCGTTCATTGCCTTTAAGAATGGCGGAACTTGGAACCGTATACAGAAAAGAAAAATCGGGTGCTTTATCAGGTTTAACACGTGTACAAGGTTTTACTCAGGATGATGCTCATATATTCTGCACCCCCGAGCAATTGGTTGATGAAATAAATAATATCATTGACTTCGTAGCTGATACAATGAAAATCTTCAATATGGAGTTTGAAGTAGAGCTATCAACAAGGCCCGAAAGCTACGTAGGCGACCTTAAAAATTGGGAGCTTGCAGAAGCAGGACTGAAAGAAGCCATGGATAAACGTGGAATGAAATATGAAATCAATGAAGGTGACGGAGCATTTTACGGGCCTAAAATTGATTTCAAGGTTAAAGATGCAATAGGAAGAACATGGCAGTGTGCTACAATCCAGTTAGACTTTAATCTTCCCGAAAGATTTGAAATTAAGTATCAGGATAAAGACGGACAGATGAAAACACCCGTTATGCTCCACAGAGTAATATTCGGCTCTATGGAACGTTTCCACGGTATTTTAATTGAACACTATGCGGGTGCCTTCCCGATGTGGCTTGCCCCTGTTCAAGTCTGCGTAGTTCCGATTTCAGAACGCCATAATGATTACGCAAAACAGGTTTATGATAAACTGTTTGCAGCTGGTATAAGAGTTAAACTTGATGACCGCTCTGAAAGTATGGGATATAAAATAAGAGAAGCACTGCAAGGTAATAAAATCCCTTATGTACTTGTTATGGGCGATAAAGAAATAGATGATAATAAAGTTGCAGTAAGAATCAGAGGTATAGGTGAAGCAGGAACAATGAATGTTGATGACTTCGTTCAAAAAGCATTAAATAAAATTCATTCTAAATCTCAGGATTTAAACTTATAGACTTTATATAAAACACTGCTATAATGTGAATATGAAAAAGTTAATTTTATTGTTAATATTTTTTATATTCACATTATTTTTTATGCCGGCTAA
>CANQOQ010000014.1 GCA_947625495.1 Candidatus Gastranaerophilales bacterium | reverse complement strand
TACAAGACCTGCTATATCAACAAATTCAATGGCGGTAGATATTACGACATTGGTCTTTACCAAATCTTTTAATATATATAAACGTTCATCAGGAACATTAACAACCCCTACATTTGGTTCAATGGTACAAAACGGATAATTTTCGCTTTGGGCATTCTTTGATGACGTAAGTGCGTTAAATAATGTTGATTTTCCTACATTCGGGAGTCCTACAATTCCTGCTCGCAACATAATATTTCCCTTTCAATCTTACTTAAGATTAATATAAAAAAAATGTCTTATCAAGAATTTTGATGTTTCCCTGTTCCTGCAGTCAAGAAATAGAACCTCCTTTGGAAAATATTGCTATAACGGGTGCAAATGCCGCCACGTATACTTCATCGCTAAAAAAATCAGTATTACGAAGAAGAATAAATTTGGTATAGTGCCTATGTTATAAGATTAAGCAAGAATAAGCTTATCTCCGAAGATATAATCATATTTATCCGGAATAAATTGGAAAAATCCCGAATAAGGAGTAAAAGTCATTTCTCCAAAATATAGTTCTTTATTTTTTTCCATAAAGTCAACTCTGACAAAATCAATATTATTACTTAAAATCTCAGCATATTTAATAACTTTTTCTTTATTAATGATTGTCGGGGGATAATCTTCTCCTTTAAAATCTATATAAAAATCAACAGGTTCCCATTTAGAATTAAAAAAATATTGGTAACTTTTAAGATGAGTATTACTGTCTTTCCGTACAAACCTATAAGATACAAATTCAACTTTTCCGTTAAAACACCATGCTTCATAATTAGCAATATTTTCATACTCGCCAAGAAATTCCTCCGCAAAAATTTGAGGTTTTATATCTTTATATTGCAATTCATAATAACTCCAATATGCGAAGTTTATTTTTAAAAATCGTTTATATTCTTTATTAATAGTTTCTATTTCTTTTTTTGTCAGAATATTCTTGTTTAAAATAATAGTATTAGTTTTCCATGCGTGGTTTGTCTTTAATACAAAACTATTAGGCAATTTATTTATATTTAAATCTTTAAAACTATTCCCTTGTTGATATACTTTTGCAATTTTTAATTCGGGAATCTTTTTAGATACAAAATCTTTGACCAAAATTTTATCACATAAATAGGTTTTGTTTTTTTTGTTTCCGTATAATTTAATCCATTGAATTTTATCACTTAATCTTCTAGGAGAATTTAAATCCAAATCTCTTTTAAATAATTTTTTTACTTTGATTTTTAAGATAAATTTACAAAATAATAAAAAATGTTTTAGAAATAAATACCTTATAATATATCTTAATGATAAATCCATTATTTAATTAACTCCTTATGGACTTTCATTCTTATTTTTGCTTCTTTACAAAAAGTTTTATTTTTCTTTAAAAAAGAACCTTCGGAAAGTGCAATCCCCGGACAGTAGGAACAATATTTACAATATTCGTGTTTATAACAGTCTGATAAATCAATTCTTCTGATATTTCTTATTTTATATAATTTAGATGATTTATTATCTTTATTTTCCCATAATTCTTTTAAAGATACGTTTTTATAGTTTCCTAATGGTATCTTTAATGTTGGACAAGTATAAATATCTAAATTCGGATTAATTGAAATTGCTTTATGTCCGGCACTGCATAATAATGCTTTTTTCATAAAAACATCATTGAATTCAATTATTTTGAAATTATCAATCTTATATAGTGAGGTATTTGCTTTAAACATTTTTAACAATTGTTCTTCTGTTATTCTTACATCAGAATTTGATTTATCGGGATTATTTATCAATTCATAATCTATAGCACAACTGACGTTATTTTCTTTTGCAAATTCTTGTATTTCTTTGCAATCATAAGGGTTATATTTTGTTTGGAAGGAATTTATACGAACATTTATATTTTTTTCTTTTAATTTTTTAATTACACTTAATGTTTTATGATAAGAACCTTTAATCCCTGTAATTTTTTCGTGAATTTCAGAATTCATACTGTATAAACTTAATGCTATTTCAAAGGGATATAAATTTACTACTTTTTCAAGCAGTTCCGGATTATCATAAAAAGTTTGACCGTTTGTATAAATACACAAAGCCAGTCTTTTTTCTCTTATGTATTGGGCAATTTTTATAAAATCCTTATTTAAAGTACATTCTCCGCCTGATAAAGTTATAAAAAATGTACCAAGTTTAATTGCTTCATCTATTATAGGTTTAACATCTTCAAAAGTCGGTTGTTCTTTTAAATTTTTGTCATTGAAACAATGTACGCATTTTAAATTACAATTGTATGTTAATTCAAAAAATAAATTCGGCAAAAATCCGTTATCATCTAATTTCTGGAAACAAAAATCAAGTTCACCCATAATCCCATATAAATTAGCCCTGTTATAAGGTCGTATATTCGTTAAATCTTCTTCTTTATTATCATTAATAAGTAATATACCAACAGAATGTAATTCTTCTAAAAAATCTTCTAATTCATTTTCAAACTGATTTTTTCTTGCAACTTTTAAAATTTCGGAATTACTTTTACCTTCCGAAAGTAACTTCCAAAGTAAAGCTGATAGCCCCTCTAATTCTATAAGCTCATTTGACTTATGGTTAAAAATACACGCTAAATAAGTTTTATCTTTTAATATATAAGTTTGGGAAGAAAGCCAAAAGGGAAGCGTATAACAATTCATTTTTTATCCTTTGTTAATGCTTAAAAAAATAATTAATAATTATATCCGCTTGGGTTATTTTTACAATAATTATTATTAACTTGATAATAAACACAACAAGCACTTGCTACTATTAATAAATATTTCAGTCTTTTTTTTATATATAATTTGTTCATTTATTTTCTCCTTTTAATGACTTAAAGAATAAATATTTACATTTTTTTAATTTTTAGATTCTGTTAAAAATAACTAAAAATATTATCTTTTCTATAAACATGGTTATTATAATACATATATTTTTTAAATGTCAATATATATATAAAAATGTCTAATTTATTTACCTAAGTTTTAAAGGTCAATAACCTATCTTATAATTAATTTTGAGGAAATCATGAAACAGTTAAACTTAAACGAACCATTCTATCAAATTAGTCAAGCTGCTAAATTATTAGGTATTACAAGTGACAGATTAAGAACCTACGAGGAAGAAGGACTAATTAAACCATGGAGAACAAAACAATCTAAAGATGGGAAAAGATTATTTAGTATTAATGATATTGAGTGGCTTACAATGATTAGAGATTTGATTAAACTGGGTGTTTCAATTCCGACTATCAGAATTTTGCTATTCTCCAAACTGCCAATAAAAAATTCAGTTTTGAGGGAAAAAGATTTGGAAATCTTGGATTTGTTAAAAAAACTAAAAACACATATTATATATACATCAATTCTAAAGTAATGGTAAATTATAAAAAACTTATCCTTTTATTTGAGTATCGCCCGAGATTTTAATTTGGAATTGAGTTCCTGCGGGAAGTGATACTGAACCGCCTTTTGAAAAAATTGCTATAACGGGTGCAAATACGGCATTAACTACATATACTACCCCGCCGACAATCCATATTACGGGAGATAGTAAATTAATGATTGGTATTGATGCCATCTCGTGGGCAGCTCCGCTTGTTGCTTTAAATGCCTTTTGCCCCGGTTTAGTCGCTTTTGCAAAATTTTTCCAGTATTTACGCTGCCCTTTAATATCCGAGCGGAAAACTTTTTTTGAATTTGCGAGTGCTATTTTTGTATCAATTTTAGACATAACACCGTTTAGATGGATTTCATCAACGCATAACTCAACAAGTCCTCCGTTCCCCGTCAATTGAGGTCTGTGAGAATCGGTTACTCTGCCTTTAAAGATTGTTCCTGACGGTATTGTGTATCCTTCTTTTGTATAAATATCATTGGAAGAACTAAAAGAGATATAGGTTCCTTTCGGACTCCAGTCGCTAAGTTTATTCCTTAATATTAAATTTACTTTGCTTCCGCCCTTTAGGGTGTATGTTTTTCCTGTCGCTTTTGATACTGCAGGCAGAGGCGGTACTTCTTCTATATTTGCGGTCGGTATTGCTTTTGGAAGTTCGGGTAAATCATTTTCATCCACCTTATAGTCCTTCCTTATCTCAGCATCAATGCTGGAATCAAATTCTACCGCAAAGACCGTTGTATTCAATAAAAATAATATAAGTAAAACAGACAATATTTTTTTCATGCTTATATTTTATTATTATTTTATCTAATTTAACTCAATTAAATGAGTGATTATTTTTTTGATGGATTCCTACATCATACGTTGTATTTTCGGCTAAAAATATTCCATTTTTTTGAATTTTATCGGATGATATAAATATCGGGGGAATAATTAATGTTAGATGAAATTGCTCTAAACTCTGCAGACTATTCAGAAAAACCGGATAAAAATGCTTTAGCTCAGGATTATATGGAATTTGCAAGAAGATTTCATGAGCAGTATTTAATGAAGGGTAAAAGAAGGGATTTAGATAGCGCCGTTGAAAACTATATTGATGCCGTAAAATATAATCCCAATATAGCTGAAGCGTATTATAGATTAGCATCTTTGTTATGGGATAAGGGTGAAATTAATCTTGCAAGTGCAATAGAGCAATGTAAATCTGCTATAAATATTTCTCCTTCCAACTATAATGCAAGAATATATGCGGCTTATTTCCTCGAAATGGCAAAAAACTACGATGAGGCAGAAAAAGAATTAAAAGAAGCGATAAAAATTAATCCCTTAAAATCGGCTCGTTCAAGGCTTTCATTAGCTTCTATGTATTTGGATAAAATGAATGAAACCCATTTCAGCGCAAAAGATTTTTCACAATATTTGTATTATTTGCTTTCAGGCGGAGTAAGTATAGCTTTAGATACCCCGTCAGTTAAAATGCTTTGTAAAAATCTTTCCAAACATTTATCTCTAATGTGTTTGGATGCCGTAGGAAAAATAATGGAAAAAACTAAAAATTATTCTATGGCTGTTAAAACATACGATATGGCGGCAAATACAACCGGACAAAATGAATTTTATTATAAAAAAATCGGCGATATTAATATAAAAAATGAAGAAATTTCTACCGCAAGAGATGCATATATTAAAGCTTTAGAAACAAACCCGAACTGTAAAGAACTGCTTTATAAAGTTGCAACTATCTCTCAAGTTTATTTTGAAGATGATATTGATACGGCTGTTGAGTGTTATACAAAACTGCTGGAAATAGAAGAAAATAACGCTCCCGTGTATTATGAACTCGGGCATTTATATCTGAAAAGAAATGACATAATAAATTCTGTTAATGCCTTTAAATTAGCATTAGAAAAAGATTATGACAATCCTTTTTATCATAATGCACTCGGATATGCTCTAATACAGGCGGAACAATATGAAGAAGCCGTTGAACACTATAAATATGCAATTAATAAAAATCCCAATCCCGAATGGACTTCAATTGTTTGTCAGACACTTGCATCTGTATATTATTCAACCTTTGATGATGTAGACGGAGCTTTGGATTTATTAAAATCAGCCATAATTTTTGACGGAACAAATTCTGATGCTTATGTCGATTTAGGTGATATATACTCAGATTGTGATGATATAGACAGCGCAATAAAAGCATATTGCGAAGCAATAAAACTAAATCCCAAGAACCCTGTATCATATAACAAGTGTGCAATGGCTCTATGGCAAAAAGATTATCTTGAAGAAGCTATAATTGCTTATCATAAAGCTATCGGCTTAAATCCTCAATATTATAATGCATATAATAATTTGGGTGTCATTTATCTTGACGGTATTTGTAATTTAAAAGAGGCTAAAAAGCTTTTTGAAAAAGCTATTGAGCTTAAACAGGATTATGTTATGGCACATTTTAACTTGGGCAGGGTATTGCAAAAACAAGGTAAAAATCTTGATGCCGCAAAATGCTATCAAACTGCGCTTGAATTTAATCAAAATAATGAAGAAATGGATTCAACCGAAATAGAATCAAAACTTCATTCTTTATTTGAAGTTTAGTACTCGTAATGGTCTTTTTTATTTAGGTATTCTCTAACCGTGTTTAAAGATGCCTGAATTATTCTGGTAATTCTTGAAGAAGATAATCCGACTTGTTCGGCTATTTCTTTAACCTGCATATTCCTGTAAAATCTGTATTCGATAATAATTCTCTCTTTTTGAGGGAGTTTAGAAATAGCTTCTCTTATATCTCTGCCGAGTTCTGAAATTTCAGCTTTCTCATCAGGCAGGGCAGAAGGGTCTTTAATAAAATCAAATGGAGAATCATTATCCGATGCTGCAGCAGCTAAGCTGTCAATTGATAATATTGTTTCATAGATAGCTTCTCTGACTTTACCGGGGGTAATTACACCGTTTTCATCAGAACCTTCGTCCTCTGAAACATTTTCTTCCGTTTGATCTTCGTTATTATGTTTAAGCGTATACCATTTATATCTGTTTCTTAATTCATTTCTTATTGCCCATCTTACGGCTGTGCCAATATAAGAACTATTGTACTTTTCAAGTTGTTCTTCCGTTTTGCCCTTTATTATAACTTGAACGGCAATAATTCCAATGCTGACAAGCTCATCATAGTCTACCATATGTGATGGAATACGCCTATGCTCAACTTTGGCAACTTTTTCAACTATTTCTATGTAATCTTGTAGTCTTGTATTCATTTTTATAATCTATAAATACTCTATTTTATATTACTACCTTTTTGAGTATTTCGCAAATTATAAACAAAAATCAATATCTCAGCTACCGCTTTATATAATTCGGGTGGGATAGAAGCATTTATTTCAACGAGTCTGAATATAGCTCTGGCGACGGGAGGATTTTCGACAACGGGAATAGAATGTTCTCTTGCTATTTCAATTATTTTCTTTGCAAATAGTTCGGTACCTTTAGCCAGCAGCTGCGGTGATTCCATTTTTGTTGAGTCATATTTTAAGGCACACGCGATATGAGTAGGATTCGTAACAACAAAATCCGCGTCCGGAACGGAATCCATCATCTTTCGCTGCAGCATTTGCTGTCTGCGTTGTCTTAATGCAGCTTTTACCTGCGGATCGCCTTCAGAGTTTTTATATTCATCTTTTACTTCTTTAAATGACATTTTTTGGTCTTGTAAAAATTTCCACTTTGTTATTCCGTAGTCAGCTCCCGCAATTATTAAAAATGCAATTCCCGCTTTCATTATAAAATCAATTAAAATAGAACCGAATTCGTTTAATATAGCAAAACTGTTTTCTATACTTGCCAGAGCTATTATTGCTTCCAAATGCGATTTGTATACCATCCAACCTATTAAACCTAATAATACAACTTTTAATATATTTTTTATTAAATCAAAAGCGGTTTTTGGCGACATCAAATTCTTAAAATACTTTGTGGGATTTAATTTATCAAGCTTGGGCTCCAAAGGTTTTGTTGTTACTAAAGGCCCCACTTGAATAAAATCTCCCAAAATCGCTATAAATGAAGCTAATATTAATATCGGACCGATAATTAAAGCGGTAGGAATTACTATCGCCGTAAATAGATGTACATAACCTATATCCTCCAAATGTTTTTCGGGAATTTTATCATACAGATATACAAATAATACTGATATTTGATCCCATATAAAAGGAGAAATTTTTATTATGGTGATGAACATAACCAAAAGGGCAAGAGCAGTTGAAAAGTCTTTTGATTTTACAACCTGACCTTCTTTTCTGGCCTTTTGCAGCTTTTGCTGGCTGGCTTCAAACTGTTTATTTTCATCAGCCATTTATCATTCCTAAAATTAATATTTTACCATTGATACTATATCAATATCAGAGGGCAGATTTTTTCTTCCGTTTAATTCCGATAACTCAATAATAAACGCAGCGGCTTTTACTTTTGCTCCGGCTTTTTTGAGTAATTTACACGCAGCATTTACCGTACCGCCGGTTGCCAGTAAATCATCGATAACAATAACATTTTTACCTTCTTCAACAGCGTCTTTATGAATTTCTAATTTATCCGTTCCGTATTCAAGTGCATATTCTTCACTTATAGTTTCTGCGGGAAGTTTTCCCGGCTTTCTGATTAAAATACATCCTGCTCCTATATTATAGGCAAGTGTACTTCCGAAAATAAAACCTCTTGATTCAACTACGGCAACATAATCAATTCCTTGATTTTTAAATTTATCCGTTAAAAAATCAATCATGGCTTTTAGGGCATCTTTGTCTTTAATTGCAGTTGTTATATCTCTAAATATAATTCCTTTAACCGGAAAATCTTTAATACTTCTTATACTGTTTTTTACAAGCTCAACGCTGTTCATTTATATCTCCTTCTTAACTCCATTTAATATTTTACAATAAATTAATCTCATCTAACATTTTTTTTAACATTTTTGTAGGAAGTCCTACTATATTGTCATAATCTCCATTGATTTCTTTTATATAATTTTCGCCCATTTCTTGAATCCCGTACGCACCTGCTTTATCGTACGGCGAAAACTTATTTATATAATCTTTTATCTTGATTTCGGATACATTTTTAAAAGTTACTTTACTTGTATTTGATTTAATGATTTTTTTATTTTTTTCAGTATCAAAAATGCAAACGGAAGTTACTACTATATGGGTATTTCCGTTAAGCTTATAAAGCATGGCAAAAGCATCATCATAATTTTTAGGTTTGCCTAAAATTTCGTTTTTATATACAACAACAGTATCGGCACTAATAACTATTGCATCTTCTTTAAGTTTATCCGCAATCGATAAACCTTTTTTCTCCGCAACACTTTCTACAAGTTCGTAACTAAAGGGTTTATGAATTATATTTTCATCATAATCAGGTGAAATTATTTCAAATTCAATTCCGATTTTTTTTAATAATTCTTTTCGCCTTGGCGAAGTTGATGCTAAGATTATTTTTTTCATAAGTTTATAATAAAACGATTAACTTTTATTATTTTATATAAAAGTTAATCGTTTTGTAAAATTATTTATAAATTTGATTTATTATTGTCTTCTCGGTTTTGGAGGATTAAATGTCAGCTTTAAGTATACCGCGGATTTTGATGTTACGTTTGAACATATATTTTTAAGCTTTGTATTCATATCCAGCATACTTCGCTGCATTAGTGCATAATCATTCATTGCGGATAACATTTTTTGTGAGTCTACAAGTTTTGTGGTCTCAGGATTATCCATCTTCAGTTTTGCATATTTTTTGACCAGCTCTCTGTCTATGCGGTCTCTAGCCCCAATTGCCATTCTATTTTTTCCTCTTATATATTATTAGTCCTCGCTATACTTATATAAAGTTTTTTCCCTTGTTTGAATTGCTTTTTTATTTTAGTATTGTAACAAAATGTTAAAGTTTTATTTATTTGATATATAATTATTAGCGGAGTTAAAAATGCCGTTAGATTACAGTTCTTTATTTGATATTGCAAGAAATATATATGCAAAAGCAGTATATAATAATTGCACGGGTAAGATTAAAATGCCTGTTAGATATATTCTTGAACTTACATACAGGTGCAATCTTTCTTGTCCCTTTTGCTATATAACGGGTGAAAGAAATATCGAGGAATTATCTACGAAAGAATGGTTTGATATTATTGACCAATTACCTCCTTTCTCTCTTGTTTCTTTTGTCGCGGGAGAGGTTCTTATAAGAAAGGATTTCCTTGAAATATACAAAAAAGCCGGTGAAAAATTTAGAAAAATCAGCGTTATATCTAACGGAATCGCTTTAAATGAAGAAATTATCAACGCATTTATAAAATATAAATTATTGCTTCTTTCTGTTTCTTTAGATGCGTATGGTGCAAAGCATGATGAAATACGTAATTACCCGCATTTATGGGATAAAGTCATAAATAATTTAGAATTGTTTAACTCTAAACGCGATAAAAAATCACATCCGATGCTTGATATCAAAACATGTATTCTTGAAAATAATCTTGATGATTTGCCTAAATTATACAAAGAGGCAATGAGACTTAATGCTCAGTTTTTTTCGTTGACTTTTATCAGAAAACAGCCATTAAGACAAAATTCAATTTTATATGATGAATTTAGTGAGGACTTTTATTTAAAACAATATCCGCCTGAATTATATTTTGATATGGAGCACTTTAAAGAGATATATAAAGAACTTGAAAGTCTTCAAAAACATTCAAATACAATACTGAGATATGCCCCCAGATTTAAATCAACAGGAGGCATAGAAACAATAGAAAAAGTATTTAATTCGAAGGATAAAGCGATTACTGATTTATATAAAAATTGTTTAATCCCGATGACCAGTTTATATATTACCCCTAAAGGTGATATATACCCCTGTTTGTCATATAAAGTTGCAAATTTAAAAGAAATGCCGTTAAAAGAAGCTATAAATACAGTTAAATACAAATGTTTCAGAAAAAATTTATACAGGACCGGCGTATTTAATGCTTGTCAAATGTGCTGCGATCTTCAGCCTAAAAACCGATAAGGCTTGGGATCTCGGTATATTCAAGATTATGAGCCTCGGCAACTCCCTTGTTTGTGAGGAAGCCTTTAAAAGTATTTACTCCTTTTGCTAAAGCGGCGTCAGTTTTGATTGAATTAACCAACCCGTTATCCGCAATTTTTAAAATATATTTTATTGTTTCATTAGTTAATGCAAGTGTTGAAGTTCGAGCTACACTGCCGGGCATGTTGGAAACGCAATAGTGAATAACTCCGTATTTTTCGTATGTCGGGTTTTTATGGGTTGTTATCCTGTCCATCGTTTCGACGATTCCGCCTTGGTCAATGGAAACGTCTATAATTACCGAGCCTTTTTTCATACTTTTTACCATATCCTCGGTTATTAAGACAGGTGCTTTATGTCCCGGGATGAGTACTGCCCCTATAACAACATCTGCTTCTTTTATCAGACGGGATAAATTAGACGGGGTTGAAATATAAGTTTTAACTTGTGAACCGAATTTATCTTCAATAACCCTTAATTTTTGAGTATCAATATCTGCAACACATACGTTTGCCCCCATTCCGACGGCAATTTTAGCAGCATTGATGCCGACAGAACCGGCTCCGACTATTAATACTTTCCCCGCAGGAACGCCTGCTACACCGCTTAATAATATTCCCGAACCGTTATTTCTGTTTTCTAATAAATTAGCTGCAATTTGAACAGACATCCTTCCTGCTATTTCACTCATCGGAATTAAAAGCGGAAGTTTTTTATCTTCTGTTTCTATTGTTTCATAAGCAATAGACGTTATTTTTTTATTGATTAATTCCGTTGTAAGAACTTTTTCTACGGCGAGATGCAAATAAGTAAATATAATTTGTTCTTTTTTTAAGAATTTATATTCGCATGGCTGAGGTTCCTTTACTTTTACAATCATGTCGGATATTTGATATACTTCCTCAGGCGAGTTAAGAATTACGGCACCTTCTTTTGCATATTCTTCGTCGGCAAACCCGCTGCCTATTCCGGCACCTTTCTCTATATATACTTTATGTCCTTTATTGTTTAATAATTGAATGCAATGAGGAGTTAAACCGACTCTGTTTTCTTCGGATTTAATTTCTTTTACTACCCCTATAATCATATTATTCCTCTTTTACTTTAAGTGCCTCTTCAATTTCAGTAATAATCATTTTAGCAGCTGATACGGGATCTTGTGCGTGGGTTATTGGTCTTCCTATAATTATATAATCAACTCCTGCTTTTATTGCATCAGCAGGTGTTACAATTCTGATTTGATCGTTAACTATTGCCCAGGTGGGTCTGACTGCAGGGCAAACTACAATGAAGTCTTCACCAAGCTCTTTTTTTATTTGTTTAGCGTCCGTGTCGGGAGCAACAACCCCTGATACTCCTGCTTCTTTTGCTATTTTGGACAGTTTTAACACATAATTTGAAATATTAATATCAACACCGAGTTCTTCCGTTAAAGTTTTTTGACCGAAGCTTGAAAGTAATGTTATCGCAAGAATTATAGGGGGGTCTATATTATTTTTCTTTGCATAAATGTTGCAGCTTTCAACGGTATTAGCCATCATTTTTGAACCGCCTGTTGCACTTATGTTAAAAAAATCTATCCCCTTTTTTAATAAATTTACGCTTGAAGATGCAACAGCATTCGGAATATCTTGAAATTTTCCGTCAAAATAGACTTTTCCGTCGTGTTCTTTTATTATTTTAATTGTTTCAATTCCGCAAGAAGTTAGAAACGGAAGTCCTACTTTAAAATAACCTACATAATCTCTTAATAAGTCAACATATTTTATAACTTCTTCTACATTATCAACATCAAGCGCAAGAATAATTCTGTCTTTTGCTTCAATAGGCTTTATTTGTTTCATATAATTCCCATCTGAAATAATGAAATTATATTAGCACTATTATATAAAGTTATCAATATTTAATTATTGAACACTACGATGCTGTAAAATATATAATAATTCTTCTTCTGCCAAAGCAGCATTTATTGCTGCATCAAATTCACTCATCCCATTTTCACGGTTTTCTTGATATAATTTGTCAACTAATCTTTGGCAGAGATTTATAATTTCAGGATGTAAGATTGCTAAGGTAACCGTCTCATCAACACTTTTTGTAATATCTGTGCCTTTCGGTGTTACCTGTGAACGACCCAGTACCCCTGTATCAACTGTATATTCCGAAGATTTTTTATCTTCTGTTATTTCTGTATTTTTTTTCTGCGGTTTTTGTCCGGTTGTGTTTACTTTTTCTACCTTATGTCCCAAATTAGGTATATTATTATTAATTTCCGCCATTTTTGTCTCCGTGTTTATTTCGCATTATATACTAAACCATGGTATAAAAATTTTTTGCTAGTTTATTTTAAAATATATACTATTTTTTTTCAAAAAAAAACTAAAAACACCTTAAAGCCCTTTAATAACAACAAAATCTGTGTAAAAAATTTTCTTAATAAAACTTAATAAAGTATATAATTTTTAGGTATAATGTATTTAACCGATTGAATTAATAAAAATTTTAGCTGAAAATTATAGTATGAAAAAGATTTTTATACTGTTATTAGTGAGTATTGTGTTAACTTATCCTAATTATTCAAAAGCCTCGGATAAGCCAAATGTAAAAGTTGAAAGCTTCTCTGACTTAGGCAGATACATTCAAACTTTTGAAATAAATGAACCTGATAATATAGAGACGGTTGAGAAGGAGGACAATTTTGAAACGGAAGCAATTGAAGATATAGCTAAACGTTATGAAAGTTATGCCGTTGAGTTGAAACTTGATGATACAGATTCAAATGCAATTGATGATGTAAATGCCCCAAGGCTTTTCAGCTTAAAGGCCAACAAAACTCAATACAAAATAGAACGGCAGATAAAAGCAGAAAATATGATATGGGATTCAAATAAAGCTTTTACTCAGGCGTTTTTGAATGATTCCAGACATATGGCTCCGATTCCTTCCGTTGTTAATTCCCAAAAATTAACCGCAAAAGTTTCAGACAGGGTATCTGCATCTTTAGGTCAGACTAACTTATTTGATTCTTTAGGTCCTTCTTTGCTCTTTATAAGAGCAAACGAGTCAACATACAATACAGGTTCCGTCTTGGCATATAAAGGTAATAAATTAAATATGTCATTAGGCTCCTTTAGTTCATCATTTAATCATTCCGCATCGGGAGGAGCTGTTATTTCTACCGTACCTGTTGCTTTGCCAAAAAACTCGGGGAGTTTTTCTATGGGCGGAGGATATTTTGCTAAAGATATTTATAATGATAATAAATCTACGGGCGGAATATTCGGCGAATACTCTTTTAAACGTTTAAAACTGAATGCACAAATAGGACAGAGCAAGTATGCAAGTACTGATGATATTGATACAAGCGTGTATTTTATGCCTGAATATAAATTGACTGATTCATTTTCCGTAAAAACCAGATTTATCAGAAATATTTCTCAAAATAATATGCAGGATGAACTTGTTTTATCATATAAACCCTTAAAAAATAAAAATAATCTTGAAATAGAATTAAATGCCTCAAATCAATATAATGATACGGCCAATATTAAACAAAGATTAAAATTATCGACTTCTTTCAAAATTTAATTTATCCGGAAAATGACATAAGTAAATAATTTGGACATAGTTCTAAATAGAAATTTTATTCTATTTTTTTAATATATAATATTCGGAAAAGTATCCGCCATTTTTGTTTTTTATTATTTTATAATTTTCTTTCAAAATATATTTTTTTACCAACTCTAATTCTTTATTATAATTATCACTTTCTCTGTATGCCAAGTATATTGTATCATAACCGTTAATAATATTTTTAATTGAATCAGAGTATGTTTCGTTTGTTCTTCTGTCGTAAATTATAAATTGACTGCTTGGGTTTTGAGTGTCTATTTTAAATGGGTCTATAATCAAAACATTATTGTTATTTGTACATCTTAAACATGTTTGTTCTAAACTTACAATTATTTTATGGGTATCATTACTTTCCAAATTGTCGATTATATCCTTATTTAAATTTTGTATACTTGTATTGTTTATAAGATTATATAATTCATTATATGTGTATGTTAAATACAGAAAGGTTGAGAGTAATATGATTACGATTGTATTGCCCAATATACCTGCTTTACCTTTTAAATCAAAAAAGTTAAGTATTATGATAATAAACACGGGAATTAAAAAGGTTATTAAACGATTACAGAAGGGATAAATACTGAGAAATGAAAGAGATAAAAATATGTAAACAGGCAGTACTACAAATATTCCCGAAAAATCTTTTTCTTTCTTTATTGCAGGAAGTATAAATTTTAAACTTCCTGCAATAAAAACAATAATGAATAGTATAATAACAGTATTTGGAAATGAATTTTCCAAATCAATATCAAACCAATAAAAGTGGAAAAAAGAAAAATTAATTAAAGAATTTACCGCTTTTAAAGAAGTAGGTGCAAAAAAGAAATTACCGTTTGTCCATTGTGCCTTTAGCGAGGTATCTGCAACCATTTGATTTATATACATAAAGTATTCCGCTATTAAAAAAGGAAGGGTTAACAATTGGAATATTAATGCTCTTTTTATGTTTGAAATATTTTTTTTATAAATCCATATAAATAATAAAATCAGCCAAAAAGATTCTATAATTACTATTGCAGGAATAGATGTATATATAAATATTATTGAAGTAATTATGTAAATAAACATATTTTTCCAAGGAATTTTAGATTCCTTGAAATTTATATATATGTTTAAAGTTGAATTTATAAGTATCATAGTTATAAGTACATCTATTTCATAATTTTTAATAAACGATATGTAAAAATTTAGTGTGTAATTAAATATAAATAAGATTAAAGCACTATGAATTATTATTTTATTATTGAATAATTTTGATAAAATTTTATAAAATAAAAATAAAGAAAGTATTCCGCAAATGAGACTTAATGATTTTAAAATCGGGAAATTGTAGCCGAATATGGAAGTAATTATTTTAAGAACCAATTTGTATGCAGGTAAAAAATTTGCTCCCTGTTCATAAATTAAAAAAATTTCTTTGAAGGAATGTGTACTAATGGAAGCCAAACTATGACATTCATCTACAACAACATTATAAAAATTAGTTTTAAAAACAAATATCCTGACTGCGATACCTATTATAAATATTACGGATAATAAAATATAAAATAATTTTTTTTTCATATCAAAAATTATAATATAAAATTTGTATTTAGAATGATTTATAAATAAATAATTATAGAGTATAATAACATTATGAACAGTAATAATATTGATAAAAATATTCCGGTTAACGATAAAAAAAAGAAAAAGATAAAATATTCTCTTCTTACTATAGTGTTAATAGTATGTATAGTTGAACTTTTCGTCAGTTCCTTGCAAAATATCAATAAAAATATAAATTTTGTGTCAAAGATAAAAGGCTTGGAAAATAAACGTGATGAAGAGTTAGATAAAAATAAGCAGTTAAAGTCAGAGATAAAAAATTTTAATTCGGAAGTTATTTTGGAGTCGATTGCAAGGAATAATTTAAAGATGGCAGGACAAAACGAAATACTTATTATAATTAATAAAGATAATGAAAAAACTCGGGAAATTGAGGTAAATAATAAATCAAAACAAAAATAAAAACCGCATTATATGCGGTTTTTATTTTATAATTACTCTCAACTCATTATTTGCTTGCAACCAATCTAAGATTTGTTGTCAAACCCGTATTTAACTGTCTGACGCTTGCAATTGCCATAGAACGGCGTTTTTTTGCCCCTCTTAAAAAGAACTCCACACCTTCTGATATATTACTTATCGGCATATATATTTCTTTATTCATTATTTATTTTCCCTATTCTTCCGTATATTTTTTTATTCGGTATTATTTTTTTAAACTTTAATTTTAGTTTATTAAATGTAACAATTTGTAATGATAACAATTTGTGTTTATGGTAAAACATTAATGATATTAAGGGAAAAGACAATGGATGAGATAAAACTTATTACAAAAGATAAGGTTAAGATTGCGGTTAACTATTATAAAAACGGTTTTGATAAGGTTGTAATATTAGCTCCGGGCTGGTTTATGACAAAGGACAGTAAGTCTTTTAAAGAGATGAGCGAGGTATTTTCTAAATATTCTGATGTAGTGGCAATGGATTTTAGAGGACACGGCAGGAGCGGAGGTTTTTATACTTTTACCAGATGTGAAATTCTTGATATTTTAACTGTTATGGATTATTTTCATAAGATTTATAACAATATATATTTGGTCGGTTTTTCTCTTGGGGCTTCCATAGTTATAGAGGCGGCAACAAAAAGAAATTATGTAAAAAAAGTAATTGCGATCAGTGCTCCCGCTGAATTTGATAAGATTGAAAATAAAATGTGGAAAAAGGAAGCTTGGATTCCGACTCTAAAAAAATGCGAGCTTAAAAGATGGTTTTCCGTAAGACCTTCGGTAATAAACGGTAAAAAAGTTAATGCTGTTGATATTATTCAAAAGGTAAAGGCGCCCACGTTATTTTTAGCGGGAGAAAAAGACCCGACGGTTTATAACTGGCATACAAAAGAATTGTATGAAAAAGCAGTTTGCGACAAACGTTTTGAACTGTTTGAACATTGTAACCATGCCGAAGATTTATTTATACAAGACAGAGAAAAGTTCGTCAATATCTGCTGCGGATGGCTGTTTGAGAAATAATTAATTTTTCATTAATATTTTATGAAAAATAAAAAAATAATTGTATAAAGTAATTAAGGTAGACATAAAGGAGGATATTATGACAATAAGACCATTAGGAGACAAAATTGTTATCAGAGTTATTGAAGATGCCGAGCAAACCTCAGGCGGAATATTTATACCCGACAGCGCTAAAGAAAAATCACAAAAAGGTGAAGTAATAGCTGTTGGACAGGGTAAAGTAAACGAAAAAGGCGACAGAGAACCAATGGATGTAAAAGTTGGTGAAGTTGTTCTTTTCGCTAAGTATGCAGGAACCGATGTAAAAGTTTCTGATGAAACATTAAAAATAATGTCTGTTTCAGATGTATTAGGCGTTATTGAAAAATAGGAGAAAGTAAAATGGCTAAGAAAATAATATTTGATGAAGAAGCAAGAAAAGGCTTATTAAAAGGGATTGATGCCGTCGCGGATGCGGTTAAAGTTACATTGGGACCAAAAGGAAGAAATGTAATATTAGAAAAGAAATTCGGTTCACCACAAATAGTTAATGACGGTGTAACAATTGCAAAAGAAATTGAGCTTGAAGACCCTCTTGAAAATTCGGGCGCGCAATTATTAAAAGAAGTTTCTTCAAAAACAAATGATGTTGCAGGCGACGGTACTACAACCGCTTCTGTTTTGGCTCAAGCTATAGTCAGAGAAGGTGTCAGAAATTTAACTGCAGGTGCAAATCCTATGTGTATGAAACGAGGCATGGATAAGGCAGTTAATCTTGCACTTGAAACAATTAAAAACATGTCGCAAAGTGTAGATTCTAAAGAAAAACTTGCTCAAGTTGCCACAATTTCGGCAGGAAATAATGAAGAAGTAGGCACTTTGGTTGCGGAAGCAATGGAAAAAGTCGGGCATGACGGTGTTATTACGGTAGAAGAATCAAAATCAACCGGTACTAACTTAAAAGTTGTAGAAGGTATGCAGTTTGATAAGGGCTACATTTCTCCTTACTTTGTTACAGACCCTGAAAGAATGGAAGCTGTATTGGAAGACGCTTATGTACTTTGTGTAAACAAGAAAATCAACTTGATTGCTGATTTAGTTCCCGTTTTGGAACAAGTTGCAAGAGACGGTCGTTCTTTATTAATCATTGCTGAAGATATTGAAGGTGAAGCATTGGCAACCTTGGTTGTTAATACAATGAGAAAAGTATTAAGGGCAGTTGCAGTTAAGGCTCCCGGGTTTGGCGACAGAAGAAAAGCAATGCTTGAAGATATTGCGATTTTAACGGGCGGTCAATTATTTACCGAAGAACTCGGCATAAAACTTGAAAACGTTACCGTTCAGATGTTAGGTCAAGCTAAACGTGTTACCGTTACAAAAGATGATACCACAATTGTTGTCGGTGATGAAACTAAAAAGGCTATTGAAGACAGAGTTAAATTAATAAAACGCCAAATAGAAACATCAGATAGTGAATACGACAAAGAAAAACTCCAAGAAAGACTAGCTAAACTATCAGGCGGAGTTGCTGTTATAGAAGTAGGTGCAGCTTCAGAGGTTGAGTTAAAAGAAAGAAAACTCAGGATTGAAGATGCACTGAATGCAACAAGAGCTGCAAAAGAAGAAGGTATCGTCCCCGGAGGCGGTGTAGCTCTGATTAGAGTTATGCAGGATTTGGAAAAAGCTATTAACACCGTTAAATATACAACGGATGATGAAAAAGTAGGTTTTAGAATTTTACTTGAAGCTTTATATATTCCGTTAAAACAAATAGCTGATAATGCCGGTGTTAAAGGTGAAGTTGTTGTTGAAACAGTTAAGAAACTTCCGACAAATGAAGGCTATGATGCAATGACTAATCAATATGTTGATATGATTAAAGCAGGAATTGTTGACCCTGCAAAGGTTACAAGAAGTGCACTCCAAAACGCGGTATCCGTAGCAGGTATGTTATTAACAACGGAAGCTGCAGTTGTAGATGTTCCTGAAAAGAAAGCTGCACCTGCCATGCCCGATATGTCAGGCATGGGCGGAATGGGCGGCATGATGTAGCGAAATTCCGCAGGGTGGAGCGAAGCGAACCCGAGGGAGCAGCAAGCCGACCGAGAGGAAAAAACCGAAAGGTTTTTGAAACGAGGTTGCAGGGCTTGTGCGAACAGGAATTTCAAGAAGCGAAATTCCGCAGGGTGCAGTAAGAGCCGATTTAAAATTGGATTAAATATAAATAAGTTAAACCAAACTTTAAATGTGCCACTGCCCCCCCCCCGAACCAAAAAATTGAAAAGAGAGCCAAATCGGCTCTCTTTTTTATAAATACATTGTTTAATAGATATAAAAAATGTTAATTTATTATAATATGTATAGTATGAACTATAATTTTTTAAATGAAACTTTTATGTCTGTTATTGAGGGTGAAAGAGTTAATATATCCGACCTTGAAAAATATATTACCTTTCAGGAAAAAAGTTTTATTCTAAAACACAATATTGAAGCATTATCAAAAATTATTAAATTTTTAAAATCTTCGGAAAATATTTTTATTTTAAACGGTTTTATGGGTTCGGGTAAAACTTATGTAGCTGATTGTGTGTTGGACTTTATATCCGAGGATGTGCTGATTTTCAGAAATTCTTATCAGGAAGCTATTAATATTGATGATATTCAGCTTTCAATGTTTAAAGATTTTCAAATATATCATAATGAAAATAAAGTAACTCTGCCAAAGGTAGAATCAAATATATTCTCTGATAAGATTAATGCATACATTAAATATTGTGATAAACCGATGCTGTTTATTTTTGATTCACTTGAAATAAATATGCGTTCGGCAAGTACTCAAAATGATATTTTAGATTTTTTAAACTATCTTTCTCATTTTGCAAAAGTAAAAATCATAATCTGCTCCAGAACATTTAAACAATCTGATTTAATCAGTACGGATTCTTCTGAAACATATACCCTTAGTTCTATAACAAAAGAAGAGATGTATGAGTATTTGGAAATAAATAAAATCGACGGTACCCGATTTGAAATTGAAGAATTATACAAAATAACGCGCGGGCATTATTTGCTTTTGGAATTATCAGTATTTATTATGCAGATTTTGGGAACTTCTTTAACAATTTTTGCATCAGAGTATAAAAAATCAACAAAAAACTTTTTGGAATTTCTTATAAATAAAATTTTATCCGTATCGACGGAAAGATTTTTAAAAGTATTAATTTTTCTGGCTCTTATAAGACATGGAAGCAGCCTTGATTTTTTAATTAATCAAAATATTTCTCAAGAAGATGATTTGAATTTTTTAATTCAAAAGCGTGTTATAACTGAAAAATTTGACAGATATTATATAAAAGACTACATTAAAACCGAATTTCTAAAAACAATTAATATTGCAACAAGAATAAAAATGCATAAGTTTATAAAAGAAGTATATGAGCAGGAATTACCCTTAAAACCCTTTGAAAGACAGTTGTTTTTATCAAGGTTAACCATGAGACAGGAAATAGCTTATCATGATAAAAGAATAAATACATTAGAGGAAGAACTTGCAAAAACAAAAACTCCGAGGGCTCATGATGCCCAAGGAATGCCGTATTTATCTTATGTTCGTTCAAGCGGTTATAACGTTATTAATGAAAAAAAATCCGTTCCCAAACGATACAAAAGGAATTTAAGACAAAAAAATAATACATTATCCGCAAAGGATGTTATGTTATATGCTAATACAACAAATGAAGATATATTTAAAGAACAATTTAAACCTACATCTTATGTTAAAGAAAATAGTACTGAAAAAATATCAAATACTATATCAAATACTATATCAAATATTGTTCCTGACGGTATAGATGATTATATAAAATTGGGAAAAGAATGCGAAAAAGAATTTAATTTTTCGGATGCTGTTTTATATTATCGAAAAGCTTTAACATATAACAATGAAAAAGATTTTAAAGAAAAAGAACCTTTAATATATCTAAACATTGCCAATTGTTATAAACATTTACAGGAAATTGATAAAGCTGTTGATATTTATGAAAAAGTTTATCAGATATATTCTTCGGCTTCTTTATATATTGAATCAAATGAAGTATTAAGAACGCTTGCGCATATATATTGTGAATTATATAAGTATGACAATGCAAAAGAGGTGTACAATCGGATTTTAAAATCAAACTTTGAAGGTTCCGAAGAATTACATATAAATATTTATTTGGAATTGGCAGAGCTTGAAGACAATATAGATAATATTGAGTCTGAAAAAGAATATATAAAGAAAGCGTTATCTATAGCAGAAAAATATAATAAAATTCAACTTTTAGCGAAGTGTTATTTTAAATATGCGCTTCTTATGGATGACTTAAATAATATAGAAGAAGCTCAAAAATACTACTTAAGATGTGTACAGTCTTCACAGGATATAAAAGATAATCCGGATTTGGCATCTGCATATTTTAATTTGGCTGAAATTTCTTTATATAAAAATAACAATACCGCATCAAAAATGTATTATGAACTTGCAATAAACGCTGATAAGCAGATGGAAAATTATGAAGGTTTATATGAATCATATACAAAACTTGCGAAATTATACAGGGTAGAAAATGCAGAAAAAGCTTTAGATTATCTAATAGATGCTGTAAACTGCGCTAAAAAGCTTGAAGATACATCGCTTGTTGTATATTCTTATGTGGATATCGGTGATTTTTATTTAAATCAATTTAATAATAAAGAGGCAGTAAGATCATATATGCTTGCTAAAACTCTTTCAGGAGTTGATATTGATTTGGATAAAATTATAGAACAAAAATTGAGCAGAATAAAAATTGCAATCGGTCAGGATGAATATGAAAATTTAATAAAAGATATAAAGAAATTTCGCTGATGTACAAAAAACTTATTGAGCTTGGAATAGAGTTAAATAAAAATCAAATAAAAACTTTTGATTTATACCAAAGTTTATTCTTGGAATTTAACGAAAAAATTAATTTAATAGGGAAAAATGATGAACAAAATCTCTTTTATAAACATATTTGGGATAGTTTGGCGCTAAATTTATATTTGAAAGATAATACAAATGTAAAATCTCTTATGGATATAGGAACAGGCGGCGGATTTCCTGCACTTCCGCTAGCTATAGCTTTCCCTGAAAAAAATTTTATTGCAGTAGATTCAATAAATAAGAAAATAAATGTTCTAAATAGCATAATTAAATCATTGAGTCTTAAAAATATAAAAGCTAAAACTGATAGAATAGAAGACTTGCCTTATGAATATAAAAATTCCTTTGATATGGTAACTTCACGAGCTATGGCAGAGTTAAGAATGATTTTAGAATATGCAATTCCGTATATTAAAATCGGAGGTTATTTTGCGGCATATAAAGCTTTAAAAGCCAAAGAAGAACTTGAAAACGCGCAAAGTGCTCTAAATAAATTAAATACAAAGCTTATAAAAAAAATTGAATATACACTTCCGATTGAAGAAAATCCCAAAAGAGTGCTTTTGATTTTTAAAAAACTTAAAGCCGTTGATGATATATATCCGCGCAAAAACGGTGCAATTAAGAAAAATCCCTTATAAAATATTATAAAATTGCTTTATTATTTCATTTTTATCGGGGCTTTTTAAATCCTTTATGTATCCGAGAATTTCAATATCCGTATACATTTTAAGTTCTTTTATAAAGTTAAGGCTTGCTAAATCGTCTGTTTTTTCGGGAATTTTATTAATAATAATTCCTTTTATATTTATATTATTTGTTTTTGCATAATGAACAGTTAAAAGAGTATGATTTAATCTGCCTAAAAAAGGCACCGTAACTATAATTATGGGGATGTTAAGAGCTTTAATCAGATCTGCGCATAACATATTATCTGTTGCAGGCGCTAAAATGCCTCCCGCTCCTTCTACAAAAGTGATATCATTTAGTTGCGAAAATTCCCAAAAATCTTTTTTTATTTTTTCAATATTTATTTTTACTCCGGCAAGTCTTGCCGCTAATGCGGGAGATACTTCTCCTTCTAACAGATAAGAGCATTTTGTATTTATATCGGGTGATAGCTCTTTTACCGCTTCCAAATCCGGAGCTAAAAATTCATTATCTCTTTTAATTGCCCCTGACTGCAACGGTTTAAAAACTCCGACTTTTTTTCCTTGGTTTTCTTTTGCCAGAGCCAACCCTTTTGTTACAAAGGTTTTTCCTATGTCAGTATCAATACCTGTTATAAAATATTCCATATTATCCCTCGTTCGGCAGTACTTTATTTAAGGCTTTATATGCTATATCGGTTAATTTTTCTATCTCTTTTTCGGTAATTATGTAAGGAGTTATAAAATAAATGCAATTCCACATAGGGCGCAAAATCGCTCCCAGCTTTAAACCTTCAATATAAATTTTTCTGCCTATTCCGTCTTCATAACTGAAAGGTTCTTTTGTCTGCTTATTTTTAACCAATTCAATAGCACAAATCATGCCTGTTTGTCTTATATCTCCGACATTTTTATGATTTCTGAATTTTTCAAGTTCCTTTGCAAATTTAGCTATTTTGGGTTTTAAATATTCTTCAATATTAAGTTTTTCAAGTATTTTAAGATTTTCTAAAGCAACGGAAAGCGCAAGCGGATATGCCGTGTAGCTGTGCCCGTGATAGAAAGTTTTATAACCGTCAATATCGTCATCATAAAAGGCATTATATATTTCATCAGTAGTAACCGTTACTGATAAAGGCATATAACCGGCTGTAATTCCTTTTGCGGCACAAATAATATCGGGGACGATATTGGCGTGTTCATAGGCAAACAGTTTTCCCGTACGGTAAAATCCCATTGCCACTTCATCATCTATGAGAAGAATGTTGTATTTATCGCAAATGCTTCTAAGTTTAGTTATATATTTAGGCGGATACATAATCATCCCGCCCGCAGCTTGTACTAACGGTTCAATAATAATACCCGCAATTTTACCTGCTTCTTCGTTCAAAATATTTTCAACACTTTCAAGACACTCACAAGTGCAGGTCTCTTTATTGCATCCCATAGGACATCTGTAACAGTATGGGCTTAAAGCTTGTCTTATTTCAAACAGAAGCGGTTTATAAAGTTTATGATACATATCAATTCCTCCAACAGAAACCGCCCCGAGCGTATCTCCGTGGTATGAATTTTTAAGCGCTATAAACTTCTTTTTCTCTGGATGCCCTTTTAAAACCTGATATTGATATGCCATCTTAAGTGCTACTTCTACTGCAGTAGACCCATTATCCGAGAAAAAAACATGTTTTAATTTATTATTCATCATAGAAACAAGTTTTTTTGCAAACAAAATTGCAGGTTCATGTGAAAACCCGCCAAAGATAACATGTTCTATCTTTTTTGCCTGATTAGAAAGGGCTTTATTCAATCTTTTGTTTGAATGCCCCAAAGTATTAACCCACCACGATGATACTGCATCTATATATTTTTTCCCGTCAATATCTTCTAAATATATTCCTTTGCCTCGTTTAATAATAATAGGTTTATTATCTTCATTTTCTAATGATTTCATTTGGGTGAACGGGCGCCAAATATACTCTATATCTGTTTCCAACAATTGCTTTTTATTCATTACAATCCTCTTTTCAAAAATATTATATTACTAAAATAATTTACAAAAATTAAATAATTGCAAAAAATAATCAATTTATTTTATTCATTAGATTTATAAAAAACGAAGGTATCGTATGCGCGCTGAAAACATTAATATTTCTAATTCAATAAAAATGCCCGATATATGTACAAGCACAAAGTCAGTCGGATATGGGGTTGATTGTAATGCACATCCTTATCAGGAGAGACTTTCCGTAAATAATATACCTTCAAGTCAAATAGCAGCAAACTATCTGCCGTTATCCTTCAAAGGTAATGCTCCGGCTATAAAAAGAGCATATGTAATAACTTCAGAGAATGAGGATATGCCTTTAATGGCAACAAAACAAAATGACTCATATATAATAGATTTTGATTCTCAGACAGAAATAATATACGGCGTTGATGCGATTAAATATTTATATAATCATGATTCTTTTGAATATGATACTCAGGTAATATTCCCAAAGAAAGCAAAAGGAGTGCTTCATATTGACGGTAAAGACATTGAACTTAATGAAAATACTGCCGTTATGTTAAATGAAGGAACTAAAGCTAAAATAGATGTTAAAAGCGGTTATCCTATGATGATTATGTCCAAAAAGGATTACGATTGGTATGAAAGATACGGCAGAGATGCTCAAGATAATAACATCAGAAATAAATTTTTGGAATTAATGTATTATAATTCTCATTTATACAACGGTGAATTTACTCCTAACACATTACTGAGTGATAAGTTAAGAGATGAAAACTTTTTAAGAACAATTTCAATAGATAAGTGGCAGTCCGGAAATAATCTTCTTTATGATTTATATTCAAAGCGTGAACAGTTAAATGAATATGACAGAAAACTTGTAGAAAAAGCAAAAAGCATAATGGATAAATTGTTTGCGATGGATATGCTGGTGCAAAAAAATGACGGTTATTTAAAATTTAAGCATCCATATACTGCGGAATATGTAAAATTTATTCTTAAAGATTTTGGGTTTGAGGAGGATGAAATAAATATGGTAACTCCAATAATAACTCAGGCAAGACAGGTTCATATGGATTCTAAATTTTCTATAAGAAATCCAAAGTCAAAATATAATCCGAAGCTTGTTAAAAAGATGCAGGATGTTGGAATATTATATACACCTCAAAAAGAAACCGAATTTATATACTGGAAAGAATGCTACGGCAATGAAGACAGTTTAAGAAAAGTACTGTGTGAAAAAGGATTTACCTATGATGAACAGGCAGAAATAATAAGAAGCTGGCGGGAAAATAATACTACAGGTTTTGATGTGAGCGGATTAAAATTTATAAATGAAAACGCAGCAGTATATGATTTGAATACCAAATTAAATAACTGGACTCACGAAAAAACTCCTTGGGTAACGAATTCTACTGCACTATCCTCGTCAAAAAGCAAAACTCCGTTTATCGGGGTATCAATTGTTCAGGCTGCAGATAAAAGGCCGATAAGAATGTCGGAATTAAGAAAAGAAGAAAAATTGCACTCACACCCAAACCTTGCTGAAAAAAGACAAACGGAAGTATATTTAATAACAAGCGGTGCTGCTGCATTAAATGTTGTTAAGAACGGAAAAAGCAGTGTAAAAATTTTAGAAGAAGGAGATTTGGCTGTAGTTGACGCGGGAGTTTTGCATTGTGTCAATTCCATCTTGGGCGAGTATGAACAAATTGTTGCTCAAGTTCCTTCTGCTTTCCAATACGGTTTTGGCTTTAAAGTTACCGCTCAGCCTCCTGAAGATTACGATGAAAGACAACTGGAACTAATTGCTCATAATAAATTAAAAAATATACAAAAAAGTAATTTTATATATTAATTTTTGTAACAAAAATTAAAGTTTTTAAAAATTTTTCCGAAATTAATTAAAGAAAAGGAAGGATTTACTATGGGTATTGCAGATAGTTCAAATTTTTGGACCGGATTTGATATCTGGTATGCGAATTTACAAGAGGAACAGCTCCAAAATGCTAGTAATGGTAATTATAATAGCTCTGATGATGAGGTATTAATATTTCCGGAAGCGGTTAAAAAATATCTTCATGATGAATTTAATATAAGTAATGCGGATTTATCAAAGGGCATTGATATTAATAAACTTTTAAGTATGGACTATGTAGACGGGAAACTGGTTGATCCGGAAGAAGAAGCTAAGAAGGAAGCTGCACAGGCAAATACAATTAATGCAGAAGGAAAAACAGGCGTGAAACAAACTGCTTCCCCGGATGGTAGCGAACAAACCGCTGGTACAAATGATGAAGGAACTAATATTGCCGCAGATGGAACGGAATCTGCAACTCTTCCTGTAAATAAGGGTGATGCTGATGCTCCGCAGCCGGCAAATGCACTTACATCTGATGGGGAAATTCTTCCTGATGAAATAGATCCCGAACAAGCAACTTTTAATGATGTTTTAAATTGGTTTTTAGAAAATGAAAATTTTGCAAATGCAGTTGATAATAATCATGATGGTGAATTTACAAAAGAAGAATTAGATGAATTCTTCAACCATATTAATAGTACAGACGGAGATGATAAAAATCTTACTATTGATGACTTATTAGGTGCATTTACTGACATTCAGTTACATAGTGGTAATGACGTGCAAGAGACGGAAGATGTGGAAACACAAGATCCGGAAAAGGCTGTATCAGGTCCTGTTGGTGTTTTTGGAGGCGGGGGCGGAATTAAAACACGAGAAAAAACACTTGATAATATGACGCGTGAAGAATTGGAAGCAGAACTTGATACCGCACAGCAAACATTATCAGATAATCAAACAACATTGGAAAATGCCATATCAGGTAATACCCCTGAGTTAATACAGTTGCAGGAAAAGATAGATAGTGCATATGATAAATATCTTGAAGAACTTGAGCTTGTAGATGAAGAAATGGCCGAGGAATTGGATGGACTAGTAAATGATATTACCGCAAAAGAAGGCGAGATAACAGATAAAGAACAAGAAATAGCAGACCAGGAAAATACTGTATCTGAAGCAGAAGGTGCATATAATAATGCGGTATCAACAAGAGAAGCATTAGAAAGTCAATTAGGCTTATTGCAGGCAGCACTTGGTAAAGAAACCGATGAAACTAAAAAAGCGGAGATACAAGGTGCAATAGACTCAGTAGAGGCGCAAATCAGAGATGCTGAACGGGCAGAAAAGGATGCAAAAGATGCTTGGGATGCGGAACAGAAGAAACTGGATGATTTAAATGACGAAAAAGTAGCATTAGAAGGTGAATTGGAAACTTTAAAATCATCAAAAGCTGAGCTTGAAGGACAAATAGATGAAAAATATCCCGAAGTGGCTGAGTATAAAAATGCGTATAATGAAGCAAAGACAGCATACGATACGGCAAAAGCAAATGCTATAAATGATGCCAAAGCAAAAGTTTCGGAAAGCCAAAAATATGTAAATGATGTAAAATCAGCATTAAATGACAGAGATATAAGAGATTTAGCAAAAGACAATTTAAAATCTATAAGTGCTTTTTCTCAATATAACGAAGAAAGAGGGCAAGCTTTAGCTGATGCAGCATTAGCATTATATGGTAATGACTATTATGCAAACGGAAACTGTGCCGGAGGTGTAGCGGATGCTATTCAGAAAGCATTCGGATATAGAACCTACGGAAACGGATGTGATTATGGTAATGTTCTTTCGCAGCTTGATGACTGGATAGAAGTTACACAAGAAATAACAAGTGTTGAAGACTTGAGAAACTTACCTCCCGGAGCTATTGTAAGCTGGAGTACTTATGAAGCCGGTCATACTAAAAGTAACGGTAGATTTGGACATGTTTGGATTTCAGACGGTCAAGGTCATGAAATAAGTGATTTTATCGCCAATGTTAGCCTGAACTATTCAGCTTGGGGCGCATCCTTCAGAGTATTCTTACCCAGATAATTACTGAAAATAATATAAGAAAAAGTGTATTGAATTAAATAATCGCAGGACATTAAATATTAAAAACGGTTTCTACCAATATTTAATTAGTTTAGATACTCAAAATGAGAAGTATAATAATATAACTTTGTCCGATGAAAGTATATTCTTATACACGGAAAATGATGCAAAATATGTATAGGATACGGAACAGAAGCAGATGATTTAAATGATACAATAAAAAACATTGAAGATTTGAAAAATTTACCGGCAGGTTCAATTATCAGTTGGAGTGCTTATGGTTTGAATCATTACGGACATTGCTGTATTTCTAACGGAAACGGACATGAAGTAAGTAATTTTATAGGCACTATTAGTATCCAATATGCAAATTGGGGTTCAACATTTATGTTATATATTACTATATAAATTGTATGCAAAAAGACACTTGGTTTGACGATTTGGATCACTTAGTTTGAGTATTGTGGGATGGGGCGAATCTTTCCACTCGGCCGGATTTTACTTGATTACATTGCTACTAATGATTTTTAGCTTGAGATTTTACGAATTCAATTTGATTTTTTCCGTAAAGATTGCCTGAGTTTTGCCTTTATAGAATTTTTGCCTATTAAAGTGATATCATCATCGGTGAAATATCCTTCTGCAACAGAACCAGCCATAACTGCATCATTAACAACGGTAGGACGACCTTTAACTATATTGGCTTTATATGTATTTTCTGCAGTTTTTGCTTCATTTTCAAGAACATTTTCAAAATATATTTTTAACATGCCTTCTTCATCACCGTTTTGCCATAACTCACCCATTTCTTTTGCTCTTTTTGCTTGTTCCATTATACCTGCTGAATATTCTGAAGCTTTAGCTGCTTGTTCGCTTCCTGCCTGATACATACCTTGTTTATTAATTACATCCTGATATATTTTTTCATTAAATTTTGAACCGTCGCCAAACAATAAATTGTCTACTTGTTCTTTATAATTTCCAAATTTATCCAAGGTTGTTTTTTTATTATTTTCAAAACATCTATCGGTAGTGTCAAAGGTTCCGCCGTTTTCTTTATATGTATATCTATAACTATCAATCATTTGTTGTTTTAATCCGTCAACACCATAGGTTCTTGCAATATCTGAAGCTTGTCTAAAATGCTGTAATTCGTGTTTTAATTCAATTTCCATATTTTTCCCGAGCCTTCTCATTGCATTTTTCCCCTCAGGAGTTAAAAGTCTTTCAGGTATATCAATTTTACCGGATACATTATCGTAACTTGGCGCACCTATACCTTCTTTGGAAAATTGTACTTCAGGCTTTACCACTAATCCCATTTCATTTCCTATCATTTCATAATTAATTAATGTGTCGGCTTTAGCAATTTCAAGTTTTACATCTGAAAAATTATGACAATTTCTAAAATTAGATAATAACTCAGTATTCAATCCGACAGTACCTCTGCCATATCTTGCAAATCGTGAAACCTGATTTATAGCCCTTGGAACGAAAGGCAAAGATAATGCCAAATCAACGCCGTCTCCGCCTATTTGTTGTAAGTCTTCTCGAACTTCATTATATTTTCCCGCTTTATTATCTTTTACTGTTTCAACAACATCAAGAACCGTTTTACCTATGGAGAATCCTGCAAAACCCAAAGCTAAAATAGATGCAATAGTAGCCGAGGAAATTCCGATTATCGGAGCACTCGCTATAATAAGGGAAGTAGCACCCATGGCAAGTATACTTTTAACAGGATGTTTAATAATTGCTGTTGCCATATTTTTAACTTTATTGACAAAACCTTTGCCAACCAGTTTAACCCCTTCTTTAAAGCTTACTTTTTCTTCTGAATTACTCTTTGAAATACTTACAAATTCATCATATTTTGGGTCAGTCTTGATAATGTCAACATTATTTTTTTTGGTAGTATTTTGATTGTTAAATCCTGCTACAAAATTATCATTTGATAAATTTACTGTATTTAATGTCATACACACCACTCCTATACTCCACTTATATATATAAGTAGTTTTAAAACAAAAAATTGATATTCCATTAAGAATTTTTAAACAAAAAAAATATTACTTATACCATTTTTACTTTTATTAGTAATTTTTCTAAACGGACTTTTCCGTAATAATCAGCTAACGCATACAGGCTCATTGATTTCGTCTTCGGCTCAATAATTTGTTTTGTAAAATTAACCGTAAATATCATATTACTCTTTCTATTTACTGCTGTAAATGAACACTCAGATTGATTTCTTTTAACAGACAGTTTGATTATTTTGGTAAGTTCTAAAGATAAAATAGAATTTAAAAAAAATTATTGATTCATATTTTATAAATTAACTTTTATATTTTTTAATTTTGGGTATCTTTTTATATTTTCATCAATTTCTAAAGTTATGTTTTCTGAATTATATATGACAAGATTTAATTTCAAATTTATTGAGTTAAATTGCAGTATAAGTTTTTTTAATTTTTGTTTTTGAGGTTCAGTTAATTCTAGAATTTGATTTTATTTCCTTGTGTAGGATTATAATATATTTTTTATATAAAAAATTTAAAGCTAATGCAATAATTATTCTTTATACATCAATTTGCTTAAGACCTTTTATTTCATTTATATAATTATCTAAATCTTTAATATTTTTTATTTTTCCTTCTTTTATTAATTTACAATATTTAATAGTAACCATGAAAACAATATTTAATAATGTATAATAATCTTTTAATTTTAAATCTTTTGAGTGTCCATTATGTGAAATTTCAGAACGTTTCCCATATAGTTTAGGTAAAATATTGAATATTTCCTCTCGTTTTTTTATATCTTCTGAAGCAAGAAATGCAGCATATTCTCGTAATCTATATGTTACTCCATAATCCATAATTCCACTCGATTTTTTACTCAACAAAGTTTCAAGAGCAATACTTACAAATGTATATCTCTGTTGTAAATTATTTGTTCTTAGAGATTGCCCAATCCAATCAATTGCAATAGAAACTTTCTTCTCCAATATGTTTAAATTATTTCTATCAAGATATTCAAATAAAAAAGTATAATTATTCTTACCAAAACAGTCTTCGGGAAGATTATATAAAGGATTTATTAATGAATCATTTTTACTATTATATAACAAGTTATTATTAGTATTATTAGCACATATATATTCAATAATTGAATTATTATCTTTATATGAAATTTTAGCATTATCTTCACTACTATAACGACAACAAAATAAAATTATATTTATAAATTTATTTATTTTATCAAAAAATACAAATTCTGCTTTTTTATTATCTATTGCAATAATATTATTATGAATTAAATAACAATTATTTATCATTCCCTTAGGTTTTTCATAAAAAGCATGATTTATATTATTAAAACCATTATAATTGCGAATAAAATATTCATAGTCGCAAATAACAAATTTTCCTAAATTTATATGTTTATTTTTACCTACAAGACATAACCCATATAATTTAATAATCATTGTATAAGATTCAGTTTGAATATTTTCAAACTTTTTATAAAGATTTTCAATATCTCTATTTATTAGATTTTCTTTTTTGAGTATTTTTTCACAAATTAACTCATCAAATATTTTTCTGTAATATCCAAAGTATATTTTATCTATGATTTTTGCATCTAAATCTTGCCAACAATCTTGTACTACATTATTATATCTATAAATTTTATTTTTATCTTCCAAATAAAAAGTTTTATTATTATCCTTTATAAAAATATAATGAGGATTTTTAATAGAAAGTTTTAAAACATCTTCTATTAAAACTTCTTTAAAATCTTTTAAAATTTCGTTTAATTCTTGAATGATTTCATTTTCAATACTTACTGCCATTTTCCTTTAAAAACCTATAAATATCTGTTTAATTTGAGGAAAATATGGTAAAGCTGAAAAAAACAAAGTTAAAAGTGCAACTATCATTGTAATTATAAATTGTAAATTAGCTTTATTTTGTACTCTTTTTCCTTCCTCTATCATTTGTTCAATTAATAATGCCGTTTTATATGTATTTTTGTCTGTTTCTTTTATTGGATTTCTTTGCTTTAACAAAGATGAAATTTGTTGTGCAGAAGAGCAATTTTGGGCTATAAATATAGAATCAAGTTCATTCATTATATTATTCCTTTGTATAATTATCTAAATATGAGTAAATTATATAAGAATTAACTTGTTTAACTGAGAAATTTAATTAAAAATTAATATTTAAGTTGTTTTTAGCTTAAATATAATTATTTTACTCACCATATTTTTTCATTAAAAGTTTGTAAACGAGTTTAATATCATCATCGCTTAATAAGTCAATGTTATCAGTTATTGAGGTTTTCATTTCATCGACAGAAATATGATGGCTAAAATCAAAAAGAGTTATTAATGCTACATTTAATATTTTTGCAATTTTTTCTAATGTAACTAAAGATGGGAAGTGCCTTCCGCTTTCAATTCCGCTTAATGTAGTAATATCAATACCAATTGCCTCTGCCAATTGCTCTTGGGTATAATTAGATTTTTTTCTTATTTCTTTAATTCTTTTACCTAACAGTTTTTTGTTATTCATCTAATTACCTCTTATAAAAAATGATAAGGTATTAGACGAAATAAAATAATAGTAAATAGTTCATTATTTTAGTTTAATATATGTAAATAATTCATATAAATATGTAATAAATTTATAATTTTAATGTAAACTATTAATTAAATACTAATTAAAAAGGAAAGCATGAAATGTTTTGTTCTAACTGTGGAAAAGAAATAGCTGATAAAGCTGTAATTTGTGTTCATTGTGGAGTTCCAACTAATAATTCAGTAACTGAAAGAAATTCTACAAGTGATAAAAATTGGTGTGTAACTTTTTTACTTGTTTTTTTCTTTGGGCTTTTGGGTGCACACAGATTTTATACAGGTCATATTGGTAGTGCAGTAGCACAATTAATTTTAACTTTAACATTTTTTGGAATATTAATTTCCGGAATATGGGTTTTTATTGATTTTATTATAATTTTAACAGGAAATTTTAGGACTGCAGACGGAGAAAAATTAAAATATTAGTTAAAAGAGGTTAAATTATGCAGTGTCCATATTGCGGAAATAATATAAATAATGATTCCAAATTTTGTGAATTTTGTGGCGGAAGTTTAATATCTCTACCTAAAAGTAGTTCTCCAAAAAGTAAATGGTATAAAAAACTACTTTTTATTATATTTATAATACTTATTATAATAATTTATTTAATATTTTGTTTTTTATTCATAATTACATTTATTGTAATTTTTAATAGAATAAATTTAACACAAAATTTTAATAGTCCAAATAGCAGTTTTTTATATAAGTTAATCAATAATGATAGGGCTCCTCAAATATGTAGACCCTATATAAATTCTGATAATTGGGATAAACTTTTACATAAGAATTGTATGGTAAATGATACTATATATTGTAAAAATGTTAGTTTAGTTATTAATGATGAATTTCCTGCACCTAAAACACAAAAAGAATTAGAAATCAGATGTAAAGAAGCTGAAGATGAAATAAATTCTGAAATAGAAGCTGACCAAGAATATTATGCAAATTTATGCAAAGACAAAAATCATATAAAAGAAATGGCAAAAGAGAATAATGATGCTGATTGGTGGGATGATATGTGCGGTACTGCGAAATTAGATTTATAAAATAAGTTTATAGGGGTAGTTTTTATGAAAAAAGTTTTAATTTATTTGTTTATTGCTATGTATTTATTTACACCTGCTTTTGCACAGGGTGAAATAAAAAAGGTAAAAAAAGACAATTTTTTTACTAAAATCAAAAATAATATTTCTTACGAAAATCAAAGAAAAGCAGAAGAAGAATATTATAATCAAATGTGCATGGGTACTTCTGATATAGTTGCAAAGGGAGAAACAATTGAAAGTGTTTTAGGCATTTTTATTCCAAATGAAATTTTGATACAAGAAGATTATTTATACTATCAGAAAAAAGGTGGAAGTATAATAGGAGATATATATAAAACATTGGAAGATATAGAAAATAAAGGGGATTTTGAAAATAAACAATTTAATATTGATATATTAAATAAAATAATAAGCCAATATAAATCACAAATAAATTATGTTAATCAATGTAAACTAAATGCATCACAAAATATTTATAACCCATTATTATACAAACCTAATAGAATTATGTTATCTAATCAAGATTTTGATAAATTAGAAGAAGATGTTAAAAATCACATTTTGTTAATTAACTTTATATTTTTTGATAAGGCTTCTGTACAACAAACATATTATAAATTTTTAGATACGAATATTAATGGTATTCTAAATAAATACAATAAACAATTTACTGAAAATAAAAATAATTTAGCTAAATTAAATGATTTATATAATCTTATTTCATCAGAAAAAGACAAATTAACTTCTCTTTCAAAAGAAATTAAACTTCTTAATAAACAGAATGAATATAATAAAGAATATATTGAAAATAATAAATATAATGACTTAAACTTAGTTAAGTTAAAAAATAATGTACAAAATATTATTCAATCAAAAAAACACAAATTAACTTCTGATTCAAACGAAAATGATATTTTTCATTATCAAAGTGATTATTGTATATCACTTGTTAATAAAATTGATAATACTATTGATAAAATAGCTAAATTACAAAATAGTATTAGTAGTTATGGTTTTAGTGTAGAAAAAACTTCATATAATAATTGGCTCAAAAAAAATAATGTGAAACCTATAAGTAAAACTACACTGTCAAATTATGTTTACGGAACTTATTATGAAGCTCCTAATAAAAATTTCTTATATAAACATATACCTATTTATCCTGTTCAAGTTTTACAATCTGTAAATGGAGGTGTATTACTAACAGGAAATTATTCAATTATTCAAGCAGACAATATTCAAGTAGTCTTTTTAGAAACAAATAAAAAATATGCAAACGGCTATATATTGAGAAATCCTTTGATATTGGAATATAAAGGAATTTATAATTATTACAATACTTTTGGTGCAAAAAATTCTATTTATTGGTTTAGAGAACTTTCACAAGCAGAAATAAATAAAAAGTATGCTTCTTTGCCAAATTATTATTTCTTTAATCCTAATATATAATTTGCTATTAATCAATCGATACAGTCCAGTTTTTTATTAAATAATTTTCTTTACCACCCTCTTCATTTAAAGGGTATAAATAATTATTAAAAACACTTGTTCCTATTATTCCTGGGAATACATAAGCACCATTTTGATTGATATTTATAAATACAGTTTCTAATAAATTTGATATAAAATATCCGAAAGATAAATTATGTATGTTATAAAATTTATAACAATTTTTTGGCTCATTATACCAAGCTTTCATAAATATATCTTTTCCAAAACATATATTATTAACTTGACCAATATTTTCTTTTAATGGTTGTGATATAGATTCAGAAATTATTGTATCTGTTTTGTTTAAATCTGATTCGTATCCAAATATACCATTAAAAATAGAGCGAGAGCTATTCCCGATTATTAATTGACCGTTTTCATGTGCTTTTGGATAGATTATTTTAAAATCTTTTTTTCTGATAGTTGTTTTTACTTCGATAATTCCAATAACACTTTCTTTTACCACAATTACAAAATCGTCTATTTGAAATAATGGTGGAAATTTGTTGTCATAAATAATAATATCAATCTGCTTAGTTGCTTCGTTATATTCATTCATAACAAATCCTGTACCTATTGATACAGTATGGGGTAAATGCCTTCTTAGTACATTTTTTAATATAATTTCTTTATATTTACCATCCTCACTATTATGGTTGATAAAATCTTTTACTCTATCTTTCGTACATATAAGCTCATTTGAAATAGATTCTCTATAGTGTTTGTAGTTTGGCATATTATATCTCCATATTAAATTATAAATCAAATAATATATTATAAAATTAATAAAAATATTTGTTATAAAATATCATTTTTTCAAAACGGAAAAAACCAAAATAATCAAACTGTCTGTTATAATCAAACTGTCTGTGCTTTTCAGGCATAGCTTGATTTTTCACTTAAAAATTTTGAGTCCGTTTTGGGGTAGTAAAAGTCCGTTCTTGTCCAGTTTGATTTTTCCTGTTTCGGAAAATTTCCGACAGAAAAAA
>CANQOQ010000013.1 GCA_947625495.1 Candidatus Gastranaerophilales bacterium | reverse complement strand
GACGGGTCTTGGAGCCAGTTAGATTTAACAAACTACGGAAATATTTATATTAAAGATGAAATAAAACGTTTAGACGGAGTCGGAGAAGTAAATGTATTCGGGGCAGGCGATTATAGTATGAGAATATGGCTTGACCCCCAAAAAATGGCTAACTTAAATGTTTCTGTCAGTGAAGTGCAGGCTGCCATTCAAACTCAAAACGTACAGGTTTCATCGGGTGCCTTAGGTTCACTGCCGAGTAAAGCAAATCAGACTTTAAGAATGACTCTTATGACAAAAGGACGTTTGATAGAACCTGAAGAATTTGAAAATATTATAGTACGCTCAAATACAGACGGTTCAAGTATAAGAATTAAAGATATAGCAAGAGTTGAACTTGGTGCATACAGCTATGACAGACTCGGTTTAATAGGCGGAAAACCCGTAGCTGTTATTCAGGTTGTACCTCTGCCGGGTGCTAATACTATTAATATCGTAAATTTAGTTAATAAAAAGATAGCGGAAATTAATAAAACGCTTCCCAAATCACTTGAAATTAAGATGATGCACGATGATTCTAAATTTATTCGTGAATCAATGAAAGAAGTATTATTCACGATTATTATGACATCATTAATAGTAATTATGGTAATATTTGTGTTCTTAGGCGACTGGAGAGCAACGTTAGTACCTTGTGTAACAATCCCTGTATCTTTGATAGGTACATTCGCAGCCTTGCCTGTATTCGGAATGTCAATAAACCTTTTGACGTTGTTTGCTATGGTTTTGGCGGTTGCGGTAGTAGTCGATGATGCTATTGTTGTTATAGAAAACGTAAAAAGGCACTTGGAGGACGGTAAAACCCCAGTGGAAGCTACGCAGTTAACAATGCAGGAAGTTGGCGGTGCATTGGTTGCAATGGCTATGGTACTTATGGCAGTATTTGTTCCTGTATCTTTTGTATCGGGTTTATCAGGTTTAATGTACAGACAATTCGCGGTTTGTATTGCGGTATCAATTGCATTATCCGCAATTTGCGCTTTGACTCTGTCACCTGCAATGTGTTCAATAATTTTAAGACCTGAAGATCCTAACAGAAAACCGTCTAATTTTTTTACTGCTTTTATTAAAAAAGTATTTACGGCATTTGATGAAAAATTTGATATGGCAACTCATTGGTATTTGGATGTTGTTAAAAAATTCGTATATAACAGAAAACTTACAATATGTTTATATTTAGGTTTTATTGCATTAATGGGATTTTTATTTAAAGTAATTCCGACAGGGTTTATTCCCGACGAAGACCAAGCGGTTGTTATGGCTCAAATTGTACTTCCGCCGGGTTCTGCATTGAATAAAACACAAGAAGTCCTTTTAAAATTAACTGATGAAGTTAAACAGATAGATGGTGTAGTACCTGAAAGAATTATTACATTTGCAGGTATGGGACCTACAAACCAAGCATTTTGTATTGTTCCTCTAAAGGAATGGGATGAAAGAAAAATATATCCTTGGAATTGGGTTATAAGAAAAATTCAAGGTAAACCTACGGATTTATCACATAACGGAATACTGAAAGAGTTAAGAGCGAGAGCAGCTAAAATAAATGAAGCTTCTATTGCGGCATTTTCTCCGCCTGCAATATCAGGTATGAGTATGTTAGGCGGTTTTGAGTTCCAAATGCTCTCTAAAGGCGAACATTCACTTCAAGATATTGAAAAATTTGCAAATCAATTAACTGTTGCAGCTAACCAAGATAAAGGTTTAAGCAGTGTATATACTACTTATCAGGCAAATGTACCGCAATACAGATTAAATATTGATTATGAAAAAGTATTAGCACAAAATGTAAGCATACAAGAGCTTTATTCCACCTTAGCTTCAACTTTAGGTTCATATTATATAAATGACTTTAACAAGTTAGGGCGTGTATTTAAGGTTCAAATGCAGGCAGAAGATGATTTTAGAAACAAGGCAACGGATTTACAGAAAATATATGTTAAAAATATGCACGGGCAAATGGTACCGTTAATGACGATGATAAATATTGAACAAACTGTAGGTGCTGCTTCAATTACAAGATTTAACCAATATAGAAGCGTTCAATTCTCAGGTCAGGGTGCTGCAGGCAAGAGCTCGGGTGAAGCTATGAAATCAATGGAGCAGGTAGCAACAAAAACTCTGCCTAAAGATGTAGGTTATGACTGGTCGGGGACTTCTTTGCAGGAAAGAGAATCTTCGGGGCAAACAGGTATTGTTATAGCTTTGGCATTAACATTCGTATATTTGTTCCTGGTTGCACTGTATGAAAGCTGGTCAATACCTGTTGCGGTACTTTTAATAGCACCTGTAGCGGCACTCGGAGCTTTGGTGTTCCAAATGATGCTCGGTCAGTCTTTTGACCTATATTCGCAGGTTGGTATGATAGCCTTAATCGGTATTGCCGCAAAACAGTCAATATTGATTGTTGAATTTGCTAAAGACCTTCACGAAAATAAAGGTTTATCAATAGAAGAAGCTGCTATAGAAGCTGCAAGAATAAGATTTAGAGCTATTATGATGACGGCACTTGCATTCGTATTCGGAGTACTTCCGATGGTATTTGCAACCGGTGCTGGTGCTCAGAGCAGAATTTCGGTAGGATCTACTGTATTTGGAGGTATGACGGCAGCAGCAACTATTGGTACAATATTAACACCGGTATTTTATGTTTTGGTTCAATCTTTAGTTGAAAATATGGCTAAGAAAAAGAAAGAACCGACAGTTTAAAAAAAAAGAGTAGAGTGGAAAAATGAATAAAAAATTATTTGTATTAATGTTTTTAATTATGATATCTCCTGTATTTGCAGAGGATGTTCAGTCGGATTCCGATATAAGAACTGAACTTTTCCAATCATTAGGACAAAATCACGTTGATATTACAAAAGTTGAACAAGAACAGGATAAAATATCAGAAAAAGAACAAAAGAAAAAACTGAAAGAATTTGAAAAACAGCAAAAGGCTGAAAAAAAAGCTGAAAAGAAAGCTCAAAAAGAAGCCGAAAAAGCTGCTAAAAAAGCTCAGAAAGAGTCTGAAAAAAATACTCAAGAGCTGCAAGATACTGCTGAAAATGTTCAGGAAACTTCAATAGAAGAACTATCAAGTGAGGAAGTTCCTGCCGTTAATTCAAATGATGAAGAAAATAAGGTCTTAACAAATACCGCTTACCAAGGAAGCGTTAATACAAATAAAATTATTAAAGTGGATGAGTGTGTTAAAATCGCATTGGAAAAACATCCTTTGATACACTTAGCTATGAGTAATGCCGATATTTACAAAAGCAAAATAGCTCAGGCATGGTCAAATTATTTCCCCACGTTATCTGCAGGTATCAGTTATTCAAGAAATGATATGCAGATGTCAAACTTTGCATTTCCTATACAAGAGTATGATATGTTCTATACTCCTACTGTTTCGGGTAATTTACTGCTGTTTGACTTTGGGAAAACAAAAGCTCAAGCTGATTTGGCTAAAAGAACTTATGAATCTTCTAAATTTCAATTGCAAAACAGTATTAACTCAGTTATTTTTACGGTAAAACAGGCATATTATAATTTGTTATTTGCTCAGCAGCAGGTAAAAGTATATGAAGATACTGTAAAAGATTATACCCTTCATTTAGAACAGGCAAAAGCATATTACAGAATAGGGACAAAAGCAAAAATAGATGTGTTGACGGCAGAACATAATTTGGGAAGGGCTAAATTGAGTTTATTGCAGGCTCAAAATACTTTAAAGATTGCTTATGTCCAATTAAGTAATGCAATGGGTATGCCTGAGTATTCGGATTATGATGTTACTGATAATCTTACTACAAAAGCTTATGATATAACTGTTGATAATGCGGTAGAAACGGCACTTTCAACAAGCCCTGAACTGTTGGCTTCCAAAAAGAAAGCTGATGCGTCAAAACTGCTTGTCAGAGCTTCAAAAAGAGCATTTACTCCTAATATATCAGGTTTTGCATCATACTCAAGAGGCGGAAAAAAATATGATACCGACCATGGTTATCAAATCGGCGCTCAATTAAACTATTCAACTGTAAACCTTTTATTACTCAAAAAGCAGGTGGATGAAGCTAAAGCAACATATCAAAGAGATTTAGCAGACTACGAAAATACAAAACAAAACATATATTTTCAGGTAAAACAGGCATACTTAAATTTGACCAATGCTCAAGACAGTATTGTGGTTGCAAAATTATCTATGGATCAGGCAAAAGAACAGTATGACCAAGCTTCCGGCAGATATAAAGTAGGCTTAGGTGACGCTATTGAGCTTAAAGATGCGGAAACAGAATACAGAAATTCACAGCTTGAATATTATAATACTCTTTTGAATTACCATGTATCGGCTGCTAACCTTGAAAAATTAATGGGTTCACCTTTAAAATCTTCTGAAGTTGATTTGCTGTAAATTGAAAACGGTTATATAATAAATATAACCATGGCAGATATAAAAGAAGAACAGTTAAATAAGTTAGAACAAGCTCAACTTGATTTTATTTCAACGGTAAGTCACGAGTTAAGGACGCCTTTAACCAGTATAAGAGGGTTTGCGGATACCTTACTTTCATCTTACGATAAACTTTCACCCGAGCAGAGAGAAAAGTTTCTACATATCATAAAAGACCAATCTAACAGGCTTATTAAACTTGTGGAAAATCTTTTAACTGTTTCAAAAATGCAGTCGGATAAGGATTTGTTAATTTACAAATCCGTAGATGTTCCTTCTTTTGTGGATTCTGTAGTGCAGATGATTAAGCTTAAGTATAAAACACATAATTATGAGTGCAATTTTGCTAAAAATCTGCCTAAAATACTTGTTGATACGGATAAATTTCAGCAGATACTTTTGAATATTATTGATAATGCTTCAAAATATTCGCCCGAGGGAAGTAAAGTAAAAATTGATGTTAAACAAAATTTTGATGAAAATACCGTATCAATATCCGTACAGGATAACGGAATAGGGATAAGTAAGGAAGATATAGGAAAGATATTTAATAAATTTTCCAGAATTGATTCACCGTTAACAAGAAAAATATACGGAAACGGACTCGGATTATATATTACAAAAACACTTGTTGAAAAGATGAACGGGAAAATAAGTGTTGAGAGTGACAATAATGGAAGCTGTTTTACGGTATGTTTTAAAGCGGCAACCCCTGAAGATAGCGGTATAAAGAAGATAAAAGAGTAGATATGTTAGTAAAAGCTGTTTTATTAATAGATAAGAGAAAAGAACAATCAATAAAATATAAAAAATTGCTTGAAGCGGCTGAAATAACCGTTTTTACCGCCGTTGATTTTTCGCAGGCTCTTAATATTATAAATTCTTTTGAGCCTGATATGATAATTATTTCCGACAGCATAGAGCTTGACTTAAAAAAAGCCATAGAACAAATAAGAGTATTAACATACAATATTCGCCCCGCTATTGCGGTGGTATCAAAATCAAATCACATACAGGATAAAATAGATTGTCTTGATTCAGGTGCTGATGATTTTATAAGTGAGCCTGTTAATTCCGATGAATTTAAATCCAGAATTAATGCTCATTTAAGACGCAATTTTGAAAGTAATTTTTCCGAAAAAACTCTTTTGTTTGATTCAAAGGTATCATATAAAATGATAAAACGAGCTTTAAATGAAAATAAACAATGGGCAATAATGCTTATAGATATTGATAATTTAAGCTTTTATAAAGAAATCTACGGTGAACTTGCAACAGATAAACTGCTTCAAACGTATTCTGCCATTATAAAATCTTCAATTGAGCCGATTGATTATATAGGGCAGTTTTCGGAAGATGATTTTATAGTGATTACGCACCCTGATAAGGCAGAAAAAATAGCTAATTACCTCACTTATGCCTTTAATACCGTGGCAGAGAAATTTTACTCCGAAACCGATGCAAAACGAGGATTCATTTTTATGCACGGTGATGATGAAGCGGAAAATAAAATCAATCTTGTTTCAACAAGTATAGGTATTATAACGAATCAATATAAAAAATACACTGATATTAAACAGGTTATAAGTTCTTTAATATCAACTCATAAGCTTGCAAAATATAATACAGGTTCTAATTATGTAATGGAGCGTCCTGAAATTAGTGCGGATAATGCCGTAGAACAAAAAGAAGAGAATAAAAACATAATAATTATGGAGCCTGATGACGCTCTATCATTACTTTTAGAGGCAACGGCTTTAATGCAGGGGTATAATGTTAAAGTAGTCAGTGAATTTAATGATATATTTAAAGTTATTGAGTCTTTTAATCCCGCTGTTATTGTGCTTGATGCGGGTAATGCTGAAACCCTTAAAGGACTTGAAATATGTAAAAAAATTAAATATGAATTAAAAAATACCAATGCGAATATTATATTTACAACGACGGTTCATGATAAAGAAATGGTATTAAATGCAGGGGCGGATTTATACCTGCCTAAGCCTTATGAACTTTCGGTAATGTTTGGCTGGATAAGAAAATTTAAAGAACACTATAACGGATAGGAGACATAAAATGAAGGTAGAAGTTAAAAACGTATCAATACTTGATGTTAAGGCAGATGTGATTATTGTAAACCTCTTTGAAGGGGTTAAAGTTCCCGCAGGTGTTACGGGTATTGTCGATAAAGCATATAAGGGGGTTATTTCCGATTTTGTAATAAAAAAAGAAAAATTTACGGGTAAATACGGCGAAATATATAAACTTCCCATAACTGCCGAAGGCAAAAAGATAATAATAGCAGGTCTTGGAGAACAAAAGTCTTTTGACTATGTTAAATTAAGAAACTTAAATGCTAAAATAATAAAGTCTTTAAAATCAGATGACAACGCAAAAACTGTAGTATCTATACTTCACGGTGCAGGTATAGCAGGTCTTTGTCCCGAAGGATGTGCAAAAATGATTACGGAAGGCGTTTTATCAGGAATTTATGATTTTGATAAGTATAAGTCAGAAAAAAGCGAAAATAAAGTTAAAGAATTTATAATAGCTGAAACCGATAAAGAAAAATATAAAAAGGCGAAAAAAGGTGTTGAAAAGGCATTAGTCATTGGTGAAGCTGTAAACAGGGCTAGAGATTTAATTAATGATTCTGCTCAATATATTTACCCTGAAACGCTTGCAGATTATGCCGTTAAAAATTCGGGGGTAAAAACAACCGTTTATAATAAAGCTCAAGTTAAAAAAATGGGTATGAACGCATTTCTTGCAGTGGGTCAAGGCAGTGTACATGAACCTAAATTCATTCACATGGAATATAAAAGTGAAAAAGCAAAAAAGAAAATTGCCATAATCGGTAAAGGTATTACATTTGATGCGGGCGGACTTGACTTAAAACCACCGTCATCAATGCTTACAATGAGAGATGATATGTCAGGTGCCGCTGCTGTTATTGAAACTATGAGAGCTATTTCAATATTAAAACCTGATATAGAAGTCCACGCACTTGTTGCGGCTTGCGAAAATATGCCATCAGGCAGCAGTTATAAACCGGGGGACGTAATTATAGCAAAAAACGGAAAGAGTATAGAAATAGATAATACCGATGCGGAGGGCAGAGTTACTTTAGCTGATGCGCTATGCTATGCGGAGGAACTTAAGGTTGATGAAATAATAGATATAGCAACTCTGACAGGTGCTTGCATGGTGGCATTAGGTACTGTTGCAAGCGGTATTATGGGAAATAATGATAAGAAAATAAAAGAATTTATTGAAAATGCCGAAAAAGCGGGAGAAAGATTCTGGCAGCTTCCTATGTATGAAGAATATGGCGATTCTTTAAAGAGTGATATAGCCGATACAAAAAATACGGGCGGAAGAAATGGCGGTGCTTCCGCTGCGGGAATTTTCTTATCTAAGTTTGTTGAAAAAACACCATGGGTGCATTTAGATATTGCGGGAACAGCTTTTCTTGATAATGCAGGTTCAGAAGGTATTAAAGGTGCTCAAGGTATCGGCGTTAGAAGTTTAATTGAGTTTTTAACGGCATAATGATTAAAACAGCTATTACAAAAAACAATAATAAAATAAATCTTATTGAAATTAATAATCAAAACTATGATAAGACTATACTCATTATAGGGGTATTCCACGGAGAAGAACCTCAAGGGGAATACCTCATAAATGAGTATCTTAAAAAAGATTTATCAAAGATAAAAAACAGGCTTTTAATAGTTCCTTGTTTAAATCCTGACGGCAAAGCATTAAACAAAAGACAAAATGCAAACGGAGTGGATTTAAATAGAAATTTCCCGACCCGCAATTGGAAAGTTACCGAAAATAAAGAATATTTTGGCGGGGATAAGCCTGAAAGTGAGATTGAAACAAAATTTATTACCGAAATTCTTAATGATTATAAAATAGATGCGATATTGACAATTCACGCTCCTTTTAAGATTGTTAATTATGACGGACCTGCTAAAGAGCTTGCCGAGAAGATTTCTGAAATCACGCACTATCCCGTTCAAGCGGATATAGGCTATCCTACCCCCGGAAGCTTCGGTAACTACGCAGGAATTGAAAGAAATATCCCGACAATTACCCTTGAACTGCCTGAAGATGAATCTGATGAAACACTATGGAAGATAAACGAACCTGTTTTCGACTATCTGGCATGTGAATATTAACGATTGTAATTAATAATTTAGGAAAAATTAGACTTTTATGGTATATTTGAAATGAGATTTAAAAAAAGGAAAAATAAATGATTTCTGTAAACGATTTAAAAACAGGCTTAACACTTGAAATAGACGGCGGGCTCTGGAACGTTGTTGAATTTATGCACGTAAAACCGGGTAAAGGTGCTGCATTTGTCAGAACAAAACTTAAAAATGCAGAAACGGGCAATGTTGTTGAAAAAACATTCAGAGCCGGCGAAAAAGTTGCTAAAGCTACTTTGGATAAAAGAGATATGCAGTATCTTTATAAAGAAGGCAACGATTTTGTTATGATGGATCTTGAAACATACGAACAATTAACGGTTCCTGCTGACAGAATCGGTGACGGCGTTAAATATTTAAAAGAAAATATGAATGTCGCAATTTTATTCCACGATAAAAATATTATAGGTATTGATATACCAAACTTCGTAGAACTGGAAGTTGTTGATACTCCGCCTGCTGAAAAGGGCAACACTGCTCAAGGCGGTACGAAACCTGCAACTCTTGAAACGGGTGCTGTTGTTAACGTTCCTTTCTTTGTTACAAACGGTACCGTTATAAGAGTTGATACCAGAACAAACGAGTATCTCGACAGAGTCTAAGGATTTAATAATGAATTTTGATTTAGAATATTTAGAAAAGTTAGCTAATATAGTATATGAAAATGACCTTTCTGAAATATCGCTTGAAAATGAAGAACAGGCAGTAAGTTTAAAAAGAGAAAAACCCGTTCAGGCGGTTCCTTTTTCAAACGTGATGCCGACTACGGTCACATCACAGGTTATTTCCTCTCCGAGTAAACCTCAGGAAACAAAATCCAATGAACATAAAGGAACTCCTATAACTTCACCGATGGTGGGAACATTCTATTCATCTCCGTCGCCTGACGAAAAACCGTTTGTTGCCGTTGGCGATAATATTGCGATAGGTCAGGTCGTTTGTATAATTGAAGCTATGAAACTTATGAACGAAATTGAAGCTGAGGCTTCAGGTAAAATAACCGAAATTTGCGTTAAAAACGGTGACAGCGTTGAATTCGGTCAAGTCCTAATGTATGTTGAATAAATTAATAAATACATTATAAAAAAGAATCCGTCAGGATTCTTTTTTTTGTTGTTCAAGTTTTAATAAAAACTCTTTTATATTAAGTCCTGCGGCATAGCCCGTCAAGCTACCGTCTGAGCCTATTACTCTGTGGCAGGGAATTATTATTGCAATCGGATTTTTGTTATTGGCGTTTCCTATTGCTCTTGAAGCATTAGGATTTCCTATTGCCAGTGCAGTTTGCTTATATGTCCTTGTTTCGCCGTATGGTATTTTTGTTAATTCCTTCCATACTCTTTTTTGAAACTCTGTTCCTTTTGGGTTTAAAGGTAAGTCAAAGTTTTTTCTTTTTAATGAAAAATATTCATCCAGCTGTTTTATTGTTTCTTTTATTACGGGATTTATTGCAAAATCCGTATTTTCAGCACCAAATTGAAGTGATAAAAGCGCATTTTCATCAGCCGTTATGGTAATATCACCGATTTTACTTTTATAAATACACTTATATTCCATAATTACATATTTATTTTTTCGGTTAAAGTTTTAATATCGTCAGCCAAATGTTTATCAATATTGATATCAGTTTTAACTTTCTGGTGGGAATACATAATTGTTGTATGTTTTCTGTTAAAGCAGCTGCCTATATAAGGAAAGCTCTCATTTGTCATTTCTTTAGCCAGATAAATTGCGGTTTGACGGGCAAAGGCAGTTTTTGCAGCTCTGTTTGTACTTTTTATATCATCAACCGATACATTATAAAAACTTGCCACAATATCTATAATTCCTTCAACGGTAACGTTCTTGCGCTTTTCGCTGTAACCTATTATTTTCTTTACATTATCAATATTTAACGGTATTTCATTAATTGAAGTATAAGCACTAACCGTATTAAAAGCCCCTTCAAGTTCTCTTATATTTTTATTATAGACGGAAGCCAAAAATTCTATGACATCCGAGGGCATTTTTATATTGTTATCATTTGCGAGTTTTGTTAATATAGCCATTCTTGTTTCAATGTCAGGCACTTGAATATCCGCTAATAATCCCATCTGAAATCTTGTTTTTAAACGGTCGGGAGTATTTTCAAATTTATCGGGCGAACGGTCTGATGTAAATACGATTTGTTTTCCCGAATTATGCAGGCTTTCAAATGTATTGAACATTTCTTCTTCCGTTCTTGCCTTGCCTTCTATAAGCTGAATATCATCAATTAAAAGTACATCAACCGTTCTGTATTTATTTCTGAACTCATTCATTTTTTTATTTTTATCCCCTGCCTTATCCATGCCTTTAGCTAAGGAATTAACAAGGTCATTAATAAATTCTTCCGCTTTAACATATTTTACTTTTAATTTTGGTTTGTTAAAAAGGATATCATGCCCGATTGCTTGAAGCAGATGAGTTTTACCCAGCCCAGAGCCTCCATATATGAACAAAGGGTTATATTGTTTTCCGGGGTCTTTTGCAACCGCAACAGCTACTGCGTGAGCAAATTTATTGTTGCTTCCCACAACAAAATTATCAAATTTATATTTTAAATTTAAGTTGCAGGAGGACTGCATTTGTTTTAAGCCGTCATATTTTGAAGACGTTATTCTGTTTTCAAGATTTTTTATAAACTCTTTTTCTTCTTCTTTTTTAGCCTTTTGTTTTTCTTTTTCAAGCTGTTTATGTAAATCTTCGTCATAAATAACTTTAAAATTTACGTCCTGTCCCGTAACTTGAGAAAGCGCTTTAGATATTTCTTTTTTGTTCTTTTGCAGAATCTGCACAGCCAAGTTCTGCCCCGATAAAGCGCAGAAGCAGTTATCTTCAAACGAATGCGGAACCAATGGTACAATCCATGTTTCATAGGTTGTAGCTACAATAGTATCCTTTAATATAACAAGGACATCGTCCCATATTTTTTTAATTAATGAGTCTTCCATTACTTTTAAAAAAGGTTAGTTAACTTTTGTTGTAAGTCTTAAATGCAATTCTCTAAGCTGATCTTCCGTAGCCATAGCGGGCGCATCGGTCATAAGACATTTAGCATTTGAGTTTTTAGGGAATGCAATGACGTCTCTTATAGAGTTTGTCTTAGCTAACAGAGCAACAACTCTGTCTAATCCTAATGCTAAACCGGCATGAGGCGGAGTTCCGTACTTAAAGGCATTTATCATAAATCCGAATTTTTCTTTTGTTTCTTCGTCGCTTAATCCGAGTGCCTTAAATACTCTTTGCTGTATTTCAGCGGAGTGGATTCTGACGCTTCCGCCGCCTAATTCCGTACCGTTATAAACGATATCATAAGCTATAGAACGGCAATTAGCAGGGTCTGTTTCCATTTTATCAATGTCTTCCAGATTCGGCATTGTAAACGGATGGTGAACTGATACGTATCTGTTGTCTTCTTCCGAAAATTCAAACATCGGGAAATCAACCACCCATAAAAGAGCATGCGCATCGGGGTCGATTAATCCGAGTTTTTCGCCGAAGTATAATCTGAATCTGCCCATAACATCATAAGTAACTTTTGGTTTATCGGCAACGAAGAAAATAACATCACCTGCTTGAGCATTTGCTCTTTCTTTTATTCTTTGAGCTTGTTCTTCCGTTAAGAACTTAAGAACCGGAGATTTAGCCGTGCCGTCTTCTAAGTACATAATATTAGCAAGTGCTTTTGCCCCGTAAGAAATTGCAAGTTTAGTTAAATCGTCTATTTCTTTTCTTGAATAGTTTGCAATACCGGGGATTTTGATTGCTTTGACTATACCGCCGGCTTTAAGTGTATCTTTAATTATTTCAAAATCAGATTCCATAATAATATCGCCGATATCAAACAGCTCCAGCCCGAAACGCAGGTCGGGTCTATCTGAACCGTATTTATCCATGGCTTCTTTATATGTAATTACGGGTAATTTTTCGGGTGTATCATAGCCTACAAGTTTAAATACATCCCTCAATAACCCTTCAACCATATTCATAATGTCTTGCTGTTCAACAAATGACATTTCCATATCAACCTGAGTAAATTCAGGCTGTCTGTCGGCTCTTAAGTCTTCATCACGGAAGCATTTTGCTATTTGATAATAACGCTCAATTCCGCCGACCATTAAAAGCTGTTTAAATATTTGAGGTGATTGAGGAAGTGCATAAAATTTCCCCGGTTGTACACGGCTTGGTACAAGGTAATCCCTCGCCCCTTCGGGTGTTGTTTTAATTAATATAGGTGTTTCAACTTCCATAAAGTTTTGGCTGTTTAAATAATTCCTTATGGTTGTAACAATTTTGTGTCTTAATTTTAAACAGTTTAGAACTTTTTCCTGTCTTAAATCAAGATAACGGTACTTTAATCTGATATCTTCATTAACATCATCAGCGTTTAGAGGGAAGGGAAGAACTTGTGAAGTCGAAAGAATCTCAATAGATTTAGGATAAACTTCTATTTCGCCCGTAGGAAGTTTATCATTGTATGTTTCATCGGGTCTTATAGAAACAATCCCGCTTGCTTTTATAACATATTCATCTCTTAATTTTTGGAAAACATCATAAACTTCGGGGTTTTTCTTCGGGTCAGAAACAAGCTGAAACAGACCTGAACGGTCTCTTACTTCAACGAAAATAATTCCGCCCAAATCTCTTACGGCACTAACCCATCCTGCAACCGTGACTTCTTTTCCTACTTCATTTTTAGTTATTTCTCCGCACCCATGCGTTTTCATTGATGTTGTCGTTATCATATTTATTTCCTGTTATCTCACTAGTCATTAAATTCTTATTTAAATTTAACTCAAATATACTAAATTTTCAAAAACAATTTTAAATTTTTCTCTTTTTTACACGTACGCCTTCAACTTCATAAACATTTTCGATAGCGATAAAAGCTCTGGGGTCAATGTTTTTGGCTATTTCTTTGAGCTTTTGAACTTGAAGACGAGATATTACACAATAAACAATTCTTTTGTTTATTCCCGAATACCCGCCTTGAGCATCAACATAAGTAACACTTACATCCATGTGCTCCATTATATCTTTTCCGATTTCCTGTGAATAGTCGGTTATTATAAATACCGATTTTGACTCGTTTAAACCTTCAATAACTACATCCATTGTTTTATAGGCAACAAAATAAGTGATTATAGAATAAAGTGCATGCTGCCAATCATAGATGAAGCCTGCTATTGTAAAAATGAAAACATTGATAAACATTATAATTTCGCCGACTGAAAAACTTATCTTTTTAGTCACATAAATGGCGAGAATCTCTGTTCCGTCGACAGAAGCACCGTTTCTAATTATAAATCCGACTCCCGTTCCCAATATTAATCCGCCAAATATTGCGGCAAGGAAAAGTTCAAGATTTTCTATAACGCAGTGACCATGGAATAATTGAGAGAAAAATGTTACTCCGCCCGCAAATACCAAAATTGAAAACAGCGTTGAAAAAACAAATCTTTTCCCGAGTTTTTGCAGTGCAAGTATTATAAACGGCAAGTTTATAAATACGATAAAAATACCCAAAGGCTGTTTTGTCAATGTATTTAATATCATTGATATACCTGTAACGCCGCCGTCTATTATTGCACTCGGAACTAAAAATCCTTCAATTGCAAATGCGTATATCAAAGCGCCAAGTGTAAGAAAAAAATAATCTTTTATATATGTTTTCATTTTCAACCTCTTTTAAAATTATACAAAAAATATATGTTTATAATCAAATTGATAAAAAAGATAAAATTATTTATTATAAAAATATGAAAAAGAAAGTAGAAATAATTCCTCTGGGTCAAAATTGCATGCCAAGGACTATTTTAACAAGATGGAAAGTCAAACCGAAAAAATTATTCGGTGAATTTACCTTCCCTTTTGACCTTGCGGTATTTGAGACAAGAGAGATTACAAAAAGTATTAAAACCGATTTTAGTGAATTCTTTTTTAATATTAATTATAGAGAAGATTCAAAAATATGGGCAAAAGAGCCTGATTGTATTGAATTTGTTCATGAAAAATGTTTCAGGGAAAATGATAAAGCAAAACTTATTGATAAGTATTTAAAACGAATAGAGAATTTCAGAAGTGTTATGAAATCATCGGAGCCGCTATTATTTGTGCAAATTTTGGGCGACTGTGATGATACAAATAATTTATATCAGGTTTTATCGGACTTAAGGGGTGAAAATCCTTTCAGATTTGCCGTCATTGATACTCAAAATATTACAAAAGCCCATAATGGCATTGATATTTTAAAAATAGAATACCCTTCTTATGATTACAAAAAAAATTGGTGGAAAAAGGAATATTATACAACACGGGAGGGTGTTAATTTTGAAAGAAAAATTGCGGAATTTTGCCGAAAAATAACGGATGAAATTACTGCTTAGAAGCTGCTTTTAATCTTGCCATTGCTCTTTGAAGCGCTTCATTTGCAAGTTTCAAATCTCTTTGAGTTTCGGCTGTCATAATTTTTGCTTCCGCTCTTTCTTTAGCGAGTTTAGCTCTTGTTGTATCAATATCATTTCCGCATTCTGCTACTTCCGTAAGGATAATAGCTTCATTATTTTTGAACTGGAAGGCACCGCCTATAATTGAAAAATATATTTCTTCATTGTTTTTAACTACTTTTGCGGTATCAACGGCGAGCGAGGACATAAAAGGGATGTGATTGGGAAGTATTCCGAAACTGCCTTTTTGCCCCATTGCATAAACGGCGTCAACATCGTCTTCAAAAACAATTTTTTCAGGTGTAATTAATTTAAAATGGATGGTCTTATCTGCCATAAATTTGCCTATTTAACCTTTTTAGCGTTTTCAAGTACGTCTTCAATAGTGCCTGCCATATAAAAGGCTTGTTCGGGTATATTGTCATATTGACCTTCAACAATACCTTTAAACCCTGCAATTGTATCTTCGAGTTTGACATATCTTCCCGAAATTCCCGAGAATTGCTCTGCAACAAAGAATGGCTGAGAGAGGAATTTTTGAATTTTTCTTGCTCTGTTTACCGTTTCTTTATCTTCTTCCGATAATTCATCCATACCCAAAATTGCAATGATATCTTGAAGTTCCTGATATTTTTGAAGAATTTCAAGTACTTTTCTTGCAACAATGTAGTGTTCTTCACCGATAATAAGGGGGTCTAAAACTTTACTGTTGGAAGCTAAGGGGTCTACCGCAGGATAAATACCCAATGATGCAATTTGTCTTGAAAGAACCGTTGAAGCATCCAAGTGAGAGAATGTAGTAGCAGGAGCAGGGTCTGTTAAGTCATCGGCAGGTACATAAATAGCCTGAACCGATGTAATAGAACCGTCTTTTGTTGATGTAATTCTTTCCTGAAGTTCTCCCATTTCATTTGCAAGCGTAGGCTGATAACCTACAGCGGAAGGCATTCTTCCGAGCAGTGCCGAAACCTCCGAACCTGCCTGTACAAATCTGAATATATTATCTATAAATAAGAGTACATCCTGTTTTGAGTAATCTCTAAAATATTCCGCAGCCGTAAGAGCCGATAAGCCAACTCGCATTCTCGCACCCGGAGGCTCATTCATCTGCCCGTAAATCAGTGCAACTTTATCTATAACTCCGGATTCCTTCATCTCGTTCCAAAGGTCGTTACCTTCACGGGTTCTTTCTCCTACACCGCCGAATACAGAAACACCTGAGTGTTCTGAAGCTATGTTATGAATTAATTCCATAATTAATACTGTTTTGCCGACTCCTGCACCGCCGAATAAACCTATTTTACCGCCCTTTTGATATGGCTGCAGAAGGTCTATAGCTTTTATACCCGTTTCTAATATCTCTATATCAGTATTTTGGTCTACTAAAGCAGGTGATTTTCTGTGTATGGGAAGATAAGTATCGGTTTCAATTGCACCCATATTATCAACAGGCTGACCTAAAACATTTAAAATTCTTCCTAAAATATTTTTACCTACAGGTATTTGAATGGGTTCAGAAGTATTTATAACCTTCATTCCCCTTTTGATACCGTCAGTAGATGACATAGCAACCGAGCGTATTCTGTTTTCACCTAAGTGCTGCTGAACTTCAGCTACAATTTTTGTATTGTCATTTACTTCAATTTCTATTGAATCGTTAATTTCAGGCAGTATGCCCGATTTAAACTCAACGTCAATTACAGGCCCTATGACCTGTGTAATAAAACCTTCTTTTTCGGCTGTTATTGTCATAATACACCTTTTTTCTGTCTACCTTCGTTTATTATACAATTATAAATCTTTTTTGTAAAAGGCGTATCGGTTAATTTTATTATGATTATTACAATTTTATTTAGGAAAGTAAGCTCTTTCACTTTAAACCTTTAATTTCTCAAATTAAAAAGCGAGGAGTACCCTCGCTTGTGGTGGACCGAGAGCATATGCCCAGCCCATTAATTATATTATATCATGTAGGCATGCTCGATTTCAATATGTCAAGTTGTGTATTAAATTTTATTAACCTAATAATTTACATTGGGGAGGGGAGTTTCTTATCAGCTTTGTGTCTAGCCTTTTATTTTTGTGTGTCGTCTTTTACTTTTAAGGACCAAATATAATTTATGGTAACTATATACAATGTTACAGTATATAAAAAATTAAAAAAATACAAAATAATAGTAGACTTATTACTAAATATTTTACCAAAATGGTTTATACCTAAACAGAATTTTAAGCAATCATTTCGCTAATATAATTTTGTCCCTCTTCTCTAAATTGATTTAAATCCATAAATTGCTTATCAGTATTCCTCAATAATTTTGACACTGTACCTTTACTTAAATTTAGATTTGAAAAGTCGTCATAAACGACAATACTTTGATGTTTAGACCCCATTTGTTTAAATTCTAAACATGAAGTAACAACTTGTAATGCTTTAACATTATCTTTTACCCCAAATAAATATAAATCTCTCCCTTTACCCTTAAAAGCATAGTCAACCTTATTTTCAGGATATTCTTTTATAGGAACATAATCTTTTTTAACATTTGTATTTTGGAATGTTTCTTTAATCATATCTGATAAAACATCATAAAATATGTTTTTTTGTCTGTGCGAATCAAAATATTTTAAACTCGATATTTTACTCAATGTTTCTGCAAAATGAAGAAAATTAGTATTTAAATTAGTTAAATTTGTTTCTAAAAATATATTTCCATCTTCTTCATCTAAAGAATTTTCTTTTAAAATATCATTATAAACCTTTTTATTTGTATTATTTAAATTTTCAAGATAATATGACAATTTCATTGCTGTTAATCCAAAGTCACAAAATCTTAATGTACCATTTATTGTTTGTTCTAAAAACATTTCAACCATATCTCCATCTTCATGAAAAAATGGAGCAAATATTTGATATATGTGGGGTCTTTTTTCTTTTATTTTAATATCTATATTTATATACTTTTTTATTTCTTCTACTGCAATCATTCTAACTCCTAATTATTAAATAGAAATAATTGAACTGCTTTATAATCTTTAAAAAATTTATCAATATCATCTTGTATTTTTATATCCTGCCAAAATTTGGTTGCTGCTTCTTCAAATGTTGTATAGTCCTTTGTTGCATACGCCCAGCATTCGGGATTATACCCTTGTTTAATAGCTTCATTTGTTGCACGATGTATATGAAATGATTCAAATTCATTATCATCTATAATTTTATTTTTATGATACCCATGTGCTCCATTATATCTTAGCAAAATTATTCTTTTCTGCAATTCTTGATTGTTATATTCTAAAATTATAGAAAAATTTTCAGAGAATTTTTCATTCTTTCTAAAATGAACATTTAATTTTACATTTTTATCTGCAATTAGTGCTACTTCAAAGTCATTTCTATATGAACCATTAATTAATGATGTTTTCTTTTTAGGTTGTTTGGTAATTATTTTAGGAGAATTAATTATATATAATATTCTTTCATTATCCATTTTGAACAACCTATTTAACTATTTATATAATTATAAATGTTATTTATAAAATATCCAATATATTAAAAAGTTTATTTAATGAAATTTATTAAAATTTGTTTTTTCTATTTTAATTAAAAAATATAAGGATTTTTATGCAGCAGCAGTCACTAAATCTCTGTACCTTGTTCTTACTGTCATGTTGGTTAGAAGTTTTGTAAATCTGTCTGTCTCTGTGTATTCTCTTGTATTAAATCTGAATACAAATTCATCTAAGTATTTTTGTAAGTGTTTTTTACTTGTAAAATGATAAATACCAAGCAATCCTCTTTTTACTATACTCCAAAATCCTTCTATATTATTTGTAAAAGCATTTCCGTCTACATATTGGCTTAATTTATGTCTTACTATTGCATGTATATAGAATTGAGAAATACCGTTGTATCCTAAAAATTCATCTGTATATAGATTAGCTGAATCTCTTACACATTTTATTATTTCTCTTGTTAAGGTATCTGATTTTACATTATCAATTACTTTAGCATTTACTTTTCCGTTTCTTTCTATCATACCAAGAACTGGTGTTTTATCTTTTGTACTTCTTCCTTGAGAGTTTTCAACTTTTTTATTTTTATGTCTGTTTTTATTTTTACCGCCTATATATGTTTCATCTACTTCTACATGGTTATTAAGGATATTATTATTTTCAACTTCAAAACATTTTCTAATTCTTTGAAGCATAAACCAAGCTGTTTTTTGTGTAACATGTAAATCTTTAGATAATTGCAGAGATGATATACCTTTTTTATGAGAGGTTATAAGATAAATAGACATAAACCATTTTCTTAATTCTATGTTAGATGATTCAAATAAGGTTTTAGTCCTTACATTAAAGTATTTATTTGTATTTTTACAGTAATATCTGTTATTCTTACATTTATATACTTTAGAATTTTTATCAAAAGGACTTATTATATTACCATTCCATCTGATTATTTCTAAAAACTTAATGCAAGATTTTTCAGTAGGGAATGCTTTATGCAAATCGTATAAAGAACTAAATTTATTAAAGGTTTTAAGTAATTTATCGTTTCTCATACCTTCAGTATAACGGTTTGTTGTGTCAAACATGGTCGTACATGAAGTCCCGCTTGAGCTATAACCATATTTTCGCAGCAAAACTTAACAATTGGTGCATCTAATTTATTATACTAAAGGTTAATGTGCTTTATGTTAAATCATATAAAAGCAAAAACATGGTAACAATAAATAACTATTCTATAAAAATGCTTGTTCTATTTCATCATATATAGGTTTAACATAATTTTCCATTTTAGCCCAATCGGGTTCATATATATCATCGTCAAAATTTATAGTCTTTGCAGGTAAATATATTTCTGATTCTTTTAAATCAGTGCTAGATGTTTGATCATCAAAATCTTGAGCAAAAGTTTTTAATAAAACTAAAACTAGAAACAAACCACTATAATGATTTAATTTGTATTTTAAGGTTTGTATAGCATGGACTTTCATATCCAAACTTGCTTTATATGGATGATAAAAACTGGTTCCAAGAAAAGAATAAGAGATAAAATTTTCAAAAGTTCTGTAATTTCTGTTTTCAACATCTGTATATTTGGCAAAAATACCGTTGTTTTTCCCTTTTACTGTTATTCTTGGGGTATTTCCCTCTTTAAAGACTTGTTTATTAATATAGGCTCCGGTTCCAATTGAAAAATTAGGAATATCAAGTTTAAATCGTTTCCAACCGGTTGTATCTATGTAGCCTATTTTCTTGTTATTTCCTAAGTAAGTCAATAATTTATCAGTTAATAGCACATTATCTTCGCCATATAAATAATAATTCTTAACGATTTTATCAAATTCGTCTTCATTTATATTTTTCTTGAAAAGTATATAATTTAATGACACTTTGTTTATATCTTTGTTTGATATTATAAAATCAGGTTTAGATATTTGATAGCTTAGATGTTCTAATGGATTCAACCATTGTATTGTTTCATCTCCTGATTGCTTATAAATGACATCCACCCAGTAGTCTTCTTTTGCTTTCCATACATTGTTAACATCATGACGTCCTTGATTTTTTACGGTTTCTAAACCATCATCTTGTATCCAACAAGAAAAAATATCTTTCTTCGATTTTAGAACTCGTTGATTATTCTCAACAGTTTGTATAATTTGTGGTTCATGTGCTTTAAAAATAAAGATTGATGTCCTAACATTAGCCATACCAGAAAATACATCCGGAAGTTTTATTATTTTTTGCAGTGTATGTTTTGTTAGCCATTTTATAACGATATTCTTATTAACCTTTAGTTTTGTATCAGGTAAAATAAACGCACATATCGCACCATTATCTACATTTTCTAATACATTTTCAACAATCTTTAAACAACCGCATTTCTTTTCATAAGGCGGATTCATTAATACTTTCGTTATATTGTTTGATTTAATCCAATTTGAGACCTTTTTCCCTTTGGAATCTTCTTGAATTATATTTGTTTTTCCATCTTTATGAATGAGCATATTAGCACAAGCCAATGCAAATATACTTTTGTTGAATTCAACACCATATAAGTGTTCTTCTTTAATTTTTTGAACCTCTGTTTCGTTATTAACACCACCTACTTCCTGTATCATGTTACTCATGGCTTTTGTTAGAAACGCACCACTACCACAACAAGCATCTAGAACCTTGTCTTTATAAGATGTTCCGGTAATACGATACATAAAAGAAGTAATATGATCAGGAGTAAATACTTGACCTTGTTCTGATTTACCTTTATAACGAGTAAATTCATTAAAGAAAATACCCATTACGTCTTCCCCGTTCCAATAATCAGAATTTATGTTGTCGGAAATTTTAGTAACACATTCTATAAAATCGTTAATTGCAGTCTGATTTTCTGTATAATTAAATCTTATTGTTTTATATTCATCCGATAATATATCTAATTTGGTATTTTTAATTTTAGCCTCTTCGTAAGAATTTTCAAGTGTTGAAAGTATCGAGCTATGTAGTGTATTCCAATTCATTTCCTTAACTAAAACAGCCCCATATCTTTTTGCGACCAATGCACAAGCCGTAAACACCATTCTATGATTCAAATTATCAATTCCAAAATTATAATGCAAGTTGTCATTTATTTTTTTTGTTAAATTATATATTAAATTTTTGTCAACTGTATTTATGTTATAAAGTTTTAAATAGTAAGATTTATTAAATAATTTATCACTTGTAATGGCTAGTTCGTTATTCTTAAAAACAAGTACATCGTACCCATTATATAAAATTCCAATAACTCTTTTATATTTTGTATTTGTAATTTTTATGTTTTTCTTTAACTCGTTTATCCATTTTTCTTCATAAACACTTTCTTCGGAATTTTTTGTCTCCAAAATTATTGCAACTTCATTTACATTATTTGGCAAATACCAACCATCGGGTCTGTCTTTTGTTTTATCAAAGCCTAATCTGTTAAAAGTTGTTAATTGACCTACATTAGAAAGAACATCCTCTGAATTTTTTAAGCCTAATATTTCTCTGGCTTCATCTCTTACAATGTCTTCACTCTTATAATCCATTAACAACCTCCTTTACGAAAGTTGTTAATAGAAAATCTTTTAGGCGGTACCCCCCCCCCGACAATTTGCATAATATCAGGCTTTTTGAACATCCTCTACACTCCCTAAAAATAAGTTGCTTTAATAATATATCCATATTTTAATATAAAAATTTAGAATTTAAAATAGGGGCGGAGAGAGAATATATTAAGTTGTTAAAATTGTGTATATGAACACAAAAAAATAGCTAAAATAGTTATAAATAAACTACTTTAGCGGTGTTTACTGTAACATTGTATATAGTTACCTAATTTATTTTAGGTTTATCGCCCGTTGGTGTTAATTTTGCAACTTGTCCTACCTTATCACCTTTATTATCTACTAAATCAAATACATTATTGTTTCCGTTATCTATTATGTAGTAGTTGCAAGGATATTCTACAGGCAGGTTATCGGAATTATTTAGTATAGTGTCTGTGTTATCACGCATTTTTTTGGTCCAATTTATTCTAAATTGAGGCTTTTCATCTCCCATGCCTTCAATAGCTCCGACATCATAGTGCTTACTTGGGTCTAAGTTGGTAAATTCAACTTGTCCGTCTGTACCTTTCTTAAAATCTCCCGCTTGTTTGCCTGTTTCAGAGTCAAACAGTCCGTATGCTCTTTCTGGTATTGCTCTATGTATTATAATTTGCCTTGGGGTAGGGAATATTACAACTTGTTCCGGGTTTTCATTTAAAAATTTATTCTGTTCCATAATAAAAGTCCTTTCTGTTTTTTTGCACCAAAATATTGGCGTCAATTGTGGCGTCGTAACTATTTTGGGGTTAAAAATTTTGATTTTAACCGCATTTTTGGGGGCAAAAATATCTATACCGCATTTTTAATGCAGTTTTTAAATATTCTTAGTTTTTTATAAAATTTATATATTATATTCGTATTTAATTTATATAAAATTGTCCGTAGTTTGGCTTAATTATAATATTCCCGTTTTTTTTAAATTTTAAACGTGTATACTAAGATTTTGTTACATTCTGCTTCCTTCCCGAATTTGCGCTTTTTGTTGGGTAAATGTGGTATAATTACTTTGTTTACAAGAGTGAGGGGTTATGACTTTAAAAGCAGTAAAGGAAAAAATTATTCAATTATTGGAAAAAAAGGACGAAAAAAAATTAATTGAATTATTAAATAACAGTTTAAATGATAAAAAACTTGCTAAAGAATTTGAAAAATCCTCAAAAGATGAAGAAAAATATAATAAAGCTTGGAAAATAGGAAAAACAAAAGATTTTTATTATGCAAGTAATTGGGGAAACGTAAGAATAAATCAAGACGGAGATATAATTCCTCAGAAAAAAGGTAATTTTAATAATGAAGACTTAAACAATATATATTTAGATACAACTAATTATAAAAATTTAGCAAAATATACGAAAGTTTATAATTTTGTTGCATTTGCATGTATGAAAAATGAATACGATAAGCTTCAGCTAATATATCCAGAAGAAACCTTTGTTGTACATCACATATACAATTATGGTGATAACAGAGTTGAAAATATGGTTTATCTGCCGAGAAGTATACATAATAAGGTTAATCATAATTACAAAGCGAACATTTTAAGTCTGTATCCGAAGCAAAGCGGAGTGTGACACTAGATTAAATAAAAAGACCTCTTTTGAGGTCTTTTTTATTAAGCTATTTCTTCGTTATTAACAGGGTTTATGGTATTTTCCGTTTTAGTCGGCAGTTTTATTAATTCCGCACCGCCTTCTTTTTTCTTAACCATATCTGCCGTTACAACAAATTCTTTAACGTCTTTTTGTTCGGGCAGTGCATACATAATATCAAGCATTATTTCTTCAACAATAGACCTTAAAGCTCTTGCGCCCGTTTTACGTTTTATCGCTTCTTCCGCAATCAAATCAACGGCATCGGGTTCAAACTTAAGCTCTACACCGTCCATATTTAATAAGCATTGATACTGTTTTAACAGAGCATTCTTGGGCTGAGTTAAAATATTTTTAAGCGTGCTTTCGTCTAACGGGTCTAATACTGCATAAACAGGTACTCTGCCGATAAATTCAGGTATTAAACCGAACTTTAAAAGGTCTTCGGGCTGCAGTTTTTTAAGCATTTTTGCAGCTTCAATTTCTTTTTCGGCTTGAGTTTTAGGCGCTGAAGCACCAAACCCTATTGTAGCGGAATCTCCCGCACGTCTTTCAACAATCTTATCAAGTCCTACAAACGCACCGCCGACAATAAATAAAATATTTGCGGTATTAATTTGTATAAATTCCTGATGAGGATGCTTCCTTCCCCCTTGCGGCGGAACATTTGCAACAGTGCCTTCTATCATCTTTAATAGCGCCTGCTGAACGCCTTCACCCGATACGTCTCTTGTTATACTTGTATTTTCCGATTTTCTTGAGATTTTATCTATTTCATCAATGTAGATAATACCCTTTTCAGCTTTTTGAGCGTCAAAATCAGCGTTTTGATAAAGTCTTAACAAAATGTTTTCAACATCATCACCGACGTATCCTGCTTCCGTTAATGTTGTAGCGTCTGCAATTGCAAACGGTACGTCAAGCATTTTTGCAAGTGTTTGAGCGAGCAATGTCTTACCGCTTCCCGTAGGTCCTACGAGCAGAATATTACTTTTTTGGATTTCAACCTGTTTTTCATCTATGGAAGCATTGTGTGCAATCCTCTTATAGTGGTTATAAACCGCTACCGAAAGTACTTTTTTTGCATCGTCCTGACCAATAATGTATTCATCAAGATATTTTTTTATTTCATGCGGTTTTGGCAGTTTGGTTAAATCCGTTTCTTTAACTTCTGCTTCTGTCGGTTGTTTTTCTTTATTTTCAAGAAATTCTTCGTCTAATATTTCGTTGCATAATTCTACGCATTCGTCGCAAATATAGACATCAGGGCCGGCTATAAGCTTTTTTACCTGCTCCTGAGTTTTTCCGCAGAAAGAACATTTTAACTGACTGTCATCATGTGCTGCCATTAATTATATCTCCTGACTTGGTTTTGGCGTTGTATTTACTGTAACAACTTTATCAATCATACCGTATTCTAAAGCTTCTTCAGGTGTCATGATATAGTCTCTGTCGGTATCTTTTTCAATCTTTTTAATTGATTGACCCGTGTTTTTAGCTAAAATTTCATTTAAAGATTTTTTAATTCTGATAATTTCAGCTGCTTGAATTTCAATATCGGTAGCCTGACCTTGAGCTCCGCCTAAAGGCTGGTGGATTAATACTCTTGAATGAGGCAATGCCATTCTCTTTCCTTTAGTACCTGATGAAAGTAAGAATGCCCCCATTGAAGCAGCCTGACCTAAACATATTGTTGATACGTCAGCTCTAATGTGCTGCATTGTATCATATATTGCAAAACCTGCAGTAACGCTTCCTCCGGGTGAATTGATATATAACATAATATCTTTTTCGGGGTTTTCGCTGTCTAATAAAAGCAATTGAGCAACTATCAGGTTTGCTACCATATCATCAATCGGAGTGCCTAAAAAGATGATTCTTTCTCTCAATAATCTTGAGAAAATATCAAATGACCTTTCGCCTCTTGATGATTGTTCTATAACTACCGGTACAAAACTCATCTCTTTTCCCTTTCTAATAAGAGTTATTTACTTATAAATTTTACTTTTGCATTATCAAGAAGTAATTTCGTAACTTTTTCTGATATTACCTGTTGATTTAACTGCTGTAAAATATTAGGATTTTTCTGTATTTCAGCAACAATGTTATCTGCGGTTGTACGGTACACTTGTGCTAAACCGCCTATTTTTGCCTGAATATCTTCTTGTGTTACGTTGATTTTTTCTGTTTGTGCTATTTTACCAATGATTAAAGAAGTTTTAATTCTTTTAACGGCTTCTTCTTTCATTTGGTCATAAATCTTTTGATGACCTTCCTGTTCAAGCATTTTATCGAAGTTGCCGCCTTGCATGTTAACTCTTTGTTTAAACTCGCCCATTAATGCCTGAATTTCTCTGTTTATCATTGTTTCTTGTATTTCTATATTAATTTTTTCAAACAATGTATCATATATTTTTTCGGCTGTTCTTTTTTCATTTTCATTTTTTGCACTGTTATCAAGATATTTTTGAATATCTTCTTTTAATAAATCGAGTGTTTCAAATTTCGAGTTTATTTTTTTAGCAAATTCATCATTAATTTCGGGAAGAACTTTTTCTTTTATTGCATTAATTTTTATGTTAAATTCTGCGTCTTTACCTTTAAGTTTTTCATCGTGGTATTCATCAGGGAATTTAACATTTATTTTAAATTCTTCACCTGTGGCTTTATCAACGAGTTGTTCTGCAAATCCCGGAATAAAATTAGAATGAGCTAAATCAAGTAAATATCCTTTAGCGCTTCCGCCTTTTATTTCTTCACCGTCAACATAACCGTCAAAATCTATATTTACAAGGTCTGTATTTGTTGATTTTCTGTCTGTTATATCATTTAAAGTTGAATATCTCTCTTGCAGTGCTTTTAATTCTTTATCTATAGCATCATCAGCGTTTTTAAATTCTTCAACTTCAACTTCCATGCCTTTATATTCACAAAGATTTACTTCGGGTTTAAGTTCAAGTTTAGCAACAACTTTTAGTGATTTATCATCTGCAAACTCATAAGATTCAACATTTGGAGCTATTATTATATCAAAATTATTTTCTTCTATTGTTGATTCAAATATAGTAGGAAGAAGGCTTTCCAGAACTTCTCTTTGAAGTGCCGCTATACCTACATACTTTTCAAGGATTAATTTTGGTGCTTTACCTTGTCTGAATCCCGGTACATTAACTCTCTGCGCTAATCTTTTACATGCCTTGTCATATTCCCATTGAGTAACCGATGGTTCAATTTCGATATTTAATTTTACTTCGTTGTTGTCTAATTTTTCAATTGTAACTGTCATTTTTCACCTTTTCTAATTATTCGATTTATACACATGCCCATTATTATAGAATGACTATTCTACTACAGATAAGATTATAACACAAATATAATTCTTTCAAGTAAAATAGACAATTTAGAGTACTTTCTATAAAATATGTACTGGTGATTATATCCTGTTGTGGTATAATTTTAACTAAGAAGTGAGGGTTTTTATGAAAAAATTGTTTATTATAATGTGTATTATTTCATTAACGGCAAATACCGTAATGGCGTCTGCTTTCGGAGGATATGATGCAGGAGCGTTAAACAGCCAATATTCAAGAGATTTAAGAATGCATGAAATGGTTACCCGTAGTAAATATAAGAATGATAATGCTATTATTAACAAGTCTCAAGAACCTGCTACTGTTGTTGAAACTGCTTCTAATATCAAATCTATTAAATTTGTTAATAATAAATCTTTCTCCGAAAAAGATTTATTAAAGGTTGTAGATTATAAGTTAAATGAACCTGCTACGGAAGAAAATATTGCGGAGCTGAGAAAAAAAATCATCAGATTTTATCAAAACAGAGGATTTTATTCCGCTGTTGCCTTCCCCAATACTTCAAATATATCTTCGGGTGAGCTTATTTTTGATATTCAAGAAGGCGGCAGAAACTCTATTACTGTTGAGTAAGTAATTTTATTAAAGTTTATATTATACCGTTTAAACAGCCAATCGGATAATTAAAAAGACATAAAATAACCGTAAACTGAAAAAGAATGTTTTGTATGAATTAATTATAGTTTGCGGGAAGTGTGTTATGGGCAAATTGCCGAAAAATATCTTTGTCTGTTTTATTATATTGTTTTTTCCGATTAGCGCCTTTTGTTCGGAGTTTGAAAATACTGCCGATAATCCCAGATTGGTTAATCTTACTCCCCAGCAATTCAGGTCGCTTGATACGATTGAAAAAAGAATTTATAACCATTCTTATTACAATGATAATACAATGGACAGGATTGAAAGATTAGAATTAGACTTGTTTGATTCTATTCAAAAAGGCAGTCCTACCCAAAGACTTAATACATTGAGGCTTGAAAGTACAAAAGTTGCTTTAAGAGGTACCGCCATGACTCCTATGATGATGGATAATTTTAATTCAAGATATATTAATCCCCGAGGCGAAGATGCGCCAAGATATTATGATGATGTAGGTATTATAGACGGACTTATTAAAGTTTGGTGGCCCGATTTTTATGCAAAATTATCAGAATACAGAAAATATAAAGAAGCTAATTTCTTCTAGGCTGTCCGAGAAAATTTTCACACGACGCAGTGGGCTAAGACAGTGGATTAAGCTTTAACTCTTACGGTAAGCGCATTACTTATTGCAGCGGAATTTTTAATATTGCTGCCTGATATAACATTGCCGTCAACGTACATCACTGTCGAGCTTCCGCCGTCTAAATTAATTGCTTCATAACAGCCTAAATGTTTCATTATACTTGCCAGTTCGGTTAATGTAACACCAGTTGTTCCTTCTTTTCTTCCGTCAACGGTTACCATTATCAATACATTATTCTTTGTATATCCTATTGCGGTTCTAGGGTTTCTGCCTGTTATGGAAGAAAATTTCTCACTTTTGACATCAATATATATTTGACCGTCCTTTACTAAATAAGGTCCGCCGCTTATTATGTGGTTTATTCCTTTCCATTTTGGAGTAATTCCGTACGTTATCTCTATTTTGTCTCCGAGTTTTAAACCTTGAACTTTTTCTTTCGGTGCGGAAATAACATACCCGTTTTTAGGTATTAATACAGGATTATTTGATATTGCCGTTATTATACCTCCTTTAACCGCAATATGCTTTGTTTGTGCTTTTGTTAACGGTGATTTTTCGCCCCATACGTTTGTGTATAATAATACTTGTGAAAATAACATTCTCGGCTGATTAATATTGTTAATCTTTATTTCTCTTTCACCTTTTTTAATTTTACCCGTGAATGCTATTCTTGATGTTTTAAACCCGTTTTTTCCTATTCCAAGTCCTACTCTTTCATATATAGGTCCCGTTATTATTTTATTATTAATTACAAGCGTTCCTAATGGAGTTCCCGTATCCTGCTTGAAATATGTTCCGTTTACCGCAATTTTTGTGTTACCTGCTATGTTGTTTATCTTACTTCTGGCATGCAGTTTATTTGAAGCCATTTTGGGTGCTATTTCTATATTCGGATTTATATTTCTGTTGATTTCCGCTACATTTATTTTTATTTTTCTTGATTTGATATTTTTTGTTATTCCAACGTATACTATTCCGTCAGATATTTCTCTTACTTTATGTAATTTATATTTTTGTTTAATTTCGCTGTTCCACTGTTTTTTCAATAAAAAAAGAGCATTAGTCTGCTCTTTTTGTTTAATTTCATTTTGAATATAGTAATTTATAGTGCTTTCTCCCGCATTTAACTGCATACCTCCTCCGGAGAAAACAGCTAGTGCCAAAATAATCAGTCCCAGTCTGCCTGCCATTTTCTCGAAACAAATATTTTGTTCCTGAGCCAATGCGTACATATTAATGTTTCCTTATACTACAATTGTAACATATTTTTCATGAAATTTCAAGCGTTATAGTTGTTTTATAAAGAAAAAATAAGTAAAATATAAATTGTACGAATAAAAATTTACGATACCGAATAAACAAGATGGGAGGAAAACATGAAAGAGAAAGCAGTAAAATATTTTATGGAGGGCTATTCATGTTCGGAGTCGATAGTAAAAGCGGCAGCTGATGAAGGATATATATCAGAGGAGGCTGTTAGTATAGCAACATCATTTTCAGGCGGTATGGGCGTAAGATGTTTATGCGGTGCAGTAGCAGGTTCACAAATGGTTTTAGGTGCGATGTTCGGCAGAAATGACAGCCGTGACGGGAAAAAAGCAAGAGCACTTGCTAAAGAATTTTATGAAAAATTTATTCAAAGACATAAAGTTACATGTTGTAAAGTTTTAAGCAGCGGTTATAGTGATTTTCATTCAAAAGACAGACGACATCATTGTTCTTTATTGGTTTCCGAGTGTTGTGATATCCTTGAAGAGTTACTTGTTGCCAATAATGCCAAAACTATAAGTGCTAAATAATTTTATATATCAGAGAAGATTTTTTATATTGTTTATCGGTAATTTCATAAGCAGAGAGAACCAGTTTTTCTGCTTCTTTAATTGCCGATTTTTTATTGGTGTATAAAACGGCAATAGTTTCACCTTGTTTAACCGGTTCAGATTGCTTTTGTGTTAAATAAATCCCTGCACTGTAGTCTATTGAATCCGATTTCTTTTCTCGTCCTGCGCCTAAATTTTTGCAAGCTTTTGCTATTTTAAGTGCGTCAATATTTTTGATAAATCCGTCTTTTTCGGATTTTATTTCATATTTAATTGAGGCTTGAGGAAGTTTTAAATAATCATCAATAATATCAGGGTCTCCATTTTGGGAAATTATAATTTCTTTAAATTTTTCAAGAGCTTTTCCGCTTGAAATTAAGTCATCAAGATATTTGAAAGAATCTTCTTTTGTTTTAAATTTACCTGCTTTTTCAAAAGCACAGTGGCAAAGTGTATATGTAATTTCTTTTAAATCATCTTCTATATTGCCTTTTAAAAATTCAATGACTTCCTGAATTTCTACAGAATTACCTATAGCTCTTCCGAGAGGCTGATTCATGGAGCTTATAACAGCGCAAATATTCCTGTTTAGACGTTTGCCGACTTGCACCATAATATCAGACAGTTTAACTGCATCTTGAGGAGTTTTGATAAAAGCTCCTGAACCGTATTTTACATCCAATATTATATGATTGGCACCTGAAGCAATTTTCTTTGATACTACTGATGAAGCTATTAATGGAATAATATCAACGGTCGAAGTAACATCTCTTAAGGCATATAATTTACCGTCGGCAGGTGCTAAAGACAGAGTCTGTGCAGCTATGGCAGTTTTATATTTTTTGACTTTTTCTTTAAATTCTTCTATGGATAAATCTGTTCTAAAACCGGGGATTGATTCAAGTTTATCAATTGTTCCACCTGTATGCCCGAGACCTCTCCCTGATAATTTAGCCGTATACATTCCGCTTGCTGCCATTAAAGGAAGGAAAATTAATGTTATTTTATCCCCTACTCCGCCTGTTGAGTGTTTGTCTATGATATTATTCGAAATATCCGATAAATTGAGAGTTTCTCCGGATTCTACCATATATTTTGTGAGAAAAGCCGTTTCATCAAGCGTCATACCTTTAAAATATATTGCCATTAACAGTGCGCTTGTTTGATAATCCTCTATGGTATTATCCATTATCCCGTTAATAAAAAATCTTATTTCGTCCTCACTAAGTTCAAAACCAAGTTTTTTTCTTTCAATAATATCAATAATTTTCATACAAACTCCTAAAAAATAAATAAAAAGAAGCCTTAAACAGTTTCGGGCTTCTTTTATATTAGTTTAATTAATCTTATTTCTTTTGCGAATTTAAATATTGAATAATATCGTTAGTAACATCAACACCGCCTGCATAAACAACTCCGTAATCTAAAATTACATCTAATTTTTTATTAGCGGCAACGGCTTTTGATGCAGCAAGAATATTATTTCTTATTTCATTTTCTTTACTTACTTTTAAGTTGTATATTCTTTCTTCTTTTGTTTCAAGTTCTTTTTTTACCTGATCTTCAAAAGTTTTTCTTTGTATTGGTGATTCAATTGTCTTGTATTGTTTATCTTTATCAATTGAATATTGTTGAAGTTCGAGAATTTTATTGTCTAAGTCTTTATAGGTATTTTTAGCAAGACTGTATTCTGAGAGAACTTTTTGGAAATCGGCATAACCGATAGTATATGCATTAGCTGTTAATGAAACTGTAAACATTATTATTAATGCGGCTAAAATTAATTTAAACTTTTTCATTATATCCTCCTTTATTAATACAATTTTAACAAAGTAAAATAATAAAGACAAGTTTAACATTCAAATTTTTTATGTCTGTAATATAATCAAAATACAAAGGAGAGTTAAGAATATGCTTATCGTAATGCAGCATCAGGCTGATGAAGCAAAGATAAATAAAGTTATTGATTATATAAAACAAAAAGGTTTTGATGCACATGTATCAAAAGGTGAAGACCATACAGTAATCGGATGTGTCGGAAGAAAAGTTATTGATAAACGTGATATAGAACTGCTTGAAGGAGTAGAAGAGGTTATAAGGATAACTTCTCCGTATAAACTTGTCAGCAGAGTATTTAAACCGGAAGATACAGTAATTAATGTTAACGGAGTTAAATTTGGCGGCGGGAATATTGGGATGATAGCAGGGCCATGCAGTATTGAGACTTATGAACAGGTGGATGAAACTGCAAGAAAACTCCATGATTGCGGTGTTAAAATTTTAAGGGGCGGTGCATTTAAGCCAAGAACTTCACCTTATGCTTTTCAAGGGCTTGGCGAAGAAGGTCTTAAAATTATACGAAAAGTAGCTGATAAATATAACATGGCAGTAACGTCAGAAGTAATGGAAGTTTCTCAAATACCTATGTTCCTTAAATATGTTGATATTTTGCAGGTTGGTGCAAGAAATATGCAAAATTTTAACCTTTTAAAGAGTTTAGGTGAAATAAGAAAGCCGATAATGTTAAAAAGAGGATTAAGCGCAACAATTGAAGAATGGCTTATGTCGGCTGAGTATATTATGTCGGGCGGAAATAGAGATGTAATACTCTGTGAAAGGGGAATAAGAACATTTGAAAGTATGACAAGAAATACATTGGATATTTCAGCTATTCCTGTTGTACAGAAAATAAGCCATTTGCCTATTATTGTGGATCCAAGTCATGCTACGGGATTGAGAGATAAAGTAGCTCCAATGTCAAAAGCTGCTGTTGCTGCAGGCTGTGACGGACTTATTATAGAAGTTCACAATAATCCTGATTGTGCTCTTTGTGACGGCGCTCAGTCGCTTTATCCCGATGATTTCGCAAATTTATTTAAAGATTTAAAAGCACTCGCTGAAGTGGTTAAGAAAAAATTCTAACAAAAAAGAAAGGCTTTAAGCCTTTCTTTTTTTATATTGATTTCTATTTATTTAACTTGTTTGGCAATTTCATTTGTAATATCAGTTCCGCCTGATAATACTGCCCCTTTAGCTAAAACTAAATCATAACCTTTTGCTTTTGCTTGTGTATTAATTATAGCTGAGATACTTTTATCTATTTCAACAAGTTTAGTTTCATAGCTTTTAGCCATAGTTGTTCTCTTTGTGTTAAATTCTTTTTGATATTTATCTTGTAAAGCTTTTTGTTTAGTTTTATCTTTTTCAGCTTGGATTGCTTTTGTAGCAGTATCGCTTAATTTTTTAAGTTCTTGAAGATTTCTTTCATTTTGAGCTTTTAAAGCTTTAACTTGAGCTGAAGATTCAACTAACAGAGGAACATTTACAACTGCAACTTTAAAGTTTGGTGTTGTTGCAGGAACTGCGGATATAGCATAATTTCCTGCTGCAAGACCTACAGCAAATGCAGCGATTGCAACCGTTAATACTTTTAAATTATTTTTCATATTTGTCTCCTTTTACGTTAAGCAAATTATAACATTTTTCTTTATTCTTTTCAAATAACCTGTAGTTTATTTTTCAAAAACTTTTTTTATTGAATCAGTAAAGTTTGGTTTTAATATTCCCTTTTCTGTTATTATTCCCGTAATCAGTTCATTTGGAGTAACGTCAAATCCGGGGTTAATAATATTAACATTTTTAGCACAAATCCAATCACCGTTGATATGTGTAACTTCATCATGCGAGCGTTCTTCTATTGGAATTTCTTTTCCGGTTTTAATTGATATATCAATAGTTGATAGAGGTGCTGCTATATAGAATGGTATATTATGGTATTTTGCAGCAATAGCTACGGTATATGTTCCGATTTTATTAGCGGTATCACCATTTGCTGCAATTCTGTCAGCCCCGACTACAACCATATTAATTAAGCCTTTTGACATAAAATAAGAACACATGCCGTCCGTAATTAAAGTAGTGGGAATACCGTCTTGTGTAAGCTCCCAAGTTGTAAGTCTTGCACCTTGCTGTCTTGGTCTTGTTTCATCGGCAAATACTTTTATTGAAGGGTCTTTTGCAAAAGCACTTCTAATAACTCCAAGTGCCGTGCCATATCCTACAGTTGCCAATGCTCCTGCATTACAATGTGTTAATATTCCTGCTCCTTTCGGTACAACCTCAGCTCCAAAATCTCCCATTTTTTTATTTATTTCTATATCTTCATTTTCAAGTTTTATACCGTTTTCAATAAGTGCTTGGGTTATTTCTTTAGTACTACCTTGAATTTCTTTTGCCAGCTTCATTTGTTTATCAACAGCCCACATAAGATTGACGGCAGTAGGACGGGATGATTTTATAAAATCTGCTCTTTCTGCTAATTTTCTTATAAATTCTTCTTTTTTGGAAGTGTTTTTTTCAAGTTCAATTGCAGCCAATGCCATACCGTGTGCGCCTGCTATACCGATAGCAGGTGCTCCTCTTACTATCATATTTTTTATTGCCGAATACATTTCATCCGACGTTTTTATATTTACTGTTTTAAACTCATTCGGAAGAATTGTCTGATCTATCATTTTTGAACAATTATCTATCCATTCAATTGTTTTTATCTTTGATTTAAAAGTCATGTTTACCTCTTATTTATATTTTGTATTGTATATGAAGTTAAAAAGCCGGAAAAAGCATTAAACATTGCACAAAGTAATGAAGTAAAAAATATGAGTGTTAAAGTAAATAAAAAGTTCTGACATACAATTTTAACCCAGAAAAAAGTTTGGGTTTTAAAGATACTGTCAATTACAAATGCAATTGGGAAAAAGGTTAAAGAATATCCGATAAAACCTGTAAAACCTGACATCGCACCATAAATCATGCTTTTATCAATTTGTGTATCTTGTATTATATTCAGATGTTTCAGATAAATAATTATAAAAGGCGCCATAAAAAACATTACCGTTATCATTAAAAGAAAAGATAAAAACGGTATAACAGAAACCACACCTGCGATAGCTCCTGTTAATAATGATACTATACTTATTATTTTTAATAATGATTTTTGTTCCATAATTCTCTCTTTTTAATTCATATTATTGGTTCGTGAACAACAAAGTGCAATAGCAATTGAGTCTAAAGTATCATCTAGTTTCGGAAGTTTTTTATATTTTATTGACATTTCAACAATTTTAGCTACTTCATCTTTTGAAGCTCTGCCGTATCCTGTAATCATTTGTTTTACTTCTATCGGAGTATATTCATAAATCGGAACAGATAGAGATTCAAGGACAGAAAGTATTACTCCTCGTGCTTCAGCTACAGGAATAACCGTTTTTTGATTTTTGAAATAAAAAAGTTTTTCGATACCGGCTGCTTGTGGTTTATATTTTTCTATAATTGTTATCAAATCTCTTTGAATCTCATATAATCTTGAGGCGTCTGATTTATTTTTATCGGTTTGTATAGAACCTGATGAAACAAGCATTGTTTCATCTTTATTGATATCTAATATAGAGTAGCCTACAATAGCAAGCCCCGGATCTATTCCTAATATTCTCATTCTTTTATTATAAATCGGCTTTATTTAAATACCACTTTTTAAGTTATGTTACAGATATTGATTATTATAACCGGTTTATTGTCAATTATCTTTTATTAAAACTTTTAATATAGATACGAGGAGATTATTAATTTGTTTGTATCTGATAATTTAATGTATACGAATAATTCAATTCAGACGGGGACATCGATAAATAATGCTGATTCCGGCGGAATAAATAAAATGCAAGATGATGCAAAGTCCGCTAATTATTCTCAACAGGTTAATTCAAGTGTTCAAATCAATCTAATTATTGATGGTTTGGAACCATGCAACGATTATATATATTTATGGAATAAAACATATAAAGAAAATGATTTTTTATGTGCAAAACATACGGGCTGGAGTGGAAAAACTATTATTATAAAAGAACAAACTTCAAGTCTTGCGAAAACTGCATGTAATATAATAACTGGTGATAAATCTGAAAAAATAATCGAGGAATATAATAAAAATAATGAATTAACCAAAAAAACATATTATAAAAAAGACGGTACTTGTGAAATAAGTAAATATAATAAAGACGGTTCTATTGAAAAGAAAGTAGTTATTAAAAATACTGATAATCAAGATTTGGGATATAAATCCGAATTAAAAAAAACATATTATAGTAAAGACGGTTCATACAGAGAGCTGGAAGAAACTTATGAAATGAAGCAAAATTATAAAGATGCTGTATGTACCGAATCTAATATAACTTATTATGATAAAGACGGCAATGTTGATATTTTATCCACAACAATTAATGCTGCATTTATGAATGTGGTTGAAGGATTAATAAATTCATAATATGCAGTAATAATCTTTGCCGAAGGCTGCAGCGCAGGATATTTATTAAGGTCTTATTCTATCCATTAATCTTGGGAACGGAATTGTTTCACGAACGTGAGGAAGCCCGCAAATCCAAGCAACGGTTCTTTCTATACCGAGTCCGAAACCGGCATGCGGGACGGAACCATATTTCCTTAAATCTAAATACCAATCGAAAACTTCTTCAGGAAGTCCTTGTTCTTTAATTTTAGCAAGCAGTTTATCAAGGTCTTCTTCTCTTTGACCGCCGCCAATCATTTCTCCGTAGCCTTCAGGTGCTATAACATCAACGCAGGCGGCTTTATTTCCGTCTTGTTTCATATAGAATGCTTTCACTGCCATAGGATAGTGGTGAATCATGACAGGTCTGTCAAATTCTTCGGAGATTAAAGTTTCTTCATCACCGCCGAAATCTTCGCCCCATGGGGTGTCATTTCCTTTTTTATGAAGAATTTCAATAGCTTCATCATAGGAAATTCTTGGGAACGGACGTTTTATATTTTCAAGTTTGGAAATATCACGTTCAAGAGTTTCAAGGTCTGCCCTATTATGTTCTAAAACTTGCTGAACTATATATTCAACGAACTCTTCAGCCAAATCCATATCATCATAGATGTCTGCAAAAGCGACTTCGGGTTCAACCATCCAGAACTCGGTTAAATGTCTGCGTGTTTTGGATTTTTCAGCCCTAAAGGTAGGACCAAAACAGTATGCTTTACCGACAGCCATTGCTGCAGCTTCCATATATAACTGTCCTGATTGTGTCAGATACGCTTTTGTATCAAAGTAATCGGTTTCAAACAGGTTGGTAGTTCCTTCACAAGCGTTTGGAGTAAATATAGGGGCATCAACCAGAGTAAACCCGTGTGAATCAAAAAAGTCACGAACAGATTTAATAATTCTGTGACGTATATTTAAAATAGCTTTTTGTTTTAAAGAACGCAGCCACAAGTGGCGATGTTCCATTAAAAAGTGTGTTCCGTGTTCTTTTGGAGTAATAGGATAGTCATTAGCAATTGACATGACTTTAACATCAGCTGCATCAAGTTCAAAACCTATTTTTGAGCGGTCATGTTTTTTTACTGTTCCTGTTACTTCTACGGAGCTTTCCTGCGGAATTTTGTCTGCCAAATCAAAAACTTCATCAGATACATTGCCCTTAAAAACAACAGCTTGAATTTCTGCCGTACCGTCTCTTAATTGAAGAAAATGTAATTTACCGCTAGAGCGTTTATTATAAAGCCATGCTTGAAGTGTAACGGTTTGTCCTTCATAGTCTTTAATATCACGTATCCAAATTTTTTTCATATTAACCCCTTAAATACTATACGGCTTAATTTTATCACATTAATTAATTAAATAGAAGTTATTGTATTTGTAAATCTTTTACTAACTTAGGAATCACAACCTGCCAAGTCTTTTTATTAGGATGCATGTCCGGAAGTAAATATTCTTTAGTTGTAATATCTACATCTATATCTTTAGCCAAATCATATATAATAAACCCTTCTTTTTCAAGTTCTTTCCATCGTTTTGTATTATAAATATAATCATCCCGAATAATTTCTTTACTAATAGGATGTTTGATAATAATAAATTTTATGTTTGGGTATTTCTCAATTATTGCTTTTCGTGATTCTATGTAATGAAGCTTGATTAAATCAAATATAAGTGCCTGATTTTCCGGACTATAAAATTTTCTTTCATAATAGCCATATACAATTTTTCTAAGAAATTTAAGTCTAAGCAAAAATCTAAAAGGTAATTTATTTTCTACTAAAGTATTATCTTTAATATTATAACCTATATAAATTGGTAACAGACTAGACATGCCATATTTATCCGAAACTAAACGATCTACCTGATAAGGAATAAAAACATGAATAATAAATTTAGGCGGATATTTTATTCCATCCCAAAAATCTTTACTTCTTGCCTGCCATAACATAGTAGCTAAACCAAGTCCGCCCCATGCACGATTATATGCAGGCATTGTTGTAATTTTAGCGAATACATCTGTAGGTTTATTATCATTATCTAAAGATGTTCCTTCAGCATATGAACATCCAAAAATAATTATGGATTCATTTTTTTTATTTTCTTTATCAACATTTCGATAATTTGCAATTCCTTCACGTTTAAATTCTTTTTTAAAAAAATCTTTAAAAGGCATTAATCTTAACGAATAATTAAAATTATTCTTGAAATCATCAAAAGTTTCAGTCTTAAATCCATTTTGGACAGCCAAATATTTTCTATAATTATCTATTTTTTTATAATCAAAATAACTGGAACATATATCAATTAAGAATATAATTAATATGAAAACAAATAAATTAACGATTATTTTTTTCATAGTAAAACTTTCTTTGAAATATAAAGAAAGTATACTATAAAAATGATTTAAATTTTATCAATAATTTGTTTTATAGCTTCATTAACTTCTTTATCGACAACAGAATCTAAAATTCTGTTTATGGAGAGTTCGGAAGATTCTTCAGATTTATTGAGATTTTCTTCATCTTGTTTTCCTTTTTCAAGGAATTTTTGTATGGCGTCAATTGTTTTTTCCGTGTCGCCAAATATATTTTTGTAATTATAATTATCCATATAACTCTCCTTTAAAAAAAACGGATAAAATATAGTTCGGAAGTCAGATAAAAAAACTTTAGTAAAAATGTTTGTATATTAAGTTTTCTTCATAATTAACAGAATATTAACCATATTCTTTAAAAAAAATTATTTTTATGTAAAGATTAAGAATGATAGCGAACAGCTAGTAATTAATAAACGTAAAGATAAATAAAGGAAAAAGAAAATGGCAAGACAAGTTCCCTTAGAGAGAGTAAGAAACTTTGGTATTGCAGCTCACATTGATGCAGGTAAGACAACTACCACGGAACGTATCTTATTCTACACAGGTAAAACACATAAAATCGGTGAAGTACACGATGGTGCAGCAGTAACCGACTTTATGGATCAGGAAAGAGAAAGAGGTATTACAATTCAATCCGCTGCAGTAACTGCAATGTGGAAAAATCACCAATTTAACATCATTGATACCCCCGGGCACGTTGACTTTACTATTGAAGTTGAACGTTCACTTCGTGTATTAGACGGTGTTGTTGCTGTATTTTGTGCAGTAGGCGGTGTTCAATCTCAATCAGAAACAGTTTGGAGACAAGCTAACAGATATGAAGTACCGAGAATGGTATTCGTAAATAAAATGGACAGAACAGGTGCAAACTTTTACAGAGTTGTTGACCAAATTAAGAACAGATTAAACGCAAATGCCGTTCCAATCCAATTACCAATCGGAGCGGAAGATAAATTTACGGGCTTAATCGACCTTATGCGCATGAAAGCCGAAATCTATACAAATGATTTAGGTACGGATATCAGAGAAGAAGATATTCCAGCAGATATGATGGATAAAGCAAAAGAATATCATGCAGCACTCGTTGAAGCAATCTCTGAATTTGATGATGACTTAATGATGAAATTTATGGAAGGTGAAGAACCGACAATAGAAGAACTCAAAAAGGTATTGAGAAAAGCTGTATGCGAAAACAAAATAGTTCCCGTTACTTGCGGTACTGCATTTAAAAATAAAGGTGTTCAATTACTTCTTGACGCTGTTATGGATTATATGCCGTCACCCGTTGATGTAAAGGCTATTGAAGGTGAACTAGAGGACGGAACAAAAGTTGCAAGACATTCATCTGAAGCAGAACCTTTTTCAGCATTGGCATTTAAGATTATGACAGACCCTTATGTAGGACGTTTAACATTCTTAAGAGTATATTCGGGTAAATTAACCGCAGGTTCTTATGTATTAAACGCTACAAACGGGAATAAAGAACGTATCTCACGTTTAGTACAAATGTATGCAGATCAGAGAAACGAAATAACTGAAGTATATGCAGGCGACATCTGTGCGGCAGTCGGTTTAAAAGATACAACAACAGGTGATACGCTTTGTGATGAAAACGCACCTATTATCTTAGAAAAAATGGAATTCCCCGACCCCGTTATATCGGTTGCTATTGAACCTAAAACAAAAGCAGACCAGGATAAAATGGGTATTGCACTTCAAAAACTTGCAGAAGAAGATCCTTCATTCAGAGTTAAGTCAGATACCGAAACAGGACAAACAATCATATCAGGTATGGGAGAACTTCACTTAGATATTATTGTAGACCGTCTGTTAAGAGAATTTAAAGTTGATGCTAACGTTGGTAAACCACAGGTTGCATATCGTGAAACTATTTTAGGCAACGCTGATCAAGACTCTAAATTTATTCGTCAGTCAGGCGGTAAAGGTCAATACGGACACGTTAAAATCAGAATTTCACCAGCAGGCGAAAATGAAGGCTTCGTATTTGAAAACAAAATTGTCGGCGGTGCTATTCCTAAAGAATATATTGAACCCGCAAGAAAAGGTATGGAGGAAGCTCTTGAAGGCGGTATACTGGCAGGATATCCTATGATAGACGTTAAAGTTGAACTTTATGACGGTTCTTATCACGAAGTTGACTCATCTGAAATGGCATTCAAAATCGCAGGTTCCATGGCTATTAAAGACGGATGTAAGAAAGCAAGACCCTGCATACTTGAACCTATGATGAAAGTTGAAATCGAGATTCCTGATGAATACACAGGTACAATTATTGGTGATATTTCAAGAAGAAGAGGACGTGTAGAAGGTCAGGAACCTTTGGGTAATACCGGTAACGTAATTGTAAGAGCGACTGTTCCTTTAGGAAATATGTTCGGTTATGCAACTGATTTACGTTCTAATACTCAAGGCAGAGGCACATTCTCTATGGAATTTTTGAAATATGAACAAGTTCCTATGAATGTTCAGGAAGAAATTATTTCAAAAGCCGGTGCAAACGCATAGAATAACAAAATAATAAAATAAAAGACAGGTGCTTGTTATGCACCTGTCTTTTTTACCTGCAATTATGAATTTGCAGGTTTTGTCTCTTTTAAGTACCACGCTTTAGAATCTTTTCTTACAACATGTGTGAATCCTAAAATGTCATTTTTCAATTCATAGCCTTGAGGAATTTTATGACTTCCTTTTGTAATATTAAATTTGTTCCATACAATTTTATTCAAATCTGTAATTTTGGCGTTATCAGGCAGTTCCCCCGCAGCATTAATTTGATTTATTTGTTTATCATTGAATCTACTGAATAAAATGTTTCTTAATTTTAAATTAACCTGCGGTTTTGATGATTCTTTTGATGAAAATTCCAAAATATCCTTAGGATATTGGGGTATTTCACGAATTTCATAAAATATATTTGTGTTAACTTTGGATGAATCTTTGCCGTTGCAGGGATTCAAGTTTGGCTCAATGCCATAAAAAGCGATTGTCATAGTTTTCTCCTTTACTTACACTCCGATATAACAAGTTTTTTTAAATATTTCCGAATTGTTTTATATATTAATAAAGTAATTTTGATTTTAGGAATTTACTTTTATGAAAAATATATTAAGAAATATTAAAAGAATAAAAATTAGAAATGTTAAGGAAAGTAATATTACTACAAATATAGTAATATAAATTGAGAAAGAAAATAAAAAAGTGGTATAATATAAGTGTAGGTAGCCCCGATAAAAGGGCGGGAATGTCCTTAGTCGGGTACAAGTAAAAATCACCTGAGCGCGTACATTAGCGAAAGGGACATAATGGATAAGATACAATTTCACAATGACCTGAGAAGGTTAATTGAAATTTTACCGCCAAAGATAGTGGAAGCACTAAAGCCGTACAATTTGGATGATGCAATAGAATTGGTGCTTGATTTAGGCAGAGTCGGGGAAATACGTTATTCGGATAAAAGGACAGATTTTATCGGCAGTGATACTATAACTGAAGAAGATATAGAATATATCACATCAAGGATACAGCCGTTTACAAGTGATAATCGTTCGGGAATTGCGGGAACACTTCACAGAATAAGTGCCATAAAAAACAGACAAGGCAAAGTTGTAGGGTTGACATGCAGAATAGGACGTGTCGTAACGGGAACAATTGCGTGTATAAAGGATTTTGTGCTTCAAAATAAAAGTATATTATTTTTGGGACGTCCCGGAGTTGGTAAAACAACTAAATTAAGGGAAATATCAAGGCTTATAGCGGATGATTTGGGTAAAAGAGTTGTAATTGTTGATACTTCAAACGAAATAGCAGGTGACGGTGATACTCCGCATCCTGCAATAGGCAGAGCAAGAAGGATGCAGGTTTCGCAGCCGATATATCAAAAGGATATTATGATAGAGGCTGTTGAAAACCACACACCTGAAGTAATTGTCGTCGATGAAATAGGTACGGAAGAAGAAGCTCAGGCGGCAAGAACAATAGCCGAACGAGGAGTAATGCTTATTGCAACGGCACACGGAAATACTCTTGATAACCTTATTAAAAATCCTACGTTGTCGGATTTAGTCGGCGGAGTAAGTTCTGTTACCTTAGGTGACGATGAAGCTAAGCGCAGAGGCTCACAAAAAACGGTTCTTGAAAGAGAAAAACAACCGACTTTTGATATAGTTATTGAAATTATTGACAGAAATACTCTTGCCGTGTATAAAAATACGGCGGAAGCTGTTGACTACATATTAAGAGGCTGGCCTATAAGACCTGAAATAAGAAAAGTCGATCAGGTTTATGAAAATAAAACAAAAGATGAAGAAGAAATAGTTCAGGAAAAAGTTCAGCAGGAAGAAGAAACTCTTGCAAGCCAGAAATTAAAATTTAGTTTCTCCCGCCAAGAGTATGTAAAACAGGTTAAAGATTTTAAAAAAATATATATTTATGCGGTTTCCAGAACTGTTTTGGATAAAGTCTTGGAGCGTTTAAACCTGCAGGCGGAAATTACAAGAAACATAGAAGAAGCCGATATAGTTATAGTTCATAAGGCTTTTGCAAAAGGCGGAACAAAAATTTTGAGTATTGCAAATGATTATAAACTGCCGATATATTATGTACGTTCAAATTCAATGTCGCAGGTGCAGAAGGTTGTAAAAGAAGCGCTTCATATAACGGATTCAGAAACTTTGCAGGGTTATTATGATGATGCGGAACGTGCGCTTGATGAAGCAAAAGCTGCAATACAAAAGATTTTGGCAGGTGCCGATAATGTTGAACTTCATCCTCAAAACCAGCAGATAAGAAAACTTCAGCATGAACTCGTTGAACAGCATAATCTCTCAAGCGAAAGTATAGGTGAAGGCAGTGAAAGACGCTTAAGAATCGTTGGCGGCAGCGATTTTAAAAATGCGGGTTAAGTTGTTTTTCTTATTACCTGATTGTCCTTAATCTCAAAAATTTCAACATTTTTTAAGTATTCTTCCTTAAAATGCAGAGTGTCTACGGATGTAATAATTGTTTGAGTTTCATCTCCTATTGCATCTAAAAGGAAATTTTGCCTTAAATCATCCAGTTCTGCTAAAACATCATCAAGAAGCAAAATTGCATTAGTGTTTATTTTCTCTTTTATGAGTTCAAGTTCCGCCAGTTTTAAAGATAGTACAATGGTTCTTTGCTGACCTTGAGAAGCATATTTTTTTGCTTCATTATTGTTTATAAAGAAAGAAACATCGTCCCTGTGCGCACCAACAACCGATTGCGCTCTTATTATTTCTTCGGGTTTCTTTTCTTCAAGCTTGTTTTTAAAATTTTCTAAAATATATTCATTATTAAACTCAAATTTTTCTTTGGAATTTATATCACCAATTATTGTTGAATTATAAACTGATTCCAGATTTTCGGTTTTAGAGATTTTAAAATGCTTCTCTTTTGCAATTCTTTGAAGTTCATAAAGGAAATTAATTCTTATAAATGTCAGATTGCTTCCAGTGATTGCGAGTTGTTCGTTCCAAATGTCCAAAACGGAAGTATCGGCTGATAAATTGCCCTTTAAATTTTTTAAATAATTATTTTTTTGAGTTTTGATTTTATTATATTTATTGAGTCTGTCAATATAAGCTGGAAAAATTTGGCTTATGGCATTATCAAGCCATTTACGTCTGTCATCGGGTGTTCCTCTTAATAATAATAAATCGTTGACTGTGAAGCAAACTGCAGAAATATTACTTATAAACTCTGAAGATTTGTTTTTATTTATGCCGTTTACTTTTAATTTTTTGCGGTTTGGAGGATTTATTAATACTTCTAGAGCAGTATCAATATCAAATTTTTTAATTTCAGCTTTAATACTGCAAAAATCTTCACCCCATTTTATTAATTCACTGTCCGCTTTTGCTCTTAGAGAATCTAAAGAAGAAAGATAATAAACAGCTTCAAGTAAATTAGTCTTTCCTTGAGCGTTTTTACCTATAAAAAGAACCTTATTTGAGTTTAATTCAAGCTCAATATCAGAATAATTTCTGAAATTTTTTATCCCTAATTTCTTAATGAACATAAGAAAATTATAGCAAAAAATATATAAAATCTGTTAATATAAATATTAAATTAAGGAGAAAATATGAAAGAAGAAGATATAATAAATATCGGTGAATTGCTTTATAAAAAAAATTTAACCTTTTCGACGTCGGGGAATATAAGTATCAGGACAAAAAAAGGTATTTTAATAACTGCATCAGGTTCAGCATTGGGATTCCTTGATAAAAATGATATAGTTATGACGGATGAAACAGGAAAAGAACAGGAAAATAAAAAAGCTTCATCAGAAAAAATGCTGCATATAGAAATATATAAAAGAAGAAAAGATGTTAATGCCATAATACATGTACACCCTTTATATTTGACATCATTTGCTGCATGCAATCTGCCGTTAAATGACCCCATTATGTCTGAAAATATATTATATTTTGAAGATATACCCGTTGCTCCTTATGCAATGCCTTCAAGTATGGAACTAGTAGAAAATACGGTAAAATATTTAAAAGACAGAGATGTTGTTCTGATGGCGAACCACGGGGCGGTTGCAATTGCAAAAGATTTAAAGCAAGCGTTTTTTAAACTTGAAACTGCAGAATATTATGCACAGGTAATGCTAAATACCATGCTTTTGGGCGGAGCAAAAAAACTTTCAAAAAAGGACGTTAAAGATTTGATAAATTTAAAAAAATCAAATTTATAGTTTAGCACCCTGATAAGAATTTCTGTCTTCAAGCAGTTTATCAATTTTATTTAAAACAACAAATTTTTTGCTGAGCCAAGCAGGGGCAAGCATGTTAGGTTTTAAGCCGTTGCCGGCTAAGCGGTGGATAGTAACGGAAGGCGGAAGCATTTCTAAAAAATCGCACGCTGTTTCGACATATTCATCTTCTTCCATCATCGGGATTTTGCCCTGATAATATAGTTTTACGAGCCTTGTATTATTTAGTACGCATAAAAGGTGGATTTTAACACCGTTAACACCTAAATCGCCAAGAACTTTAGCGGTTTCAAGCATGTCTTTTTTTGTTTCATTCGGGAGCCCTAAAATTACATGTGCGCAGACATTAATATTTCTTTTTTGTGTTTCCTTAAGAGCATTGCAAAAAGTTTCAAAAGAGTGGCCCCGATTGATAAATTTTAAAGATTTTTCATGAATACTTTGAAGCCCGTATTCAAGCCAAACGTAATGATTTTTTGTATAAGAGGCAATCAGGTCGAGTTTTTCACTGTCGACACAGTCAGGGCGTGTACCAATAGACATGCCGATAACATCCTCATGCGAAAGTGCTTGATTATAAATATTTTCGAGTTCATCAACGGGTTTATAGGTATTGGTATAAGCTTGAAAATAAGCTAAGAATTTCTGGGCTTTATATTTTTCTTTAGATAAAGCAATTCCCAAATCAAGCTGTTCTTTAATGGAAATATTGTTAGGATAAAGCTGAGAAAAACTTCCTCCTCCGTCACAGAAGATACAGCCTTCATTAGAGATAGTTCCGTCACGATTAGGGCAAGTAAAACCGGCATCAAGCGTAACTTTATATACTTTAACGCCGTAAAGATTTCTGAGGTGGTCGCTAAATCTGTTATATCTTTTATTGGTGTTATTAAAGAACATTACTCTTGATTTGATGAATCATCATTAGCGGGATATACGTAGTGTTCACCGCAGTTTGGGCATACAACTTCCTGCTGTTTTCCGTCTTCAAGTTTAGCGACTTCAAATAAACATTTACATCCTGATTGAACACATCTGATTGCCCAAGTGGGTCTAACGATTCTGGCCATATAAAAAATTCCTTAAAAATCTATAAATATAATTAATAAATAATAATATATAAAGTAAAATAATGCAAATTATTAACTTTTGTAAATAGCTATAATTATTGAAAACATTGACGTTTAGGGGGATTATAAGAGAAATAATAAAATAAATATAAAAAAAGATAGAAAATAAGGGTTGACGAAAAAAAATGTTTGGAATAAATTAATAAACGTGGAAGTTGCCACGGAGCTGAGAGCTGAGGGAATGGCGGTGATTGGGCGGAAAGCCTGAGAGCCTGACGAATTTAGAAGATAAGCTTGAAGCGAAATGAAAAAGCACATAAGAGTGCGAAATCAGAGACTAAGAAACTTAATTAACAACCTCAAAAAAAGTTTAAAAATAATTTTAAAAAAGTTGTTGACAACAAAAATTGAGGTGATAATATAAGAGATGTCGCAAAAATGAGCGACTGAAATTTAGAGGAATGCGGAATAGACAAACAGTTAGATTTTGCTGACTTTAAATAAAGAAATAGAACATTGAAAACAGAATAGCTGAAAACGATAAATACCTGTTGATTTTGAAAAAATGAAACGGACAAAAT
>CANQOQ010000012.1 GCA_947625495.1 Candidatus Gastranaerophilales bacterium | reverse complement strand
GCCGGTGTAGCTCAACGGTAGAGCAACGGTTTTGTAAACCGTAGGTTGTAGGTTCGATTCCTATCACCGGCTGTTTATAGATTGCACATTAACAATTCAATACATGGGTAGATGGCCGAGTGGCTAAAGGCGACAGACTGTAAATCTGTTGACGCGAGTCTACGGTGGTTCGAATCCACCTCTGCCCATTTTTAAAATGAGCCCTTGTGGCACTCTGCCGAAGAAAACAATTAAGTATTGTTTTCTGAGAGGAAGACTCTGCCGAGCGGGGAAGCACAACAGGCTCGAAAATAAATGAGCCCTTGTGGCGCAGTGACTCTGCCGACGAAAAAGATACAGTGTATCTTTTGAGGAGAGGAAGCACTCCCGTAGGGAGTAAGCGGCAACAGGCTCGAAAATAAATGAGCCCTTGTGGCGCAGTGGTAGCGCACTCCCTTGGTAAGGGAGAGGCCACGGGTTCAAGTCCCGTCAAGGGCTATTAAATACCTAAAATAAAACATAGGATATAAGTAGAATAAATTACAGAAAAAGGAGTTTAAACTCATGGCACGCGAAAAGTTTGAAAGAAACAAACCGCACGTTAATATTGGTACCGTTGGACACGTTGACCACGGTAAAACAACATTAACTGCAGCAATCACATCTTGTATGGCAGCTGTTGGTAAGGCTCAAGCTAAAAAGTTTGATGAAATCGACGCAGCTCCGGAAGAAAAAGCTAGAGGTATTACAATCTCTACAGCTCACGTAGAATACGAAACTGATGCAAGACACTATGCACACGTTGACTGCCCAGGGCACGCTGACTATGTTAAAAACATGATTACAGGTGCAGCTCAAATGGACGGAGCTATCCTCGTTATCGCAGCAACAGACGGTGCAATGCCTCAGACAAGAGAACACATCTTACTTGCTCGTCAGGTTGGTGTTCCTAAGTTAGTTGTTTTCATGAACAAATGTGATATGGTAGAAGACGAAGAATTACTTGAACTCGTTGAAATGGAAGCTAGAGAATTATTAACTAAATATGAATTTGACGGCGACAATACACCTTTCATCAGAGGTTCAGCTTTAAAAGCTTTGGAAGCAGTTCAAGCTAATCCTACAATCACTCGTGGTCAAGATAAATGGGTTGACAAAATTTGGGAACTTATGGATGCAGTTGATACTTGGATTCCTACTCCCGAACGTGACGTTGACCAACCGTTCTTAATGCCGATTGAAGACGTATTCTCAATCACAGGTCGTGGTACTGTTGCTACCGGTCGTGTTGAAAGAGGTAAAGTTAAAGTTGGTTCTGAAGTTGAAATCGTTGGTTTCGGCGAAACTAAAAAAACTACCGTTACAGGTGTTGAAATGTTCAGAAAACTTCTTGATGAAGGTATCGCAGGTGATAACATCGGTACTTTATTAAGAGGTGTTGATAAAACTGATATCCAAAGAGGTCAAGTATTAGCAGCTCCCGGTTCTATTAAACCGCATACTAAATTTACTGCTAACGTTTACGTTTTAACTAAGGATGAAGGCGGTCGTCATACTCCTTTCTTCCCGGGTTACAGACCTCAGTTCTATATCAGAACAACTGACGTTACAGGTTCAATCAAATTTGACGGCGAAATGGTAATGCCAGGTGATAACGTAGTTATGGATGTTGAATTAATCGCTCCTGTTGCTATCGAACAAGGTATGAGATTCGCTATCAGAGAAGGCGGACGTACTGTTGGCGCTGGTGTTGTTGATAAAATTACTGCTTAGTATTTTTATTCTAATAAAATTGAAGCCGGACTTATTGTTCGGCTTCTTTTTATGTAAATAATATTTAATATTTCGGCAAAAAATTTTTTATTCATACTTTCAAATATATATATTATTTGAGAGTATATTGTGAAAATATATAGTATAAACAATTTTAATACATACGCTGTTAAAAATAGTAAAATAAGGCAATCAAACGGTTTTTTATTCCTAAAAAATCAGGCATTAGCTGATATTGTAAGTTTTAGTGCAAAAAAATATGATTCGGATACTATCATCAACCCTACATATCACTGTGCATACTGCGGATGTAAGGTATATACCGAATCCCAACTGGATTCAATTGCCAAAGAAATGCTTATTTCTAAATATGACAGACTTGAAGGTAAAATTAAAAGCGTAATTGAAAAGTTGGAAGGTGCTAAACATTCACAGGAAATGGCTTTGGCTAAACGCCTTGAAAATCAAGAACAAATTGATTTTTTTAAAAATTTTCTTGATATTGCTTCAAAAAAAGCTTATTTAAAAGGTGATGCCATTTTTGAACAGGTCTATAATTTAGATAAAGACCAAGCTCTTGAGCTTTTATTGAAAAATCTTCATCCTCTTTTGAAAACTATTGATCATATTTCTCCTCAAAATGAAGAACTTGATAATAATAATTCTGATATTAATTTGGTTGAGTCTTGTTATACTTGTAATCATGATTTAAAAAAAGGCAGTTCTTTTGGCGAATTTTATACGATGTTTCCGTCTATAAAGAATAATATGCCTCCTGATAAATTTCAGTATGCTTCTAATAAGCTTCTTGAATTATCTCAGTCTAATGTAATCAGGAGATTATCTGCTTCGAATATGTTAAAAATGGTTCAGAGATTGTTACTTCAAAAATCAGAGGCAGAAAACTACCTTTATTCCGTTAATATGAGAATAAAAGGATCTGCCGAACAAATAAAATCTACTATTGAGGATTGTCAAGCCGAAATTGAATCTAAAAAATCCGAACTCTCAACCTTAAATAAAAAATTAGATGACCTTCTTAAAGACCCTGAATATTCTGCTATGTTAAAAAGACTTTCTCTTGAATCTAAAATGGATAATGAAAAAAATATTCTTTCTTCCCTGAGAGATAAAAAACAACATATTAGCAATTCTATCAATGAGTTGAATAATCCTAAACCTTCAAAAAAGAAATTGGAGGAAATGACGGATGATGAGAAAAAAGCTAAAATTGCAGCTTTAAAAAATCAGTTATTCTCTTTAAACAGCAGTATTGATGTACATGAAGAGGCCCAATTATCCCTAAAAATTGAAATTGAACAACTTAATTCTCAATTCCCTACTATTGATATGCTTCAAAGACAAAAAACTGATCTCGAATCTTTACTTTCTAAAATGCAGAAACTTGATTCTTATGATTCCTTAATACAAGAAAAAAATCATAATATTGCCATGTTAAATAATCAAATTTCTCATATACAAGATGAACTATCCAATGTCCCTGATAAAATTATTTCTCCTGAAGATTGCAGTGATATTGAACTTAGTCAATTTGATAAATATAAAGATTTAATGGAAGCTTTAAGATATATTGATGAACATCCTAATGGAGGTAATATTAGAATACTTGTACATCAATCCGCTAAGTCTAATATTGAATCTCAAATCGCCTCGCTTTCTCATAATCCTCTTGTTATCCAATATCAAAGGAATGAAAAAATCTCTGCTTTAAATAAAAAATTACTTGATTTAAAAAAACAAAAAGAAGATATTGAAAAACAACTCAGTTCTTTATTAAATGAGCAATCTTATCTTAAAAAAGAATGTTTGGCAATGAGTAAGGATAAAGTTCAACAAAAACTATCTGATACTGTTTCTGCTATCAGACGCCTAAACGATAAATCCAATAATTTAAAAATATCTCAGAGAATCTCTTCAATAAATGCTGAAATTATTTTGTTAAATCAAACTATTAATGATTTAAATAATAAATTAAAGGAAATTGAGTCTTCTTATAAGTCTGAAGCTTAATATTTGTAATATAGTTGTCTGTTTAAATTTTCTAATTTATTATTTTGTTATGGAGAGTATTTAATAAATGCAGTTTAATTATAAAATATTGGTATTGGATGATGATTCGCTTGTTACTTCTTCTCTTAAGTCTCTTTTGACTTTAGAAGGATTTTCTGATGCAGTCTTTTTTAACAGTCCTTTTAAAGCGCTTGAATATCTTGAAAAAAATCCGCGTGATGTTATTATTTCGGATTTTATGATGGAGGAAATGAATGGTATTATTTTCCTTACCAGAGCGAAAAACTTATACCCTAATGCAAGTACTATCCTGCTTACAGGCTACGCTGATAAAGAAAATGCTATAAGAGCCATTAATGATGTCGGAATTTATAAATACATAGAAAAACCTTGGGATAATGATGAACTGATTATTAATATTAAAAATGCCTATGAACGCTCTCATCTTATTTCTTCTCTTGAAGAAAAAAATGTTGAGTTGTCTGATTATTCTTTGCATTTAGAAGATTTGGTTAAGCAAAAAACCGCAGGTATTATTGAAATGAACGAAAAATTATCTGCTGTTATTAATAATTGTGCTGATGGTATTGTTACTTTTTCAACAGATAAAAAAGTAATTGATGCGAATCCCGCCAGTGAAGCTTTATTTGGTCTGTCTGAGGATTTGCTTAAAAATAAATCCGTTGAAGAATTATTTATTACTAAGGATACCGACTGGAATAAAGTGTTTGTCCCTGATACCGAAAAATTTATTCGGGATATTGAAATAGTTAATGTTGTTAACGGCAATCATATTCCTGTTGAAATAAGCTGTGCTTTTATTCCGCCTAAGTCTGATGAAGAAACGGGCAGTTTTGTTCTTGTTATTCGTGACGTTAATTTACAAAAGGATATGGAAAGATTACGAGAAGATTTTATTGCTACTCTTACTCATGACCTTAGAACGCCTTCCTTGGCTGCCATACAGACACTTGAATATTTCCTGAACGGTACGCTTGGGGCTTTAAATGAAAAACAAACTTATCTTTTGGATACTATGAAAAAAAGCCAGCAGGATATGTTAGGTCTTATTAATACTTTGCTCGAGGTTTATAAATATGAATCCGGCAGACTTCAGCTGTGTAAGTCTTTATTTGATTTTGATTCGCTTTTAAATGATTGTATTGAACAAATTAAGCCTCTCGCTCTGGCTAAACATCAATCTCTTGAAAAAGAATTTATTAATCCTGATAATTGTCAAATTTTTGCTGACAGAAATGAATTAAGAAGAGTTATTATTAATTTACTCGGTAATGCCGTTAAATATACTCAAGATGGCGGTAATATTTTTATTAAAGCGGAAGTAGATGGAAAAGACTTAAGAGCAAGTGTTAAAGATAACGGTATTGGTATTTTTAAGTCGGATATTCCTAAGTTATTTAAGCGTTTCTCTCAAGGTACTCAGGCTAAACGTTCTATTAGTACAGGACTTGGTTTGTATCTGTCTAAGCAGATTATTGATGCGCATGGCGGTAAAATTTGGCTTGAAAGCGATAAAGATAAAGGCAGTGAATTTTTCTTTTTACTCTTAGATTCTGCTGTTGCGGAAAAAAAGGATGAAGTATGGGCAACTTAAAAGTCTTACTTATTGAAGATTATAAAATGTATCGTTTGGGACTGTCCGTATTCTTTGAAAACTGTCCCGATATTGATTTAATTGGTGAAGCTGAAAACGGTAAAACGGGGGTTGATTTAGCTCTTCAGCTTAAACCTGATGTAGTTCTTATGGATATCGGGCTTCCTGTAATGGATGGTATACAAGCTACCGCTCTTATTAAAAAAACTAATCCCGATATTAAAATCCTTATTTTTACTTCCAGAGAATCTGATGATGATGTCTTTGATTCACTTTCTGCCGGCGCTGACGGTTATATTATGAAAGGTGCTAATGAAGAACAATTGGTTAATGCTATTAAAGCTGTTGCTGAAGGTACTGCTTGGCTTGATCCTGCCATTGCCAGACTTGTTCTTTCCAGTGTGCGTAAAAATTCTTCCCAGAGCCAAACAGCGGATATTTCACCCAATAATTCCAATGCTAAAAATCTATACGGGCTTACTGACAGAGAAATAGAAGTCCTGTCACTTATAGTTGAGGGACTTAATAATGTTCAAATATCTAAAAAATTATTTATTACTCTTTCGACAGCTAAAGCTCATGTTCACAGTATCCTTCAAAAACTTTATGTATCTAACAGAACTCAAGCAACTATTCAGGCTGTTAAAGAAGGTCTTGTATAATGAAAAAACTATTTTTTCTGTCAGCTTTATTTTTATCTGCTTCTTTTGCTGTTGCCCAAATAAATGAAATTCCTGATTCTTCTTTGGAACAAAATTCTCAAAGTAAAGAAGAAATTAATTATAAAATTAAAGATCCTCGTACTCTTCAAGAAAAATTCAGAAGTAAATTTCACTTGAAACCTTCTAAAAAAGTCTATTATCATAATATCGATAAATCACATCAGCCTATTACAAATTCTGATTATCATTCAATGGCAAAGGATATTATACGTTCCGACTTCACCATCCCCGAACCTGATTTTTCAACTTTTGATGATATTATTATGCCTGATTACAGAGTTATTAAATATAATACTCCCCCGGGACAAAGAAATATTGACCTTTCTCATCTTGTTAATAACAGAACTGCTTCTTCTCTTGGTATTTTATCCCCTGATTTAAAGAAAATAGTTTATACTAAAGCTTTTTTCTATCCTAAATTTTCTCAAACATCTTCTTGCGCTTATTATATTCCTGTTTCGGAAAGTAAAAATCCCTATGATGCACTTTATAAGACTAATGTCATTAGTGAAGATATTAATCCGATTGTAAGTGTCGGTATGGATGAAATGGTTAATTATCAATTTATAACTCTTTTTCCAATTGATTGGTCTAAAGACAGTTCTAAAATTGCTTTTAAAGAAAAAATCGGCTCTAATTTAAACGAAACTTGGCAGACTAATATTATTATATATGATTTTAACACTAAATCCTGGAAAAGGCTTACTGCTATTCGTGAGGCTATTATTTATTGGTGGCGGCAAAATAAACAAATTGATTTAAAAGATTATATGTGGGATATTTTCCCTGTCGGCTGGGATAAAAATAATCCTGACAGACTTATTTGTTATGCTTATGCTTTTACAAAATCCATTCCTTTCTTTTTAGGTACTTGGAGTATTGACTTCAATGAAGAAAAATCTTCTTTGATTTCTATTGATTCTACTCAAGCTGTTATTGATTTAAACGGTTTCGGGCTTAAAGAAATTAATCTTGAACATTAATTCATTATTTCTTCTATTTTATCTAAACTTATTCTTATATCTTCTTCTTTAAACATTTCAAGTACGTAAGAAGGTTCTATTTTTGTTGCTTTTATTGTTGTAAAAATCTCTTTAAAGTCTAAGGTTCCGTTATTTAAATTTGAATGGTCATCATTTTTCCCGAAATTGTTATGTATATGCATATGGTATAAATTGGTATTATATTTTTTTATCCACTCTTCTACTTTTGTCTCTTTTGCATATAAATTTACATGTCCCGTATCCAGAGCTAACTTTAAGTTCTTTGATGATATCCCTTCATATAATTCCATACAATAATCAGGCGTTTCTTCAAATACATTTTCCAAAACTGCCGTTATTCCTTCCGATTCAAATTCTTTTATAAATTCTCTCCAAAACATTATATATTTCGTTTTGAATTGTTCCTGCGAACCATAATGTTTTGTTCCTTTATTTCCTGTATGAAATAATATTGTATCTGCTTTTAATGCTTTACCTACTTCTAATGATTGCTTGTATCTTAGTTTCGCTATCTCCCTTAATAACGGGTCCTGACTTGCTATATTTGCATCCGAAAACATTGCATGCACTGTTATTCTGTTCTCAAATCCCGATAAATCTTTTTTTAATATTTCTATAACGTCTTCTGTTTTTATATTTTTGTCTTTATAGAACGGTAATCGGCTGATTTCGAGTCCTACACCTAATTCAGTTGCTAAATAACTTGATTCTTTTATTGTACTTTTAGCTGATGAAGATATTAATATTTTCTCTTTACAGCTCATTGCCGCTTTCTTCCCTTATACTTATAAAACTTAAATTCATTGAATATTCATTCAACATATCTTCTAATAGCATATTTAATATTTCTTGTGAAAATTCTTCTATATCGTATGTTAGTCTTTTTATATCAGTTATTTTTTCTTCTTTTATTTGCTTTATATCTATTATTACTTTTATATATGACGGATATGTTATTTTTAATTCCGCTTTATGTTTGTTTTGTTTAATGGAAAATATACTTTCATTTTCGTTTATATAATATGAAATTAGGGCCTGTTTATATTTCTCTGTAGCAGTATTTTGTATTTGATAAAATATTGGAGCTACTATTTTCTCAAAATTGTTTAAAAAATCCGTTTTGAACGCTTTAAAAGATTTCCCGTTCTCATCTGTTATTTCATCACTGTTTATTTTTTTTATATCTATATTTTTTATAAATTTATATGGTTCTTCATTTGCAATTTGTTCTTTTATACTCCTGTATAAAATTGCTTCAAGTTCTTCAAATGATACATTTATTTCGGCAGCTGAGGCATATATTATACAATTTTCTCCCGCCTCTTTTTGTATCCTGCTTACTACTGAATTTGCTCCTGATTCTCCCGCATTAAACAGTATTAAATAGTAGCCTGATTCTTTTGCATATGCTCCTATATCATTACCTCTTGGTATTGCTTTTATTATATTTGATATTTTTTTATTGTTTAATAATGTATTACCTGCTGCTACCGGCTTTATATACACAAATACCGTATTTGTGTTATCTTCTTCCATACTCCTGCTGAAATATTTTCTGAATACAATAGCCGCTTTTTCTTTTGTGTATAATCCTGTCTCTTTATCTATTACATTATCTGTTATTAATATATCCTGCTTCATTTCTATTTGTTTATACAGTATTGATTTTTGAATCGCTAATAATATTCTCATCAATATAACAGAATCTTTTTCATTTAAAAATAAAAAATCGTCTATTCCGTTATCAAATGCATAAAATAACTTTTCTTCATTTATCTCATCTGTTATTAAAATTATCGGAACATTATCCAGATTTTTTATTCCTCGTATTTCTTTTATTATTTCTATAGAGTCATTTTCTTCACTGTATAACAACATCAATGACGGCTTATTTGTATTCAATATTGATATGCATTCAATATATGATACAGTTTTAATTATATCATTCTCTCTTAATAACTTGATTTTAGAAGATATTTGACTGCCTTTTTCTTTGTTATTTGTTATGATTAATATTGTATCATTTATCATAATTGTTTTTTAGAACATACCTTTCTTTCTGAAATAAAAAACAACAGCAACTGATGTTATTATTGAAATTGCTACTACTATTAAAAATCCATACGGACTATTTCTATATGGTACTGCGACATTCATTCCCCATAACCCGCCTATCATTGTCGGTATTGACATTATGATTGTTATCGCAGCTAAAAATTTCATTACCTGATTTAAATTATTATTTATTATTGAAGCAAAACCTTCCATCATTGCTTCCAATATCATTCTGTGCATATCAACCATTTCTATAGCCTGTCTGGTATCTATTATTACGTCTTCCAGCATATCTATATCTTCTTCCGTGGTTTTTAAATAGTTTAATGATGCAGACTTTGTCATTCTCATTATTTTTTGCAATACTATATCGTTATCTTTCAATGCCGTTGAAAAATATACCAATGTCTTCTGTATTTCCATTAATTGGAATAACGCCTTATTATTTGTTGCTTTTTGTAATTCTGTTTCTACATCTTCCGATGTCCTGTTTATTATATCCAAGTATTTTAAATAGAATTTGACAGATCGATACAGTATTTTCAGCATGAATTCTGTTTTGTTTCTTGTATCAAATGTGTATGCCGTTTTTTCATTAAATGAACCCAGTATGTTATTATCTTTTGAACATACTGTTATTATTGATGTAGGCGTATATATTATACCTAAAGGTAATGTATCAAAACATCCGTCTTCCGTCATTATTGGCAGATTCGTTATTATTAATGTGTTTCCGTCTTCTATTTCAATACGTGATTTTTCATCTAAGTCTAATGAATTTCTTAGAAAATCCTCATTCAATCCTAATACCAGAGATACCTGTTTTATCTCTTCTTCCGTAGGTTCTATAAGACTGAACCAAGAACCTGATACAGCCTCACTTATACTGAGCCTTGATAACTGCTTATTTTCTTCCGTTTTTAATATCTTTATCATTACATTCTTCTCAGTTTATCCTTACTGTTTATTAAATCATAAATAATCTCGTATTTAAAGACATGAAAAAAGTACATATTTTATAATATGTACTTTTTTATTTATATTTTTATTATTTATTTATTCTTTAATCCAACAATGTTTCCAATATAGCTGCATTTTTTGCCGCAAGAGCATTCTCTCTTACTCTATTCCTGTGTATATATGTCCTTAGGGCTTCTCTTATTAATTCACTTCTTGTTCTGTTCTCATAATCCGCTACTTTGTCTATTTCACCTAAAAAATTCTCAGGCATTGATATTAATACTCTTGCCATTTTTTTTCTCCCGTTTTTTCTTTATATTTATTTAAAGTTTTTCTAATCATAAAAATTGACTATTTTTTATATATTTTTTCTATATAATTAATATTTCTTAATATGTCTGAGTTGCGTTTTGAAATGGTTACAAAACGAGCAGGCGTAATGTTGCGACACTAGATTAATTATCAATTCTGTTTTGATTTAATAAATTTATCAGATGGCTTTGTTCTGTTTCGCCATTTTGGGTTTCTTTGAATTCTTTATTATTATATATAAAATCAAATCTTCTGTTTTTACTCGTTATATTGTATAGAGAGTATAAATCTTTTGGTATCTTTATATAATATAATGAAATAGGCATTGTACTATTTTTATGTAATTCATTTTCTATACATATCAGTTTTATTATACATTCTAATTCCGTTTTTGAATCTGATAATTCTCTTGCCTTATTAAAGTTTAAATATGCAGTTAATGATTTTTTTAGTTCTTCTTTTGTGTTTATTTTATTTATTTTATTTATTTTATATTTTAAAAATTCTTGTATCTCGCTATCATTTATATCATTTTTTATTTCATTATTTGTGTTCTTCAATAATTCCAATATTTCTTGTTGATTAAATGTTTCAAGAAATTGAATAAAATTTGTTTTATGAGCAGGATATTTCTCTCTTATTGTTTTGCTAAAATAATAATCAAATATTTCTTTCTGCTCATTTCTTAGTATTGTATTCTTATCTGTAAGATTATTCAGATTTGTATTTATTTCATTAAATAGTTTTTTTAATTCTTCTAATGTCTTGTTTTCTGCTTGTATTTTGTAGTAATTATATATATAAATTGAAGCCTCGTTTGATTCTTCTTCTATTGCGCTTTTTTCGTTTTCTGTCAAATCCTTTATGTATTCATATATACTTGTGTGTATTAGTTTCTCTTTATTTAAATAATTTTTTATTTCGGATTTAGAGGTTTTTATGTCATTATTTTCAATTTGAGCATAATAACTTGCTTCCTGCCAAAATTTATCATTTATATTGCTTATATTATTTTCTTCTAATTCTTTTTTAAATTCATTTATTCCTATTAATTTGCATATTTTTGATAATTTATCAAAAATATATAATTCTTTTGCAATTAAAGCTGTTATATGTTTATTATCATAATCATATATCTTTTCCCGATTTATTCTTAATTCACCTTTTTGTATATCAAAGAATACTATATTTGGAATGTTATCATAATGTATTTTTATAATTTCTGCAGGATATCCGTATTGTTTTACTAATTTATCTTTAATTATTTCTATAGAATTTATACTATTATTCTGCAGATTTGCAATTGAATCTAATATGTCATTATAATTTGATTCGGCTATTTTTATTTCCTTGTTTTTTTTATCAGATGAAATTTTTTCTTCATGATTTATCGGAATATTTATAGCCTTAATTTCTTCTCTTTTATTTATTTGAGATTTTATTTCTTCTTTTTTGTTCATTTTTACGGGACGTATGGAATTATATTCCAGCATCTCTTCAAGTGACTGAGGCTCTTTTATATATAAATTGTCTTTTGGCTTTGTTGTATATACAAAAAGAAAAAGCAAAACTGCCACAAGAAAAACAATAAATCTTTTTGATATTTTTTGTCCTTCTTCTTTTTTTGACATTATAATCTCCTTGTATATAGCAGATTATATCATATTTAGAAATATGCTCAAACTTTATAAATTATAGTTAACTGTATTTTTTTGCTAGTTCTTTTTCATATTGTGTTTTTACATGAAAATCATTTTTGCCGTCTTGGTGTTTCTTTCTGTATTCATACATTATTTTTGGCACGATAATACCAAGCGCAATACAGCATGCTGCTACATTTAATATCGTTGAAGCTACTTTTAAATTTTTTATTTTCTTTATATATTTATCTATATTTGTATTCTTTGAATTATATATATATGATTTTAAATCATTTGTAAGTTTTTTTATTTCATTTAAGTCTATGTATTTTCTTGTATCTATTTTAACTTTACCGGAACTGTCTTTTATTGTTGCTATTATACCTGACTCTTTTGCTGCTTTTACTGCTATATTATCTTGATTTTTTAATATAAAATCGTATATTTCTTCGTTTGTCTTTTCTTTTAACATTATGATAAAATCTTTGGTTTCTTTTTGCAGATTCTTGTTTTTTAACAGTTCCTCCGAGGTCTGTGAAGCTAAAAATTTAGCATCTAAATCTATTGGGGCTTTTAATAATTTTTCCGATAATTTATTTATACCCTTTGAAATTATTCTTCCCGCACCGTATACAAAAAATAAGAATGAGCCCTCTTTTATTCCGTATTCCATAAATTCGCCTTTAGTTCTTGCTGATTTTATTCTGGATGTTGATATTCCCGCATCTAAAATTATCATATTCTTTACAGGGTTTATCATAAAATCCTCTGCAGCACTGATTATTCCGTTTGAACCAAACGATATTTCTTTCGAATTTTTATCATTAAATTCTGCTATATCTTCAAATAAAGGACTTATTTTTTGATTTCTGTAATTTTTTTGCTTATTTTCTATAAATTCTTTTTCTATATTTTTTTTGGTCATTTTCTGTTTAAAAGTAGTTAAAGCCTTATATGACATCATTGTCAACAATAACGATAATGCAAACTTTATTATGGCAAGTGCTTTTGTCGTCTTGGAATTTTTTACCGCTTGTTTCAGCTCTTTTACTATTTGTTCTGTCGGAGCATTTTCTATTGCCGATTTTAAATAGTTATTATTTTTTATAACCCTGAAATCAATTTCTGGACTTATTTTGAATAATTTATATATTGTTGAATCAATGAGTTTTTTGTATGCGGGAATGCCGAATAACCATATAATTCCTGTCCCGACTTCATCAACTAACCTGTCTTTACCTTCTATGCTCCCTCCTGCATCGTATGAAAAATAAGTATAACCGGCAGTATTGAATATGTCTTTTGCTGCTAAAGGTATTCTTGAATTGGGTGAACCTAGTTTTGATATCAATTGTGAGCCTATATTTATTGACATAATAAACTATAGCCCCCATACCAAATTCATGAAGTCTACCAGTGGTGTATTTGCTTTGATTCTTTTGTATGTTTTATTTTTCAGCATATACCTTCCTTACTTGTATAATTAAAAATAAACATACAAAAAATTGTCTTATTTTTATGCTTTGTTATCTTTTGTTACAAGTTAAGGAACGGGATCATAACCCCCCGGGTGAAACGGATGGCATTTTAATACCCTTTTTATGCCAAGATATCCGCCTTTTATTATCCCGTATTTTATTATTGCCTGTTTCATATATTCTGAACATGTAGGATAAAACCTGCATACGGGCGGAGTTAATCTTGAAAAATATTGATATATATTTATTATTTTTATTATTATTTTTTTTATTGTATTTTTAATATCCAATTATTTGAGGTTCTCCTTCTTGTTTTATCTGTTTCTCTACAGACGATGGCAGATGCTTTATTATACAATATCTGTTCCCTGAATCTATTAATAAATATTTTATTCCTTTTGCTTCTATCTCTGATAATTCTTTTATTTCTGTTATTACATAATCATTTTTATTATTAATTAACAGACTATTCAACCACTCATAATCATTATTATCATGAAATTCGACTCTGTTATCATAGTAGTATATAAGACTGTACTTTTTTCCTTCCATAAATGTATATAGTTTTATTTTGTTTTCATTTGCCTTCCTTGCAAAATTTATTAAATCTGCTTCACCTGTATTTACTGTTATAAAATTAAATATTGAAGGGGTAAGTATATATGCAAGACTCATCATTAATATTAAATTCGATATAAAAACTGCTTTTCTTCCTTTTAAAATTATAGAGAAAATGCCAAATAAAGGGATAATAAAAAATATTATTATTAACGGTATTATTAAATATTGAAAACCATTTACGGTTAATGTGTTTATAAAATTATATCCGAATATGCAAAATAGTGAACATATTATAAATAAAAGATTCGGAATCATTGTTGCAAAAAATATACTTTTATCATGTTCCTTTCTAAACATATATTCATACCAGTAATATCCCGTTATACATGCTGCCGGAAACATTAACAGTAATATTAAACAATTGTACTTATATCCGTAAAAAACAGTAAATATAAATATTATTCCGAATAATATTGAATTTAACGATAAAAATTTTTCTACCTTCCCCAGTTTTATCCATTTTTGATGCAGTTTATCCTGTGAATTATCTTTAAAATATGATATAACCGAATTTATTATATCTTTAAATTTCGCAGCAAATATCCATAAAAATGAAAATGTCCATGGCATAAATCCTAAAAACATCATACTGAGTATTTTTAAAGATTCTTTTATTCCGTTGTATTTTGAAAAATCATATACGTACATAAGCTCTTTTAAATATGTTATGCCGTATTTATTAAAAATTACCAGAAACCAAGGAACTGTAATTATAAACGCTATTATGAATCCGGGAAAAATGTTCTTTGGCTTTAATATTTCTTTTTGTTTTCCCGCAAATATAAACATTATTAATGCCGATATATATGGAATTATTCCGAATAATCCTCCTGTTAGTATTGAAATGGAAGTTAATACATATATATTAAGCCATAATCTGCCTTGTTTCTCTTTTGAATTGGATAATATAAGCAAGTATGCATTTAAAATTGCCGACATTGATACGATTGTATATATCATACTTACTGTTGATAATTTTCCTGCTACTAAAAATCCAAAACAGCTTATTAATATTAATGTGATTATTAATGCGTATGCTTTTGTAAGTATTTTTGAAACCGTCAAGAATAAAAATATAACTCCTGCCGCCAAAAATATAAATGTCGGTATTCTTGCTATAAATGTGCTTATCTTTCCGAAAATTATAAATGAAAAACTTATTATCCAAAATAAAAATGGCGGATAATCATAATAATTCATTCCGTTTAATTTTGGCTCAACCCAATTATTATTATTTAACATGTCCCTTGCTATTGATACATACATTGTTTCTTTTGTATCTAAAAGCGGATATTCTCCAAGATTTATAAAATATATAAAAAAACATGTTATTAATAAAAATAATGATAATAATAATTTTGAGTGTTTTTTTATGTATTCCATTTTTTTCCCTTAATTTAATTATACAAATTTAATATAATTTTGTATTTCTTCCTCGTTATTTACTTCTGTAGTACAAACAAGTATCTGGTTATTATTAATCTTATATCCTGCAAGGATTTTATGTTGTTTTAAATTATTAATAAAGCTGTCTGCATTATTGACTTCAAGGACAAATTCGTTGAAAAAGTCTTTATTCAATACTTTGAATCCTTTTTGTACTAATCCTTCAGATAACTCTTTTGCATTTTTAGCACTTAAATATGCCGCTTGACTAATACCTTTTTTACCCATTAAGGCAAGATATATAACCGCATTTAATATGCAAAGCCCTTGATTGGAACAAATGTTACTTGTAGCTTTTTCTCTTCTTATATGCTGTTCTCGAGCTTGAAGGGTTAGAGTAAATGCTTGTTTCCCATCAGAATCGAGTGTTCTGCCGACTATTCTCCCGGGCATTTGCCTTTTATATTTATCTAATGTGGCAATAAATCCCGCATAGGGGCCTCCAAATGATATTGTATTACCTAAAGATTGAACATCACCTATAACTATATCAGCACCATATTCAATCGGCTTTTTTAATACGCTTAAACTTATAGGTTCTGAGCATACTATTAACATTGTTTTTTGGTGTCTGTTTATTTCTTTTAATTTATCAATATCTTCAATGGTCCCGTAAAAATTTGGGTTCTGAATTATTAATCCTGCATATTCTCCCGATTCTAATTTTCCTTTTAATTCACTTATTTCAGTTTTAAATTCTTTGGTTTTGACTTCTTCTACAGTAATATTGCCGGCATGCGCATAAGTTTTTACAGCTTTTAAATATTCGGGATTTAATCCTGTTGAAACAAGAATTTTACTCTTTCCTGATATTCTTGATGCCATAAGCATTGCTTCCGCACAGGCATTTCCCGCATCATAAACAGAAGCATTACAAACATCCATTCCCGTTAAATCACATATCATTGATTGAAATTCATATATAACCTGCAGTGTACCTTGAGAAATCTCAGGCTGATATGGTGTATAAGCTGTATTAAATTCAAATCGGGAAGAAATACTTGAAATGGCTGCGGGTATAAATCTTTTATACGCACCTGCTCCTATAAAATAAGAGTATTCCGTCTTATTCTCTTTCGCAATTGATTTTATCTGCTTTTGTACTTCAAGTTCACTTTTTGCATCAGGTAAATTAAGCTTTGGCATTATAGCTTGAGAATCTATCATTGAATATAAACCGTCAATACCTTTTTCCCCTATTGCTTCCAGCATTTCTTTTACTGTATTATCAGGATTTGCTTTGTAATTATTCATTTTTACTCAACTTCTTTTTTATATGTATTATAATCCATCAGGTCGTTACAGTCGACATCGTAATATTCGGAGGAAACTTTTAATAACCATATTTCATCAAACTCTTTTTCATTTAAAAGTTCAGGTTTATCTATTAATTGTTCATTTATTTCCAATATTTTTCCTGAAATCGGCATATATAATTCAGAAGCTGCTTTTACTGATTCAACAGTACCAAATATTTCTCCTTTGCCGTAATGTGAACCTATCTCAGGAAGCTCTACAAATACAATGTCTCCCAACTGTTCTATAGCAAAATCGGTCAATCCTATATAATATGCACCATCTTTTTCATAAACATATTCATGTGATTTACTGCAAAATATACTCTCTCTTGCAACCATTTTTTTCTCCTTAATTACCTCTGTTATGCTTTTTTATAAAATTCTTTGTGGTTATTTGGGCGTTGTACAATTTGTTTCTTACCATTACTTGAATTGTATCATCAATTTTTAAATTTTTGTCGGTATCTACATAGCCTAATCCTATATTAGCACCCAAAAACGGAGCGAATCCTCCGCTTGTTACATAACCAGCTTTTTCATTTTTGGAATATATTTCGTATTCATGACGTGCAATGGCTCTATCTAGCATTTTGAATGCGATTAATTTCCGTTTTACTCCATGTTCAAGCTGATTTTGGATTATGTCTTTACCTATATAATTTTCTTTTTTGTTCTTATCTATTGACCAAACTAGGCTTGCTTCAATTGGGGATGTAGTTTCGTTTAGTTCATTCCCGTATAGGCTCATAGCTGCTTCCAGTCTTAACGTATCTCTTGCTCCAAGTCCTATTGGCAGTATTTTGTATTGCTTTCCTTTATCCAGTAATAAATTCCATAACTCACATGCTTTTTCATTTCTTATAATGATTTCAAATCCGTCTTCTCCCGTATAGCCGGTTCTTGAAATATATGCTTTTTCTCCTGCTAAAGCATATTCTTTAATATACATTGTTCTTGGTTGATTCTCTTTTTTTATTCCTATACTATCAAGTATATCAGCTGCCTTTGGACCTTGCAGCGCTATCATGGAGTATATATCCGACTTATTATCTATTATTACACTAAAATCGGACTTGTTCTGTTTAAGCCAATTATAATCATCATCAAGTCTTGAAGCATTTACAACAAGAAGATAGTACTCTTCTTTTAGTTTGTATACAAAAAGATCATCAACAATACCTCCTTTTGTATTTGTAAATTGGCAATATCTGGCTTTATTAAGTTCTAAACCGGATATATCCTGAGGAAAAAGAGTCTGCAAAAAATTTAATGCATCTTTTCCGGAGATAAATATTTCTCCCATGTGTGAAACATCAAATAATCCTGCATTTTTTCTGACATTATTATGTTCTTCTATAATACTAGTATATTGTACAGGCATTTCCCAACCTGCAAAATCTACCATTTTTGCGTTTAATTTAATGTGTTCATTATATAAACAAGTTCTTTTTGTCATTAATGCCTCTTTTCTTCATTTGGAACATATAACTCTTGCTGCATGAACGCCTGAAGCTGAAGCTTGTATTAATCCTCTTGTTACGCCTGCTCCGTCACCTATTGCATACAAGTTTTTTACACCTTCTGTTTCAAGCTCGTTAGTGAGTTTAACTCTGCCGGAATAAAATTTGACTTCAATTCCGTAAAGCAGTGTGTATCTTGAGGCTGTACCGGGAGCTATTTTATCTAAGGCATATAACATTTCAATAATTGCCGTCATTTGTCTGTACGGTAATACTAAACTTAAGTCTCCGGGTGTTGCGCAAGCAAGTGTCGGGGTAATTATACTGCTCTTTATTCTGTCGGGAGTTGAACGTCTGCCGTCTAACAGGTCGCCGAAACGCTGAACTAAAACTCCGCCTGCCAGCATATTTGCAAGTCTTGCCACGTGCTGACCATAAGCTATAGGCTCTTTAAACGGCTCAGTGAATTTTTCTGATACAAGAAGTGCAAAATTAGTATTCGCTGTTCTGTAATTTGCATAACTGTGTCCGTTAACAGTTGATATACCCGAGTAATTTTCCGTAACAACTTCACCGTACGGATTCATACAAAATGTTCTTACTTCATCCCCGAATGTTGGTGAATGATATATAAGTTTTGATTCATATAGCTTATTTGTTATCGGTTCAAAAACGGGAGCGGGAAGTTCTACCCTTACACCTACGTCAACTGCGTTATTAACCATGCCTATTTTATTTTTCGCAAATTCATGCGTAAGCCAATCCGCTCCTTCTCTTCCGGGTGCTATAATAATATGCTCGGCTTCAATCTTTTGATTGTCCTGTGTTATAAATCCTTTAACCTGTGAATTTTCTACTATTAATTTATCTGCAATTGTGTCATATAGTATTGTAATTCTTTTATCAAGGTAGTCCTGCATGTTTTTTAATACATTTAAACTTCTTTCTGTACCGAGATGTCTTACGGGAGAGTGAACAAGTTTTAATTCTGCAAGAGTAGCCGCTCTTTCAATATCTGCAAATGCTTCTTTATCAAGCCCAAATACTTCATCTGTTGCGCCAAACTTTAAGTAGGTATCATCAGTATATTTTACTAATTCTTCCACGTCTTTTCGTGACATATAATCTAACAAATGTCCTCCGACATCAGGAGTAAGAGTCAGTTTGCCGTCTGAAAATGCACCGGCTCCTCCCCAGCCGCATAATAGCCCGCACTTTTTACACGTCGGACATTTTGCGTAACCTTCTCTTAAAAGGCATTTTCTTTCTTCTATTCGCACCCCTTTTTCAACTAAAATAACTTTCCAATCGGGTTTTAGTTTCATAATCTCAAGTGCCGCAAATATTCCGGCAGGACCCCCGCCTATTATGGCTACATTATACATTTTCTTCTCCGCTTATTTTTCTCTTCTCTATATCTTGATTTTAACTTAAATTTATTTTCTTTTGAACAAAACGTAAAAAACTGTTTACTTAACTCAATCTATTTTTTTATAATTTATTTATGAATATTAAAATTATTGCAGTCGGAAAGTTAAAAGAACAGTATTTAAAGGATGCAATAAAAGAGTATGAAAAAAGATTGTCTAATTATTGTAATTTCTCTTTTATTGAAATTCCTGCCGAACTTATTTTGGATGATAATCTTTCGGAACATTATAAAAAAATTGAAGCTGAAAAAATCTTACATTATATAAAAAATAATTCTTATATAGTAACTCTTGAAATAAATGCAAAAATGCTTTCTTCTGAAGAATTTGCCCTAAAGATTAAAGAAATTGAAAATGAGGGAGTAAATGATTTATTATTTATAATTGGCGGCGCTAATGGTCTATGTAAAAGTATTTCTGACATTGCACATTTTAAATTGAGTTTTTCTAAGATGACATTTACTCATCAATTAATGAGGCTTATTCTAACAGAACAAATATACAGAGCATTTAAAATTAATTCTAACGAACCCTATCATAGGTAAATTATTAATCAACAGATTACATAAAAATAGTAAATATTGTAAATAAATGTAACAATACATCTAAAATATGTAATAAAAATAAAAAATATGTGTTATTATGTAAATAAGATTTGGATTAAGACTTTAGTAGAAGTTGTTTTCGAAAGGGTGACTGGATTCGTTAAGTCAGAGGGAGTGTATTGTAATGATTTATTGCTGCGGGGGCTATCACAGCCCTCTTAAAACTGTTTTTTTGTCCCCTACGTTTGAATACAGAGACAGAAAACTTGAAATTTTGCTATGCCCTGTTTGCGGAGTTTTAGTTGCTGTTTTGACCCAGTTTAATATTAAAACGCAAAAATATGAAACTTTTAGACCTAAACGAAAGAAAACCGCAAAGTTTATTCAAGACCTTCAAGAAGGTAAATGGAGAGAATTTAAACTCAAATTCGCTACAAGAGAAAGAGCCGGATTTGTCTACGGCTTAAATAAACAAAATAAAGACGGAAAAATATTTCAATATTCCGTCGATTTTAACGGCGAAAAAAAACTGGTTAAAATTATTAATTAATTTGGATTTATTTATGAAAAAAACTAAAAAAAATTCTAATGATGATTTTAAATATTCTAAATCAAAATCATTTGAAAATCTTGAAACGGTTCAACATCTTGCACTTACAAGAAAAGGTAAGGATGATGAAGCTAATCCGGATATTTCGGCTTTCCTTAAAGCGGAAGAATTGAAAGGAAAGCTCTGCGGACTTTATACGGATAAAGACCCTGCCTCACATAACGTTAATGTTATGGGTAGTGTTTTTATTGAAGGCAAATTACTGGATATCCGCACAGGCGAAGTTGTTAACACGGAAAATAATGATGATAGAATTACCTGAAATTTTAGATATTCCCGATAAATTGATACCCGTTATAACGGGTATTAATGATTATAACTATTTTCTTATTGAAGGAGGAAGGGGTGGTGGCAAGTCTCAAAGTATTGCAAGAATAATTCTCTGGCTCGCTGAACAGCGTAAAGTACGGGTATGTTGCGGAAGAGAAACTCAATCCGCTATTTCTGACAGTGTTCACAAAATTTTTTGCGACATAATTTCCGATTATAATTTGAATTTTACTGTTAAATCTAATAAAATTTTACATAATTCTACTGCTTCCAGTATCATATTTAAAGGTTTTCGTGAACAAGGCAGAGTTAATATTAAAGGACTCGAAGGTATTGATATACTTTGGATTGACGAGGCTCAAGCTATTACTAAATCTACCCTCGATGTTATTATACCTACTATTAGGAAAAAAAATTCCATTGTTATTTTTACAATGAACAGGCTTTTCCGTAATGATCCCGTATATTCAGAGTTCATTTCACGTGATGATTGTCTTCATATTAAAATAAATTATTATGATAATAAACATTGTCCGGATAAATTAATTAAAGAAGCAATAAGATGTAAAGAACGCAATATGTTGGATTATGAATATATCTGGGAAGGTAATCCGCTTGAATCTGGTAATGACTTTCTGTTCTCTTCCATTAAACTGGATAATGCCAGAAATTTAATCTTTAAAAAAGAAATTTATAGAAAAATCCGCTGTATGTCCGTAGACTTAGCCGGTAATGGCGGCGATTTATGTGTCGCAAGTCTTATTGAATCAAAAAGTACCAATCAATGGTCGCTTGAAGAACAAGTTCATTGGTCTGAGCCTGATACGGATATTACTAAGGGTAAAATTATTAATCTTTATTCTGTTTGGAAACCTCAATTACTCATCCTTGATGCCGACGGACTCGGTTATTCCATTTATGTAAGTATTAAAAATGCTATATCCAATACAATTAAATTTAACGGTGCTGCCTCAAGTAATCGCCCTAATGCACTTAACAGACGTGCTGACGGTTATCTTACTCTTAAAGATTTTATTGACAATGAATGGCTCAAGATATCTTCTGATTTAACTATCTCTCAGCTTGAATATATTAAAAAAACCTATAAACCAAACGGACAAATTGTTATTCAATCTAAAAAAGATATGAAATTAGAACAGGGTGAAAGTCCTGATTTCGCCGACAGTTTAATGATGGGTATTTATGCCATTAATTATTATTCCTACCTTATTGATGAACATGATGATGCCGTTATATTAGATGCCAATTTTGATCCTTATTCTTAATTCCTGCATTTTATTTTAATTGTAAATTTTGTAAATTAAATCGGAAAATATGTTAGTATATTTTTCTTGCTATGGTTTAATATATATATAGAAAGGTTTATTATGAACTTCCGCAAAAAAAATAATGACGGACAATATACTCTATATGGTAATGTCTCTAAAGTTGACTTTAAAAAAAGAGCTAAAACTCTTTTTAATTATCCTGATGATTCTTTTGAGGAAGAACTCGACTTCTCTGTTATGCCTGATGAATTTTTGCAGAAAATAAATTATAATCAACCTCTGCCTGAAAGAAAAACAGTATTTGATGACAAGAAAAAACAAAATACTAAAAAAATTCAACCTGTGAAAAATAAACCTGTTAATTATATTAATACTAAACCATCTAATATAGATAAAATTGAAGTCCCTGCTAAAAAATCGCTTACTACAAAAGTCTTTGATAATTTAAAAGTACTAACTTATGATAAAGCCCGAAATATTATAAAAAATGATTATGAATCTCTTGGAAGATATGGGGCAAGATTGTTAGGCGGATATGAAACCGATGAAAATCTTTATATGGCACTGGCCGACCATTATCTTGATACTCCTTATGCTAGGCAGCATACTATTTATAACTCTTATATGGAAGTTTCTCCTTTCCTTAGAGAACATGTTAAAAATAAAATTCTAAAACAACTCGGTCCTCAATACCTAAATATTAAAGGTATTTATTTTGATAATGATTCTTATACCTCTAAACGTATTGCTCTTAATACCGATGTTAAGTTGTTTGTCAAAAGAAATAAAGAATATTTGAAAAACTATGGTTATATTAAAAAAGACAGTATTCAATTTACCGATAATAACTTTCATAATGCAATCGGTAAAGCTGATATCATTGATATGTATTTAACCGGCGAAAATGAAATCGTTTTTTATATTATTGATACTTACGATTTTAATAAATATTCAAGTAACCCTTTTGTATGGGCAGGAAAAGAAAATCAGGATAACGGAACTCTAATCCCATATTTTATGATTTATTCTGTTAAAATAGACAGAGAAACAACGGAAAGGTATTTAAGATGAATACAAAAAACGGTAAAGATGTACATATTTTCAGATTTATTTTAGCTAATATCGGAATTTATTTTGTTGTGTGTTTTATATCGTTTTTACTGATAGGTAACGCTTCCTTTGGTAATTTAGAGATTTCTTCAGCTTTTTTATTAGCTTTTATTTTTTCAGTCCTGTTTAAAAATTTACTTACTTATCAATCACTTTTTTCAACCAGATTGATTTATTATCTTGAAGAAAAAAATAATTATCTTTTGCCCTGTATATTTATAATAGATGCAATTATAGTTATTATTCTGTATCAAAAAAATCAAGACCCAGCTTTTGCACTATTTCTCATTTTGTTTTTTATTTCTATTTCTAATTCATTTTCTATTCTTTCTTTTATGTTATTTAGAAAGATTAAAAATAAAGTTAAAACTCCAAAATTTAAAATTCTTCTGTTTTCTTTAATTAAAATATTTTGCTGGCTTTTTTATTTCGGGTTTTTTATTTTTATATTAATGAATTTTATTTTGCCTAAAGACTTAATTAGAGATACTGATTTTATGAATATTTCTCTTTCTCGTACTGACTATATTATTGATATAATTTTAATATTTATATATACCCTTTTTGCTGTTGCTATAGAAAATTTAGCTTCATTATTAATTTTTAATTATTTTAAATTAATTAGGGATTATACATTAGAAATTAAGAAAAAAATTATTAAATTTTATTATTTGGAAACAATTTTTGTGTTCGTTATTTCATTATTTTTATATCATTACATAATTTCATAAATATAAATTTTGTATAAAACAGTAATTTAATTAAGGACTGCAATAGCAGTCCTATTTATAGTGTTAAAAAAGAAAGGAAAATCTAATGTGTTCAACACCTAAGATTCAAGCACCTGCGCCTGTCGAAGATATTAAAACAGCAACTCAAGCTGATGCTTCGGTTCAAAAGTCTACTGCTGCCAACAGATCGGGAGTAAAAGGAATTATATCCGAAAATATTAAAACGTCTAATAACGGAGTTGAAGATGAAGTGCTTTCTTCCAAGAAAAAACTTTTGGGAGAATAAAATGGAAGAAGCTAAATATTCTAAAAAATACTTTAATATGAGAAGAAATGAGCTGGATATTGCTTATAATTCTTTTAAACAGGACTGGCAGGAACTTGCTGATTATTTTCTGCCTCGTTCCGTAAGATTTCTTGCCAGAAATGTTAATAAACAGCCTGCTAAAAATAAAAAAATTAAAGATTCTACTCCGCTCCTTGCTGTCCGTAATTTTTCTTCAGGTATGATGTCGGGGGCTACCAGTCCTGCTACTAACTGGTTTAAAGTGAGAATTAGAAATTATGGACAGGAGTGCGGATTTGAGGTTAAAACCTGGTCAAGTCAGGTAGAAAATATTTTTAGAGATATTTTTAATTCTTCTAATCTATATAGAATTCTTCCTTCTGTTTATAAACAAATAGGTGTCTTTGGAATATCCGTTCTCGCTCTTTTGCATGATGAAGATTCGGTTCTCCACTGTTCACTTCTTCCTATAGGTTCTTATAGAATTGCAAAAAATCAAAAAGGTGAAGTTGATACTATTTGCCGTGTTTATATGGAAACTGCACGTAATTTATATGAACAGTTTGGTGAACAAAATGTTTCTAAAGAAGTTCTAAATGCTATTCATTCAAATCGTTATGAAGATTTATTTGAGGTTGTTCATTTTGTTGAACCTAATAGAAATTATAAGCCTGATTCTGTCTGGGCTAAAGATAAACAATTTATTTCCGTTTATTATGAATACACTTCAGGTGAGGAAAAATTCCTATCAAAAAGCGGGTTTGATAAATTCCCTTATGCCGTTTTTGAGTCGGAAGTCAACGGAGAGGATGTTTATCCCTCTGAATGCCCGGGGGTTAATGCTCTGCCTGATGTTAAACAGCTGATGAGTATGGTTTTAGATGAAGGTAAAGCCGTTAAAAAAATGATTAGTCCTACATATAAAGGTCCTGCAAGTCTTAAAAATAAAAAAATGATTGATGCACCTGCCGCCTTTATTGAGGAAGATGAAAACGGCAGAGGCTTATCTCCTATTTATGAAGTTAATCCGAGAGTTCTTGAAGTTGATTCTATTATTGAAAAATTAAAAGAATCTATTAAAGAAATTTTTTATAACGATTTATTTGCTATGATTCTAAATACTTCTGAACGCTCACGTACTGCTACTGAGGTTAATGAACTTAAAGAAGAAAAAATGGTTTTATTATCTCCTCTGTTAGAACAGATTCATAACGGACTTAATCAAATTATGTCTTGGGTTTTTGCTGAGTGTATCAAATTAAATGTTATTCCTCAACCGCCTGTTGAAATTATGGGGGCTAATATTGATATCGAATTTGTTTCAACTCTTGCTCAGGCTCAAAAGGCTGTTAAAATATCCGCTATGGAAAGATTTACGACATTTACTATTAATCTTGCTCAGACTTTGGATCCTTCTTTAAAAATGAAGCTTAATGCTAATAAAATTGTTGATGATTATGCTGATTTTGCCAATATTTCTCCCGAACAAATTGTATCAACAAGTGAGGTTGAAAAAATTAAAATGCAGCAAGAACAAGCTGAGTCTCAAAAACAAGCTATTGAGCAGATTAAAGAAGGCTCTGAAATTATTAAAAATATTGCAGGTACAGATTCGTATGGGTCTGACTTGATGTCAAGGTTAGGGTTATTATAAGAAAGGAAAAAAAATGAATTTTGAAGAACAATTTGTACAAGAGCCGTCAGCTCCTTTAGCTTTGGGCGAAAGTGCCTCTCTGAACAACAATGAAGCTCCTGTTTCTGATGGTGAAAGCTATTTTGGTAAACCTGAAACTTATGATTATTCAGGTGTCGAACTTCCTGAAAATTATTGTTATAACGAAGAATTACTTAACGAGTTTAACGAACTTGCCGGAAAATATAATCTGTCTCAAAAAGGGGCAAATGAGCTTATGTCTATGGCGGTGAAGCTTACTAAGCTAATGGGTTCTAATTTCTCTAATGCTTTAGCTGAACAAAACAGACAAAAAATTAATAAATATAAGCAAATGCTCGCTTCAGACAGTGAAATAGGCGGTGTTAATCTTTCAAAAGTAATTAATTCCGCAAATCTCGCTTATACCGAATTCGCTGATGACGAAGTTAGAAAAATTTTGGCTGATACCGGTCTTAATTGCCATCCTAAATTCGTTAAAATGTTCTATAACATCGGCAAAAAAATGGCTAATGATTCGATTTATGGCGTTGATTCCCCTGCGGCTGTTAAAGAAAACAGGGAAGATATTCTTTTCCCTACAATGTAAACTAAACATAAATCTAGAAAGGAAATGAAAAATGGCTACTTTAGGTGCTAATTATTTAACTTTGGCTGACAGATTTAAAAGAACCGAAAACGGAAAAATCGCTGCCGAAATTATTGAAATGATGACTGAAACAAATGAAGTACTTCAAGATGCTAATGCTCTTCAATGTAATGATGGTTCCAGCCATATTACTACTATAAGAACAGGTCTGCCTTCTGCTGTCTTTAGAAAATTATACGGCTATGTCCCTACTTCTAAATCTACTACTGAACAAGTTAAAGACGTTACAGGCATGCTTGAAACTTATTCTATTATTGATGTTGATTTGGTTGATAAATGTGAAAATCCTAAATTATTCAGGTTGTCTGAATCTTCTGCTTTCATAGAAGCAATGAATCAAAAACTGCAGGAAACTATTTTCTACGGCAGTATTAAAGAAAATGCTGCTGCTTTTGACGGGCTTTCCGTTCGTTATTCTAAAATTTCCAAGGATACTAAAAAAATCGGCTCTAATATTATAGATGCCGGCGGAACAGGTACAGATAATACTTCAATATGGTTTGTTACTTGGGGTGATTTACATACTTCTTTACTATATCCTACAGGCTCTATGGCAGGTGTACAACACAAAGATGACGGTATTTTGACCGAAACTTCAGATGGCGGTAAAAGAAAAGTTTATCAGGATCATTATAAAATGGATGTCGGTTTATCTGTTAGAGATTGGCGTTCTACTTGCCGTATTGCTAATATTAGTCTTTCTAATCTCGCAGGTGACGGAGCCGTTAATATTGAAGACCTCTTAAATAAAGCTTATTACAAAATCAGAAGATTTGCTAAAACGGGTAAAACTTTCATTTATTGCAATTCTTCAGTTCTAATGTATTTTGAAGCCCAATTAAAAGCTAAAACTAATGTTAACTTCACTATTAAAGAATATTTAAATGAAAATATTCTTCATTACAAAAATATTCCGATTCGTGAATGTGAACAAATTTTATGCAATGAAGAAAAAGTATCTTAATTATAGATTGGAGATAAAGATGATTTTAGATGAACAAAATATATTTTCTGATAATCAAAAGGTTTTAGAAGACGGTGCATCGGAAAATGTCTTATATTTCGGTGACAGAGAACTTGCTTTTGGTACTCCCGTTGAATTATTTATTCAGATTACGGAGGATTTTGATAATTTAACAAGTTTAAAAATTTCTGTTCAAACAAGTAAAGAAGAAGAATTTTCTTTACCTGTAGATTTGATTGATGAAACTATAGCAGCTGATAATTTAACAGCAGGAACTGTTTCTAATATTAAATTCCTGCCTAAAGGTAATCTTGGGTTTATGAGATTGTATTATACTCTTTCTAAATCGGGTGATTTGGCTCCGACTAAAGGTAGTATACTTGCAGGTATAGTTGATTCTAATCAGCAGAGTTTTCATAACGTGTAATTCCTCTATTTGTTACATACTTTGATATCCGGCTCTTCCCCTTACTTCTTTGAATGCCGGATATCTTTTCTTTATTAATTTCGGGAGCTGTCATGAACTATACCAAAGCAAAAATTTTTAATATCACTCTTAAAAATTTAAGAGTCAGTGTTAGCATTCAAAATGCTAATCAAAATGATAAAAATACTGTTATTCTTAATGAATATTATGATTCTGCTAAAGAACAGGTTCTTAAAGATTTTGATTGGAACTTCGCTAATTCCTATAAAGAACTTACTTTAACAGGTAATATACCTCAAAATCCTAAATTTCTTTATGAATATGATTATCCTAATGATTGTGTATTTTCAAGAGAAATAATTCCTTATGCGGATGATAATATTGTAGAATTTGAAGTTGCTGCAAATTCTACAGGGCAAAAAGTTATTAATACTAATATTACTCCTTGTGTCTTAAGATATACAAGACTTGTTGATAATGAGGTGTTCTTCTCTACCGAATTTGTGATGGCGCTTTGCTGGTATCTCGCTTTTTTATCCGCTCCCGCTATTACCGGCAACAGAAGTATTCAAAGTGATTGTTTGAATATTTATACCGGTATTTTGGCTAAAGCAAAAGCCTTAAATGCTTCTGAAGGTTTTATTAAAAATAATGACAGTTGCAGCTGGCTGGATGCCAGATAGATTGGATATTTATGGTCAGATATACTCAAAAATCTTTTACGGGAGGTGTCCTAAGCCCTTCTCTTTATGCAAGAAATGATTTAGCTAAATATGAAGTCGGTTTAAAAGTTCTTAAAAACGGTTTTGTTCGTGCTGAAGGCTGTGTTAGTAACCGCTCCGGTCTGGAACTCGTTTGTGAAGTTAAAGATTCTTCTTCTCCCGTTCGGCTTATTCCTTTTTCTTTTAATACTGAACAAACTTATATTATAGAACTCGGTAATAAATATGCCAGATTTATTAAAGATGCAGGTCAAATACTAACGCCGGAAACTTTAAAACCTGTTGAAATAACTACTCCATATCTCTCTAAAGACTTATTTAACATTAAATATGCTCAAAATGCCGATGTATTAACTTTATGTCATAATAACTACAAGCCTTATGAGTTATCCAGATTATCTCACTATAACTGGAGTTTAACCGCTATTGATTTTAAACCCCAAATTTTGCCTCCTGAAAATGTTACTGCAAGCTGGACGGGCGGAAAGGAACATCCTAATACCTATAAATATGTTGTTACTGCTGTTAAAGCAGATTCTTACGAAGAAAGTAACCGTTCCAATGAGGTTAGTGTTGAAGGCGAGATAGAATCAAGCTGGGGTACTACCGAGTTTATTACTATTAATTTTTCTGCTGTTCAAGGTGCTGTTGAATATAATATTTATCGAAGTGTCAACGGTATTTTTGCTTATGTCGGTACTACTTCTTCCACTACTTTTAAAGATGATAAAATTGAACCTGATTTAACATCAACTGCTCCTGTTTTTACAAATCCTTTTGAAAAAAATAATAACCCTGCCTGCGTTAATTATTTTCAACAAAGGAAAGTTTTTGCCTGCCTAAAAAACAGCCCGCAGCAATTAGTTGCTTCTCAAACCGCTACTAATAACAATTTTAATATTTCAAGACCCTTGGCTGCTTCTGATTCTATTAATATTACTCTGTCAGAGCGTGAAGTTAATGAAATCAGACACATTATTGCAATGAATGATATGATTTTACTAACCTCAGGCGGTGAGTGGAAATTAAACGGTTCTGATGGAGCTTTTTCAGCTTCTTCTTCTTTGGTTGCTTCTCCTCAAAGCTTTTACGGGTGTTCCCATGTTGCTCCGGTTGTTTCGGGTAATATGATTTTATTTGTTCAATCAGGAGGCTCAGTTATTAGAGACCTTGGCTACACTTATATGTCTAACAGTTATGATGGTGAGGAGCTGTCTATTTTCGCTAATCATCTGTTTGAGGGTAAACAAGTTGTTGATATGGCTTATTCCAAAGAACCATACCGTATCTTATGGTGTGTTATGTCCGATGGTACTTTAAATGCTTTAACTTATAACAAAAAACAGGAAGTATCGGGCTGGCATCAGCATGATACTAAAGGAAAATTTGAAGCTGTTGCTGTCGTGAGAGAAAATTTTGAAGATGTTCCTTATTTTGTTGTTAAACGTGAAATTAACGGCAAAACTAAAAGATTTATTGAACGTATGGCTTCAAGAATTGTTGATAAAACAGAAAATGGAATTTTCCTTGATTGCTCTTTAAAATATAAGGGTAATCCTGTTCAAAAAATTTCGGGATTGGACCATTTGGAAGGTGAAGAAATTACTATTTTAGCTGATAACAGTATAATTAAAGGTAAAAAAGTAGTAAATGGCTCTGTATCGCTTGATTATCCCGCATCAAATATTTTAGCCGGATTACCTTATGAATTTGAATTGGAAACGCTTAACTTGCAGGGTGAAAATACTCACGGACTTTTAAAAATAGTTAATTCTATCAGTGTTCAGGTTGATAAATCCAGAGAAGATTTTTTTATGCTCGGTAATGATTCCAAGCTTGTTGAAAATCCCAGAAGTATTAAAAGTATTAATGATTCAAACTATTTACACTCCGGTAATGTGGATGTTTATGCGTTCTCTAATTATACGGATGAAGCTGTTGTTCATATTAAACAGCTTTATCCGTTTCCTTTGACTATTAATTCAATTTCTATGGATGTTTCGGTGGCTGATATTAATGATTAAATTATGTGATAATTTTAAAGATATACTGTTTATTCTTGATAATTTGCGTGAGGAAGATGCTGAAGAATTAAAAGCACTTTGGGGTAAAAATTGGAGAAATATTTCTTTTTCCAATATTAAAAAATCCCAAGTAAATATCTTGTATGGCAAAAATGAAATAAATTCAATTGTTCCAATTGCTATGGGCGGGTTTCAAATAATTAATCTTAGTCCGTCTGTTGCCTGTGTTTGGCTTATTTCTTCTAAATATATCAATCTTAATAAAAAACTTCTTATGAAAAACCTTAAAGAACAAATAAATCAAGCATCAAAAAAATATAATATTATGTATAACTATATTTATAAATCAAATCTCAGCGCAAAAAAATGGCTAAAAGAACTTGGTTTCTCTTTCGATAATCCTCATCCTAAAAATTTATTTGTTCCTGATGATTTTGAGTTCTTTTATAAATTATCCGGATAAACTACCTAGAAAGGAATTATTTATGTGTGTAGTAGAAGCTTTACAAGCCACATCTCTTCTTGCCGGAGCTGTTTTTCAACTCCCAAGTGCAAGAGCCGAAAAAAAAGCCGGTTTGTATACAGTTCAACAAACTATTCAACAGGCAAAAATTTCTGAGCGTAATGCCGCTATTGAGCGTCAGGAAGGTATTGAAAGTGCCAGAAAAGAAAGGTTAAAAGCTATTCAAAATATGGCTTCCGTTAAAACTGATATTGCTGCAGGCAATATTTTTACCTCCTCTACTTCTGCTTTATATCTTATTGATGATGAAAAAACTAAAGGCGATTTAAATGCCGTGGATATTCTTAATGAGTCTGAAAAACGTTCGCAAGCTTATTTAAATTCTGCCATGCAGCAATATAATAATGCTGCACTTTATACTTTTAATACAAAATTACGTTATAAAAATAAAGGAAATTCCCTTTTATCAAAAGGTGTAAATTCGGCTGTTTCTGCTTTTTCCGGTTTAGGGTAGGAGTTCAATATGGAAAAATTAAATAAAATTTATAATAATAATTTAAATTCTTCTTTTACTGTTAATAAACTTCAGTCTTTTGATTATAATGAAAATTTAAATACAGAAAATGATAAATATACAGATAAAATAAAAATTCTTGAACTTTGTAATATTATTGATAAGTGGGAAAAGGAAGTCCTTTTCTCTCAAAATGGTTTTTTTACTTTGAAAGGAATTGAAGTAAAAAAGAAATCCAAGGAATGTATAGAAGAACTTGAAAGATTTATCAATTCCAATATCAATAAAATGGATTTAGTTCTTCCGCAATCTAAAGAAGCTGTTTGTCAAATTAAAAAACTTAAAATTGATAATATTAAAAAACAAATTCTTGACTATGAAGCAAAAGAATTATTTGAATGGGAACTCTCTGTTTATGATGATGCCTTGGAATCTTCTGTTTCAAGGGCTTTATTATATAAAAATAATCCTGAAATTATTAAAAAGTCTTTTCAAAATGCCATTTCTATTCTTGGACTTATGCGCAATCGTGAAAAATGGAGTGAGAAAATTTATCAAGCTCAAAAATCACGTTTTATTGCTAAATTTTATTATTCTATTATCCGTGAATTTCTTAATGATAAGGATATTAAATTTTTTATTTATTTTGAAAAATATAAAGATTATCTTACTGATGAATACCGAACTGAACTTGATAATTATGTTAATGATTTAAAGAAAAATATTATTGCATTTAATTGGGCTAAAGAAATCAGTTCTTATAATATTTCAGATGAAGAAATAGATAAAGAGGTTGCAGCTATTAATGATGTTGATTTGGAAGCTTCGGTTCGCTGTTATCTCGATTTATTAAAGAAACAAAACAAGAAAATTGACGAACGGCAAAAATATGAAAATTCTCTTAAATCTTGGGAAAATATTATATCTTTAGCCGAAAATGAACCTGAAAAAGCTCTTTTGTTTATTGATTTAAGCCAAAAAAAATCTACTGTTAAAGCCCAAAAAGATTATATTTATAAAATTGCCAAAGATAATTTAATTTATACCGATAAATCGCAATTCATTGATTTATTAAAGGAATTTATTGATAATCCCATTAAATTTAAATTTAAGCAGTTAGCTGATTTTAGGTGTTTATTGTCTTCGGTTGATTATGATTTTTTTGAGAAACTTCAAAAGGAATCCGATAATAATCTTTTATGTATTTATTCCGATTTTAAACATATTTTAAATAAACTGGAGCATTCAAATATAAAAAATAAGGATAAATTATATGATTCAATTGCTCTTTTTATAAATACACTTGCTAAACATAAAGAAATGAGTTCCAAAGAAGCTGATTTGGAAAAGAAAAATAAAATCATAGAGTTGATTTTGGAAAGAAATGTAAAAGAAAAAAATACAGAAAAAAAGGAGGATATAAAAAAAGATGACAGTATCATCAATAAGTCCTGTGAATAATTATGCGGGAAACGGCAGCAGTACTATTTTTGATTTTGATTTTCTAATAGAACATCCGGAAGAACTTGCGGTTGTTCATATTTCTGCTTCAGGAATAAAAAATCATCTTACTTTGGGTGTGGATTATTCTATTAATGAAATAGGTAATAAAAACGGAAGTTATATTATATTCCCTTTAGAGAGTTCTTCTTATTCCATATTACAGTCTGATGAGGTTTTATCTCTTACATTAAATCTTGAAATAAAACAAGAAAGTGAATTTGAGAATTCTTCTTATCTTAATTTAAAGGTTCTGGAGTGGACTTTTGACTATATAGTCAGAATTATTCAAATGCTCAGCCGTAAAATAGACAGATCTGTTAAGGTTGATGAGGGTATTAATGTAAACCCTGATAAGGTTATTGAAAATTTAAACGAGGCTCAAAAAAAAGTTGAAGAATCAGCTGGGAAGGCTGAAGAATCAGCTGAAAATGCTAAAAAATCTGCTGATAAAGCTGAAGAATTGGCTGAAAAAACTGAAAAAAGTGAAAATAAAACAAAAGAATATTTAAAACAAACCGAAAAATGTTCTGATGATACTGGTGAAGTTTACGATAATGTTAAACAAATTGCCAGAAACCTTGAAGAAACATTTAATAATAATCACATATCAAACTGTGTTTTAAGAATGCCCCAGAGAATTAAGTATGAAATTAATGAGGAAATAGGAACTATTAGATTGAAAGCGGGAAGTGAGGTGTTTTTACCAAAATCAGACGGAAGTATTGAAAAAATAATTCTGGAATCCGATACTCCTTGGAATGGTGATTTATGGGCGTTTGATGTAAATTTTGCAAGGATTGTGCTTTTGTTTTACTGTCCTGAACTTAAATGCCTTAAAACATGTGTATCAAGTGAAGGGATATTTCATCAAGAAACTGCTCCGGACAAGGAGAAAATTCCATATTACGGACTGGCTTTATGGGATAATGGTAATGAACTGAAAATTACTTATGACTCCGGTACAACATGGGACATTGTTACACTTCCGGTTCTTTATGGTACCCCTATTTGGGTAGATACCGATCAAAATAAAAATACCTTGTTTAAAAATAATATGGCATATTCAGGCTGGAAAAAAACAGTTGCCGAAGTATTTAACGGTTTCGGATTTTTCGGCAGAAAAATTTTCAGCTTACCTGATGTAACCATGACTGTTCCGGACGGTTTAAATGATGACGGTTCTTACAAAAATATTATTTATACTACTGATGATGTAAACATTTATGACTTGAATGAAGAAGCTTCAAGAACCGGCTTCTTTCATATAATGAAAGAAAAAAATAAAAAATTTAGAGGTTATGGCGGGTTATATTGTGAAACGGATTTTATACCTGAACCTAATCAAATTAATAAAAGCAAAGATGTTAAATACTATAGTGCAAAATCTAACCTAATTACTGAAATAGCTGGTATTAATGAAGAAAATAAAATACAAAAAATATGTTACATCGGTAAAATAGAAAAAGCGGCCGGAAGTGGTAATTTTATTAAATATTTTAAGGTGGATTATGCCGGAAAATTATATAGAAAAGAATTTTCGGATAACGATGGCGGTTATTATTTCCCTGATTATACTAAGGGTGTAGATATGGGAATAGGCGGTGAATTTAAAAGCGGCGAAGCTAAAAAATTTACTGCGCCGGCTTCCGGTTGGATTTATCTGTCATTTGGTCAATCTGCAAGTAATGACCATTATACATTATTTGTTTTAATAAATGAGGTTAGAGTTGCAGCAAAAAGCAGAATGGTTGATACTTCATATACAGGAGTTAGCCCCGAAACGAATTTTTGTTTCCCTGTCTGTAAAGGTGATGTATTAAGATTAACTAATAACGTGCCTTCCGGTGTATTTGGCATAATTCATATATGTATGTTTTATAAAATAAAAAAGAACTATGAAGATTTTTATTCAAAATATATTTAATGAAGGAGAAAACATAATGTATTATACAATTGTTGATAACAATATAGTTACTGCGGAAAAAGAGAACATATTAACTGAATTCTATGAAAATGTAAAAGAGGCTCCGTCTGATTTTGAATATGGTAAATATATCATTAAAGACGGCGATATTACGCTTGATCCCGATTATGAAAAAAATCAGGAAGAGGCGGAAAAATTGAGGATTAATATGCTTCATCTTACTGCCGCCGATGTAGAAAGGGCTATTTATAAAACTAAAGGAATGGACTTTGATGATATCCTTGAGCTTGTTAAGTCAAATCCTCCCGAAAACTTGGATATAAAAGCCTTGAAAATTGAATTAAAAGCAAATAACTTTTACAGGGGTAACCCTTATATTGATAAAATAGGAAATATCCTTGGTTTTTCTAAGCTACAGCTTGATAATTTCTTTGAATCGGGAGATTATACAAAACTTCTTGAGGTTAATTAATGAAAAAAGAAAAAGTTTTAAACGTTATTTTTGATAATAACCCTGACGTAAGAGTCAGGGTTATTTATTTTGATGATTCTAAATTGGTTAAAAATAATAAGAAAAAATATCCGTTTAAATTGTATAACCCTTTATCGGTACAAGTAATAACAACATGCAGAAATTTTAAATTTAAAATTTATGAAGGTTATACTTGGAATGGGGCAGATATACCCAGAGTTTTTTGGCGGATTATAGGTTCGAGAACCGATAATGATTATCTAACCGCTTCTATGGTGCATGATTATTTGCTTGAATTTAAATCTTTTATTATTAATGAAATATTATCTAATCAAATTTCTATAAAGCAATATAGACGTTTAACCACTTTAATTTTCAGATTTATTATTAAAAAAAATGGCACTAATACCTTTAAAGCAAATATAATGTCTTGGTGTGTTGATATCTTTCAGATGATTAATTTCAGGAGCTGGAAATGTTAATTAACGAAGAACTTCTTTTATTGATTATAATAAATGTTTCCAGTGCCGGTATTTTTATTGGCGGTTTAGCTTGCAGTATAAAATTTATTGAAGCTCAAATAAAACGTCTTGAAATAAAACAGGATAAACACAACAACCTTATTGAAAGAATGGCTGTTGTTGAACAATCTACTAAATCTGCACACCACCGTATTGATAGTATGGAGGATTTTTATAGTGAGAATATCAAGCAATGGAATAGATTTAATAAAACAGTTTGAAGGTTTAAAATTAAAAGCTTATCTATGCCCTGCAAATGTTTGGACTATCGGTTACGGACATACTAAAAATGTAAAGGCTAATGAATGTATTAGTGAAAAAACTGCTTTGAATCTTTTAAAAAATGATTTAATAATATTTGAAAATGCCATAAATAATCTTGTAAAAGTTAGTCTTAACCAAAACCAATTTGATGCGCTTGTTTCTTTTGCGTTTAATATAGGAATAAGCAATTTTAAAAAATCAACTCTTTTAAAGCTGCTAAATATGTCTGACTTTAATTTGGCTGCTGAACAATTTGACAAATGGATATATATTCATGGTAAAATTTCTAAAGGATTAGTTAAAAGAAGACAAACTGAAAAATCTTTATTTATTTCTTAAAAAATAAAATTAATTAAAAAAGCCGATTAGATAAATTGTCTAATCGGCTTTTTTAATTTCTATACATCAGGTAAATCGCCTTTTACAACTGCTATCTCTTTTGCTTCCAATCCGAATTCTCTGCATAATGCCTTAATTGCAGAATTTGCATTTGATTTTTCAACTAAGCAGCTTATTTTTATTTCACTTGTTGATATCATTTTAATGTTGATGTTATTTTCTGCTAAAGCTCTAAACATATCAGCTGCAATTCCGGGTCTGTCAACCATACCCGCACCGACTATAGAAACTTTTGCTATCTCTCTGTCAATAAGTATTTCACCTGCTTTAACTTCTTGCTTTACTTCATTCAGAATATCTGTTGCAGCATCTAAATCTTCTTCATTAACAGTAAATGCAATTGAATTTGTACCGTTACTTGCAAGTGATTGAATTATCATATCAACACTTATATTATTTTTTGCTAACGCTCCGAATACTTTTGCTGCAGTTCCCGGAATATCAGGTAAATTTGAAAGTAATATTCTTACCTGTGAACAATCAGAAGCAACACCTGCTACCGGTTTATATATTTCCATATTTTCAACTCCTATTATTAAAGTGCCGAGGTTATCTAATTTAAAAGAACTGCGAACTCTTAACGGTACGTTAAATTGTTTCGCCGTTTCAACTGAACGGGGATGAAGTACATTAGCTCCTACTCTTGCAAGTTCTAACATTTCTTCGTACGATATAACATCTGCTTTTTGTATATTTGGAACAATTCTAGGATCTGTTGCATAAACACCCTCTACATCGGTATATATATCACATCTTTCGGCATTGAGTGCTGCTGCAATCGCAACAGCCGAAGTATCAGAACCGCCTCTTCCTAATGTGGTTATTTCTCCATCGGGTGTTACTCCTTGAAATCCTGCTACTACTATTATATTCCCTTCTTTTATATATTTATGAAGTTTTTCTGTCTTGATATCAACAATTCTTGCTTTTGAATGAATACATTCTGTTATTATTCCTACCTGCTGTCCGTTCATGCTTATTGCTTTATAACCATGCGACTGAATTGCCATAGCTAATAATGCTATTGAAACTTGCTCGCCTGTTGATAAAAGCATGTCCATTTCCCGTGAATCCGGATTTTTTGTTACTTCTTTTGCAAGTTTTATTAAATAATCCGTGGTATGACCCATTGCAGATACAACAACTACAACGTCGTTTCCGTTTTCTTTTTCTTTTATAACCGCATTTGCTACGTTATGAATTTTATTAGGATCTGCTACGGAGGTTCCGCCGAATTTTTGTACTATTATTCCCACTTACTCTGTCCTTTATTAATGTTTAAAGCCTTGTTTATATATTTTGATAACTCATTTAACGGAGTGATTTCTGTTTTGATTTCATTTAATTTACTGCCGTATAAATTGAGCATGCTTTCATTATAATGCGACGGATTGTCTTCTACAAGTATTTTGTATGCAAGATAACTTAAATATATACATATATTAGAGTTCCTTTCTTCTTCAGTTAAAGAATATAATATATTTAAAGCTTCTTGAGGTTTATTCAGATTAATTAAACACTGGGCTTTTATATATTTTGCTCCCGTATTTTGAGGATATTTATTCAGCAAAATTTCAGTTTTTTCCGTGGCACTGCTGTATAATCCGGATTTTAATTCTATAAATGCATATATAATTAATATTTTTTCCGAGTCTCTGTTAATTTGATATGCATTTCTTATTTTTCTGAGTGCCTCTTTATTATTTCCGATTTCTAAATATGTCACAGCACAGTTTATTAAAGCTTCCGTATGCGTAGGATAATATTCTATTGTTCTTTCATAATAATCTATACTTTTTCTTAATCTGCCTTTTTTGTAAAAACAATTTGCTACATAAAAATATAAAAATGATTTTTGAGATGAAATATTTATGGCTTTAAAAAATGCTTCAATTGCATCATCATATTTCCCCTGATCATAATATAATATCCCGATATCCGAATATGCCATAGAGTTATTATAATCAGATTCTATAGCTTTTTTATAGTATTTTTCAGCCTCACTGTAATTATTTTGTTTATAAAAGCAGCACCCCAGACGATATAACGTATTTGAATCGTTTTGTTTCTTTTCCAAAGCTTTAAATAATTTTTCTTTCGCTTCTTCTATATTATTTACTTTTAAAAGTGTTATTCCCCAGGATAAGTAAAATTCAAAATCATCAATACCCAATCTTAGGGCATTATTATAAATATTTAAACCTTCTTCTTCTTTTTTCAGCATTATATAATTCTGTGCGAGTAAAATATGAACGGAAGGATTATCGGGTTCTTCATCCAGTGCCTTTTGGGCATATTCCATTACTGCCGTATAATTCATTTCCTTTTTGTAACATAAGGCAAGATAGTAGTTTAAATTTTTGTAATCTGATTTCAGATTCTGCAGTTGTTTAAATTCACAAAAAGCATCGGCAATTTGTTCTGTCTCAAATAACATTACGCCTAAAAGAAAATAAGCATGTAAATTAGAGGGATTATAAAACTTTGCCTTTTTGAACATTTCTATTGCTTTTAATTTTTTTTGCTGTTTGGTATATAAAATTCCATAATTCAAGTATAATTCGGAATCAGTAGGCGCAAGTTTTAATCCTTTTTTTAAATTTACTTCAGCTTCTTCATAATTATCCGTTGCAACAAGTACACTGCTTAGAACACAATATGTATAAGGATTTTGTGTGTCTCTTTCTATTGCTTTTTTTAATGCGGTTTCGGCTTCTTTATATTTCTTCATTTTGGCATAAATAACTCCAAGACTTATACAAGGCTTTGGATTTTGGTTTGACATTATAGCTGCAGTCTCAAGTTTTTCTATTGCCGAACTATAATCTTTTAATTCGGCAAGATACATTCCCCAGTTTGTATATGCAAGTGCCGGTATTTCTATATTGTTGGAATGCTTAATATATGAAGATGTATAATTATCAAGTTTATCTATTTTGCTTAATATCTGTTTAATAAAATTTTTCATAGTATACAATCGGTGATTTCTCTTATGGCCCCATTTCCGCCGGAATTTTGAGTTATAATAATATTTTTTATTCTTTTTATACTTTCATGTGCATTTGGAACCGTGAGTGCATATTTTACATATTCCAAACACTCTATATCATTTATGTCATCTCCGATATATAGTGTATTTTCTTTTGAGATGTTATATTTATCCATTAAATTTTTTAAAACTTTAAATTTTTTTCTTTCATTTTGAAAGATTTCTATTTGGGAAAATTTTTCTTTTAAAATATCTATAGCCGCAGAACTTTCTCCAGAAATTACGGCAAATTTTATTCCTTTTTTTATTAAATTCGCTATTGCCATAATGTCTTTATAATCTATCTGCTTCGCAGTTCTTCCGTCAGAAAACACGGTTAATTTACCATCCGTAAATATACCGTCAAAATCACTAACAAATAATTTAATATCGGAAAAATTATACATTTGTTTCTTCCTGTATATAGGCTGATTATAACATAATTTTAAGATTAGTTACAAAAATTAAAAAAAACGACTTGATTATTTATTTTGCTTGTGATTTCATAAAAGAAGAACGAGAAGGAATCCTCTTTTAATCCTTTAAGTTTAACGGCTGCAAGCCGGATATCCGGCATAGTGCATATTAAAATGGAGAAATATACCACAATGGTTAAAATCAGATTAAGAAGATTAGGTTATAAAAAGAATCCAGTTTATAGAGTTGTAGTCCTAAATTCTACAACGAAAAGAGAAACTGCTCCCATTCAACAATTGGGCTTCTATAATCCTAAAACCAAAGAAATGAAATTAGATAAACAATCTGCATTAGATTGGATAAAAAAAGGTGCACAGCCTACTGAAACCGTTCAGTTCTTAATTAACAACTGCAGGGAAGACGGCACTTTGAATTATGTAAAAAAAGAAACAGAAAAATTATCTAAAAAAGCACAGGCAAAAATGCAAGCAGAAAAAGAAGCAGCTGCTAAAGCTGCCGAAGAAGCCGAATCTGCTTCTTCTGATGCAGTTCAAGCCTAAGCTTGTATATAAATTTTACAGGGAAAGAGAACACTTATTTACCGCTTTAACAAAAGCGGTTTTTTTTATGCTAAATTTTATTTATGACTAATTTTGAAATAATTATACTTTCTGTTGCTATGTCTATAGATGCTTTTATTGTATGTCTTTCTTACGGATTGATAATAAATAAGAACAGGCTGAAAAATTCATTAATGCTGTCTATAGCTTTTGGTTTTTTTCAGTTTCTTATGCCTGTTTTAGGTGCCGGTTTTATTTCACTTCCTTTTTTTAAATTTGAAATAATTTCGAAATGGATTGTTTTTTCCATATTTTTGATATTAGCTTTAAAATTCATACAAAGTTCTTTTAATAAAAAAGAAGAGTCTCAAAAAAAATGTATTTCGTTATTTTGCATATTCTGTCTTTCAATAGCAACAAGTATTGATGCATTTGCAGCAGGTATAAATTTAGAATTAACGCAAACCAATATATTGGCTTCTTCATTGTCAATCGGGATTATAACATTTATTGATTCTTTTACGGGATTTTGGATATCATCTCCGTTAAAAAAAATTCCGACAGCTTATTTAGAGAGGATTGGGGCTGCTTTATTAATTTATCTGGCTATACACACAGTATTATAAAAATATATAAATTTATTATTGCGAAATAAAAACTTTTCAGTTAGTATATAAAAGAAGCAAAACTTCTTTAAATGCGGAAGTAGCTCAGTTGGTAGAGCATCTGCCTTCCAAGCAGAATGTCGCGGGTCCGAGTCCCGTCTTCCGCTATTTTAGTTTTGGCGGCATGGCCAAGTGGTAAGGCAGAAGCCTGCAAAGCTTTTATCCCCCAGTTCGAATCTGGGTGCCGCCTTTTTATTTTTTAAATTTTTTAAATAAAAATTCATGCATTTGATTGACGTAAAAACTGTCAAAACATTTTAAACTGGTTGTTATAGTTCTTATTTTTTGATAAGATATTACAAAAATTATATATTTGCCCATTTTAACTAATGTGTGTAAAATATAAATGAAACTTATTCGGAATAAAGAGTGAGAAATATGGTAGATAAAGAAAAACAGTGGGATGATATGGAATATTCGGAAGAAGAACAAACATCAACTACGGATGATTACGAAGAAGAATATTCTGAACAAGATGATTACGAAGAAGATGATGATTATGGTCATGCTTCTGAAAAGAAAAAAACAAATCAGCTGCCTTTAATAATAATTGCACTTTTATTGATAGGTGTAGCGGGTGCTATTTTCGTATCCAAAATGAATGCAAATAAAAATGCTGATGATGGCGGTTTATCTGCAGATCAGACTGTTATAGAACAACAACAAAATGACGGTGAAAATCAACAGTCTTCACAAGATATGGGTGATATGTTCTTTGAACAGGCAGGCGGAAATTCTTCCGATATGATGAGTGTTGATTTTAATCAATCAAATGGTGAAGCTACTGTTACTACTACGGGCAATGAAGGCGAAGTTGTTGCCAGTGTAAAAGATAGTACGGATTCATCTCCTGTAACAGGTGAAGATATGTTTAATAAATCTTCTGAAAATTTATCTCTTGATCCGTCTAAGGAAAATAACGATATTATTATTTCTTATGATAAAGTAGTTAATTCAAATCCGTTTAAACCGCCGGTTTATAAAACGGAAACTGTTGTGGTGGAACCGCCCAAACCTAAATATTTGGTTAATGATACACCTTTTGAAATTATAGAACCGCCTACAGCTTCGGTTCCTGATGAAAATCTTGTAAAATTACTAAATACTCAAATTTCGGGTATTCTATTTGATAAAGAAAGTCCTTCTGCCATTATTAATTTAAATGGTGTGGATTCATTTGTTAAAGTCGGTGATGTTATTTCCGGTTATAAAATAGAGTCTATTACGGAAGATAAAGTTCAAATTAGTTATAAAAATAATCATTATGTTGCTTCAGTAGGTGAGCTTTTTACAAAAGGAAAGCTGGAGAAACAAAGTAATGTTGCTAATTTGGAAAAGAAATTTGCTGGTAGATACAAGAATTAATTAGAGGAGTTAGAATATATATTATGATTAGATTAAAAAACATATCAAAATTATTGTTTGTAGCAGGATGTGTGTCGTTACTTGCAACAAATATGGCAAATGCGGCTCCTCTTGAATATGACCTTGGTACTCCTGATGTCAGAACTGATTATGACGTCAGAGACAAAATAATTCTTGAAGGAGATATTAATTTCGTTGATAACGGACAAAAAATAAATCTTAGTTTAAGAAATACAGATGTTCAGCAAGTTCTTAGAATGTTTGCGGATAAAGCCGGTTTAAATATTGTTTTCCATGAATCGGCAAAAGGTAAAGTTACTCTTGACTTAGTTGATGTATCTTTGGAAGATGCATTTAAAATGGTTATGAAAATGTGCGGGTTAACGTATGTTATTAAGGATAAAACTTTATTAATTGTATCAACAAACAGTTCTGAAAATTTGAATTTATCAAAAGATAATATTACGATTATACCGGTTAAATATGCAGATGCTGCTTATATTGCTTATTTTTTAAATACTAATGTATTTTCACTAAATACTCCGGGATTATCTTTTGGTCCTATAGTAACTACAAATGCCGATAAAAATGAACTCTTAATTTTTGGTACCGAAAATGATTATTTATTGGCAAAAAAGATTGTTGATAAATTTGATAAAAAACCGACAATGACTACATACAGAGTAAACCATACAACACCTTTTGAAATGGCTAAGATGATATGTGAAACACTATTTCAGCTTCCTTTTACAGGTTCATTATCTAAAGAAGGTTCAACTTCAGGTTCTTATAAAGCAAAATTAAATGCGGAATTTCAAATGAAAACGGCACCTGATAAGTCAACATCGGATACGTTATCTCTTGGCGGCGGTATGGTTGCTTGTACATTAAAAAGTTCTGTTTCAACAACTAATTTGGACTCATATAGAGCAAAACCAACACTAATCATTTATGTACAGCCTGAATTAGGAACGCTTACAATGGTTGGCGGAAGTGAACAGCAAGTTCAAATGGTTAATGATTTTATTATTGAAAATGACAGAAAACAGCCTCAGGCTTATCTTGAACTCTCTATCGTAGCTCTTACAGAAGACGGATCAAGAACTTTCAATAATGATTGGGTATTAAACGGTAAACATATTAACGTTAACTTTACCGGCGGTGAAACTAATACAAGTCAATACATGTGGCATGGTCCAAGCAACGGTCAAGGTGCAAGAATGCTCGGACAAACTATTTCTTATTTAATAGAGAATAATAAAGCTAGAATGCTGGCTAATCCGAAAATAGTTATTACTAACGGTAAAAAATCAACAATTGACCTTACGCAGGATTATATAGCTTCTACGACAGTCCAAATTTTGTCAAATACTACTATTGGTATTATGAGTAATTCTTCTGTACAAAAAACGTATAACGTTGCAAAAGATAACGGTATTAAATTTGAACTGACTCCGTTTATCAGTCCTGATGGGTATGTTTCTTTAAATTTGAAACCAAATTACGCTTCCATATATAGAGAAATAACCGATGAATATGAAGGTGTACCATATACAGCTGCTACTTTACTTCAAAGACATAATTTAGATTTATCCAATGTCAGAATTAAAGACGAAGAAACACTATTATTAGGCGGTATGATTCAACAAGAAGATAGTAGCTATACCGGTAAGTTTCCGCTCTTAGGTGATATTCCTGTATTGGGCTTCTTCTTTAGAAATCAAAATAAACATACAAGAAAAGAAGAATTGTTAATAATGATAACTCCAAGAATAATCAAAGATACGGAAGATGTTGCAGAATTGTAGGAATTACATAAGTGTCAGACCAAGTTATTAATAAACTAATTCAAGTTATAGATTTTGAACTAATATCTAAATTTAATATTCAGGATATGGCAAATAGAATGTACATGCCAATTCGCTGTGCAAAAGGTTCTGTTTTTTCAGTGGTAACAGAAAAAACAGATTTGGATTCAGTCAGACCTGTTATACAGGATATTTCAAATAACAGTAATATATCTTTTAAACAGATTTCAGAAGATGAATTTAAAGAGATAATTAGTTATGTATATACAAATTTAGAAAATCCGGCTGAGTCTATAGATGAAAATATTAAACCTGATGATTCGCATGAAATAACATACAAAGATTCAGACGAGCATCAGAATGAGAATATTTCAGATGCCAAAGCACCTGTGAATACAGGTATTCCTGTAAAAAAAATTGGTGAAATCTTAATAGATATGGGATTTATAACTCAAGAGCAATTATTTAATGCTCTGGTTGATTCCAAGAAAAATGGTATTCCTATTGGTACAATGCTTGTACAGAAGGGATATATTACTTTAGACAATCTTAAAATAGCATTAACAGCTCAACAAGGTTATGAAGCTGTTGCTTCCGATCAATTAAAAATATCAGAGCAGGTTGCTTCTATGTTGCCTGAAGACTTTATAAGATTGAATAAAGTTATTCCTATAAGTTATGATGATAAAGTTCTTGTTGTTGGTATGGTAAATCCTAACGATAAGAAAGTTATCAATGATATTATATTTTTAACAGGTTTGAAGCCCAGCATTTTAATTATAACTCATTACGAGTTTATGATGTGTTTGCAGAATATGTTCTCTGAACAAAAAAAATCTACAAACAAAATGATAAGAAGGATTGAACGTCAGACTAAGAATGAAGAAAGAGAAGATACAATAATTGAGCAGGCACGAAAAGAGCTTCAAGATGATTCAAGTATTGTTGTTAAATTTGTAAACAAAATGATATCAGATGGTATTGATATGGGTGCATCTGATATTCATATTGAACCGAGATTAGACGGTTATTGTGTAAGATACAGAAAAGACGGTATTTTACATGAAATGCTTAAACTTCCCGAAAATAGTGAATCGGCTATTTTAACGCGTCTTAAAGTAATATCCAAAATGAATATTGCTGAACACAGACGACCTCAAGACGGTTCTTTTTCTATAACATATAAAGATAAAGATTATGATTTCAGAATTAATACATTGGCTGTTGGTGAACAGGAAAAAATGGTAATCAGAATTCTTGCTCCTGCTGTTTCCATGTCAAATTCTACTGATTCATTGACTATTAAAGGTGCATTCCCTGAAGATGTTGAATTGATAAAAAAAATGGAAAGTGTTCCAAACGGTATAATACTGACAACAGGTCCTACCGGTTCAGGTAAAACTACTACTTTATATACTTTATTAGAAGCTATAAATAGTGAAAAAATTAATATAACAACCATTGAAGATCCTATTGAAATTAGAATAGACGGTATAAATCAGTCTCAAATAAATACAAAAGCAGGTATAACATTTGCATCATGTATGCGTGCAATTTTAAGACAGGACCCTGACGTAATACTTGTAGGTGAAATTCGTGATTTGGAAACTCTTGAAACAGCTATATCAGCTGCTCTTACAGGTCACCTTGTTCTGTCAACTCTGCATACGAACTCTTCAGCGGCTACAATTACCAGATTAATAGATATGGGTGCTAAAGATTATTTAGTTTCATCAACATTAGTTGGTATAATTGCACAAAGACTTGTTCGTCAACTATGTCCTCACTGCAGAACTCAATATTTCCCAACCAGAGAAGAAGCAGAACAAGTTGTTGCAGGTAATGAAGCAGAAATACAGAAATTTATGAAAACACCTATATATAAACCTAACGGATGTGAAAAGTGTAACTTCGAGGGGTATTTGGGACGACTTGGTGTATATGAAATAATGCCTATAACAAAAGAAATAAAAAGATTGATTGCACAAGGTGCGCATGATGTTCAAATTGAAGAAGTTGCCGTAGGTGCAGGAATGAAGACATTACATCAAGCTTGTTTGAAACATATTATTGAGGGTAATACTACTATTTCAGAATTTTTACGTGTATTAGGACCTGTTACAGAGTGAGGCTTAGTATATGACCAGATATGAGTATGAAGCACAAAAATGGAATGGTGAAGTAATAAAAGGTACTGTTGATGCCAAATCAACAGCTGAAGCACGTGTGAAAATTAAAAATTTAGGTTATAAACTTTTAAATGTAAAACAAAAATTATCAGGTGCAAATGTTATTAATAATTCATTCTCTTTAAAATCACTCAAATTAAAAGAGAAAATTGATTTTACACAAACGTTTTTAACTTTAAATAAAGCAGGTCTGCCGATTATTGAAAGTTTAGTATTTATTGAAAAAGATGCAGCCACAAAAAATGTAAGGCTTTTGGCAGGCGAGATAAAAAGACAGATTATTGCAGGTTATACATTATCTGATACAATATCTAAATATCCAAATTTATTTGGTCAGGTATATATTGGTTTAGCAAAAGCCGGTGAAGATTCAGGTGAAATAGATAAAACATTTGAACGTTTAATTGAGCTTTTACAAAAACAAGGTGATATTAAAGGTAAAGTAATATCGGCTTTAACGTATCCTGTGTTTGTTGTATTGCTGGCAATAGCAGTAGTTTTGGTAATGTTAATGTTTGTATTCCCCGCATTTAAAGAAATGTTTGAACAGCAAGGAAAAGCATTACCTTTTATAACTCAGTTCTGTATAGATACAGGTGAATTTTTAAAAGATAAATGGATTGCTATTCCTATTTCAATTGTTACATTGATAGTTTCTTTTACATATCTGTTAAGATGGGAACCATCAAAAAGAATAATAGATGATTTTGTTATAAAAATACCATTAATAGGTGATTTGGTTAAAGCGGCTGCTTTTTCAAACTTTTTAACGGTTCTTCAAATTGCGTATGATGCCGGTATACCTATCATTGAGTGTTTATACCTTTCAAGAACTACATTGTCTAATTATATTATGCAGGATGCAATAAAAATATCAATTAAAAAAATGCAGTCAGGGGTTCACTTATCCGATTCTTTGAAAGCTGCTAATATATTTCCAAAGATGATATTGTTTATGGTCGCAACAGGTGAACAATCAGGTCGTTTGGGAGAATTGATGCTTCAAGCTGTTCAACACATAGATAAGCAACTTGACTTAATTATAGAAACAATAAGTAAATTAATAGAACCTGTATTGTTAATTTTTATAGGTGCAGTAGTTTGTTTTCTGGCGTTATCTTTATATTTGCCGTTATTCCAATCATATACAGTGTAGTGAAAGGACATAAAAAAATATGTATGATGAAAATGATATAAATGAAGACAATAGTTTTATTACGGGACTTTGGTCAGAAAGAGTTCTTGTAATAACAAAAGATTACCAAATAAAAGGGAATGTGTTTATGCCCAAAACAGGCAGAAAGAACAGAGTACTTTCTGATATATTAAATGGTTCAAAAAGGTTTGTTGCAATTAAAAATTGTGAAGTAGTTCATAGAGAATTCCCAAACAGAAAAGCTGAAGTTCATGAATTTTTACAGTTAAACTTGAATTCCATAATATTATTAAGACCATTAAAAGAAGATTAATGCTTGATTTTTAAATATGTCTGTGTAATTATATAGTCAATAAGTCAAGGGCTATTAGCTCAGGTGGTTAGAGCGTACGCCTGATAAGCGTAAGGTCCCTGGTTCGAGTCCAGGATGGCCCACCATTTATCTAAGAGGCATCTGATAAGCCTCTTTTTTAATATAAATTTGTGTGGTTTGCCATTTGTGTAAAACAAATAATGAGACGGATTTTAAATTTTTAGATTTATAGAATTCTAGATTATTTTACCAAAAGAAATAAGGGAAATTCTTGTATTGTTTTAAAATTCACCTTGTACAACCTCTTTCTCTTGTATTTTTTAGCGAACAGAAATATTTCAAGTTTTTGTTTGTGGAAATTCAATAAAACTGCAAGTTTTCATTTACATATGTTAAAAATTAGGCAATTTAAAGTAAAAAATTTTTTTAATAATATAAAAGGAAAGTAAAATGTTCATACAAAAAATTGGGCAAATATCCGGCAATTATTCGGGAAATAAGGATTTTTCGGTATCTGATAAATTTTTAAGTAAAGTTTTACCTTCAAATAATAAAGGAGAAAAACTCAATCCATTACCGACTTCAGTTAGTTATGGCATAGAGTATTTCACAAAAAAAACTCAAAATGCTGAAAATGCAGAAAATGCAATAAGCAATAAAATTAATGAAAAAATTGGCGAAATAAAGATAACTAAATTATTTAAATCAAACGGAGTTCCATTAAGTGAAATTTATAAAAATAAAGATTTTATAAAAAGACTTGCTCGTTTAGATTATAAAAATGTAGAAGCAAAATA